>NZ_JBWKIQ010000005.1:0-513073 GCF_056432645.1 Streptomyces sp. NPDC045021
CCCCCCCCCCCCCCCCCCCCCCCCCCCCCCCCCCCCCCCCCCCCCCCCCCCCCCCCCCCCCCCCCCCCCCCCCCCCCCCCCCCCCCCCCCCCCCCGCGGCCGGTGGCGGGCTTCCGCGGCGAAACGCCTCAGGTGAGGTCGAACTCGCCGTCACGCGCGCCGAGTACGAAGGCGCGCCATTCGGCCGGCGTGAAGATCAGCGACGGCCCGTCCGGGCTCCGCCCGTCCCGCATCGCGATGTAGCCCTCGATGAAGGCGATCTGGACGTCGCCCGTGCCCTGACTGCTGGACTGCCAATCCGCGCTCGCAAGATCCAGCTGCGGCTTCTTGCCGTTGGTCAACGGCTGTCCGATGGTGCTCTCGGCCACGTCCGCTCTCCTCCCACGTCGTCATCCGCGACCCAGCCTAGCCACCGGGCCCATTGCCCGACAGGCAATGGGCCAAGCTGCCCGGATACACCCCCCGATCAGGTGGTGGGCCGGTCCGCGCCGACGAGCCACATCGAGAAGAACTGGGCGCCGCCGCCGTACGCGTGGCCCAGTGCGCGGCGGGCCCCCTCCACCTGGTGTTCGCCGGCCTGGCCGCGCACCTGCAGGGCCGCCTCGGCGAACCGGATCATGCCGGAGGCGCCGATGGGATTGGTGGAGAGCACGCCGCCCGACGGGTTGACGGGCAGCTCGCCGTCGAGTTCGGTGACGCCCGCCTCGGTGAGCTTCCAGCCCTCCCCCTCGGCGGCGAAGCCGAGGTTCTCCAGCCACATCGGCTCGTACCAGGAGAACGGCACGTACATCTCGACGGCGTCGATCTCCCGGCGCGGATCGGTGATCCCGGCCTGCCGGTACACATCGGCGGCGCAGTCCTTGCCGGCCTGCGGGCTGACGTAGTCCTTGCCCGCGAACATCGTCGGCTCGCTGCGCATCGCGCCGCCGTGCAGCCAGGCGGGCGGTCGCGGCGTCCGGGCCGCGCCCTCGGTGTCGGTGAGCACCATCGCCACCGCGCCGTCGGAGGACGGGCAGGTCTCGGAGTAGCGGATCGGGTCCCACAGCATGGGGGCGGCCCGCACCTTATCCAGCGTGATGTCCTTCTCGTGCAGGTGGGCGTAGGGGTTCTTCAGGGCGTTGCGGCGGTCCTTGTAGGCGACGAGGGAGCCGATGTGGTCGGGCGCCCCGGTGCGGCGCATGTAGGCGCGCACATGCGGGGCGAAGAAGCCGCCGGCGCCGGCGAGCAGCGGCTGTTGGAACGGGATCGGCAGCGAGAGCCCCCACATGGCGTTGGACTCGGACTGCTTCTCGAACGCGACGGTCAGTACGGTGCGGTGGACGCGGGCCGCGACCAGGTTCGAGGCGACCAGCGCGGTCGAGCCGCCGACCGATCCCGCGGTGTGCACCCGCAGCATCGGTTTGCCGACCGCGCCGAGTGCGTCCGCGAGGTACAGCTCCGGCATCATCACGCCCTCGAAGAAGTCCGGGGCCTTGCCGATGACGACCGCGTCGATGTCGGCGAAGGTGAGTTCGGCGTCGGCGAGCGCCCGCAGGGCCGCCTCGCGCAGCAGCCCCGCGATCGACACGTCGTGCCGGGCCGCGACGTGCTTGGTCTGGCCGATGCCGACGACGGCCACGGGTGCCTTGCTCATTTCACATCCCCTTCCAGGACGGCGACCAGGTTCTGCTGCAGGCAGGGACCGGAGGTCGCGTGGGCCACGGCGCGGTCGGACTCGCCGCGGTGGATCCGGGCGGCCGCCTCGCCCAGCCGGATCAGGCCGGCGGCCATGATGGGGTTGGCGGCGAGCGGACCGCCGGACGGGTTGACGTTCACCTCGTCGCCCAGCCGCAGCGCCCTGCGCAGCACGACCTCCTGGGAGGTGAACGGCGCGTGCAGTTCCGCGGTGTCGACCGGCGCGTCGAAGAGCCCGGCCCGTTCGGCCGCGAGCCGGGTGGACGGCGAGTCGGTGAGGTCGCGGACGCCGAGGCTGTGGGCCTCGATCCGGTGGTCGAGGCCGCGGATCCACGCGGGCCGGCCGCAGAGCCGGCGGGCGGTGTCCCCGGCGGCCAGCACGATCGCGGCGGCGCCGTCGCCGACCGGCGGGCAGTCCTGGCGGCGCAGCGGCTCGACGACGTACTGCTCGCCGTCGCGGACCGAGGTGAGCTGCGCGTACGGGTTGTCCAGCGCGGAGGCGCGGCTGCGGGCGGCGACACCGGCGAGTTCGGGTTCGCTGGTGTGCCCCGCGTCGATGAGGGCCCGCGCCTGAAGCGCGGCGAGCGCGACCGGGTCGGGCCAGAGCGGCGCGACGTAGTACGGGTCGAGCTGGCGGGTCAGCACCTCGCGGACGTCGCCGGGCGAGGACTTGCCGTAGGAGTACACCAGCGCGGTGTCGGCCTCACCGGTGAGGATCTTCACCCAGGCCTCGTAGAGCGCCCAGGCGCCGTCCATCTCGACATGCGATTCGGAGATCGGCGGCCAGGCGCCGACCCCGTCCAGGGCCATCGTGAAGGAGAAGGCCCGGCCGGCGAGGTAGTCCGACGACCCGGAGCAGGTGAAGCCGATGTCGCTGGCCTTGAGATCGACCTGGCCGAGCGCCTCGTGGAGCACGGGCATGAGCAGTTCGACCTCGGAGACCTCGGCCGTGCTGCGGGCGTGCCGGCTCTGGGCGAACGCCACGATCGCGACGTCCCGCATCTAGACCATCTCCTTGTACGTGTCGTAGTCGGCGTCGGGCTCTCCGGTCGGCCGGTAGTGATCGGGGAAGCCGCCCTCGTCGCTCCACACGGGTTCGACGCGCATGCCCATCCGCACCTGGTCGTAGGGGAGGCCGCCGATCCGCCCGTGCAGGGCGAGGTCCGCGCCGTCGAGGGCGATGTGCGCGTAGACGTACGGCACGTCGATGTCGAGGCCGCGGGCCTTGATGTTGACGATGCAGAAGGTGGTGATGGTGCCGCCTGGGCCCACTTCCACCTGTTCCTCGGTGGCGACACCGCAGGTGGGGCAGGCGCCCCGGGGCGGGATGTAGACCTTGCGGCAGGACGGGCAGCGTTCGCCGATCATCTTGCGGTCGGCGAGCGCGGCGAGGTAGCGGGTCTGGGCCCGGCCGGGGCTGTAGACGTAGTCGAGGCGGGCGGGGGCGACGATGCCGGTCACCGGGTCGGCGAACTCGCCGGTGTGCGCGGTGGCCGCACCCTCTGCCGACCCGGGCCCGTGGTCCGGTTCGAAGCAGGCGATGTCGGTGATCGCGCCGACCCGCTCGGCGGCCCAGCGGATCCGTACCCGCATACCGGTGCTGACGGCGTCGGGGCCGGTCACGTCCAGTGCGTGCAGCATCGCGGTGTCGGCCCCGTCGAGGCGGACCAGGACCCAGGCGAAGGGGGTGGCAAGCGGCTGGTTGCGCCCGGGGTCGGGGTTCCAGGCCCAGGTGGTGACGGTGCCGGCGGCGCCGACCTCGACGAGTTCCCGCAGCTCCGCCGAGGTGACGGGGTCGTATTCGACGGGCGGTACGAGCACCCGGTCGTTGCCGGTGCGCACGCCCAGCACGGTCCGCTCGCGCAGCCCGGTGAGGAACGCGCTCTGGACGGGGCCGAGCGAGCGGGTGAACGGGAACTCGACGACCAGTGGTGCGCTGAGCACCTCCGGTGCGGGGGCGGAAGTCATGGGCGGGTCTCCATTCGTTGCGCGGTGCGCGACCTGCGGCCGCGCCGGACGGGCCGCGTGCAGGGCGCGGCGGTCACTGGCGCCGATAGACGGGCGGACGCTTCTCGGCGAAGGCCCGGGGACCTTCCTTCGCGTCGGCGGTGGCGAAGATCGGCCAGCCCCGCTCCAGTTCGTGCTTGAGCCCCTCCGTCTCGGTCATCTCGGCGGTGTCGTAGACGGACGCCTTCACCGCCTCGACGGCGAGCGGCCCGTTGGCGTTGATCTGTTCCGCGATCTCCAGGGCCCGCTTCAGCGCCGTGCCGTCGGGCACGACATGGCCGATCAGTCCGATCTCCTTCGCCTCCGCGGCGGAGTAGGGACGGCCGGTGAGCAGCATCTCCAGGGCGTGGGTGCGGGGGATCTGACGGGGCAGCCGCACGGTGGATCCGCCGATCGGGAAGAGCGCGCGCCGGACCTCGAAGAGCCCGAGGGTGGCGCTCTCCCCGGCGACGCGGATGTCGGTGCCCTGCAGGATCTCGGTGCCGCCGGCCACGCAGTACCCCTCCACGGCGGCGATCACGGGTTTGCGCGGCCGGTGGTGCCGGAGCATCGCCTTCCAGTGCAGGTCGGGGTCGGCCTTCATCCGGTCGCGGTACTGCTGTCCGGCCATCGCTCCGTCGTCGGAGGCGAGCGCCTTGAGGTCCATGCCGGCGCAGAAGGTGCCGCCGGCCCCGGTGACGACGATGGAGCGGATCGCGTCGTCGGCGTCGGCCGCCAGCCAGCCGTCGTACAGGCCGACCAGCATCGGCAGCGAGAGGGCGTTCTTGGCCTCCGGCCGGTTCAGGGTCAGTACGAGCGTCGCGCCGACGCGTTCCACCGTGAGATGTTCCGTACCGCCCATGGCCGGCCTCCAAGGTCGCAATCTTCCGTCGCGGACCTAGAACAGGTTGCAGTAGGCGCAGGTCGAGTTCAATAGTTTTCTGACTACCAGTCAGATTTCCCGCCCGGGAACCCTTCCCACCTCGCTCCAGGAGGGTTCTAATGACCGCCGAGACCTTCGCAGCATCGAGGCTGGAGGAGCCGTGGAGTACAACCTTGCCGACCTCTTCGAGTCGGTCGTGGACGTGGTCCCGGACCGGGAGGCACTCGTCTACATCGACCACCCCGGCACGGGCGCCGAGCGCCGGCTGACGTACGCCCGGCTCGACACGGCCGCGAACCGGATCGCCCACCACCTGATCGACAGCGGGATCGCCCCCGGCGACCATGTCGGACTGCATCTCTACAACGGCATCGAGTACCTGCAGACGGCGCTGGCCTGCATCAAGGCGCGCGCCGTGCCGGTGAACGTCAACTACCGGTACGTGGAGGAGGAGCTGGTCTACCTCTACCGGGACGCGGATCTGGCGGCGCTGGTGTTCGACGCCGAGTTCACCGGGAGAGTGGCCGCGGCGCTGCCGCACACCGAGAAGCTGCGGCACCTCGTCCGGGTGGGCACACCGGCGGCGGACGCCCCGGAACCGGCCATCGCCCCGGTGTCCTTCGCCGACGCCGAGGCGGCCGGGTCGCCGGACCGCGGCTTCCCGCCGCGCTCCGCGGACGACCAGTTCATCATCTACACCGGCGGCACCACCGGTATGCCCAAGGGCGTCATGTGGCGCCAGGAGGACCTCTTCTTCTCCGGCATGGGCGGCGGCGCCCCCACCGGCGAGCCGGTCAAGCGGCCCGAGGAGCTGGCGGAGCGGGTCGCCGCGGGCGGCGAGGGGCTGGTCTTCTTCCCGACGCCGCCGCTGATGCACGGCACGTCCACCCTCACCGCGTTCATCGGCTTCAACTTCGGCCAGAAGGTCGTCATCCACCGCAAGTACGTGCCGGACGAGGTGCTGCGCACCATCGAGAAGGAGAAGGTCAGCAGCGTCTCGCTGGTCGGCGACGCGATGCTGCGGCCGCTGGCGGACGCACTGGCCGGGCCGCTGGCCGGCACCGACTGCTCCTCGCTGTTCACCATCTCCAGCTCGGGCGCGATCATGTCGGAGACCGTCCGCGCCCAGTTCCAGGCGCTGGTCCCGACCGTCATGATCCTCAACAACTTCGGCTCCTCGGAGTCCGGCTTCAACGGCACGGCCACCGACGACTCCGGGCCGGCCAACGGTTTCCGGCTGCGGGTCAACTCCCATATCGCGGTGGTCGACCTGGCCACGCTGGAGCCGGTCGCGGTCGGCGAACCGGGACGTATCGCGCTGCGCGGCCACGTACCGCTCGGCTACTACAACGACCCGAAGAAGACCGCGGAGACGTTCTTCCAGCGGGACGGCGAGCGGTGGGTGCTGCTCGGGGACATGGCGACGGTCGACGAGGACGGCGTCGTCACCGTCCTCGGGCGCGGCTCGCAGTGCATCAACACCGGCGGCGAGAAGGTCTATCCGGAGGAAGTCGAGGAGGCCCTGAAGGCGCATCCCGACGTCTATGACGCGCTGGTCGCCGGAGTGCCAGACGAGAAGTGGGGCAATCACGTCGCCGCCGTCGTCCAGCCGCGCGACGGAGCGGACCCGCTGACCCTCGACGACATCCAGGCGCACTGCAGGACCCGGCTGGCCGGCTACAAGATCCCGCGCAGCCTCGTCGTCATGGACCGCATCCAGCGCTCCCCCAGCGGCAAGGCCGACTACCGCTGGGCCCGTTCGGTGGCCACCGGCGCGGCGGAGGCCAAGCAGTAGTCCGGAACGGTCACCCGGCCCGTTGTCAGTGGCGGCACCTACGATCGGCGGTCAGGATCCCCCGCCGATCGGAGTGCGCGCATGTCCGCCGAGTCCACCTCCTTCCAACGTCCCGCACCGCCGTACTACGCCGTCATCATCACGACGCTGCCGAGCGGTGAGGACCCGGAGGGGTATGCGGACGCGAACCGCCGCATGGGAGTGCTCTCCGCCAAGTGGCCCGGCTATCTGGGCCGCGAGTCGGAGAGCGGTCCCGATGGCCGCGATCTGCTGGTGGTCTATTACGCGGACGCGCAGTCCATAGCGGCCTGGAAGCAGGATCCGGAGCACCTGGAGGTGCAACGGATGGGCCGGGAGCGGTGGTACGCCTCCTACAGCGTCGAAGTGGCCCGCGTGGAGCGCGCCTACGGCTTCCGGCGCGACTGAAACGACCCTCCCCTGAGGCGGCGCGCGCCGGTACGCCGCTTCGGCGATGGATTCTGTACCTACTAGTATGTACACTCAGCTCATGGAGACCGCGGAACGGTTGATCGAGAGCACTCAGGAACTTCTCTGGGAACGCGGCTACACCGGCACCAGCCCCAGGGCGATCCAGCAGCACGCGGGCGCCGGCCAGGGCAGCATGTACCACCACTTCTCCGGCAAGCCCGAGCTCGCGCTCACCGCGATGCGGCGCAGCGCGGAGCAGTTGATGACCCAGGCCGACGCCCAGATGTCCGGTGGCACCGCCCTGGAGCGGGTCTCGGCCTATCTGCTGCGCGAGCGCGACGCGCTGCGCGGCTGCCGGGTCGGCCGGATGGCCATGGATCCGGACGTGATCGACAGCCCGGAGCTGCGCCGCCCGGTCCAGGAGACCTTCGCCTGGCTGCGCGGCCGGCTCGCCGAGATCATCGCCGAGGGGCTGGCGGCGGGCGAGTTCGACGCCACCCTCGATCCACGGGACACCGCCGCCACGATCACCGCCGTCGTCCAGGGCGGCTATGTGCTCGCCCGCGCCGAGGGGTCGCAGGAGCCGTTCCACCAGGCGGTGCGCGGTGCGGTCGCACTGCTCGCCGCCCGCTCGACCACCGCCGAGCCGTAACCGCCGACGAGCGGTAACGCCACTGAGCCGTGAACGCCGCCAAGCCGTAGGGAGTTCAGCCCGATGCACGCCATGCAGTACCGGATCACGCTGCCCGCCGACTACGACATGAAGATCATTCGCCATCGGGTCGAGTCCCGGGGCCATCTGCTCGACGACTTCCCCGGTCTCGGACTCAAGGCGTTCCTCATCCGCGAGCGGGGTACCGACAGCTCGCCCGTCAACCAGTACGCGCCGTTCTATCTGTGGAACACCCCGCGGGGCATGAACAGCTTCCTCTGGGGGCCGGGATTCCAGGGAATCATCGACGACTTCGGCCGCCCCGAAGTCGAGCACTGGACGGGGCTGGCCTTCGAGCACGGACCCGCGGCGGGCCGGGTCCCCCGCGCGGCCACCCGCCGCGCCCAGCCGATCCCTCCCGGCGAGGATCCGGCCGCCGTCATCGACCGCGCCGCCGGCGCCGTCCGCGAGTACGCCGCCACGCCCGGCGTGCACTCGGCGGCGCTCGCCGTCGATCCCCGGCACTGGGAGCTGCTGCACTTCACGCTCTGGGAGCACACCGCTCCCGCGGCGGCCGGCGACCGCCACGAGGTGTTGCACCTGTCGGCGCCGGAACTGGACACCATCGAGACGGGACGGCAGTGGTGAAGCAGGCGAACATCGACCGCGAGGCCGGCTACCAGCTGCTCGGCGAACTGGCGGGCCCGGAGACCATCGAGGCCACCCTCTCCCGCTTGGACGCGGTCGCCCCCGGATTCCCGGACTGGATCGTGACGGCCCTGTTCGGCGGCACCTACCAGCGCGAGGGGCTGGCGCTGCGCGACCGGCAGATCGCCAACCTCGCCGCGCTCGCGGCGCTGGGCGGTGTGGAACCGCAGTTGGACGACCATGTGCGCAACAGCCTGCGGATCGGGATCGAGCCGCGGGAGATCGTCGAGGTGATGGTCCATCTCGCGCCGTACATCGGCGTGCCGAAGGCGCTGGCGGGGCTGCGTGTCGTGACGGCCGCGCTCGGTGAGGACAAGAGCGCGTGAGGGCGATCCGTACGGTCCTCGGCGACATCCCGCCCGGTCAGCTGGGCGTCACCGACGCGCACGACCATCTCTTCTTCCGCGTTCCGGCCCTCGCGGGACAGGAGCTGGACTCCCCCGGCGCCGCGGAGGCCGAGCTGCGGACGTTCCACGAGCTGGGCGGCCGGAGCGTGGCGCAGTGGACCCCCTTCGGCCTGGGGCGGCGCGCCGCCGACCTCCCCGCGGTCTCCCGGGCCTCGTCGGTCCATGTGGTGGCCGCGACCGGACTGCACCAGGCCGCGCACTACGCGCCGAAGGCGCTGGACCGGCTGAGGGGCCGGACGGCCGAGTTCTTCGTGTCGGAGCTGACGCAGGGGCTGCGGCCGGGCGACGACCCCGACGCCCCGCCCGGTACCGCCCGCGCGGGCATGATCAAGGTCGCGGGCGGCTTCCACGGCCTCGACGCGCATGCCCGGCATGTCATGACGGCCGCGGCACAGGCCCATCACGCGACCGGCGCGCCGATCGGTGTCCACCACGAGCTGGGGACGGCGGCGACCGAGGTCCTCGAACTGCTCTGCGGGAAGCTGGAGGTGCCCCCGTCGAGCGTGATCCTCGGGCACCTCAACCGCTCGCCGGACCTGCGCGCGCACCGCGAACTCGCCGCGTCCGGTGCCTTCCTCGCCTTCGACGGGCCCTCGCGGGCCAACCACGCCACGGACTGGCGGCTGCTGGACTGCCTGCTCGCACTCGCGGAGGCCGGCCACACCGATCAGATCCTGCTCGGCGGTGACACCACGACGGCCGACGCGCGCGCCGCGACCGGCGGCGGGCCCGGTATGCCGTACCTGCTGCACACCCTGCGACCGCGGATCGAACGTGAACTGGGCGCGCAGGCGGCCGAGTCGGTCTTCGTGACCAATCCGGCGCGGGCGCTGTCAGCCGACTGGCGCGACGGGTAGGACGGGCCCGGTCGCCAGCTCGGCGACGACGGCGGCGTGGTCGGAGGGCCACACCCCGTCGACGGGAGCGTCGGCGGCGCGGCGGGCGCTGCGGACCCAGCCGCGGTCACCGGGGCCCGGCAGCCCGACGAGGAGGTAGTCGATACAGCTCGGCCGCTCGCCGAAGTTGACCGAATCCTGGTGGGCGATGTCCCAGGTGCCCTGCGGTTTCGACGGGTCGGCGAAGCGCCACGCGTCCAGCAGTACCAGCCCGGGTGCCGCGGGCGCCGTCTTGTAGCCGCCGATCAGCCGCATCTCGTCGAAGTCCGGCTCGGCGTTGAAGTCGCCGGACACCACCGGCGGGAAGCTCCCGGTCGCCCGCTCGTTCACGAAGGCCGCCACCTCCCGCACCTGCGCGCAGCGCACGGCGGACTCCGCCGGGCCGGAGTTGAGGTGGGTGGTGAAGAACGGCAGCGGGCCGCCCGGGGCGTCGATCAGGGCGTGCAGGACGGTCTTGCCGTCGTCGGGGAATCCGGCCGACGGCAGCCGGCGCTCCGCCGTCTCCAGGATCGGGTACCGGCTCAGGACGGCGATTCCCACGTCGACCGAGGTGTCACCGCCGTTGCGCCCGTGCCAGCGGTCCTGGACCGGTGAGCGGGACCAGACCCATTCCATGCCGAGCTCCTTGGCGAGCCACCCGGCGAGGTTCTCGGTCCCGCTCCCCCACACCTCCTGCAGCCCCAGGACGTCGGGCCGTTCCTCCCGCAGCACGTGCGCGATCGCGTCCCTGCGCGCCTCCCAGGGCCCGAACCGCCACCACAGATTCCACGTCATGACGCGGATCGTCCGGCCGTCCCGGGCGCTCGCAGTATCCACTGGCCGCTTCCTCTCCCGACGCCTACGGTGGCGGCATGCCCACCCAGGTGATCATTCTCAACGGCGGATCGAGCGCGGGGAAGAGCGGGATCGCCCGCTGTCTGCAAACCGTCCTTCCGCAACCGTGGCTGACCTTCGGCGTCGACACCCTGATCGCGGCGATGCCCGCCGCGATGCAGGCCTCGGATTCCGGTATCGCCTTCGGCCCGGACGGCGAGGTGACGACCGGGGCCGCGTTCCACCTGCTCGACGTGGCCTGGGCGCAGGGCATCGCGGCCATGGCGCGCGCCGGTGCCCGGATCGTCGTCGACGACGTGTTCCTCGGCGGCGCCGCCTCGCAGGACAGGTGGCGCACCGCGCTGACGGGTCTGGACGTGCTGTGGGTCGGGGTGCGGTGCGAGGCCGGGGTCGCCGAGGAGCGGGAGGCCGCCCGCGGTGACCGGGTCGCGGGCATGGCACGGTCCCAGGCCCTGATCGTGCACGAGGGAGTCGTCTACGACCTCGAAGTGGACACCACCCGCACCGAGTCGCTGGTGTGCGCCCGCGCCATCGCCGCGCGGATCGGCTGACCGCCAAGGTCGCGCTGCGCTGTCTTCGGACGTCGTCCTTCCGGGCATCTGAAAGGATATTGGACCACCGCTGTCTCGGGAGAAGGCCACTTATGCAGCCGTCGCACGCGTCGTCGCCCCGGTCCGCCGGGCCGGTCGCCGGGCCCGGAGCCGGAGCCGTCCTGGAGAGCAATCGGCTGCGGGCGGACCCGGCGCCCTGGTGGATGCCGCCGTCCACGGCCGTGGTCGCGGGGGTCATCGCCTACCTGCTGGCGGACGACCGGCTGCTGCGGCTGGCGGTGCCGCTCGCCGTGGCGGCCCTCGCGTGGGGCGCCTCCGACGGGTGGCGGCGGCTGCGGCCGCTGACGTTCTGGCGGCTGAGCGCGAGCGGGCTGCAGCAGTTGCGGGGCGGACGGGTGACGGTGACCCATGAGTTCTCCCGCGAGCGGCCGCTGACGGTCCTGGTGCCGGGCCTCGACGTGCTGGCACCGACCGACTACGGGGCGACGAAGGTCGGCAAGCTGTGTTCGAGGGGCGTGGAGGAGATGGGACTGGCGCTCTTCCCGTTCCATCTGACGGCCCGGCGGCTCGGCGCCCCGGTTCGGATCATGGACCGGCAGGGCGCGGCGCCGGGCGCCGCGGCGCACTGGGAGACGGTCTTCGCCCGTCGGGAGGCGGCGCTGCTGTCCGTGGCGGCGGAGGGACCGCTGCCGGCGCCCGAGGAGGGGCCGGTGGAGCTGTCGAGGGCCGAACCGGGGCTGCGCGGCCGCCAGTACGGGCGCCGGATCGCGGCGCTGGCGTGCGCGCTGACCGCGCTGCTGGTCGCGGCGGTCACCGACGGCTCGACGGCGGTCCCCGGACGCGTCGCGCTGCTCAACGCCCTCGGTGTAGCGCTGCTGGTGCTGGCCGCTGGATCCGTCGTCCGGCTGAGCGGAAACCGGCCAGCGCGCTGGACCGTCACCCCCGAGCGGATCACCGCCTTCGATCCGGTCTTCGGCACCACCGACCTGGCCGCCGAGCGCATCGCCGGGCTGATCGCGCAGCCGCTGGCCGCCACCGGGACCGGAGGCGGTGGCGAGCCGGCGGCGCTGCTGCAGATCTACGGCCACGACCTGGCGCTGCTGGGCACGGCGCACACCGGCCGGATACCGGCGGAGGAGCTCTTCGCGGTGCTGCGGTCGCGCGGCCACCGGGTGATCGAGGACGGTCCGCGCAGCCGCGCCTACGACCTGCGGCCGGGTTTCCTGCCCCATCAGATCGCCCCGGACGCCGCATTGGCCGTCACCTCGGAGTATCTGCGCTGGGAGGGCGCCGGCACGGAGATCCGCGTCCGGCGCGCGGACATCGGCGCGATGGAGATCAACACCCGGCACGGCCACCCATGGTTGCGGCTGCGCGGCGAGGACGGGACCGAGCAGCTGAACGCGCCGCTCAGCGCACTGCGCATCTCCCGCACCGAACTGCGGGAACGGGCGCGGGCGTTCGGCTATCCGATCAGGGACCCGGAACACGACGCCTACCAGTCGGCGGCCTACGCGGGCCTGGCGGCGGGCGTCGTCCAGGACCGGCCGGCCGCTTCCGGCGTGACGTCCGGCGAGCCCGTCGTGCTGGACATGCCCTGGACCACCCGCAAGTGGTACTACATCGCGGGCGCCGTGCTCATGATCGTGGTGGTGGGCGTCGCCGGCTTCAAGATGCGCCATCTCAGCGGTGACATGAGCTGGCTCGCCTGGGGTCTGCCGGCGGCCGCGGCCGCCGGCGCGCTGCTCGGCGGCCTGTACGACCTGCGCCGCCCGGGACTGGCCCTCGGCCCGGACGGCATCCGCCTCGCCTCGCGCGGCGGTTCGGGCCGTACCCGGTGGGAGCACCCCCGCATGGCGATCGGCGGCATCGGCGTCGACACCCACGAGGACGGCCAGGAGGCGCTCTTCGTCTGGTCGCCGACCGGCCAGGTCATCCGCAAGGAGAGCTTCGACCTGCCGGACACCGATCAGTTGCGCCGGGCCTGCGAGAGCGCGGGCCTGCCGTACGGCCGCCCGGATCCGGGCCGCTGGGGCCCGCCGCCGGAGATGTGATGTTCCCCGGCGGGCGGACCGTCACGGCGCGCTGTCACAGCGCGCGGTCGCGGCCCTCCCAGTACGGGTCGCGCAGCCGCCGCTTGTAGAGCTTGCCGTTGGGGTCGCGGGGCATCTCGGTGATGAAGTCGACGGTCCTGGGCCGCTTGTAGCCGGCGAGCCGCTTCTCGCAGTGGGCCAGGATGTGGTCGGCGAGTTCGGGCCCCGCCCGGTGGCCGGGGGCGGGTTCGATGACGGCCTTGACCTCCTCGCCCCAGCTCTCGTGCGGGATGCCGAAGGCCGCGGCGTCCGCGACGGCGGGGTGGGTGAGGAGCGCGGCCTCGATCTCGGCGGGGTAGATGTTGACCCCGCCGGAGATGATCATGTCGATCTTGCGGTCGCGCAGGTACAGATAGCCGTCCTCGTCGAGGTACCCGAGGTCGCCGACGGTGAAGAAGTCGCCGATACGGTTCTTCTTCGTCTTGCCCTCGTCCTTGTGGTAACTGAAGCCGCCGGTCTTCATGTTGATGTAGACGGTGCCGACCTCGCCCGCCGGCAGCGGGTTGCCGTCGTCGTCGTAGATGGCGATCTCGCTGATCGGCCACGCCTTGCCGACCGTGCCGGGCCGCTTGAGCCAGTCGGCGGCGGGTGCGAAGGTGCCGCCGCCCTCGCTGGCGGCGTAGTACTCCTCGACGCAGGGGCCCCACCAGTCGAGCATGGCGCGCTTGACGTGCTCGGGGCAGGGCGCGGCGCCGTGGATGGCGTGCCGCATGGAGGAGACGTCATGGCGCTCCTTGACCTGCTCCGGGAGTGCCAGGAGGCGGTGGAACTGGGTGGGCACCATGTGCGTGTGGGTGCAGCGGTAGCGGTCGATGACGCGGAGCATCTCCTCGGGCGACCACTTGTCCATGAGGACGACGGGGTGCCCGATGTGCAGTGCCGCGCCCGCGAATTGGAGGACCGCGGTGTGGTACAGCGGCGAGCAGACGAGATGGACGTTGTCGTCGAACGGCTTGATGCCGAAGATGCCGAGGAACCCGCCGAGGTACGTCTCCTCGGGGAGCTTTCCGGACAGCGGGCGGCGGATGCCGCGGGGGCGTCCGGTGGTGCCCGAGGTGTAGTTCATGACCCAGCCGCTGGTGCGGTCCGCGGGCGCGCCGACCGGCTGTCCGTTGGTCAGGTCGGCGTACGGCCGGAACCCCGGCACCTCGCCGACCGAGAACCGCCGGTCCACCGGGAACTCCGCCTCGTCGGCGGCGGCCAGCGCGTCGGCCGCGAACCGCTCGTGGGCGATGAGGACCTTGGCGCCGGAGTCGGAGAGGATCCAGGCGATCTCCGGTGCCACGAAGTGGTGGTTGACCGGCACCAGGTAGAACCCGGCCTGGAACGCGGCGAGGTAGGCGGTGAAGAACTCGACGCTGTTGGGCAGCACGACCGCGAACGCGTCACCGGGTTCGAGTCCGGCCGCGCGCAGTCCGTGGACGAGCTGGTTGCAGGCGGCGCTGAGCCGTCCGGCGTTCCATTCGTCGCCGTCCGGGGCGACCAGCACCAGCCGGTCGGGGTCCTGGGCGGCCTGTGCCCAGAAGCCGTTGGGTGCGGTGGACGTCATGGGGGCCTCCTCAGGCTCGGCCGGCGATGCGGTTGATACGGTCGACGGCCCGTTCGAAACCGCGGGTGAGATCGTCGAAGACCGCCTGGACGCTGCGTTCGGAGTTCATCTGGCCGACGATCTGGCCCACCGGGGTCCCGAGCAGCGGCTCGGTCTCGTACTTCTGGATCCGGGAGACCGCGTCGGCGACCAGCAGGCCCTGCAGCGGCATCGGCAGCGTGCCGGGCCCGGCCGGGTCCTCCCAGGCGTCGGTCCATTCGGTGCGCAGCTGACGGGCCGGCTTGCCGGTCAGGGCGCGGGACCGGACGGTGTCGCCGGAGCCCGCCGCCAGCAGCTTGTCGATGAGCACCTGCGAGGGAAGTTCCGCCTCGGTGGTGGTGAGCCACACCGAGCCGAGCCAGACGCCCTGGGCGCCCAGCGCCAGTCCTGCGGCGACCTGTTCGCCGGTGCCGATGCCGCCCGCGGCCAGCACGGGTATGCCCTCGACGGCGCTGACGACCTCGGGGACCAGCACCATGCTGGCGATCTCGCCGGTGTGGCCGCCGGCCTCGTAGCCCTGGGCGACGACGATGTCGATACCGGCGTCCTTGTGGTGCCGGGCGTGCCGGGCGCTGCCGGCGAGGGCGGCGACGAGGATGTCGTGCTCGTGGGCGCGGGCGACGACGTCGGCGGGCGGCGAGCCCAGCGCGTTGGCGAGCAGCTTGATCGGGTAGTCGAAGGCCACGTCGAGCTGGTTGCGGGCGACCTGCTCCATCCAGCCGGTGATCCGCCAGCCCGACACGTCGTCCGGTCGCAGCTCCGGCACGCCGTGCTTGGCGAGGACCTGGCGGACGTACTCGCGGTGCCCTTCGGGGATCATCGCCTCGATGTCCGCCTCACTCAGTGTCTGTTTTCCGGGGGCTTCGACCTTCTTGGCCGGCATCACGACATCGAGGCCGTAGGGCCGGCCGCCGGTGTTCTCCTCCATCCAGTCCAGGCTGCGGGCGAGTTCGTCCGCGTCCGAATAGCGCACCGCACCGAGCACGCCCATGCCCCCGGCGCGGCTGATGGCCGCGGCCACCGCGGGGAACGGCGTGAAGCCGAAGATGGCGTGCTCGATACCCAGCCTTTTGCTCAGCTCCGTCTCCATGGTGGGCAGGATGCCGCAGCAGGCGCGGAGACGGAAGAGATTATCTGACGCAACGTCAGATTTTTGGGAAAGTCGCAGCCTTAACCTGGAGACCTGCGGCCGCCCTCGGGGAGGCTCACAGCCGCTGCGGGCCGCCCTGCTGCGCCGCGACCTTGCGGTAGAGCGCGAGCGCCTCCGCCGAGCGGCCGAGCTGCTCCAGGCAGTGCGCCTCGTCGTTGCGGCTGGTGAGGGTGTCCGGATGGGCCGGGCCGAGTACCCGCGTGCGGGCGTCGGCGACCTCGCGGTACACCTCCAGCGCGGTCTCCCACCGGCCCAGCCAACCGAGCCCCACCGCGACCTCACGCTTGCTGACCAGCGTGTCGGGATGGTCCGCGCCCAACGCCTGCTCGCGGATCTCCGCCACGGTCCCCGCCTCGGCCAGCGCCTGGTCCCAGCGGCCGAGCCGGCCGAGGTTGACGCCCAGCGCGTGCCGGGCGCGCAGCGTCTCGGCGTCGGACGGGCCCGCCGTGCGGGTGCGGGCCGCGACCAGGTCGCGGTAGAGCTCCAGCGCCTCGGCGCTGCGCCCCAGCCGCCCGAGGCATATCCCCATCTCGTAGCGGGCGGCCAGGGTGTCCTGGTGGCCCGCTCCCTGGGTGCGCTCGTGCGCGGCGGCCACGTCCCCGTAGACCTCCAGCGCCTCGGCCCAGTGGCCGAGCTGGCCCAGCACGTAGCCGACCTCGTACCGGGTGACCAGCGTCTCGGGGTGGTCCGGGCCCAGCACATGAGTCCGGACGGCGGCGAGTTCGACGGCCATCGCGTACGCCTCGTCGAGCCGGCCCAGCCGGCCGAGGTTGAAGGCGAGGTTGTGCCGGCAGCGCAGCGTGTCGGGGTGCTCGGCGCCCAGGGTGCGCTCCCGGGCGGCGAGCACCGCGGAGTAGCCCTGGTGGGCCTCCAGGTGCAGGCCGAGGCGGCCCAGCGCGTAGGCCGTCTCGTGGCGGGCGGCGAGGGTGTCGGGGTGGTCGGGGCCGAGAACCCGCTGTCGCACTCCGGCGACATAGTCGTACAGCCGCATCGCGTCCTCGGTCCTGCCCAGCCGGGCCAGGCAGGAAGCCGCCTCGTACCGGCTGGTCAGGGTGTCGGGGTGCTCGGTGCCCAGCGCCCGGTCCCGCTCGGCGGCGACCGCGGTGTGCAGGTCGTACGCCTCCTGCCAGCGACCGAGGCGGCCCAGCCCGGTGCCTTCCGTGTGGCGGGCGGCCAGCGTCGCGAGCTGCTCCGGCGCGGGCGCGACGGCTCCCGAGGGGGTGCGGGTGGACCAGGCGCCGGTGAGTTCGTGGCGCGGCGGGGCGGTGGCGTGGAAGGCGCGGGTGGCGCGGGCGCCGGAGTCGGAGGCCAGCTCGCGCGCCCAGGACGGCAGCGGGGCCGCCGGGACCACCGGTCGCTCCGCCGCGCCGCGCATCGCCTTCAGCCGCCCGCCGACGTCCGCCGCGTTCTGCGGCCGGTCGTCCGGGGCCTTGGCGAGCAGGTCCAGGATGAGCCGCTCCAGCTCCTGGGGCAGGTCGGGCCGCCCCGCGCAGAGCGGCTCCGGCACGGCGTCGCGGTGCGCGACCAGCACGGCCCAGGCGTCGTCCATGTCGAACGGCGGCGCTCCGGTGGCGAGCTCGTACAGGACGCAGCCGAACGAGTACAGGTCGCTGCGCTGGTCGACCTCGGCCGCGCCGATCTGCTCCGGCGACATGTAGTGCGGCGTCCCCATGGCGATGCCGGTACCGGTGAGGCGGGAGGTGAAGCCGATGTCGTGGCCCAGCCGGGCGATGCCGAAGTCGCAGATCTTCACCGCGCCGTCGCTCAGCCGGATGATGTTGGCCGGTTTCAGATCCCGGTGCACGATGCCCTGCGCGTGGGTGTAGGCCAGTGCGGACGCGACCTGTTCCGCGATGTCCATGAGGTCCGGGACCGGCAGCGGCTGACGCCTGGCGTCGTCCAGCACCTGGAGCAGGTTGCGTCCGTCGAGCAGTTCCATCACCAGGAACAGCACGCCTTCGTGTTCGCCGAAGTCGTGCACCACGGTCACCCCGCGGTGCTGCAGCGAGGCCGCCACCCGGGCCTCGCGCCGGAAGCGTTCCTGCAGGACGCGGGTGAAACCGGCGTCCGCCGCCGGGCTCAGCGGCTTGAGGCACTTGACGGCGACCCGCCGCCCGAGCGATTCGTCCAGCGCCAGCCAGACCTCGCCCATCCCGCCCCGGCCGATCAGCTCGTTCAGCCGGTACCGGCTCTGAATCAGCGTGCCACTGCCATCGTGTACAGCCGCCATCATCCGCCGCCGCCCCCGTCGTTCCGCGTATCTCCCCCGGCGTCCAGTATGGCCGCAGCCACCGCCGGGAGGCACGTCGCATTACGGCAGGGAACGCGCCCCTTCGCGCAGCTTGTACACGGACGGATGGCTTCCGGGCCCGAGCCGCCCCACCGCCTTGAGGATATGTCCCGGCGGCAGCTGCCAGCGCAGCTGGCAGGGGATGGTGCGCAGCGCCCGGCCGGCCAGCCGAAGCCGCAGCCCGGTGGCGGCGGCGGACGGGGCCGGGCGGCCGTACAGCTGCTGGGCGAAGGGCGGCAGCGCCGCGTAGGCCAGGTCCGCGATCCGGCTCCACAGCACCGCCCTGGCGGGCACCAGGGGCCAGGGCACGGGCGGTGCCTGCAGGAACTCGTAGACCGCGTCCGAGTCCTTGCTCGCGGCCAGCTCCGGCCGGACCTTCTCGAAGTAGTCGGCGAGCGCCAGGGTGCTGTCGGGGACCGTGCCGGGATCCAGGCCGATCAGGCGGGCCGCGGTGCGCTGCTCGTCGACGTAGGCGTCGGCCTGGCCGCCGGTGAGCGGCAGCCCCGACCGGCGGGCGGCCGCCAGATAGGAGTCGATCTCGGCGCAGTGCACCCACAGCAGCAGTTCGGGGTCGTCCACGCCGAACCGCTCGCCGGTGGCCGGATCGGTCGCGCCGAGCCGGCGGTGGATGCCGCGCACCCTGGCCCCCGCGCGCTCGGCCTGGAGCGTGGTCCCGTAGGTGATCGTGCCGACGAAGTCGGCGGTGCGCAGCAGGCGCCCCCAGGCGTCCTTCCGGAAGTCGGAGTTCTGCATGACGCCCTGTACGGCGCGGGGGTGCAGCGCCTGCAGGTACAGGGCACGCACCCCCGCAACCCACATGATCGGGTCGCCGTGCAGCTGCCAGGTGACCGAACCGGGTCCGAAGAGCCCGGGGTCCGTGTCGCGCATCGCCGACTCCTCGCCGCGTGTGTGTTCCCCACCCACCACGCTAACGGCGCACGCGCGGCATACCCAGGCCGATCCAGGAAATGATCTCCCGCTGGATCTCGTTGTTGCCGCCGCCGAAGGTGAAGATGACCGCGCTGCGGTAGCCGCGCTCCAGCTCGCCGTGGAGGACGGCGCCGGCGGAGCCCTCCTTCATCGGGCCCGCGGCGGCTGCGACCTCCATCAGCCAGGCGTAGGCGTCGCGGCGGGCCTCCGATCCGTAGACCTTGACCGCGGAGGCGTCCTGCGGGGTGAGCGTGCCCTGCTGGAGGGCGTCCACCATCTGCCAGTTGAGGAGCTTCATGGCGTCGAGCCGGGTGTGCGTCATCGCGAGCCGGCGCCGTACCCAGCCCAGGTCGATGACCCGGCTGCCGTCGGCGAGCTTGGTGTCGGCGGCCCAGCGCTGCACGTCGTGCAGGGCGCGGATCGCCATGGTGCCGTGGGCGGCGAGCGTGACGCGTTCGTGGTTGAGCTGGTTGGTGATCAGCCGCCAGCCCTTGTTCTCCGCGCCGACCCGGCGGCTGACCGGGACCCGGATGTTCTCGTAGTAGCTGGCGGTGGTGTCGTGCGAGGCGAGGGTGTTGATGATCGTGCACGAGTAGCCGGGGTCGGAGGTGGGGACCAGCAGCATCGTGATGCCCTTGTGCGGCGGCACACCTTCTTCAATAGGAACGGTACGAGTTGCGAGCCAGACCCAGTCGGCCGTGTCGCCGTTGGTGGTCCAGATCTTCTGGCCGTCGACCGTGTAGTGGCCGGTCTCCTCGTCGCCCTCGCGCACCGCGCGGGTCTTGAGCGCGGCGAGGTCGGTGCCCGCGTCCGGCTCGGAGTAGCCGATCGCGAAGTCCAGCTCGCCGGCGAGGATCTTCGGCAGGAAGTACGCCTTCTGCTCCTCGGTGCCGAACTGCATGATGGTCGGACCGACGGTGTTCAGCGCCATCAGCGGCAGCGGCACACCCGCCTGCGCCGCCTCGTCGAAGAAGATGAACTGCTCCATCGGCGACAGCCCCCGGCCGCCGAACTCCGCGGGCCACCCGATGCCCAGCCAGCCGTCCGCGCCGAGCCGGCGGACGGTGTCCCGGTAGAACTTCTTCTGTGCCGCGGGATCGGCGTAGCGGGCGTAGACGTTGTCCGGCACCAGTCCGGCGAAGTACGAACGCAGCTCCACGCGCAGTTGCTGCTGTTCGGGTGTGTAGTCGAGGTGCACGGCCCCTCCTGAGGTCTCCGGGTCTCCGGTCCCTGCGGCGACGGCGCACAGACTAGAACGCGTTCCAGTAATTCGGAAGGGGTAACGCCCTGCGGTGAGCGGGAGTCAGTCCGTGACGGGCGCGGGGCAGGCCGGGTCGAAGTCCTGGATCGCCAGCAGGGTGTCCCGCAACATCCGCACCAGCAGGGACCGCACCACGTCGCGCTCCAGCCCTTGGTGGCCGAGCCAGTCCAGAGTCACGCCCTCGACGCACGACAGCCATCCGACCAGCGCCGTCCGCGCGACCACCGGGAGCTCCCGGTGTCCGTACGCGCCTTCGGCGATCGCCGCGAGCAGCTCCTCGCGCACCGCGTCCCGGACGGCGTGCACCTCCGCGTCGAAGCCGACGCCGCCGGTCACGATCGTGCGGTACGCGGCCTGGTTCTGCTGGGCGTAGCGCAGATAGCCGTCGACGGTGCGGTGCACGCGTTCGGCGCGCGGCAGCTCGGCGTTGCTGGAGGCGCGCACCACGAGCTCCTCGACCGACTCCCGCACGATGGCGAGGTAGTAGCCGCGCTTGTTCTCGAAGTAGTAGTAGATCAGCCCCTTGGCGACGCCGGCGTGCCGGGCGATGTCGTCCTGAACGCAGATCCTCCCACCGGCGAGTCGGCTTTCCCCGCCCCGCTAGGCGGGAAGCCGGATCCCCCAGCCCGGCCTAATGGCCGGGCATCCTCCGGTTTCTCGGTGAACGACAGCCGGGGCGGCGGAAACATCGTGACCCTCCGCCCGGTCCCGCCGGGCGGAGGGTTGTGACGGCGCGCCCGCCCCGCCGGGGTGCCTTCGCCAGGCCCGGTCCGTAGGCTGCCTGCGTGCACAGTGGACGCAACGACAGCTGTTGAAGCGGAGGGCCGCACCTCATGAAGATGCTCATCAACGTGGCCGAAAGCGTGGTCGCCGACGCCCTGCGCGGCATGGCGGCCGCCCACCCGGAGCTGACCATCGACGTCGACCACCGGGTGATCGTGCGCCGGAACGCGCCCGTCGCGGGCAAGGTCGGTCTGGTCTCCGGAGGCGGCTCCGGGCACGAACCGCTGCACGGCGGATTCGTCGGCCGGGGGATGCTCGACGCGGCCTGCCCCGGCGAGGTGTTCACCTCGCCCGTGCCGGACCAGATGGTCCGCGCGGCGGCCGCCGTGGACAGCGGCGCGGGCGTGCTGTTCATCGTCAAGAACTACACGGGCGACGTACTCAACTTCGACATGGCGGCCGAACTCGCCGAGGACGAGGGCGTACAGATCGCCAAGGTTCTCGTCAACGACGATGTCGCCGTCCTGGACAGCCTGTACACGGCCGGCCGGCGCGGCACCGGCGCGACGCTCTTCGTCGAGAAGCTCGCCGGCGCCGCGGCCGAGGAGGGCGCGCCGCTGGAGCGGGTGGAGGCGATCGCCCGGCGCGTCAACGAGTCCTCGCGCAGCTTCGGGGTGGCGCTCAGCGCGTGCACGACCCCCGCCAAGGGCAGTCCCACCTTCGATCTGCCGGCCGGCGAGCTGGAGCTCGGTGTCGGTATCCACGGCGAGCCCGGCCGCGAGCGGCGCGGGATGATGACGTCGGGCGAGATCGCCGATGTCGTCGTCGACGCGGTGGTCGAGGACCTGCGCCCCGACGCACCGGTGATCGCCCTCGTGAACGGGATGGGCGGCACACCGCTGCTGGAGCTGTACGGCTTCAACGCCGAGGTGCACCGGGCGCTGGCCGAGCGCAACGTGGCGGTGGCCCGCACCCTGGTCGGCAACTATGTGACGTCCCTCGACATGGCCGGCTGCTCGGTGACCCTGTGCCAGGTGGACGAGGAGCTGCTGCGGCTGTGGGACGCCCCGGTCTCCACACCGGCCCTGCGCTGGGGCTGCTAGCCCTGCCCGCGGCTCCATGGAACGCCCGTAGAGAGGACCCCATGAACGCATCCACGGCCCCCGGCCCGGTGGTCGACGCCGACTTCGTGCGCCGCTGGCTGACGGCGGCGGCCGCGTCCGTCGACCGCGAGGCGGACCGGCTGACCGAGCTCGACTCCCCCATCGGCGACGCCGACCACGGCAGCAACATGCGGCGCGGTTTCACCGCGGCGCGCGCGGCCGTGGAACTGGACCCGCCGCAGACTCCGGGCGGGGTGCTCATCCTCGTGGGCTCGCAGCTCATCAGCACGGTGGGCGGGGCGGCGGGCCCGTTGTACGGCACGCTGCTGCGCAGAGCGGGCAAGGCGCTCGGCGACGGCACGACGGTCACCCCCGAGGAGTTCCGCGACGCCCTGCGCACGGGGGTGGAGGCGGTCGGGAAGCTCGGCGGGGCCGTACCGGGCGACAAGACGATGCTCGACGCGCTCGTCCCGGCGGTGGAGGCCCTGTCCTTCGCTCTCGACGCCGGCGCCGGGCTCGCGGACGGCCTGGCCGCCGCCCGGATCGCCGCGGACGAGGGCGCCCAGGCGACCGTGCCACTGCAGGCCCGCAAGGGGCGCGCGAGCTATCTCGGCCCGCGCAGCATCGGGCACCAGGATCCGGGCGCGACCTCGGCCGCACTGCTGGTCACCGCCTTCGCGGACACCGCGGCGGAGGCGGTCGCATGAGCGACGGCCTGGTCGGCATCGTCCTGGTCTCGCACAGCGCGGCGGTCGCAGAAGCGGTCACCCGGCTCGCCACCGGGCTGGCCGGCGGCGGCGATCTCGCGCCCGTCGCGCCGGCCGGAGGCACCCCCGACGGCGGTCTGGGCACCAGCTCCGACCTGATCGCGGCCGCGGCGCACTCCGTGGACCAGGGCGCCGGGGTGGCGGTCCTGGTCGATCTCGGCAGCGCGGTGCTCACCGTCAAGGCCATGCTGGCCGAAGAGGACGAACTGCCTCCGGGCAGCCGGCTCGTCGACGCGCCCTTCGTCGAGGGCGCGGTGGCCGCGGTGGTCACTGCCTCCGCGGGAGCGGACCTGGCGGCGGTCGTCGCCGCGGCCGAGGAGGCGTACACGTACCGCAAGGTGTGACCGACCGCCGACCGGCGGGTACTCCTCACGGCCGGGCGGCGCGCACCTTCCGGCGTCCGGGCTCTCGCACGGGACACACCGGTTTCGGCCATCACGTCCCACCTGGCCCATCGGGCGCTTAGGCCCCAGCAGATCGGGCAGGCATGGTGCGGCCGTGTCAGGTTCGATCCGGAGGGTCCTCATATGAAGCGCAAGCAATGGGCGTTGCTCACCGCCGCCGCCGTTCTCCCGCTCGGCATGACGACGGCCGCGGCCGCCGACGATCCGCCGCCGGCGCCCGCCCCCTGCGCGTACACCGCGGCCGTCCCCGCCGACAACTTCAAGGGGATACCGGTCTTCGACGCGCGGAAGGCCGCGAGACCGTACAGCGCCACTCTGAAGACCAGCCAGGGTTCCATCACCGTCAAGATGCTGACGGACAAGGCCCCGTGCACCACGTATTCGTTCCGGTTCCTGGCCGAGCGCGACTACTTCAACCGCTCGCACTGTCACCGCCTCACCACCCAGCGGCTGTACGTCCTGCAGTGCGGTGACCCGACCGGCACCGGCAGCGGCGGCCCGGGGTACTCCTTCCCTGACGAGAACCTGACGGGCGCCACCTACCCGGCCGGCACGCTGGCGATGGCCAACGCCGGTCCGAACACCAACGGCAGCCAGTTCTTCTTCGTCTGGAAGGACACCAAGCTCTCGCCCGCCTACACCCCGTTCGGCAAGGTCACCGCGGGCCTCGACGTACTGCAGAAGATCGCGGCGGCCGGCGAGGACGACCAGAACGGCCCCGGCGACGGCTTCCCGACCCTTCCCGTGGACATCAGGAAGGTGCAGATCAGCGCCAGATGACGGCGGGACCGGCCCCGGCGCCCCGGGGCCGGCACCACACCCGCCCACATCCGGCGCCCGCCCTGCTCCGCCCGCCACCACCTCGCGTAATCACGCCAATTGGTGACCAAGTATCACGATCCCACCTGTAGCGTGGAGATCTGGATCTCCGCGGGGGTACGCATGGGTGGACCGGACAGCGCAGCGGCCGGCGGGACGGAGGAGGCCCGTCCGCCGACAGCCGCGGACGGACCGGCCGGATTCGGGGCGGAGCTGCGCCGGCTGCGGGGCGAGCGCGGGCTCTCGCTGACGGCGCTGGCGCAGCGGATCCACTACAGCAAGGGCTATCTGAGCAAGATCGAGAACGGCGGCAAGCCGCCCACCCCCGATCTGGCCCGCCGCTGCGACCAGGCGCTGCTGGCCGGGGGCGCGCTGGCCCGGCTGGTGCCCGATGTGCCGCCCGCGAGGGCACCGGAACCGGACGACCCGAGGAACGCGGTGTGCCCCTACCCGGGGCTCGCGGCCTTCCGTCCGCAGGACGCGCGCTGGTTCTTCGGCCGGGACCGGGCCACCGCCCGGCTGCTCGAACAGCTCGCCGGCCGGATCGGTGGCGGGCCGTTGGCGGTGATCGCCCCGTCCGGCGCCGGGAAGTCCTCCCTGCTGCGGGCCGGGCTGGTACCGGCACTGGAGCGCGGGGCGTTGCCGGTCGCGGGCTCCCGCAACTGGCCGGTGGTGGTGTGCACGCCCACCCCGAACCCGTTGAAGGAGCTGCTGCGTTGCGTGACGGAGGCGCTGGGGACCGGCCTCGGCGTCACTCCGGAGGAGCTCGCGGAGGAACCCGGCCGGCTGGCCGGGATCCTGCGCCCCGTCCTCGGCGCGGCCCGCCTGGTGCTGCTGGTCGACCAGTTCGAGGAGACGTTCACCCTGTGCGCGGATGAGGAGGAGCGGCGTGCCTTCGTCTCCGTGCTCTGCTCCGTCTCCGGCGGGGCCGCCCCCGGCGAGGAGGATCCGCCCGCCGTGGTGGTGCTCGGGATGCGGGCGGACTTCTGCGGCCGGTGCCTCGAACACGAGGGGCTGGCAGCGGTCTTCACCCACGGGCTGTTCGCCCTCGGCCCGATGACCGCGGCCGAGCTGCGGGAGGCCGTCGTCCGCCCCGCCGAAGAGGCCGGGCTCGCCCTGGAACCCGGCCTGGTCGAACTGCTGCTGCGCGACCTGGAGGTGCGCGGCACCTCCCACGGGGCGGCGGCCGGCGCCCTGCCGTTGCTCTCCCATGCGCTGCTCGTCACCTGGCAGCAGCGCACCGGCCGCACGCTGACCGTGACGGGGTACGAGACGACGGGCGGCATCCATGGGGCGATCGCCCGATCGGCCGAGGACGTCTTCGCCCGGCTGCACCCGGCGGAACAGGACCTGGCCCGGCGCATGATGGTCCGGCTGGTCCATGTCGGTGACGGCGACGTGGAGTCCCGGCGCAGGGCGGACCGGGATCCGCTGCTGGAGCAGCTGCCCGACCGGCGGGCCGCCGAGGCGACGCTCGATGCCTTCGTACGGGCCCGGTTGCTGACCGTCGACCGGGAGGCCGTGGAGATCACCCACGAGGCGCTGCTGCGGGCCTGGCCGCGGCTGCGCGGCTGGATCGACAACGACCGGGCTGGCCTGCTGATCCATCAGCAGCTCGCCCAGGCCGCGGGCGAGTGGGTGCGCGAGCTGCGCGACCCGGGGCTCCTGCACCGGGGCAACCGGCTGGACGTCGCGCGGGAATGGGCGGAACAGACCGAGGGGCGCGCGGAACTCGGTCCGCACGAGGCAGAGTTCCTGGACGCGAGCCTGGCGGAGGAGCGCGGCCGGCGGAACGCCGCGCGGCGGCAGGCCTCGATCCAGCGGCGGTTGCTGGTCACCCTCGCGGCGCTGCTGGTCATCGCGGTCCTGGCGGGCAGCCTGGCGTTCCAGCAGCGGTCGCGTGCCTTCGACGAACGCCGGGTCGCGCAGTCGCAGGCGATGGCGGTGCGGTCCGGTGCGCTGGCGTCGGGGCAGCCGGAGGCGTCGATACTGCTGGCCGCGGCCGCGTACCGCACGGCGCCGACCACCGAGGCGCGCGGCGCCCTGCTCAGCACGCAGTCCCAGTACTTCGCCGGCCGGCTCATGGGCCACACGGGTCCGGTCAACGCGGTCGCGTTCAGCCCGGACGGCCGGCTGCTGGCCTCGGCGAGCTCGGACGGCACCGTACGGCTGTGGGGTGTCGCGGACCACCGGGCGGTGGCGACGCTCACGGGCCACGGCGCTCCGGTGCGCTCCGTCGCGTTCAGTCCTGACGGCGGGCTGCTGGCCTCCGCCGGCTCGGACGGCACCGTGCGGCTGTGGGGCGTCGCCGACCACCGGGCGGCCGGCACGCTGACCGGCCACAGCGGCGGCGTCCGGGCCGTCGCCTTCTCCCCCGACGGTGCGACCCTCGCGTCCGGCGGGGCGGACGGCACCGCCAGGCTCTGGGACGTGGCCGGCCGGCGGCTGCTGACGACCCTGACCGGCCACACCGACCAGGTGCTCTCCGTCGCCTTCGGCCCGGACGGCAGGACCCTCGCGTCCGGCAGCGCCGACCGCACCATCAGGCTCTGGGACGTCGTGGAGCGGCGGCCGATCACCACCCTCACCGGCCACAACGACGAAGTGCTCTCCGTCGCGTTCTCCCCCGACGGCAGGACCCTCGCCTCCGGCAGCGCCGACCGCACCGTCAAACTCTGGGAAGTCGCGGACCGGCGGCCGATCACCACCCTCACCGGCCACAACGACGACATCAACGCGGTGGCGTTCAGCCGCGACGGGACCGCGGTCATCAGCACCAGCGGCGATGGCACCGCCAAGCTCTGGGACACCGCCACCCACCGGGTGACCGCCACGCTCGCCGGACACACCGACTACGTCCTGTCCATCGCCGTCGGACCGGGAAACCTGCTGGCCACGGCGGGGTTCGACCAGTCCGTGGTGCTGTGGGACCTGGGCAGGTCCGCGCTGACCACGCGCCCGTTCGCCGAGCTCTGGCAGTCCGCCTTCTCCCCGGACGGGCAACTGCTGGCCTCCGCCGGCGCGGACCGCACCGTCAAGCTCTGGGACGTCACTCATCGCCGGTTTCTCGCCGACCTCACCGGCCACGACGGATCCGTCTTCGCCGTCGCCTTCTCCCCCGACGGACGCCTCCTCGCCTCCGCCGGCGCGGACCGCACCGTCAAACTGTGGGACGTCGCCCGTCGCAGGCTTCTCGCCGACCTCACCGGCCACGACGGATCCGTCTTCGCCGTCGCCTTCTCCCCCGACGGACGCCTCCTCGCCTCGGCCAGCGCGGACCGCACCGTCAAGCTCTGGGACGTGGCGCGGCACCGGCTCGTCACAGACCTCACCGGGCATCAGGACTTCGTGAACACCGTCGCCTTCAGCCCGGACGGGCGGACGCTGGCCAGTGGCAGCGACGATCTGACGGTACGGCTGTGGGACGTGGCCGGACGCCGGGCCGGCGCCGTGCTCAGGGGCCACAGCGGTTCGGTGCGCGGCGTGTCGTTCAGCCCGGACGGCCGGACCCTGGCCAGCGGAGGCAACGACGGGACCGTGCGGCTCTGGGACCCGAGCGGGCGCGGGGCCGCCGACCGCACCGCCACGCTGACCGGCCACAGCGGCGCGGTGCGTTCGGTGGCCTTCAGCCCGGACGGCCGGACGCTGGCCAGCAGCGGCAGCGACGGCACCGTACGGCTGTGGGACACCGGCCCGCGGCGGCTCACCGCCACCCTCACCGGGCACAGCGGCGCCGTCTGGGGTGTCACCTTCGACCCTCGGCGGCCGATGGTGGCCAGCAGCAGCAACGACGGCACCGTACGGCTGTGGAACGTCGATGTGCGGCAGCGCGGCGCCGAGATCTGCGGCCTGGTCGGCGATGTGGGCCGCACGCGCTGGGAGCAACTGCTCCCCGGCGTGCCGTACCAGCCCCTCTGCCAGTCCTGACTGCGCGGATCAGGGCTGGTCAGGGCTGTTTCCCCAGGTGTTTCCCGTTTCCCGTCGCGTCAGGAGACGGACGGGTCCTCGACAGTGGCCGGCCCGCCGCACAGGCTCGAAGGGCAGCAACCGAACCGCAGCGACCGGACTTTCGGCGGGACGAACGGGGATCAGGACATGCGACACACCCGGCACGGGATCACTACGGCGGCAACCGCCCTCTGCGTACTGGCGCTCAGCGGGTGGCCGGCGGTGTCGACCGCGCAGGCGGCCGCCGCGGCCCCGGTGCGGGCCGCGGCGGCGGCCGGCACCTGCGACGTACTCGCGCCGGGCGCCTCGGCGGTGGCGCAGAAGGCGGTACGGGCGGCCTGCGGACAGATCGGCGTCTGGTACTCGTGGGGCGGCGGCCACGGGCCGCAACCCGGCGCCACCTACGGGCAGGTGGACCCCACCGACCCCGCCAGCAACCACGACCCCGAGCGGCGCGGCTTCGACTGTTCGGGGCTGGTGCGGTTCGCCTACGCCCAGGCCACCGGGCAGGACATCCTCAACGGCACCTCCCGGAGCCAGTTCAACACCACACACGCCTCGGCGCGTTTCAGCACCGCCCAGGGCACCGCGCCGCTGCGCCCCGGGGACCTGCTGGCCTACGGCAACGGCGGCGCGATCCATCACATCGCCCTCTACCTCGGCGCGGGGAAGATGGTCGAGGCCCGGCAGTCGGGCACCCATGTGATGGTCAGTGACGTACGCCTGGGCGGCGACTACGCCGGGGCGGTCCGGGTCGACGGCACCGCGGCGCCCGGCGGCAGCTTCAGCACCTGGGGCACCGACGTCTGGACGCACGCCGACGCCTCGACGACGAGCGCGCGGGTGGTCAAGTTCGACGGTCCGACGCCGGTGCGGATCAGCTGTCAGAAGCACGCGCAGTCCGTCACCGCCGAGGGCATCACCAACGACGCCTGGTCCTATCTGCCGGACCACCGGGCGTGGATCACCAACATCTACATCAAGGGTCCCGCCTGGCTCGACGGCGTACCCACCTGTCCCTGAGGGCGTAGCGCCATGAGGGCGTAACCAAGCCCCCGGACCACACGTCCCACCTCACCCGAGTACCACCCAACACCCGACATCTGGAGGAGTCATGTCCGCACGCAGCAGGTTCGTCCTCGCGCTGGCCGCCACCGCTCTCACCGCGGGGCTGACGGCCGCCGTCCCCGCCTCGGCCGCGCCCGCGGCACCCGCCCCGCACGCCAAGGCCGCCGCCGACTGCAGCATCTGGGCGGACGGCCGCCTGCACTGCGGGAACGCGGCCGGAGCGAAGGGGTACGCCGACCGTTCGTACAATTCCGCGCTCAGGGGACAGCTGAACTCGACGTTCAGCTGGTTCCAGTGCTGGGGCCACGGCGACCGGCACGGGGGCGGCAACGACATCTGGTACTGGACGCAGCTCGACAACGGCCAGTGGGGCAACGTGCCGGCCGTGAGCGTCAAGACGCCGGTGGACCCCGCACCGGGGCTGCGCGAGTGCTGACGACCCGCTGACGTCCTGTCGACAACAGCATGGTGGGCTGCCCCGGATCCGGGGCAGCCCACCATGGTGTTTTTCGGGTCAGGCCACGTCGCCGAGCGCGCGCAGCGCCGTGACGGCGATGCCGTGGTCCTGCTCGGGGGCGCCGCCGCCGAGGCCGATCGCACCGATCAGACGGCCGCCGCGGTGGACGGGTACGCCGCCCGCGATGAACAGCAGCGGCCGGTCGAGGGCGGTCGGCAGAGTGTGGAACGGGGCGCCGGGCTGGACCGCCTCGACCAGGTCGGCGGTCGGGGCGTTCAGCTGCAGGGCGGTGAACGCCTTGCGGGTGCTGGTCTCGCCCGAGATCAGCACGGCCCGGTCGTCGCGCCGGAAGGCCAGCAGATGCCCGCCGGCGTCGAGGACGCTGACGCTGACCGGCACTCCGGCGGCCTCCGCGGCTTCGCGGGCGGCTGCGACGAGGACCTCGGCGTCCTGGACGGTCAGCGGGAACACGGCGGTGGCGGTGGGGGCGGTGGTGCTCATGGGGTGCAGCTCCTCAGTGGGGTGGTGTGGGTGCGGACGGTTCAGCCGGCGGTTCAGAGGTTGGCCGGGACGGACACCGGCTCCTGCTCGACGGCAGAGGCGGCAGCGACGGACGCGGCCGGCACGCCGTCGGCGGTGAGCCGCCCGCGGGCGGTGGTGCGGCGCTCCAGCGTCCCCGACACGATCGCGAGCACCAGGGCAGCGGCGGCGAGCGCGCCACCGACCCAGTTCGGCGCGGTGTAGCCGAGTCCCGAGGCGATGACGATGCCGCCGAGCCAGGCGGCGAGGGCGTTGCCGAGGTTGAAGGCGCCGATGTTCACGGCGGAGGCGAGGGTCGGGGCGCCGGCCGCCTGGTCCAGCACACGCTTCTGCAGCGGCGGGACGGTTGCGAAGCCCAGGGCGCCGATCAGCGTGATGGTGACGGCGGCGGCGACCTTGTTGTGAGCGGTGAAGGTGAACAGCCCGAGGACGACGGCGAGGGAGCCCAGCGTCACGTACAGCATCGGCATCAGACGGCGGTCGGCGTACCGGCCGCCGATCAGGTTGCCGCCGACCATGCCGAGGCCGAACAGGACCAACAGCCAGGTGACGGAGGTGTCCGCGAAGCCGGCGACGTCGGTCATCATCGGGGTGATGTAGGTGATGGCGGCGAAGACCCCGCCGAAGCCGAGCACGGTCATCGCCATCGCGAGCAGCACCTGGACGTTGCGGAAGGCCGCCAGCTCGTGGCGCAGCCGTACGCCTTCGGGCCTGGGCTGTTCGGGCAGCAGCTTGGCGATGCCGAGCAGGCCCAGGACGCCGAGGCCGGCGACGACGAAGAACGTGGTGCGCCAGCCGAAGTTCTGGCCCACGAGGGTGCCGAGCGGCACGCCGACCACGTTGGCGACGGTCAGACCGGTGAACATCATCGCGATCGCTCCGGCCTTCTTCGCCGGGGCGACCAGGCCGGCCGCGACCACCGCGCCGATGCCGAAGAACGCGCCGTGGGCGAGGGAGGCGACGATCCGGCCGGCGAGCATCACCCCGAAGACCGGGGCGACCGCGGAGATCACGTTGCCCGCGATGAACAGCCCCATCAGCAGCATCAGCATGCGCTTGCGGGATATCCGGGTGCCGAGGACGGTCATCAGCGGGGCGCCGAGCACGACGCCCAGGGCGTAGCCGGTGACGAGGAATCCGGCGGTCGGGATCGAGACGCCGTAGTCGGCGGCGACCTCGGGGAGGAGCCCCATGATCACGAACTCGGTGGTGCCGATTCCGAAGGCCCCGATGGCGAGGGCCAGCAGTGCGAGAGGCATGGGGTTCACTTCCCAATAACGTTGCGATTGCGCCTTACGAGACTTCACAATAATTGCAGACGCGTTTCATTGCAAACGCGGGCTATCGCGGAAGTGCTCTATCCTGTGCTGTATGCGCGCTCACGCCCGCACCTCGCCGCAGAAGGGACCCACCATGACCGCCACCGATCCCGCACTCACCGGTCTCGCCCAGGGCTGGTGGGCCCTGTCGCTGCTGCATGGCCGGATCGAGGCGCACATCGAGCGGGCGCTGCAGGCGGGGCACGACCTGAGCGTCCGCGAGTATTCATTGCTCGACGTCCTCAGCCGCCAGCACGACGGCGAAGGCGGCCACCTGCGGATGCACCAGGTCGCCGACTCCGTCGTCCTCAGCCAGAGCGCGACCACCCGGCTGGTCTCCCGCCTGGAAGACCGCGGGCTGCTCTCCCGCTATCTGTGCCCGACCGACCGCCGCGGCATCTACACCAACGTCAGCGAGGCCGGCCTGAAACTCCTCGCCGAGGCTCGCCCGACGAACGACGCCGCCCTGCGTGAGGCGCTCGACGAGGCCGCGAAGAACCCCGAGCTGACCCCGCTGGCCAACGCCGTCGAGTCACTGGGCGCAACCGCCTGAACCACTCCGGGGGCGCGCCGGGGCGGGCGGTCCGCCCCCGGAGCGCGCACCTCACACCAGCGTGAAGTCCTCGAAGTCGAACCCGGGGGCGACGACGCACGTCACCAGGACCGGCTCATCGCCCGCGGGCTCGGCGGACTGCCAGAAACCGCCCGGCACCAGGAACTGCGGCTGCTCCCCCCGCTCGACCCCGCTCCCGAGCACCGCCTCGACGGCCCCGGCCTCGTCAGGGCGCTCGCCGTCGCCGCCCAGCCGCATCCGCAGCGGGCCACCGCGGTGCCAGAGCCACAGCTCGTCCGAGCGCACCCGGTGCCACGCGGAGACCTCGCCCAGGTGCAGCAGGAAGTAGATGCCGGTCGCGAAGGCCCGCGGCCCCGGGTACCCGGCGGGAACGGCCTCACCGGGGGCCTTCCACGTCTCCCGATACCACCCGCCCTCGACATGAGGTTGGAGACCGAGGAGCGCGACCAGTTCAGAGATGTCCGTCATGGACACAGACTCTCGCAGCCGGACGCCCGGCCGGGGTAGCGCGCGACGGGCGGCGGACCTGAGCCGGGCATGGGGCCCGCACGCACAGCGGGCGACCGGACTGTGGTGTCCCACCACATGGGTCAACGGTCGAGCTGTTTCTACGGTGTGGCAGCACCCGGATACATCCGTCCCCGCCCGGAAGTGGTAACCCATGACTGCCCAGGCCCCCGCGCCTCCCACCCCCGGCTCGCTCCGCCGCATCGTCGCCGCGAGCCTCATCGGTACCACCATCGAGTGGTACGACTTCTTCCTCTACGGCTCCGCCGCCGCCCTGGTCTTCAACAAGCTGTTCTTCCCCGGCTCCGATCCGCTCGTCGGCACGTTGCTGTCGTTCCTGACCTACGCGATCGGCTTCGCCGCCCGGCCGGTCGGCGCGCTGGTGTTCGGGCACTTCGGTGACCGGCTCGGACGTAAGAAGCTGCTGGTCATCAGCTTGTTGATGATGGGGGGCGCGACGTTCTGCATCGGTCTGCTGCCGACCCACGCCACCGTCGGATCGGCCGCTCCGGTGCTGCTGACCGTGCTGCGGCTGGTGCAGGGCTTCGCACTCGGGGGCGAGTGGGGCGGCGCCGTGCTGTTGGTGTCGGAGCACGGGGACGCGAAACGCCGCGGGTTCTGGGCGTCGTGGCCGCAGACCGGCGCGCCCGCAGGGCAGTTGCTGGCGACGGGGGTGCTCTCCGCGCTGACCGCGCTCCTGTCGGACTCGGCGTTCCTGGCCTGGGGCTGGCGGATACCGTTCCTGCTCTCCGGCCTGCTCGTGATGGTGGGGTTGTGGGTGCGGTTGTCGGTCGACGAGTCGCCGGTCTTCAAGGCGGCGCTGGCCAAGGCCGCCGCGCGCACGTCCGAGGACCCGGTGGAACGCATGCCGCTGGTGGCCGTGTTCCGGGACCACTGGCGCGATGTGCTGGTCGCGATGGGGGCCCGAATGGCCGAGAACATCAGCTACTACGTCATCACCGCGTTCGTCCTGGTCTACGCGACCACCCACGCGGGGCTCGGAAAGCAGACCGCGCTCAACGCCGTACTCATCGGCTCCGCCGTGCACTTCGCGGTGATCCCGGCCTGGGGTGCCCTGTCGGACCGCATCGGCCGCAAACCCGTGTACCTGCTGGGCGCGGCCGGGGTGGGGCTGTGGGCATTCCCGTTCTTCATGCTCGTCGACCGCGAGAGTTTCGGCTCCCTGGTCCTCGCGATCACCGTCGGACTGATCTTCCACGGAGCGATGTACGCCCCTCAGGCAGCCTTCTTCTCGGAGATGTTCTCGACCCGCATGCGGTACTCCGGAGCCTCGATCGGCGCCCAGTTCGCCTCGGTCGCGGCCGGCGCCCCCGCACCGCTCATCGCGACCGCACTGCTCAAGGACTACGGGAGTTCCACCCCGATCTCCCTGTACGTTCTCCTGGCCGCCGTCGTCACCCTGGTCGCCGTCGCGGTCGCCAAGGAGACCCGCGGCCGCGACCTCACCGCGGTGGAACCGGAGCGGGACCGGGCCGCCGGTCCGGCGCCCGCGACCGCCGCCGCGACCGCGCCGCGCTGACCGCGACCGCAGGGACCGATCCGCGACCGTCCGCGACCCGTCCGCGATCAGGACAGGTCGCGGATCGGCGGCGGTTCAGCCCGCGCCGCCCAACCGGTGCAGGCGCAGGGCCAGTTGGAGTTCGAGGGTGCGTTCCGGGTGCTGCCAGTCGGGGCCGAGCAGCTGGGCGACGCGCTCCAGACGCTGGGCGACGGTGTTGACATGGACGTGCAGCGCGTCCTTGGTGCGGGCCGGGCTCATACCGCTCGCGAAGTAGGCGTCGAGGGTACGGACCAGGTCGGTGCCGCGCCGGCTGTCGTAGTCGGTGACGGCGCCGATGGTCCGCCGCACGAAGCCCGCGACATCGCGGGAGTCGGCCAGCAGCAGGCCCAGGAAGCCGAAGTCCTCCGCGGCGGCGCCCTCACCGCCACGGCCCAGCACGCGCAGCGCGTCGACGCAGCGCTGCGCCTCGGCGTAGCCCGCGGCGACCGCCTCGGGATCCGCGGCCGGCGCGGGGACACGGGTGGACGCGCCGACGGTGACCTCGGCGTGTACGGCCGCGCCCAGTTGCACGGCCAGCCGGCGCGCGGTCGTCGACGCGTCGACGCCGTCCTCCAGGGGCAGCAGCAGGACGGTGCCGCCGTCGCGGGCGGCGGCCAGCCCGTGCCGGGTGGCGGCGACGTGCGAGGCCGCGGACCACAGGCGCTGGCGGTCGGCGGTGGCGCCGTCGGCCGGCCGGGCGGCGAGGACGACATGCGGGACGTCGAGGTCGGCACGGAGCCGGCCGGCCCGTTCGCGCAGCAGCCGGGGATCGCGGTGCGGCGCGTCCAGCAGGTCGTCGAGGAGCTCGCCGCGGAAGCGCTGCTCGGCCTCGCCCGCGGTGCGCCGCGCGAGCAGCAGTAGCGCGGTGACCATGGCGGCACGTTCCAGGGTGCGCTGGTCGACGGGGTCGAGTCCGGGATGGCCGCGCAGGACGAGGGCGCCGAGGAGCTCACCGCCGGCGGTGACGGCAGCGGTCCAGGTGTCGCCCTCGCGCACCGCGTGGCCGTCGGCCCGGGAACGGGCGACGGCGGCCGCGAGCGCGGCGGGCGCCGGCTCGCCGCCCGTACCGGTGCCGGTGACCTCGACCGTGCCGGAGAGCACTTCGGCGACGGCGGCGGCCACGTCGTCGACCCCGCCGCCGCGCAGCACCAGCTCGGTGAGCCGGTCGTGGACCTCGGAGGCGCGTTCCAGCACGGCGCTGTGGGTGCGGATGGTGTCGTTGGCGGCGCCGAGGCCGTCGAGCGCCGAGCGGGTCTCCTCCAGCAGGTTGGCGGTGTCGATGGCGACGGCCGCGAGGGAGGCGAGCGAGGCGAGCAGGGCGATCTGCTCGCGTTCGAAGACCCTGATCCGCCGGTCGGCGGCGAAGAGCACGCCGATGACCCCGCTGCCCAGGGCGAGCGGCACGCCGAGGATCGCGACCAGCCCCTCGTCCCTGACCCCGGAGTCGATGGTGTGGGTGTGCCGGAACCGCTCGTCGTCGAAGTAGCTCTCTGTGACGTACGGCATGGCGGTCTGGGCGACGAGCCCGCCGAGCCCGGCGCCCATCGCGAGCCGCAGGCTCTGGAAGCGGGCGGAGACCGAGCCCTCGGTGACCCGCATGTAGGTGTCGCCGGCCCGGGGGTCGTTCAGGGTGAGGTAGGCGACGTCGGTGCCCAGCAGCGAGCGGGCTCTCTGCACGATGGCCTGCAGTACGGCGTCGAGATCGCGCAGCCCCGCCAGGTCGCCGGCGGTCGCGAAGAGCGCCGACAGCTCCGCCTCACGGCGCCGCCGCCCCTCCAGCTCGTCCCGCACCCGCAGGGCCAGCCGTTTGGCGCGTTCGAGCTCCGCGAGCCGGGTGACGGGCGCGCCGTCGGCGCGGGCGCGCAGCACCGGCCGCTCGTACTCCTCGGCCGGCGCGCCGCGCGCGAGGAGCCGCAGGTAGGGGGCCTCGGACGGTTCGTCGCCTGCCGGGTGATCGCCATTCATGGGCACAGACATACCGGCCCGCCCGGCCCCGGCGCCAGCGTTGGTCAGTGGGCGGTCCATCCGCCGTCCATCGTCAGGGAGGCGCCGGTGATGAAGGAGGCCTGTTCCGTGCAGAGGTAGGCGGCCAGTTCCGCGACCTCCGCCGGCTCCACCAGCCGTTTGACGGCCGAGTCCGCCAGCAGGATCTCGGTCACGACGCGCTCGGCGGCGATGCCGTGCGCGGCGGCCTGGTCGGCGATCTGCCGCTCCACGAGCGGGGTGCGGACGTAGCCGGGGCACAGGCAGTTGGAGGTGACGCCGTGCCGCGCGCCTTCGAGGGCGGCGGTCTTGGAGAGCCCTTCGAGCCCGTGCTTGGCGGAGACGTACGCGGACTTGTACGGGGAGGCCCGCAGCCCGTGCACGGAGGAGATGTTGACGACGCGGCCCCAGCCCTGCCCGTACATGTGCGGCAGCGCCCCGCGGATCAGCCGGAAGGGGGCCTCCAGCATGACGCGCAGAACGGTGGAGAAGACGTCGGGCGGGAACTCCTCGATGGGTCGGACGAGTTGCAGCCCGGCGTTGTTGACCAGGATGTCGGTACCGGCCGCGGCCTGCTCGGCGGCGTCGAGGTCGGTCAGGTCCAGCAGCAGGGTCTCCACGGAGCCGGGCCGGCCCGCGGCCTCCTCGTGCAGCGCGGCGAGCCCTTCGGCGTCCCGGTCGACGGCGCGCACCTTGGCTCCGGCGGCGGCCAGCCGCAGGGCGCAGGCCCGGCCGATGCCTCCGGCGGCCCCGGTGACGAGTGCGGTGCGGCCGCCGAGGTCCGCGGCGGAAGGCGAGATCAGCGTCATGCTGGGCAGGCTAGGCAGCGATCGCCCCCTGACCGATGTCGGCCGCACCCACACTTCGGCGCCACCGGGTGTGGGCCCGCGCCATGGGTACTCAGCGGTCGCGGAGCTCGGGGGCCGGACCGGGTACGAACCAGGCCGCCGGTTCGTCCTTGAGGGCGAGCTCGATGCGCTCCCGGTGCAGCGGCGCGAGTTCCGGCAGCGCGTCCAGGGCGAACCAGTCGACGTCGAGCGACTCGTCGTCGTTGACCTTCGCCGCGCCGCCGACCGCCCGGCACAACATCACGACGTCCATGTACTGCGCGAGATGCCCGTTGGGGTACTCGATCCTCTGGTTGGTGAAGACGCCGAGGATCCGCTCGACGACGGCGACCACCGCGGTCTCCTCATGGACCTCCCGCACCGCGGCCTCGGCCGGCTGCTCCCCCGGCTCGGGGATCCCGGCGATCAGCGCCCACTTCCCGGTGTCCGACCGGCGGTTCAACAGCACTCTGCCGCGGTCGTCGAAGACGACCATGACGACGCCGGGCATGAACAGCAGCGTGTTGCCCGCCTTGGCACGGATATCGCGGATGAACTCGGGAATCGGCATCCCCCGAGCCTAACCAGCGGCCGTGGATCGTCACACCAGCATCAGGGCTACCAACTGGTGGATCGTTCCTGCACTACATATCCACAACTCACCACCTGAACCGTTACGGTGACCGGGACAGCGCCTACGCGGGGACCGGACGGCGACGGCACCCCGTCGCGTCCAGGTGGCGTCAGGGGGTACCGGGGGATGAGCACGACGACCGGCGGGGCGTCAGGAGCAATGCGCGCGGACGGACGGGACGGCCCGGAGGAACGGGTGCAGGCCAGCAGGACCGATGCGCTCGGCATCGCCGTGCTCGTCGGCTGCGCCACCTGGTCGCTGATAGCCGCGGCGGGCCGTCCCGCCCGCCCCGAAGGTCTGCTGCTGGCACTGCTCGCGGTGACCGCCGGATACGCGACGGGCCGGATCGCGGGAGCACTGCTGCCCGTCGCGGCCCCCGCGGGCATGGCGCTCGCGATCATCGCCGCGACCCTGGTGATGCCCGGCCGGCTGTCCGGCTCCGCCGACACGCCGCCGCTGGGCTACCCGAACGCCGACGCCGCGCTGCTGGTGCTGGCCACCGGCGCCGCCTGCTGCGCCGCCTGGGGCACACCGTCCCCGCCGCTGCGCCTGGCGCTGCGCGCGCTCGGGGCCGGAGCCGGGGCGATGGCGCTGGCCATCGGTTCGACGGCCGGATTCGCCGCGTCCGTCGGCGTGCTCCTCTGCTCGCTGGCCGCCTCGCACATGCGGCGCCGGCTGCTGGCCCTGGTGGGGTTCGCGCTGGCGACCGCGATCGCGGTCGGCGGAACGTACGCGGTGGCGACCGACGCGCTGCCCTCCGGACTGTCCGCCTCCCTCTCCGGGCAGCTGACCACCCCGCGGGTCGAGCTGTGGCGTGACGCCGTGGGAATGGCCGAGGACCATCCGGTGCGCGGGGTCGGCCCCGACCGCTTCCGGGTGGAGAGCGCCGGCGGGCTGGCGGCCTCCGAAGGACCGCCAACCCCGCAGTCCGCCGTCTTCCAGGTCGCCGCGGAACAGGGCGTCCCCGGTCTGGTCCTGCTCGGGGCGGCGTTCGCCTGGGTGCTGTGCACTTTGTGGCGGTCGCCGCGCTCCACCCCGGTCGTCCTGACCGCCGGAGCGGCCCTGACGGGGCTCGCCATGCTCGCCACCGTCGACCACGTGCTGAGCTACGCCGTCGTCACAGCGGCAGCAGGCATCCTGGCCGGCCTGGCAGCGGCCCGCCCGCTGCCGGAGTAGCAGGGTCGGCCGGGACCAGGGACGAACGACCCGTGTCAGGAAGCCGGCGGCAGGCCGTTGCGCGGGCGCAGGCCCACCCACTGCCGGATCGCCTGCACGGCACCTTCCGCGTCGTCCACCGTCACGGTGAAGACATGGCCGGTTCCCAGCACCAGCACCACCCCGGGACCACGCCGCACGACCACCGCGGTGCCCATCTCGGGCCGCCAGCGGTAGCCCCAGCCGCCCCAGGTGCGCGGGCTGACGAGCGGCTCGAGGTCCGCGGAGCTGACCTGGTCCATGGGGATGTGGCGGCGCGGCAGCCCGATGTGGCCGCAGCGCACATCGAGACCTTCGCGGTCGACCGTCACCCGCACATGGGTGAACGCGACCGTGCCGCAGAGCACCAGCAGTCCGACGGCCACACAGCCCACGACCGACATGACCAGGGGCGCGAGGCCGGAGGTGTACGGGCCGTCCACGGCCAGCTGGATTCCGAGCGCCATGCAGGCCGCGCCTGCGGCCGCGGGCAGCCACTGCATGCGGTTGCGGGCGCGTCCTGTCCATACCGGGGGCCAGAGCTGGGGCGCGGGTGCGTCTCCCTGGGGAGCTTCCGTCATGTTCCGCAGCCTACTCAGCTACCGGCAAGTCGGCAGCCGCATGGATTCGGGCGATTACGCTCAGGCGGATGCGGCCGCGCCGAGCGCCGCGCCCTCCGCGTACGCCAGCGCGGACGCGGGCAGCGTGGCATGGCGGCCGCTGAGGATCACGGTGAGCCCGCCGGACGGCTCCGCCGCCGGCTCGGGAAGCGCGCCGAGCCTGCGCAGGGCCTGGGCGGCGACCGCCTCGGCCGATCCGAGCAGGGTGACGACGGCCGGTCCTCCGGCCCGCTGGACGGCGGCGCGGATCCGCTCCGTCACCAGCTCGTAGTGGGTACAGCCCAGGACCACGGCCCGCACATCGTCCGGCGTACGGGCCGCCGCGACGGCGATGGCCGCGTCGATGGCCGCGTCGTCCGCGTGCTGCACGGCGTCCGCCAGACCGGGGCACGCCACTTCCGTCACCGCCGCCCCGTTGCCGAACTCCTCGATGAGCCGGCGCTGGTAGGCGCTGCCGGTCGTCGCGGGCGTGGCCCAGATGGCCACCGCCCCGCCGCCCGCCGCGGCGGGTTTGATCGCGGGCACCGTCCCGATCACCGGCACGGCCGGCTCCAGCTCCGCGCGCAGCGCCGCCAGCGCGTGCACGGAAGCCGTGTTGCACGCGACGATCAGCGCGTCGGGGCGGGTTTCGGCGGCCGCCCGCGCGCACGCCAGCGCGTGCGCCGTGACGTCCTCCGTGGTGCGCGGGCCCCAGGGCATCCCGTCGGGATCCGAGGACAGTACGAGGTCGGCGTCGGGCCGCAGCCGGCGCAGCGCGGCGGCCGCCGCCAGGAGGCCGATTCCGGAGTCCAACAGCGCGATCTTCACCCGGTCACCTTATGCGACGACCACCCGCGGCCCTCAGGGCGCGGGGTCCGGGCGCGTCCGGACACGCCGCGGCGCGCCTCCTGTTCGGCCGTGCGGGGCGGCGGCGCGGCGCGGTTGCGGCAGACTGCGGCAGGTGACGGTGCTGACGTGGGTCGCTGGGGTGTCGCTGCTGGCGTGGGTGTGGCTGCTGCTGGCGCAGGGGTTCTTCTGGCGGACGGACGTCCGGCTACCAGGACCGGAAGGCGGGCCGGGCGCCGAACCGGGAGACGGCCCGCAAGGGCCGGAGGCCTGGCCGACGGTGGCCGTCGTCGTGCCCGCCCGGGACGAGGCGGCCGTGCTGCCGCTGAGCCTGCCCTCCCTGCTGGCGCAGGACTATCCGGGCCGGGCCGAGATCTTCCTGATCGACGACGGAAGCTCGGACGGGACCGGCGAAACCGCCCGGTCGCTCGGCGCGCTGCACGGCGGGCTGCCGCTGACGGTGGCCTCGCCCGGTGAGCTCCCGGCGGGCTGGACCGGGAAGCTGTGGGGCGTACGGCACGGCATCGCGCTGGCCACCGAGCGCACCGGCGCGGAGTATCTGCTGCTCACGGACGCGGACATCGCTCACGAGCCGGACTCGCTGCGCGCGCTGGTGGCGGCGGCGCGGGCCGCGGACCTCGACATGGTGTCGCTGATGGCCCGGCTGCGCGTCGAGACGGTCTGGGAGCGGCTGATCGTCCCGGCGTTCGTCTACTTCTTCGCCCAGCTGTATCCGTTCCGCTGGATCAACCGTCCGGGTGGCAGGACGGCTGCCGCGGCCGGCGGCTGCGTGCTCATCCGCCGCACGGCCGTCGAGGCGGCCCGGGTGCCGGAGTCGATCCGGCACGCGGTGATCGACGATGTTGCGTTGGCCCGCGCGGTCAAGGGCGGCGGCGGCCGGATCTGGCTCGGGCTCGCGGACCGGGTGGACAGCGTGCGCCCGTACCCGGACCTGGGCGAGCTGTGGCGGATGGTCTCGCGCAGCGCCTACGCGCAGCTGCGGCACAACCCGGCGGTCCTTGCGGCGACCGTCGCCGGCCTCCTCCTCGTCTATCTGGTGCCGCCGCTGGCGGCGCTGGCCGGCGCGGCGGCGGGCGACCCGCCGCTGTGCGCCCTGGGCGCGGCCGCGTGGGTGGTGATGGCGGCGACCTATCTGCCGATGCTGCGCTACTACCGGCAGCCGCTGTGGCTCGCGCCGCTGCTCCCCTTCACCGCGGCGCTGTATCTGCTGATGACCGTCGATTCGGCTGTTCAGCACTACCGCGGCCGGGGCGCGGCGTGGAAGGGCAGGACCTACGCCCGTCCCGACGCCTCGGTGTAGACGGCGGACAGCCGCGCGCCGACGGCGTCCGGTCCGAAGCGCCGCCGGGTCCTGGCGGCGAGCGCCGCGGGCTGCCGCAGCGACAGTTCCGCGGCGGCTTCGACCAGCGCGAGGGCGAGGGCCCGCGGGTCGCAGGCCGGTACGAGGATGCCGCCGTCGGCGCCGACGAGTTCGGGCAGCGCTCCGGTGCGGGTGCCGACGACCGGGGTGCCGCAGCACAACGCGTCGAGCGCCATGGTGCCGAAGCCGCTGACGTGCCGCGGGTCCACGAAGAGGTCGGCGTGCGCGAGGGCGTGCAGGATCCCCTCCCGGTCGAGGTCACCGGCGAGGACGACGGCGCCGGCGGTCCCGGTGCGCCCGACGCGTTCCTGGACGGCGCCGAGCCCGGGTCCGGCACCGATGATCCGCAGCCGCAACCGCGCGTCCTTGCCGAGGGCTTCGGCGAACGCGTCGACCAGCACGTCCCAGCCCTCGTTCGCCACGAGCGGGCCGGCGGCCACGATGCGCACCGGGTCCTGGCTGATCCGCGCGCGGGCGGGTACGTCCGGCAGCGCCTCGGTCTCCACGGGGTGCGGCACCAGCAGATGGCGGCCGGGGAGCCCGAGTTCGCCGAGCCGGGCCAGCAGCGCGTCGCTGACGGGCAGGACCGCGGCCGCCTCCCGGTACAGCCGGGCCACGCGCCGCCGGTCGAGCACTCCGGGGAGCGGCCGCGTCGGGTGCCCGAGCCAGCGGCGGTCGTGCTCGGACAGGACGTACGGGATACCCGTGGCCCGGGAGAGCCACGGCAGAAGGCCGGCCGCGCCCGGTGCGTGGGCGTGCAGGACGTCGACCGCGCCGCACTCCGCGCGCTCCACCCGGAGGACGGCCTCGATGCGGCCCGCGGTGGCACGGTGCCCGCCGGTTCCGGCGGCCGGCCTGCTCCGCTCCCGGCGCCCGGCCTCGATCTCGTACCGGTGCGGCGACCGCTCGTCGCGCCCGGCGAAGGGCAGTCCCGGCAGCGGCGGGGTGCTCAACGACCCGACGGTGACCAGTTCGACGACATCGGCGACCGTGGCCGCGGCCCGGTGCCAGGCATCCGGCCGGCGCGGCCCGTCCGGTCCGGACAGCATGGCGACACGCACGGCCTCACCCCTCGTGACTCCTCACGCGGCGCGGCGGAAACCTCGCGGAATCCGCCGCTCCGGGGCGCCACTGTGGCACAGGGGCGCGGCCGTCAGGGCCGGTTCGGCGCGCTCCGGGTCACTTACGGCCGGGCGTCCAGTTCATGCCCCATCCGTAGGCGTAGTCGACCGTGCGCTGCGGACTCACTCCGCGCTGCGGCACCAGGTAGCGCGCCTCGCGCTGCACCACCAGGTCACCGCCCTGATTGCTGATGAGGGCCAGGGCGCAGACGTTCGACGGCACGGTGCACTCGTCGAGCGAGAAGTCGATCGGAGCGCCGTTCAGCGGCTGGAGGGTGACGGTCGCGTGCAGTCCGGCGAAGCTGCGCGCGCCTTCGTAGATCGTCACGAAGATGAGGATCCGGCGGAACGCCTGCTTGTGGTCCAGGTTGATGGTGAGGTTCTCACCGGACTCGGAGCCGCCGGTCCTGTCGTCACCGTCCAGGTGCAGGTACGGGGGCTGGTGGAGGGAGCCGAACGCGTTGCCGAGCGCCTGGATCACGCCCTTGCTGCCGTCGGCGAGTTCGTACAGCGCGCACAGGTCGAGGTCGAGGTCGGAGTGGAAGGCCGACGGCTTCCCGCTCTTGCGTCCCCAGCCCTTGAACTGCTTGTGCACCTGCCAGCTCAGGTTCACCCGCATCGCGCCGGAGATGCCGCCCTGCTTGGTGAGGGAGACCGACGGCGCCTCCTTGGTCAGCGTCACCTTCGTGAGCCGAACGGGCTGCGGTGCGGCCAGCGGCTGCACCGGCGGGGGCGGGGCCTGGTACTGCTGCGGCGGGGGTGGCGGCGCCTGGTACTGCTGGGGCGGCGGGGGCGGGGGCTGGTACTGCTGCGGCGGGGCCTGGTAGGGCTGCGGCGCCTGCACCACCGGAGCGGGGGCGGGAGCGGGCGCGGCGGGCGCGTCGTCGACGGAGATCCCGAAGTCGGTGGCGAGCCCGGCGAGTCCGCTGTCGTAACCCTGCCCGACCGCGCGGAACTTCCAGGCGCCCTGGCGGCGGTAGAGCTCACCGAGCACGAACGCCGTCTCCACGGACGCGTCGGTGCTGTCGAAGCGGGCCAGTTCGGCGCCGTTCGCCGAGTCGGTGAGGCGGATGTGCAGACCGGGGATCCGGCCGAAGGTCCCGCCGTCGCTGGAGGCGGCGAGGACGATCGTCTCGATGGCCGGTTCCACCCCGCCGAGATCGACGGACAGGGTGTCCGTCACCGCGTCCCCCGCGGTGCGCTTGCCCTCGTGCCGTACGGCACCCGAGGCGTGCGCGGGCTGGTTGTAGAAGACGAAGTCCGCGTCGGATCTGACCTTGCCGCCCACCAGCAGCAGAGCGGAGGCGTCCACGTCCGGGACACCGGGACCGGTACGCCATCCCAGCTCCACGCGGACCGTCGGCACGGACACCGGCACGTTCGTGCCTTTGCGCATCGTCATGCTCTCCCCTTTTGCACGGTGCCGCCCACCGTAGCCCGGACCCGCGGCCGTCGAACATATGCTGCCGCCCCGCGGGTGGGGGGCGACCGCCGGTAACGCCCCGCGGACATGGCTTTTACGCGATCTCAACGCTCAATGATGACCGTTTTTCGTTGATTCGCTCATATTGGGGATCCACCGTCACTCACAGCACACAAAACAACCCTCTAATCGGTCTCCCCAACCAGCACATCGTGGGCTTAACTTAAGTGCCATGAGCTCCCCCCGCGGCACCTATGGTGGCGGCTACTACGCAGCGCCGTCCTTCCCGGACACGCCGATCTACGACAGCCTCGTCGCTGAGCGTGGCACCCCCCAGATCGCCCCGATCAGGATTCCGGCGGAGTACGCGTATCCGTCGTACGAGACCGGCAGGAACCTCCCGGCCCTGCCGGCCGCCCTCCCCGCCCTGCCGTCGGGCTCGTCCCAGTACGCCCAGTACCCGGCCGCCCAGGGCGGGTACAACGGCTACCCCTCGACGGGTTACCAGCCGCAGCCCGCGCCGGTGCAGCACACTCCCGCGCCGTACATCCCGCAGCAGGCCGGCGGGGGGCGCGCGAGCGGCTCGTACAACGGCTTCAACGGTGCGAACGGCTTCACCGGGGCCAACGGCTACAACCCCGGTTCCACCGGCAGCCATCCGGTGCAGCAGCCGCAGCAGCAGGCCCCCGCGCAGGGTCTGGGCTACGACTCGGCGCGCCAGGCGCCGCAGCGCCCCGTGCCGCCCCGCCAGGTGCCGAACGGCTATGCGGAGGACCCGTATCAGCAGCGGCGTCCGCTGGGCCAGGGGAACCAGGGCTACTACCAGGGCTGATCGAGATGCGGTATATCGAGATGCGGTTTACAGCTGGGCAGGTCACGGCCGGCCCTGGCAGGATGCCGCTATGTCGACGAACGCCCTGCTCAGTGCGCTGAACATCTACCCGGTCAAATCGCTTCGGGGCCTTGCCACCGAAGCGGCGGACGTGGAGCCGTGGGGGCTCGCCGGAGACCGCAGGTGGATGCTGGTGGATGCCGACGGGCGCGTCATCACGCAGCGGCAGCAGGCGAAGACGGCGCTGGTGACCGCGCAGCCGTCGGGGGGCGGCTCGCTGCGATTCACCGCGCCCGGCCAGGAGCCGCTGTCCGTGCCCCGGCCGGAACAGCGAGCGGCCGAGCCGGTACTGATCTTCCGCGACAAGGTCGATGCCGTCGCCGCGGGCGACGCGGCCGACACCTGGTTCAGCAGCTGTCTCGGTGTGCCGGCGCGCCTGATGTACATGGCCGACCCGGCGGTCTGCCGCCCTGTCGACCCCGAGCACTCGCGCCCCGGCGACACCGTGTCGTTCGCCGACGGCTACCCGCTGCTCATCACCACCACCGCCTCGCTCGATGCCCTCAACTCCCTCATCGCGCTGGGCGCCCACGCGTCCGAGGCGCCGCTGCCGATGAACCGGTTCCGGCCCAACGCGGTCGTGGACGGCACCGAGGCGTGGGCCGAGGACGGTTGGCGGCGCATCAGGATCGGCGAGGTCACCTTCCGCGTCGCCAAGCGCTGCGCGCGCTGCGTCGTGCCGACCACGAACCAGGAGACGGCAGAACGCGGCCGGGAACCGCTGCGCAGCCTGGCCAAACACCACAGGATCGACGGCGAGACGATCTTCGGCCAGAATCTGATCCCCGAGCACCCCGGAACCCTGCGGGTCGGCGACCCGTTGACCATCCTGGAGTGACGCGTCGAGGCATCGCTCCTGCGACCACCGCACGGACGGCTCCGCCGCCCCGCGCGCGGGTCGCGCCGTTTGAGGTACCGAACGGTCGAAGGGGGTGCTGCTCCATGGGCTCCAAGGTGCGCTGGTGGCGATGGCGGCGCAATCCGCTGCGCCGCGCGTCGGATCTGGCCGAGGCGTGGATCAGCCTCGTCACCGTCGTCCTGGTGCTCTGTGCCGTGCCCGCGGCCGGCTGGTTCACCGGCCAGGCCGCCAACCGCGCTCTGCAGCGCACCGTGCGCCACCAACTGGCGGACCGCACGCTGGTACCCGCCGCCCGGGTCACCTCCGCACCCCGGTCGGCGGCCGGGACGGACGCCGAGGCCGGGCAGGCGCGCAAGCTCCGGCGGGCCGCCGTACTGAGCTGGACGGCGCCGGACGGCTCGGCGCGCAGCGGCACCGTCCGCGTCGAGAACCAGGAACAGGTCGACGGCCGGCTGCACATCTGGACCGATCGCGGCGGGCGGCCGGTCGACCCGCCGCTGGACCGAGCCACCGCCCACGCCCACGCGGCGCTGGCCGCGCTCGGCGGCGCGGCGCTGGCGGCCGCCTTGCTGCTGACCATGCGGCAGTTGCTGCTGTGGCGGCTGATGCGCCGCCGGCTGCTCGAATGGGAACGCGAATGGGAGCGTGCCGGCCAGGATTGGGGACGGGCGGGCGCCGGCGGCTGACCGCGACTCGTCATGGAGGGCGTCCCACTCACGCTACGGTGGATCCCCCGGTCGGCTTTACGCAAGAGGTGGGGGCAGGGCAGCCCGATGGCACATGGCGTGGTGCAGGTGACCAGCACGAGCAGCTCGCGGTGGCGCCGCCGTTCGGGAGAGTACGAGACCCTGGCCGCCGCCCTCGAAGCGGCCGGTGACGGCGACGTCCTGTCGATCGCGCCGGGCACCTACCGCGAGAACCTCGTCGTCACCCGGGCCGTCACGCTGCGCGCCGCGGAAGGCCTGGGCTCGGTGCGTATCGCCCCCGCGGGCGGCGTGGCGCTGACGTTGCGCGCGGCGGCGCTCGTGCAGGACCTGACCGTCGAGGGGCAGGACACCTCGGCGGCCGCACTGCTCATCGAGGGGTGCGCCCCGGAGCTGACCGGACTGCGGGTCGCCACCCGGTCGGCCGTCGGGATAGAGGTCCGCGACAGCGCCCGTCCCACCGTCCGGCAGTGCACCGTGGACAACCCGGCGGGGCTGGGGATCAGCGTCCTGGAGTCGGCCGGCGGGCTGTTCGAGGAGTGCGAAGTGGTCTGCGCGGGACAGACCGGCGTCTCGGTGCGCGGCGGCGCCTCGCCCCGGCTGGAGCGCTGCCGCATCCACCACGCCAACGGCGCGGGCCTGGCCGTCACCGGTGAGGGCACCTCCGCCGAGGCCGTCGGCTGCGAGGTCTACGAGATCAAGGGCACCGGAGTGCAGGTCGCCTCGCGCGCCACCGCGCACTTCACCGACTGCCAGGTGCACCGCACCACGGGCGACGGGATCACCCTCGACACCGACGCGGTGCTGACCCTGTCCGACTGCGACATCCACGACATCCCCGAGAACGCGATCGACCTGCGGGCCCGCTCCGTCCTCACCCTCACCCGTTCCGCCGTACGCCGCTTCGGCCGCAACGGCCTGTCGGTGTGGGACCCGGGGACCCGGGTGGACGCCAACCGGTGCGAGATCCATGACAGTACGGGCGACTATCCGGCGGTGTGGGTGAGCGACGGTGCCGCGGCGGTGCTGGAGTCCTGCCGGGTGCACGACGTGCCCGACGCGCTGTTCGTCCTCGACCGGGGATCGAGGGCCGATGTCGTGGACAGCGACTTCTCCCAGGTGCGCAACACGGCGGTGTCGGTGAGCGACGGCGCGACCGTCCAGCTCGACGACTGCCGGATCCGCGAGGCCGCCACCGGCGCCTGGTTCCGCGACCACGGCAGCGGCGGCACGCTCGCCCAGGTCACCATCGACGACACCGCGACCGGGGTCATCGTCACCAAGGGCGCCGACCCGGTACTGGAGCGCTGCACCGTCACCAATCCCGCGGAGGCCGGGTTCTACGTGTCGGCCGAGGGCCGCGGGACCTTCACCGGCTGCCGGGTCACCGGCAGCCGCGGCTACGGCTTCCATGTCATCGACGGCTGCCGCACCACCCTGACCCGCTGCCGCACCGAGCGCTGCGAGCGCGGCGGCTACGAGTTCGCGGAACCGGGCCCGGTCACCGAGGACTGCACCAGCGACAGGGCCGCCGAGCACACGCCCGACACCGGGCAGCAGGTGACCGCGGTGGCCGCCGTCCAGTCGTTCGGACTGCTGGGCGGGGTGCCCAAACAGGGTCCCGCCGAGCCGGCGCAGGCGGAGCCCGAGATCCGCGCCTCGGACGACGTACTGGGCGAACTCGACGCGCTCGTGGGCCTGGACAGCGTCAAACGCGAGGTGCGCACCCTCATCGACCTGATCGCCGTCGGCCGCCGCCGCCAGGAGGCCGGCCTCAAGGCGCCGTCGCTCCGCAGGCACCTGGTCTTCACCGGCTCCCCCGGCACCGGCAAGACCACGGTGGCACGGCTGTACGGCGAGATCCTGGCCGCGCTGGGCGTGCTGCAGCGCGGCCACCTGGTCGAGGTGGCCCGGGTGGACCTGGTCGGCGAACACATCGGTTCGACCGCCATCCGCACCCAGGAGGCCTTCGACCGGGCGCGCGGCGGTGTGCTGTTCATCGACGAGGCGTACGCGCTGTCGCCGGAGGACTCCGGGCGGGACTTCGGCCGCGAGGCGATCGACACCCTGGTCAAGCTCATGGAGGACCACCGCGACGCCGTGGTGGTCATCGTTGCCGGGTACACCGCCGAGATGGAGCGCTTCCTGGCCTCCAACCCCGGTGTGGCGTCCCGTTTCTCCCGCACCATCACCTTCGGCGACTACACGGCCGAGGAGCTGCTGCGGATCGTGGAGGCGCAGGCGGTCGAGCACGAGTACCAGCTCGGCGACGACGCGGGCGACGCGATCCTCAAGTACTTCAACGCGCTTCCCCGGGGGCCGGGCTTCGGCAACGGCCGCACCGCACGGCAGACGTTCGAGGCGATGGTGGAGCGGCACGCGGGACGCCTCGCGCACGTCACCGAGCCGAGCCATGACGAGCTGCAGCTGCTCTACCCGGAGGACCTGCCGGAACTGCCCTGAGCGGGAAGGCCGGACGGGGCAGGCGCGGGCGGGGCGGGCGGCTCCGGGAGTTCCGCCGCCAGTAACCGGCGCAGCAGCGCGGCCCGTTCGGCCGCGAAGGCCGGATCCGCCTGGAAGCCGGAGTGGCCCAGCACCGGTTCCGGCAGCGGATGCTGCGGCGTACGGCCGTACGCGACCGGGTCCTTGAGCGGCCCGCGGTCCACCGCCGTGCCCTCCCCGACCCGCACCGGGCCGCCGATCGGATCCGTCCGCCGCCACAGGTTGCGCCACTCGCTCAACTCCCGGTGCAGCGAACACAGTTGGTCCGGGCCGAAGTACGCGGGGAACCACCGGCCGTAGAGCCGTTCCAGCGGGCAGCCGTAGGTGAGCAGCGCGACGCGGCGCCGGGTCGCCGGGTCCAGCTGCCAGACGGCGGCCGCCGCCAGCACGCTGCCCTGCGAGTGGCCGGACAGGATGATCCGGCCGCCGGTGCGGGCGGTCCAGGTGGCCATCCGCCAGGTCAGGTCGGGCACGGCCCGCTCGGCGTAACACGGCGGCGCGAACGGGTGCGCGGCGCGCGGCCAGAACGTGCCCACGTCCCACAGGATGCCGATGGTGCGGCGCGCGGAGGCGTCCCGGTAGGCGCGGCGCCCGAGCGCCAGCAGGGCGACGACGCCCGCGCCGACGAGCCACGAGCCCAGCGACTGGGCGGCCCGCGCCACGTCCGGCAACGGCCCCGGAGTGCCCTTCGCCGCCTCGCCGGGCCCGGCCCCACCGGTCCACGCCCCGACGACCGCGCCCGCGCCGAGCAGGAACGCGACCGCGCAGACCACCGCGACCAGCAGCGCGACGGAGTCGGTCAGCCCGGCCCGCGCGATCGCCCCGGCGATCTGCCGGGTCCTGGCCGGCTGCTTGGTCTCCCCCGGATACAGCCCGGCCATCTCCGCTCCGACGGCCAGCCGCTCCCGCCACAGCCGCCATGCCCCGACGGCCGCCACGCCCACCAGCACGACCAGCAGGATCGGAATGATCGACGCCTGCCACGTCAGCAGCGCCGGCGGCCCCCACAGCGGACCGCCCTCCTCCCCCGGCGTCGCGCCCCGGTCCAGCCAGTCCGCTATCCGCTGCGCCACACCACCCGTCAGAACGCCGCCCAGCGCGCACGCGAGCAGCGCCACGGTGGGCCCGCCGAGGCCGTGCAGCACCGCCTTCCCCGCGTGGCCGCCGAAGAGCGGCGCCTGCGTGGCGGGCTCCGCGTCCTGCCGCGGGATCTCGGGGACGGCCGGCGGACGGTGGGCCGTGTGGTGCATGAGGGCGGCCGTCACCGCCAGGGCGGCTACCAGAGCGCCCTGGACAAGGGCGAGCGCGGTGAAGGTGACATCGGCCGGGAGCCGGCCGGTGGAGACCCAGCCCGGGCGGTGCCAGCCGGCGTAGACCGCGACGGCGGCCAGCACGACCGGGCCGCCGCCCAGCAGCAGACCGGCGGTGTGGTGGTCCGTGGCCTCGTCCGGTGCCGTCTCGCTGCGGCCGGCCCGGCAGGTCTCGGTGACGGCGGCCGCGGCGAGCACGGCGATCAGGCCGCCGAGGGCCCAGCCGGCGGCGCCGAGCGCGCCGCGCCCGCGGTCCTGGTCGTAACGCAGCGCGGGCACCAGCAGCGCCGTCGCGGCGGTGAGCGCTCCGGCGGCGGTGTGCGCGGAGCGGAGCCGGGCGACCAGGCGGCGGCCGTACCAGAACCCGGGCAGCGCCAGCGCGGGCACACCCGCCCTGGCGCGGTTGTCGGTGGCCGGGCGCTGGGACTCGTACGCGTACCAGGTCCGGTGCGAGAGCCACCAGAGCAGAGCGGTGAGCGCACCGGGCACCAGGGCCGCCAGCGCGAGGCGGCGGCCGGGCTCCGACCACCAGCCGCCCTGGTACGCGGCGGCGAAGCCGAGCCAGTACTTGCCGCGCGCGCAGGAGGCACTGCCGGCGCACTGCCAGCCGACCAGGTCCATGGAGACCTCGCAGACCGCGGCGACCAGCAGCAGCGTCAAAGTGAGCGCGATGAGCCGCACGAGCACGTCGTAGGCGCGGTTCTGACCGCCCCGGCCGGTCGGCGGGCGCATCCAGTGGGCGAGGTTGGCGACCATGAACGGGAGCAGGAGCAGCCACATGGCACGGCTGCCGTTCCCCGACGTCAGATTGCACCAGGTGTACGCCTCGGGCACCGGCGCGTCCCGGTCGGCGCCGGGGTGGAGTTCGGCGTCGGCGTCCACGGTGCGGCGGTAGAGCCCGGCCGTGTCGTCGCCCGCCACCCGCACGGTGCGCGGATCCCCGAGCATCCCCTCGGGCGTGGCGCCGCCGACGCCGTGAACGAGCAGTTCGAGTGCCGGTGCCCGCGCGTCCGCGGGCCCGGGTCCAGGGTGCCGGCTCACATGTCCCCCGTCCTGTTGTGCCCTCCCAGGATCGACGTCCCGACGGAGGAGCACAGCCCTCGTGCGGAATGTGCCCCGAAATGGTGACAAGGACGCGCGGTGGGGGCTCGATCACCCCCCGCACGCCCTGAGGCCTCCCGCATGGAAGGATGACCGTGGTTCGATGGCGTTCGACGCGACGTATGAGATGAGAGACGGGGCCACGGGTGAGCGACAACCAGAATCTCCTCGCCGAGCAGCGACGTGCCCTGATTCTTGACGAGGTCAGGCGGCGCGGCGGCGTACGGGTCAACGAGCTCACCCGCAAGCTCAACGTCTCGGACATGACGGTCCGCCGGGATCTGGACGCGCTGGCCCGGCAGGGTGTCGTGGAGAAGGTGCACGGCGGCGCGGTACCGGTGGTCGAGGCGAGCAGCCACGAGCCGGGCTTCGAGGCCAAGTCGGGTCTGGAGCTCGGCGCGAAGGAGGCCATCGCGCGGGCCGCCGCCAAGCTGGTGACGCCGGGCAGCGCGATCGCCCTGTCGGGCGGCACGACGACGTACTCACTGGCCCACCGGCTGCTGGACGTACCGGACCTGACCGTGGTGACCAACTCGGTGCGGGTCGCCGATGTCTTTCACACCGCGCAGCGGCGGCCGGGGGCGCAGAGCCGGGACGGCGCCGCGACGGTGGTGCTCACCGGTGGCGTGCGGACCCCGTCGGACTCCCTGGTGGGACCGGTCGCGGACCGGGCGATCAGCTCGCTCCACTTCGACATGCTCTTCCTGGGCGTGCACGGGATCTCGGTCGAGGCCGGCCTGTCGACCCCGAACCTGGCGGAGGCGGAGACCAACCGACAGTTCGTGCGCTCGGCGCGCCGGGTCGTGGTGATCGCCGACCACACCAAGTGGGGGACGGTGGGGCTCAGTTCCTTCGCCTCACTGGAGGACGTGGACACTCTCGTCACGGACGCGGGCATCCCCGAGGTGCTGCGCGCGGAGATCTCCGAGTACCTGTCGGATCTGGTCGTCGCGGGTGAGACGGACTCCCCCGCAGACAGCTGACGCCTCGTCACGTAAGGTGCGCCCATGGCCCGCCGATCGCGCTCCCCGCGCCCCCTGCGCCGCGTCGAACTCGACTTCCTCGACACCGCGCCCGTACGCCTGGTCTTCACCCTCGGCATCATCGCGTCCCCCGAGGCGGTGTACCGCGCGCTGGCCGTGGACACCGCGGCCTGGCCGGCCTGGTTCCGCGCCGTCAAGTCCGCGCGCCCGACCGAAGCGGGCCGCGACGTCGCACTCGCCGGCGGTGTCCGCTTCGAGGAGACGGTACTGGTGGACGAGGCGCCGAAGCGCTACGTCTATCGGGCGGACACGTGCAACGCCCCAGGGCTGCGGGCCCTGTTGGAGGAGTGGCGGGTGGAGCCGGTCGGGCCCGGCAGCCTGGTCCAGTGGACCTTCGCGATGGACGGCCCGGCGCCACTGCGCGTTGTGATGCGGGTGTTGCGGCCTGGGCTGGGGCGGGCGTTCCGCGGCGCGGTGCTGGCGCTTGACCGGCGGCTTGCGGGGGCGGGGTAGGTCGGGGGTGCGGGGGCCGGGTCCTCCGGGGCGGGGCTTCGAAATCGACTATTTAGGGCCTGGCGGCCCTCAAATAGCTCGGCAGCATTTCGAAACCCCACCCCGCCAGCCCCGTCCCCCTCCCGTCAGTGCCGCGCTACCGGACTCAGCGCACGCCGGTGGCGCGCAACCGGCGGCTCACCTCGCCCAACCCCTCCGCGATGGCGGTGAGCTGCTCGCGGGTGAGGACGTCGATCAGCAGCTCGCGGACCAGGGCGACGTGTCCCGGGGCGGTCTCACGGACCTTGGCCCAGCCCTCGTCGGTGAGGCAGGCGACAACGCCGCGCACATCACCGGGGAAGGACCGACGGCGGACCATCCCGCTCTTCTCCAACTGTGTGACCTGGTAGGTCAGACCGCTCTTGGAGGTGAGCAGGGCGTCGGCCAGCTCGGTCATCCGCAGCTCGCCGCAAGGCGCCGCGGAGAGCCGGGTGAGGATCTCGTACTGCGGATGCGAGAGGTCGGCGTCGTCCTTCAGCTGCTGTTCCACCCGGCGGCCCAGCAGGTTGCTCGCCGCCAGGAAGCCCGTCCAGGCCGCCATCTCCTGCTCGTCGAGCCACCTTGTGTTGTCCATGGGGTCATCGTAACGCTGTTGTTCAAATTCGAATTAGCCGATACGGTCGAACCAGTGGTTCGAATTTGAACCACGTCATGTCCCCCACCCCAGGAGAACCGCCCTATGCCGTCCCCCACCACCCAGCTCGCCCCGCCCGTCCCCGGTACGCCCGCCCCGGCGACCGCGGCGGCCTCCCCGCACGCCTATGACGCCGGGCTGCTCCTCCTCCGGCTCGCCGTCGGTCTCACCATGGCCGCGCACGGCAGCCAGAAGTTGTTCGGCTGGTTCGGCGGGGGCGGCCTCGACGGAACCGGCCAGTTCTTCACCATGAGCGGCTACCCGTCCGGCAAAGCGATGGCCGTCGTGGCGGGGCTCAGCGAGACCTTCGGCGGGCTCGGCCTGGCGGTCGGCCTGCTCACCCCGTTGGCGGGCGCCGCGGTGGTCGGCACCATGGTCAACGCGCTGGCCGTGAAGTGGGGCGGCGGCTTCTTCGCGCCCCAGGGCGTCGAGTACGAGCTGCTGCTGACCGCGGCGGCCGCCGCACTCGCCCTGACCGGCCCCGGCCGCCTGGCCGCCGACCGGTACCTCCCCATACTCCGCTCCCACCGACTGGCCTACGGCGCATCAGCCGTGGCGCTGGGTGTGGCCGTGGCGGGCGTCATCCTGCTGCTGCGGAAGTAGTCGCACACAACGAACCGGTTGGCCGTGACGCAAGGGGGCCGGGGCCGCAGGTGGGGGGTTCGAAATGCTGCCGAGCTATTTGTGAGCCGCCAGGCTCGTAAATAGTCGATTTCGAGCCCCCACCGGAGGACCCGGCCCCCGCACCCACCCACCACCCGCCAGAGGCCGCGTTCCTTAGACCCAAGCGAACGCAGCCGACGACGACCCGGAAGAAGCGAACAGCTCGCCGACGGCGCGGACTTCGAGCCGCGTAACGGCCTCGCCGGCCGTACGCCGCAGAGCCGGCACGTAGTAGGCGGTGCCCGGTGTCCCACCGAGGAAGCGGCGGCCGCCGCCCGGCAGCACCTGGTGCACCTCGTAGTGGCGGACCGGACCGGCCGAACAGCGCCAGCCGATGCGCAGGGCGGCCGTGGCACCGTCCGCGGCGATGGCCGAGGACGTCACGGCCAACAGGCCCGGCCGGGCCGGAGGCCTCGCCGCGGAGTCGCGCACCGCGAGCCCGCCGAGCCGCCAGCGGACCGCCGTGCCGCCCGATCCGGTGAGCCGGACTCCGAGGACGTGCAGGACGCGTCCGTGCGGCTGGGACAGCCGCACGGACGCCGTGGTCCAGCCGCGCCCGCCCGCCGGAAGGGAACCGGCCGGCAGATAGCGGAAGCGCGGCGGCCGACCGGAGATGGCGGGCTCGTCCAGGGCGACGGCCACCTCCACCCGGACCGGGCCCGATCCGGGGTCGGTGCGATGGGTCAGTTCCACGACCGCGCCGCCGCTCAGCGGAACGTCGGCGCTGTAGAGCTCGATCGTGGCCGGGGCGTCGAGTACGCCGTCCACCAGCAGGCTGTTGCCGCCGCGCCAGGCGTCGGCGAAGTCGAAGGCGACCCTCGGCCGGGTTCCGGTGCTGTGCACCACCCAGCGGCGGCCGGGCAGCCGGTCCTGCAGGCCGAGGTGGTTCCAGGCGGTGTCCGAGGACGGTGTGCCGTGCTCGTACCAGCGCAGTCCGTGACCGGAGTTGAAGGTGGTCGCGAACGGCAGCGCGGTGAGCGTGGAGCGGTCGGCGACGGATTCTGCCGGGGCCCGCCAGCTCCCCGTGCCGCTCTGCGGCGCCGAGGGATCGAGCGACGGGCCGGTCCAGAACCGGTCGTCGCGTGCGTGGAAGTCACCGGGCGCGCGGCGGTCCGCCGGCAGGCTCGTCCAGGTCCACTCGGGGCGGTAGAAGCCGTACGAGGTGACATGCGGTCCGTCGGCGGGGACGATCGCGTCCCAGTCGACCGGGGTGTCCCAGCCACGGGACTCCACATCGATGCCGGCCCACACCGCGTAGCGGCTGCGGTCCAGTTCACCGGCGAGGGTGCCTGAAGCGGCGAGGCCGGAGCTGCTCCAGTCGAAGTTGAGGAACATGGAGTCTGCCGCGGTGAAGAACTCCTGGTTGCGCGGGTTGAGTTCGTTCTGCCAGTCGACGGCTCCGGTGTCGGTCATGGCGTCGTACCAGGTGACGCGCAGGCCGTGGCCGTGAGCGCGCAGGTACGCGACGAACTCCCGCATCGCGGCGGCAAGTTGGGCGTCCCCGCCGCCGGTCTCGGCGTTGATGAACCAGCCGTCGAAGCCGTACACCCGCGCGACCCGGATCAGCTGGTCCGCGATCGGGAACCGCCCGTCCGTACCGCGCTGGACGAGGTCGCGGGTCCATCGCAGATCGCCGCCGTAGGCGACCGGTGGCAGGAAGACGGTGCCCAGCACGGGCACCCCGTTGCGGTGCGCGGCGTCCACCACGGGCGCGTTGGGCGCGAGGATCAGTCCCTCGCCCGAGGAGCCGCCCCAGAACACCAGCTCGTCCAGGTACGCCCAGTGCGTCAGCGCGTAGTAGTCGGCTGTGGCGGAGCCCTGCGAGGGGTTGCCCGCGGTGTGGTCGAACGCGGCCAGGCCGGAGACCCGCGCCTGGCCGCTGCGGGCCGTGGTGTTGGCGGGCGGGGGTGTGAAGCGCGCCGCGAGCGGGACGCTCGCGGTGTTGAACGCCAGATCCGGGTCCGACTCGGGCGTCCACGCCTTGAGGCTGCGCCACTGGATGCCATCGCCCGGTGTCCCGGAGGGCAGGCTGTCGGGGAACCAGTAGGAGGCGTAGGGCTGCAGGTTCCGGGCGCTTCCGGCCGCCGCGGCGGCCGGCAAGCTGGGCGCCAGGAGGAGGCCCGCGGTGCCGGCCCCGGCGATCAGGACCCGGCGCCGGGACGGCCGCGGACGGTCCGCGGCGGGCAGGGCGACGGAGGGGTCGGCAGAGCTGCGGTGCTCGGTCATCGGTGCGCTCCCTGGGAATGTTCGACCTGATGGACGATGAGATGACGCCGCGGGCCGCCGGATGGTCGGCGACGCCCGCGAGGGTCGCCCACTGGCCGGGAGGGGCGGGGTAAGGCTGCACCCGCGCCGGGAGCGTCGTCAACGGTCAACCGGTGACTAATTCACGCCACGCCACATATGTGCAGGTGAGAGCAGTTGTCGCGGAGAAACTAATACGCTTTAGCAAGCCGTTGCTCAAGCGCATTAGTCGCCCGCCGCACTCCGGACCGGGGAGTAGGACATAATCCAGCCATGGATCCCGTGCGCCGCACCCCGGCCCGCCGACCGACGATGAAGGACATCGCGCAGCGCGCGGGTGTCTCCGAGAGCGCCGTGTCCTTCGCGCTCAACGACCGGCCGGGCGTCTCCCCCGTCACCCGCGACCGGGTCCGCCGGGTCGCGGAGCAGCTGGGCTGGCGTCCCAGCACCGCTGCCCGCGCGCTGTCCGGTGAGGGGGCCGCCACCGTCGGCCTGGTACTGGCCCGGCCGGCGCACACGCTCGGCGTCGAATCGTTCTTCCTGCAACTCGTCTCGGGCATCCAGGAGGTGCTGGCGCGGCGTCACCTCGGGCTGCTCTTCCAGGTCGTCGAGGATCTCGGCGAGGAGTGCGCGATCTACCGCCGCTGGTGGGCGGAGCGCCGGGTCGACGGACTGCTCGTCGTCGACCCGCGGCTCGACGACCCCCGGCCGGCGCTGCTCGACGAACTCGGCCTGCCCGCCGTCGTCATCGGCGCGCTCGGCCCGGATACCCCCGCGCACTCCGGCATCTCCACCGTATGGGCCGACGACGCCGGCGCCATGGCCTCGATCGTCGACCACCTGTACGGACTGGGGCACCGCAGGATCCTGCACATCGCCGGCCTGCCGCACCTCGCCCACACCCAGCGCCGCATCCACTCGCTGCGCGCCGAGGCCGCCCGTCGCGGGCTGCCCGACGTCCACTCCATCAGCACCGACTACTCGGACACCGAGGGCGCCGAGGCCACCCGCCGGGCCCTCGCCCAAGCACGGCCGCCCACCGCGATCGTCTACGACAACGACGTCCTGGCCATGGCCGGTCTCGGCGTCGCCAACGAGCGCGGCCTCGCGGTCCCAGGCGACCTGTCCCTCGTCGCCTGGGACGACTCCGTGCTCTGCCGCAGCGCGCACCCCGCGCTGACCGCGCTCGTCCGCGACACCGGCAGTTTCGGCCGCCATGCCGCCGAGCAGCTGCTCAGCCTGCTCGACGGGAACCCCGCCCGTGAGATCCAGGACGACCTGCCGCGCCTTGTCGCCCGCGCGAGCACCGCGCCGCCCCGCGGCCAGGACGGGACGTAGAGCCGCACATGAGCCGGGTCCGGTGCGTCAACCGGATCCGGTGCGTCAGCGGTACTCGGCCAGTCGCGGGCGGACGCCCAGCAGGACCAGGACCGCCGCGGCGGCCAGGGCTCCGGCGGGGACGGCCGGCCAGCCGGCGAGGGCCGAGCGGGCGCGGCCGGTGTGCAGGTCGAAGTCGGACCGCTGGTGGTCCGCGAGCGTGTCGAGCGTTGTGGCGAAGTCCCAGAAGTCGAAGGCGACCTGGCCGCGGCCGACTTCGGTGAGCACCGTGACCGCCTCGTCGAGCCGGCCGGCGGCGCGCAGGTCGCGCAGCTTCCGGTCGTCGGCGCGGAAGTGACCGTAGCGGGTGAGGACGTCCTGGTACGCGGGGCGTTCCGCGGTCGTGGCGTACGACTCGGGGGCGAGGAGGACGTCGAGCCGGCGGGTGAGCACGTCGAACCGCTCGCGCTGGAAACCGGCCGCGTCGGTGTCATGGACCAGCCAGCGGCTCTGCGTGGCGGCGGCATCGGCGGCCACCGCGCGGGCCTCGGCCAGCCGGGACCAGGGCCGCAGGCCCTCCTGCCCCGCGGCGTCGACCTCGGACGCGGCCGAGGCGAAGGAGAGCGCGCCGGTCAGGGTGACGATCACCGCGGCGACCGTGGCGGCGACCAGCGCCGGGCTGAAAACCCGCTGGTAGCGGCGGGCGAGGTCGCGCTGCCACCACACCAGGAAGCCGAGAGTGAGAGCGCCGAGCACCCCGACGAGGCCCGCCGACCAGGACGCGCTGTCGTGCGCGGCGGACTCCAGGTGCGTGGCCTGCTGGGCGTACGTCTCCGACAGCTCCGTCGCGACGGGCAGCAGCTCGTTGCGCAGCACATCGGCGGCCTCGGAGGACAGGGCGACGGCGGCGTGCGGCGGGTTTCCCGCCGGGCGGTTGGGCTGGGTCTCGTCCACGTAGGAGGAGCGGGCGCTCGCGTCGTCGTAGCGGCCGAGCGCGTCGAGCAGGGAGCGGACCCGGTCGCCCTGGCCGGGGTCGGCGCCGAGCTGCCGCAGCAGACCGCTGACCTCGGTACGGCGCTGCTGGGCGGTGATCAGTGCGAGCAGCCGGTTGCCGACCTCCACGTCCGGCTGCAGCGCCGAGTGTCCCGGCACCAGGGAGTTGGCCCGCTGGGCATCGAGGTCGGCGAGCGCGAACCGCAGTTCGGCGGCGACGGCCGCCCGTTGGGAGACGGCCGTGCCCAGGTCGGAGACATCGCCCCGGACGTCGACCGCGCCGAGAACGGCGGCCGCGCAGAGCGCGACGAGGGAGGCCAGCGCGATCGCGGCCGACACGATGAGCCGTACGGGACCGGTGCGCGGGCGCTGCGGACGCCGTGCCGGGAGGCGCCGGGCGCGCGACCGCGGCGGGTCGGGCGGCGCGGCCGGTCCTGCGGCCGGCGCGGCCCGCGGCACTTCGGTCGCGGACACCCGCAGGACCGGCGGCGCCTGAGAGGTCGTCATATCGTGACGCTAGGCGCGTGCCCGGAAAGGCGGATGTCCCATCGGCGGACTCCAGGTGACCGGCCCGTAACAGATCGGAACGGAGGCCGGGCCTCCGCACCGCCCCTAAGCGTGTAAGCCCGTCAGGCCTTGTCAGTCCTTGTCGTCCGGCTTCCACAGCGAGTGCTCGCGCCGCGCCCACCACGGGGCCACGCTCCCGGTCCGCATGCCCAGCCGCGCCTCCGGATCCTTGGTGGCCATCCAGACGTGCCCGGTGATGCCGGCGGCGAGCAGCAGCGCCAGCCAGTCGTGGACGAAGGTGGCACCGGTCCTCCAGACCACCGGGGCGAGGTGGGTGAACCACATCAGCAGCCCGGTGCCGATCATCACCAGCACCGCCCCCGCGATGAAGGCCGCGTAGAGCTTCTGGCCCGCGTTGAACTTGCCTGCGGGCACTCCCTCCTTGCTGCGCTTGCGCAGTACGGTGCGCAGCCAGTGCCAGTCGTGCCGGCCGAAGCGGTTGAGCCTGCTCAGGTCGGCACGGAGCGCGCGGAAGAACAGCCCGGCGAGCAGCGGCGCCGGGAGCACCAGGCCGGACCATTCGTGGACGGTCACCACCAGCCGCCGCCTGCCGACGAGTTCGGCCAGCGGGGGCAGGTAGAGGCAGGCGGCGGTGAAGACGCAGATGCCCATCAGCCAGGCGGTGACGCGGTGCACCCAGCGTTCGGCGCGGCTGAAGCGGCGCACCCGCCGCGCCGGCGCGGGCCGGGCCGCCGGTGCGGTCATGCCGTCAGGAAGTGGGGTCATCGGACCGTCCGTTCGACTTTCCGACCCAGGCGTCGACGTCGTAGCCGAGCTTCTCCCAGTAGCCGGGCTCGACGCTCTTGGTGAGGGTGATCCCCGACAGCCACTTCGCGGACTTGTAGAAGTACATGGGCGCCGCGTAGAGCCGGACCGGGCCGCCGTGGGCGTGGGTGACCGGCTTGTCCTGCATCGACAGGGCCACCAGGACGTCGTCGCGGCGGGCCTGCTGCAGCGTGAGGCTCTCGGTGTACTTGCCGTCGAAGCAGTCGAACCGGACGGCGGTCGCCTCCGGCCGTACCCCCGAGGCGGCCAGGAGCGCGGAGAGCCGCACCCCGCCGAACGCGGTCTTCGGCACCCGCCAGCCGGTCACACACTGCACGTCGTGCACCAGCCGCTGCTGCGGCATGGCCTCCAGGTCGGCGAGCCGGTACGTCATGGGGCGGTCGACGAGGCCGCCGACGGTGAGCCGGTAGTTCTCCGCATTGCGCTTGGGCACGGACGAGGTGACCGAGTAGTACCGGAAGCCTCCGCCGCCGGGCAGCAGTCCCGTCACCCCGGTGGGGTCCTTGGCGCTCACCTCGGCGAGCACCGCGTCGATCCGGTCCTGCACGGAGCTGCCCAGCGCGACCCCCGCGGCGCCCAGGCCCAGCATTCCCAGCACGAGGCGCCGACCGACCGGCGCACCACGCCGTTCGTTCTCTTCCCCCGGGTCGTCGGGGGCATCGTCCACGCGGGGCTCTTCCATAGGTCGATTCGAGCACGTGTGGAAGCCGCTGGCCAGGGGCGGAGCCCTGACGTCAGGCTTTCGTCATAACTCGGGTCGGCGTCAGGTCAGGATCGGGTCAGGATCGGGTCGGTGTCGCGTCAGAATTGGGGCGGCATCGGGTCAGGAAGCGGTCCAGCGCCGCGTTGAATCCGTCCGGACGTTCGAGGTTCGGCAGATGGGCGGCGCCCTCGATGACGACCAGCTCGGATCCGGCGATCCGCCGGTGCATGGCTTCCGCGTCGGAGACCGGGGTGTACTCGTCGTCCCGGCCGACCACGACGAGGGCGGGCACGGCGATCCGGCCCAGCAGCTCCTCGTAGCCGGGACGTTCGGCGCGCCCGCGCAGGGCCGCCGCCGCGCCCTCGGGCGGAGCGCCGTACATCATGCCGCGCACGTGGTCGGCGACGGCGGGCAGCGCCTCGATGTTGTACGGCGCGACCATCTTGGACAGCACCTCGTCGGTGTACCCCTTCAGCCCCTCGCGCACCAGCCGTTCGGCCATGTCACGCCGTACGCGCTTGCCGTCCTCGGTCTCGGCCGCCGGGAAGGTGTCGGCGAGCAGCAGGCCGCGGACCCGGTCGGGGAAGAGTCGGCAGAACTCCATGACGATCTGGCCGCCCATCGACAGACCGCCGATGACGACCCGGTCCAGGCCGAGGTGGTCGAGCAGGGCCGCGATGTCGCGGGCGAAGGTCTCCAGCGGGGTCGTGCCGGGGACGACGGTGGTCGCGCCGTAGCCGCGCAGGTCCGGGGCGACGACCCGCCAACCGCCGGCGGCGAATGCACCGACCTGTGGTGCCCACATCGAGCGGTCGAAGGGGTGGCCGTGGACGAGGACGAGCGGGTCGCCCTCGCCCGCGTCCTCGTATCCGACGGTGATGCCGTTGACCTGTGCCGTTGCCGCCGCCATTGCGCTCCCCACCTGTGCCTTCTTCTTGGTCCGGCCCACGCTGTCCGATGCGGCCGGTGCGCCGTGAGGTTCCGTGCCCGACCCCCGATCCGATGCTAGGGCTGGGAAATGGTGAGTGCAATGTTTATATTGATCTCGGTGCAATGGCGGAGTGGACGGAGTGCGTGATGGAGGACTACCGGGCGGTCGCCGACGCGGTCGCCGCGGACATCGCTGCCGGCCGGCTGCGGCCGGGCGACCGGCTCGCCACGCAACGCGCGTTCGCCCGCCGGCACGGCATCGCGAACTCCACGGCGAGCCGGGTCTACCGCGAGCTGGCCCGGCGCGGTCTGGTCGTCGGCGAGGTCGGGCGCGGCACGTTCGTCCGAGCCGCCCCGCGGACGCCGGGGCCCGCGCTCGCCGAGCCGGCCGCCGCGCGGGTCGACCTGGAGCTGAACTACCCGGTGGTGGAGGGGCAGACCGCCCTGCTGGGCGAGGGGCTGGGCCGGCTGCTGCGACCCGATGTGCTGGCGGACGCCCTGCGGCCGGTGGGCCCGGCCGGCACTCCCCCGGCGCGCGAGGCGGCCGCCGCACTGCTCGCCGGGGCCGGCTGGGCACCGGATCCGGCGCGGGTGCTCTTCGCGGGCAACGGCCGGCAGGCGATCGCCGCCGCCGTCGCCGCGCTGGTGCCCACCGGTGGCCGGCTCGGCGTCGAGGCGCTCACCTACCCGGTGGTGAAGGCCATCGCCGCCCGGCTCGGCGTCACACTCGTCCCGCTCGCCCAGGACGAGGACGGGCTGCTGCCCGACGCCCTGCTGGCCGCCCACCGCAGCGCCCCGCTGGCCGCCGTCTACCTCCAGCCGACGCTGCACAACCCGCTGGCGACGACGATGCCGGAGCGGCGCCGCGCCGAACTCGCCGATGTGTTGCGCCGCACCGGGGTGCACGCGGTGGAGGACACCATCTGGGCCTTCCTCCGTCCGGGGCCGGCCCCGCTGGCCGCCTGGGCGCCGGAGCACACGGTGGTCGTCGACAGCCTGTCCAAGCGGCTCGCCCCGGGGCTCACCGTCGGTTTCGCCGTGACACCGCCGGAGCTCACCGACCGGATCGCGACCTCGCTGCGCTCCGGCGCCTGGACGGCGGCCGGCTTCGCCCTCGACGCGGCGACCGGCTGGATGACGGACGGGACGGTGGCGGCCGTCGGGCGCGCCAAGCGCGAGGACGTGACGCTGCGCCAGGAGATCGCGGGCCGGCGGCTCGCGGGCTTCTCCGTCCGCACCGACCCGTCCTGCTACTTCGTCTGGTGGGAGCTGCCCGAGCCATGGCGCGCCGAGACGTTCGTCGCCGCCGCGGCCCGTCGCGGCATCGCGGTCACCCCGGCCGCCGCGTTCGCCGTGGGTGCGCACAGCGCGCCGAACGCGGTACGGGTCGCGCTCGCCTCACCGCCGCCCGGCACGCTCTCCGCGGCGCTCGGCACCCTGGCGGCGATCGCCGGCGGCTCCCCGGACGACGCGATGGTCGGCTGAACCGCCGGCCCTGGCGCGCTCGTGCGCCGTGCGCGGCTCAGCGCGGCCAGGCGCCTGTGGCGAGGAAGTGGTCGATGGCGGACGCGTAGGGAGCAATGTCCAGGTGCTGCTGGGCGACCCAGTCGTCGGAGTAGTACTTGTCGAGGTAGCGGTCGCCGGGGTCGCAGATCAGGGTGACGACGCTGCCGGTCTCCCCTGCGGCCACCATCTCCGCGATGATCTTGAAGGAGCTCCACAGTCCGGTCCCCGTCGAGCCGCCGGCCTTGCGGCCGATCGCGCCGTCCAGCGCCCGCACCGCCGCCACCGACGCGGCGTCCGGCACCTTCATCATCCGGTCGATGGCGCCCGGCACGAAGCTCGGCTCCATGCGCGGCCGTCCGATGCCCTCGATGCGGGAGCCGACGTCGCTGGTCACGCCCTGGTCGCCGGTGACCCAGCCGTCGAAGAAGCAGGAGTTCTCCGGGTCGGCGACGCACAGCCGGGTGTCGCGCTGGGTGTAGTGGACGTAGCGGGCGATGGTGGCGGAGGTGCCGCCGGTGCCCGCGGTGGCCACGATCCAGGCCGGCTCGGGATACCGCTCCAGCTTCAGCTGCTCGAACATCGACTCGGCGATGTTGTTGTTGCCGCGCCAGTCGGTGGCCCGTTCGGCGTAGGTGAACTGGTCCATGTAGTGCCCGCCGGAGTCGGCGGCGAGCCGGGCGGACACGTCGTACACGGTGCGCGGGTCGTCCACCAAATGGCACTGCCCGCCGTGGAATTCGATGAGCCGCTGCTTCTCGTGGCTCGTCGTACGCGGGATCACCGCGATGAACGGGACTCCGATGAGGGTCGCGAAGTACGCCTCGGAGACCGCCGTCGAGCCGCTGGACGCCTCGATCACCGGTTTGCCCGGTCGGATCCAGCCATTGCAGAGTCCGTACAGAAAGAGGGAACGGGCCAGCCGGTGCTTCAGGGAGCCCGTCGGGTGCGTCGACTCGTCCTTCAGATACAGGTCGATGCCCCACTGCAGGGGCAGTGGAAAGCGCAGCAGATGGGTGTCGGCCGAACGGTTGGAGTCCGCCTGGACCTTGCGGACCGCTTCCTTGAGCCACTCCCGGTACCCCTGGTCCGTACGGTCCACGTCCACCGTGCGCGCACAGCCGCTGTTCCCCGCCTGCTCGATCGTGCCCACCGCGCCAGCCTCCGCTCGTGCCGGTCCCCCGGCGGCACGCCGGGCCATTTCCGATCATAAGCATCCGATCAGTGCGGAACTCGATCAAATGCTCCCTGTCGCGCCGTCTCCCGGCGGGGCGGACCGGGCCGGGACCGGGGTCGGCGGGGGGCGGAGTTCTGGCCGACGGACAGCGGTTCGCAGACCCCTTCGGGCGGTGCACATCACCATGCGGGTTGCGGATCCCGCCACGGGGGGTGACCCTGAAGTCACATCACGGAGTACTGCAGCAGTCACTCTACGCATTTTCGCTCAGGTGTTCTCATTCCGAGCGGTTCAGGACACGGCTTCCACACGGCGGCCGGCCCTCGCCGCGGAGGGAGTCGCAGCCGTGATCATGCAAGCCGACCGACAGTGCACGCTGGAACTCGAAGCACTGCCGTCCCGCATCCAGCAGATACGCCGAATCGTTGCAGCGCAGCTGCGTTACTGGCATCTCGACCCGCTGCTCGACACCGCCCTGCTGGGAATCACCGAACTGCTGGCGAACGTCTACCGGCACGCCGGGGCCGACAAGCACTGTTCGGTCCAACTGACCCTCGTCTCGGGCCGGCTGACCGTATCCGTTCTGGACAGCGATCCCCAGCTGCCCCAGGTCAGCTCCCCCGAGCCGCTCGCCACCGGCGGCCGCGGGCTCGCCATGGTGGCGGCGCTCAGCGACAGTTGGGGAGCCGATCCGGTACCGGACGGCGGCAAGGTGGTCTGGTTCAGCCTGCACGTCGAGGCTCCCGCACCTGCGCCGCGCAGGCGCCCGGTGGCCCGAAGGGTCCCCGCCGTCGTCGCGGCCTGACCTCCTGCGACGGCCCGGCCGCCGTGTCCCCGTGTGGGACGCGGCGGCCGGGCCCGTGCCCGGCCCCGGGCTCATGCCGGGGCCGGGCCTCGTCGTTCCGGAATCGGACTCCCCGGATCCCTTCTCCCCCGGACGGCCTGCCGGATCATTCGGTGGCGATGGCCCGCAGCACGTCCAGCCGCGCCGCACGGCGGGCCGGACGCCAGCCGGCGAGGACCCCCGCGATCAGGCCGACCAGCAGGACCACCGCGAGCTGCGTCGGCGGCACCGCGAAGGCGCTCGTCCCCGAGCTGTCGGTGGCCTTCACCAGCGCCCAGCCGAGGAACGCACCGAGGCCGAGACCACCGACGGTGCCGAACGCCGCGACCAGCACCGACTCCCAGCGCACCATCGCCCGCAGCTGCGACCGGGTCTGGCCGACCGCGCGCAGCAGCCCCAGCTCCCGGGTGCGCTCGTGAACCGCGAGGGTGAGGGTGTTGGCGATGCCCAGCAGCGCGATGAGCACGGCGAGCGCCAGCAGCGCGTAGACCAGCGTCAGCATCATGTCGATGGCCGACGCGGAGGACTTGGCGTACTCGGCGCGGGTCTGCACCGTGGGGTTGCCGTACGCCGCCGCCACCTTCTCGACGGCTCCCTTGCCGTCGCCGGCGGAGACCCCGTCCTTGAAGGCGACCGCGACGAGGGTGTCGGAGCCCTGCACCCGGTGCGGGGCCCATGCCTCACGGGTGATGACGTAGTCGCCCGCCAGATCCGCCCGTTCGTAGACCGCCGCCACGGTGAAGGGCTGCCGCTTCCCGTCGGTGAAGGCGAGCTCCGCCGTGCTGCCGACCTTCCAGCCGTGCTTGTCCGCCTCGTCCCTGGCGACCGCGATGCCACGTTCGCCGAGGGCGCCGAGCGAGCCGTCGACCGTACCGAGGTCGAGGACGGAGGAGAGCGCGGCCGGATCCGTGACGGTCAACTGCCGTCCGCCGCCGTCGACCTTCGCGACGCCCCTGCCGAGCCCGACCGCGGTCCGCACCTGGGGCAGCGCGGCGACGGCGGGGGCCAGCTTCGGGCTGAGTCCGCTGCCGCCGGCCCCGAACACCGGGGCGCTGATCGCGACATCGCCGGCGAAGGACCGCGACACCGTCTGGTCCATGGTCGCCTTCAGCGAGGCGCCGAAGACCGTGAACAGGGAGACGACCGCGACGCCGATCATCAGCGCGGTCGCGGTGGCGGCCGTCCGCTTCGGGCTGCGCAGCGCGTTGCGCCGGGCCAGTCCGCCGGTCACCCCGCGCAGCCGGGCCAGTGGCGCGCCCAGCAGCCGTACCGCGTACGAGGACGCGACCGGGCCGAGGACCACGAACGCGGCCAGGGTGAGTACCGCGCCGCCGCTCGTGAGCCAGACGTCGGGCGTGCCCGCCGCGCCCGCGACAGTCAGCGCGATACCCGTCACCGCCGCGACCGTGCCCAGCACGGCGCGCCTGCGCGACGCACCGGAGGAGTCCACGGCGGTCTCCCGCAGCGCGGCCAGTGGCGCGGTGCGCCCGGCCCGTACGGCGGGCAGCAGCGCCGAGCCGGTGCACACCACCAGGCCGACCAGGAACGGCAGTGCCAGGGCGGTCACGCCGATCACCAGGTCGCCGTTGGGGAACGGGAAGCCCACCACCGGGAAGAGCGCCTGGAGGCCGGCCGCGACACCGATGCCGCCGAGGAGTCCGGCGGTCGAGGCGACCACCGCGACCATCGCGGACTCGACGAGCGTCGAGCCGAGCACCTGGCGGCGCGACGCGCCCAGCGCGCGCAGCAGCGCGTTCTCCCGGGTCCGTTGGGCCACCACGATCGCGAAGGTGTTGTGGATGCTGAAGGTCGCCACGAGCAGGGCGATGCCCGCGAAGACCAGCAGCAGCGAGGTGAAGATCTTCAGGAACGTGCCCGAGATCATGGTGAGGCTCTCGTCCGTGGCCTGCTGCCCGGTGATCGCCTCGACGTTCGAGGGCAGCACGGGCGCGAGCCGCTCGACCAGTTCACGCTGGCCGACGCCCGGTCCCGCGCGCACCTGGATGGTCGACGCCAGGCCCGGCTCCGGGGTGAGGTAGCGCTCCGCGTCGGCGCGGGTGAGACCGGTGAAGGTGGTCTGCCCCATGCCGTCCTCGCCGCCGAAGGCGGCAACGCCGACGATCGTCACCCTGACCGGGTCGGGCGTGCGCAGCACCGTCGTGTCGCCGACCCGCAGCTTGCCGGACTTGGCCGCGCCCCGGTTGATGACGACCTCGCCGGGCGCACTGGGGGCCCGGCCCTCGGTGAGGGTGTACGGGTTGAGCTTGGGGTCCTCGATCCAGTTGCCCGCGACGGTGGGCGGGCCCTTCCCGCCGACGGCCTTGCCGTCGGCGCCGACGAGCTGACCGGCGCCGGTGATGTTCGGGGCGACCGCGGCCACTCCCGGCACCGCCTCGATCCGCTGAATGAGGGAGGTGTCGACGGGCTCGCGGGTGCCCTGGCCGCCGCCGGACACGGTGATGACGTCGGCGCTGCGGACGACCGCGTCCGTACCGCGGTTGGCGTCGGTGAACAGGGTGTCGAAGCCGGCCTTGAGGGTGTCGCCCATGACCATCGTCCCGGCCAGGAAGGACACGCCGAGGAAGACCGCCAGGAAGGTGCCGGCGAAGCGCCTCTTGTGGGCGCGCAGCGAGGCGAGGCTGATCCGCAGTGAGGTGCGCGCGCCGCTCATGACACCGTCCCCCGGCCCGCGCCCGCACCGGCGAGGCCGTCGAAGGCCTTCATCCGGTCGAGCACCTTCTCGGCGGTGGGGCCCGTCATCCGGTCCACCAGCCGCCCGTCGGCGAGGAAGACGACCTCGTCGGCGTGGGCGGCGGCGACCGGGTCGTGGGTGACCATGACGACGGTGCGGCCCATCTCGTGGACCGCGCGCCCCAGCAGGTTCAGCACCTCGGCGCCGGAGCGCGAATCGAGGTTGCCGGTCGGCTCGTCGGCGAAGACCACGTCAGGACGGCCGGCCAGCGCGCGGGCGACGGCGACCCGCTGCTGCTGGCCGCCGGACAGCTCGCTCGGGCGGTGCAGCAGCCGGTCGCCGAGGCCGACGACGTCAATGAGCGCGTCCACCCACTCGGTGTCGGGCCGGGCGCCCGCCAGGTCGAGCGGGAGGGTGATGTTCTCGGCGACGGTCAACGTCCCCACCAGGTTGAACGACTGGAAGACGAAGCCGATCCGCTCGCGGCGCAGCAGCGTCAGGTCACGGTCGCCGAGGGTGCCCAGGTCCGTGGTCCCGATGAAGGCGGAGCCGGAACTGAGCGTGTCCAGGCCCGCGGCGCAGTGCATCAGGGTGGATTTGCCGGAGCCGGACGGGCCCATGATCGCGGTGAAGCGCGCCGCCGGAAACCCGACGGTGACACCGTCCAACGCGCGGACCTCGGCGTCCCCCGCGCCGTAGACCTTGGAAGCGTCCACGACGCGGGCGGCGGAGGTGTCGACAGGGGTCAGGGCGGTCATCGGGAACCACCCTCGGTGCCCGGCTTCTTGAACTGGTCGGACGTGGTGGGCTTGTCGGACGTGGTGGGCCGACCGGACGGTCCGTGCTGCTCGTTCAGAACGGCGAGCCGGCTGCGGTACTCGGCCTCGTCGATCTCGCCCGCGGCGTAACGGCGGCCGAGCAGCGCCACCGGCGAGTGCTCGCCGTTCTCGGCGCGCCACTGCCACGGTCCGCGACCGCCGCCCCGGCCGCGCCACACGGTGCGGCGCAGCACCAGGATGATGCCGACGACGACGAGCGCCCAGACGAGCGGGAAGAACAGGATCCACGGGCCGGGCCCGCCGTCGTGCCATGCCATGACGTTCATCAGAATCGTCTCCTCGGTGATGGTGGGATGCGTTGCATCCCGACACCACCGAGCCTGGTCCGAAAGGGCCGCCGGGTCGTCGTACGGCCAGCGGCACTGCACGTACCACGTGGGGAGTACGAACGCCGGCCGCGACTACGTCCGGCGCCCCGGTCAGAAGGTGATCGCGATCCCCACGTGCGGCCGCTTGCCGAGCCGGAACATCGCGCCGCCCACGTCCAGGACCCTGAAGAGCAGGCCGTACTTGCCCGCCATGGCCTTGCGGACCCGGTCGAGCTCCGGCGCGTCCAGCAGCCGCGCGGTCCCCTCGGCGGTGGACGCACCCTCCGCGATCCTGCCCCGCGCATCGCACGCGGCGACGGTCACCCGGCCGCTGTTGCGGATCCGCTTGACCTTGCCGGTGTCGTCCTTGGTCCAGACGATCAGCTCGTCCCCGTCCCGGACCGCCCACACCGGGGTGGAGACCGCGACGCCGCTGCGGCGGTAGGTGGTCAGGCTGACGTAGGAGCTGAGGGCGATCTCGTCGGGCACCATGAAGACGGAGACTACTCCGCGCGGCCTACCATCAGGTGTGGAGACGTGGCGATGCACCGGACTGCGGTGGAAGGGCGGCCCGGCCTCCTGGGAGCCCTGCTGGCAGTGGTCGCACCCCCGGTACGGCGGGCGGAGCAGCCCGGTTCCGGTCGGCGGCCGACTGGCCCTGGCCGTGGGCCCGGACGCGGTACGGCGCTGCACGGGCGTACACCGGTCCGGCCGTCACCTCCTGTGCCCGCGCGCCGCGGAGCTGAGCCCGACGGCCCGCCGGGACCTGTGCGACGACTGCGCCGCGCTGGACCGGCTCTCCTCCGTCGCCGCCGACACCATGGCCGACGACCCCCGGCCGTACTCGGTGTACCTGGCCTGGTTCGGCCCCGGTCTGACCAAGGTCGGCATCACCGCGGCCGAGCGGGGCGCGGCCCGGCTGGTGGAACAGGCGGCCGTTTGCTTCAGCTTCCTCGGACGCGGCCCGCTGATGGCCGCGCGGCGCACGGAGGCCTCGCTCGGCGCAGCGCTGGGCATCCCGGACCGCGTGTCGGCCGGTGCCAAGCGGGCGGCGCGGTGGGCGCTGCCGTCAGCCGGCGAGCGGGCCGCCGAACTCCGCGCCCTGTACGAGGCGGTGACCGCACTGCCGGACACCCTGGACCGGCTGCCCTACGCCCTGGTCGACCATGCGGCGCTCTTCGGGCTGGAGCCGGATCCGCCCCGGCCGGCGGCCCGGGTCACCGCGCTGGCGCCGGGTACGTCGGTCACGGGCACCGTCCGGGCGGCGGCCGGCGGCGACCTGTACCTCGATACGCCGGACGGCGAGCTGCTGCTCGACTCCCGGCTGGTCTCCGGCTGGCCGCTCACCACACCCGCCCCCGGACCGCGGACCCCGGCGCCCACCACTCCCGTGCCCCGGCCGGAGGACGTTCCGGAACCGCTCTTCTGAACTCCCGGGATCCCACGGCCCGCCCGGGTCACCCGCGGCTGGGCTCCTGCTCCCTGACGACCTGCTCGCGGCTCCCCGCCGACGGGTCGGCGGCCGGCTGGGCGGACGAGTCGGCGGGTGGCACGGTCCCGGCGACGTTCCCGGCCACCGGCCAGCCCGACCTGATCGCCAGCAGGACCAGCAGGAAGCCGGAGAGTGCCGGCAGGAGGAGCGCAGCGGACCAGCCCACGACGGGCGGCTGCCACTGCAGCGGGCCGCCGGAGAACTGGTTCGCCCTGCCGAACGCGTAGCGCAGCGCGGCCCAGACGAACGCGCCGCCCTGGGCCAGCGCCCAGCAGCCGATCAGCAGCAGGGGCAGCCGGGTCCGCAGCCGCTCGGGGAAGGCGCTCCAGTGCCGGGCGACGACCACCGCCGCCAGCACCGGGATCCCGACGGCGACGGCCAGCAGATAGCGGCCCTGCCAGATGAGTCCCAGGTGGGCGGCTTGCGGGGCCATCAGCACCAGCGGGCCGAAGGCGGTGCCCGCCATCAGCGCCGCCAGCACGAGGATCTCACGGGCCCGTCCCGTCGCCAGGGCGACCATGACCAGGCAGCCGGCCATCACCCACCACAGCACGTAGGTGAGTTCGGGGGCGGGGACGTTCAACGACCCGAAGATCGCGACCATTTGGTGCAGGTAGTTCGGGAGGAGGTCGAAGACCGCCTTGAGGGCGGAGGTCAGCGGTGTGTACTGCTCCAGGGTCTGGGCGGGCAGGGCGAGCGTGTCGGCGGTCATGGTCCACGCCACGGCCGCCAGCCCCGCAGCGCCCGCCACCCCCAGGCACACCCACATCGCGCGCAGCCGCGCCAGCTGCCGCAGCCGTCCGGGACGCGCCAGGATCAGCCCCGCCGCCAGCACCAGTGCGATCCACAGCGGGCCCAGCGCGCGCATGGAGGCGAGCAGGACGCAGGCGGCGCCGAGCCGAACCAGTCGCCGGCGCAGTTGCGGCAGCCCGTCGGGGTCGGTCGCCAGCCGGACCACGACGGCCCAGGCCAGTACGGCCGCCGCGACCTCGGGTCCGTTGGGGTTGACGACGCCGCCGAGGTAGACGGCCGTCGGGGTGGCGGCGGTCAGCACGCCGATCAGCGCGACGCGGCCGCTGTACCCCTTGGCCGCACCCTCCTGGACGGTCACCACGGCGCTCGCCAGCAGCGCGGCGCACAGCAGCGCGCTCAGCAGCCGCATCGCGTACAGGCCGGCCTCGCCGGTGAGCAGCAGGCTCGGCCAGCCGACCAGCAGGTAGTAGCCGGGGCCGTACGTGCCGGCGCTGGTGATGACCGTCGCGGTGTCGTCGGAGGGGGCGACGGTGCCGCGGCAGGCGACGGAGAGCTTGTCGTCGTTGCGGAAGCAGCGGTAGCCGCCGTCGATGACGTCCAGGTCGCGGTATCCGGCGGGCACGCGCACGGCCGTGAATCCGACCTCGACGTCGACCCCGACGTGGTGCGCCTCGATGACCCGCTGCTCGCCGCCGAACTCACCGCGTACCACGGCGGCGGCCTTGACCATGTGCGCAGCCTCGTCCGGGGGCGCGGTGACGGGTGTGGCCAGCGACCACGCGGTCATGAGGGTGACGAACGTGGCGAAGGCCAGCGTCCAGACCGTACGGGCGGCGGCCCACGCCGACACCCGCTTCCGCAGCCAACCGGCCACCGTATGGCTCCACTTCTTCCGCCGCCCGGCACCGCCGGCACCGCGCGGGACGCGCCCCGCTGACGGCCGCGCCGTCGATTGAGGCGCACCATATACGCGCAACCTGACGGCCGGGTTCCGCTGATCCGCCCCTCCGGCGAGCCCCGGAAGCACCCCTTGGCGACACCTCCGCCGCAGGGGATCTTCCCTGCTCACACGGGGATTGCGGCGGGTCCGTGCGGTGCCGCGGGTGGCTGCCGGGCGGCCCGGCGGGGCGGTCGCGGGCGGGCCAGGACGGTCGGGCGGCGTCGGGAATTCCCTTACCCGCCCCGCATTGTTCAGCGCCGGGTCACCGTTTCGCGGGTTGCCGCCCATCGGTGGCGGGCGGGGTGACGGGCCCGCTCGCCGCGCCCGCCCCGGGCGTTCAGCCCACCGCTACCGTCCCGCCGAGCGCCGTCATCGGGTCGTCGAGCACCGGCTGCCAGGCCAGTTCGGCTGCGCCGACCAGGCTGTTGTGGTCCAGGGCGCAGGCGAGCAGCGGCACGCTGCCGCTGCGCCCCCACAGGCTGCGGTCGGCGACGACGGCGCGCAGCCGCTCGGGGTCGGCGTCCAGGAGGTGGCGGTGCAGGCCGCCGAGCAGGATCCTGTCGGGGTTCAGGACGTTGACCAGGCCGGCGAGCCCGAGGCCGAGCCGGTCGACGAGGGTGTCCGCGGCGGCGCGGACGGCCGGGTCGCTGTACTCCTCCCGGAGCAGGTCGCGGGCCTGTTCGAGGAGGGAGACAGCCGGCCCGGGCGGGCGTCCGGCCGCTTCGAGGAAGGCGAGCGGGTCGACCTCGACGTCGAGGCAGCCGCGGCTGCCGCAGTGGCAGGGCCGGCCTGCCGGATTGACGGTCAGATGGCCGACCTCGAGGGCGAGACCCGAACTGCCGGTGTGCAGCCGTCCGCCGAGCACGAGCGCGCCGCCGACGCCGCGGTGGCCGGTGGCGACAACCAGCAGCTGGTCGGCCCCGCGCCCGGCGCCGTGCCGGTGCTCGGCGAGGGCGGCGACGTTGACGTCGTTGCCCAGGAAGGAGGCCAGCGGGGCGCCACCGGGTCCGGTGATGCCGGCCAGGGCGATCTGCTCGGCGAAGACCTGGCGGACGGGGGAACCCGCGGGCCAGGCGACGTGCAGCGGGTTGAGGGCGGTGCCCTCGGGCTCCGCGACGGCGGACGGTACGGCCAGCCCCGCGCCCAGGCAGGTGCGCCCGGAGGCCCGCAGCAGCTCCGCGCCGGCTTCGACGACCGCGCCCAGCACGTGCGCCGGGTCGGCGGGCACGGTCATGCAGCCGGGAGCGGTGGCGACGATCCGCCCGCCGAGCCCGACCAGTGCCGCGCGGAATCCGTCGGAGTGCACCTGGGCGGCGAGGACCACCGGTCCCGCCGGGTCGAGGTGGAGTCCGTGTGAGGGCCTGCCCTGGGCGCCGGAGGCACCGCCCGGCCGGGTGTCCACCTGGATGAACCCGAGCGCCTCCAGTTCCGCGGCGACCGCGCCCGCCGTGGCGCGGGTCACGCCGAGTTCCGAGGTGAGCAGGGCGCGGGTCGGCGCGCGGCCGGTGTGCACGAGTGCGAGAGCCGGGCCGAGTGCGCCTCGGCCCCGCTCGAGCCTTGTCCGAATCTGGGTCACCCCCCTATTCTGACTTTGTGCCGACGCTAAACAAAATAGGGATGGCCCTGACGCCGTCCCGCCGTCCCCCGACCGACCCCTCTCTCACCCGGCTTCGCGTCGCCCTCACCACGTTCTTCGCCCTCGACGGCTTCATCTTCGCGGGCTGGGTGGTCCGTATCCCGGCCATCAAAGCGCAGGTGGGCGCCTCCGCGAGCGAGCTGGGCCTCGCGCTGCTCGGCGTCTCCGCGGGCGCCGTGGCCACGATGGTGCTGACCGGCGGCCTCTGCCGCCGCTTCGGCAGCCGCCGGATCACGGTCCTGACCGGCGTGCTGATGTCGCTGAGTATCGCCCTTCCGCCGCTCACCCATTCGGCGCTCGCCCTCGGCCTGGTGCTGCTGGCCTTCGGAGCCGCGTACGGAGGCATGAATGTCGCGATCAACAGCGTCGCCGTCGACCTGGTGGCGGCGCTGCGCCGTCCGGTGATGTCCGGATTCCATGCCGCGTACAGCCTCGGCGGGCTGCTCGGAGCCGCCCTCGGCGGTCTGCTGGCCCCGCATCTGTCGCCCACCACCCATCTCCTGCTGCTCACCCCGGTCGGTCTGCTGGTCGCCGCCGTCGCCGGCCGGACCCTGCTCACGCAGCGGATCACCCCGCCGGCGGACGATCGGCAGGGCGGGCCCGCGAGCCCTGCCGCCGCGCCGACGACCGGGGCGGCACCGACCCTGCACAGGACCGGCCTGCTGGTGACCATCTTCGGCCTGATCGCGCTGTGCACGGCCTACGGCGAAGGCGCGCTCGCGGAGTGGGGACCGCTGCACATCCACGAGGACCTGGGCGGCGGCCAGGGCATCGCCGCGGCCGGATACGCGGCCGTCGCGCTCGCGATGGCGCTCGGGCGGCTCTCCGGCACGGCGCTGCTGGAGCGCCTCGGCCAGACCAGGGCGCTGGTACTCGGCGGGCTCACCGCCGCAGCGGGCATGCTGCTCGGCTCGCTCGCCCCGTACGTGTGGCTGGCCCTCGTCGGATTCGCCGTGACCGGCCTCGGACTGGCCAACCTGTTCCCGGTCGCCATCGCCCGCGCGGGCGAACTCGCCGGGCCCAGCGGCGTCGCGGCCGCCTCCACCCTCGGCTATGGCGGGATGCTGCTCGGCCCGCCCTCCATCGGTTTCCTGGCCGACGCCTTCGGTCTGCCGACCGCACTGACCACGGTGGCGCTGCTGGCCGCGACCGCCTCCGCCATCGCCTACGCCGTACGGAACGTGAGCGCTCGTACGGGACCCTGACGTCGCGGCGCGTCCCGGCCCGCATCCGCAGCGGCGACACCTCTGCGCCGAACCTTCGACGCACCTGCGGCGGACCTGCGACACCCGACCCGGTCCGGTATACGATCCGCGCCCCGGCGCAGCGGAACCGGCGCAGGTCAGCGCATCGCCGCCCGGACCTGCGAGGCGAGTACCGCGCGGGCGTACCGCGTCCCGGGACGGGATGTCACAATCCCGCCATGGAGACGGTTGAGTTCATCGAGATCCTGCGGCACAACGGAACGCTGCTCGCCGATGCCGCCGAACAGGCCGGCCTGGACGCACCGGTGCCGCCCTGTCCGGACTGGCAGGTGCGCGACCTCGTACAGCACACCGGAACCGTCCACCGCTGGGCGACCGGATTCATCGTCGAAGGGCGGAAGGAACCCGCGCCGATAGAGGGCAAGGTGCCGGACGACGGCGAGTTGCTCGACTGGTACCGCGAGGCACACGCCCGCCTCGTGAACGCACTCACCGCGGCGCCGGCCGACCTGCGGTGCTGGCACTTTCTCGCCGCCCCCTCGTCACTGGAGTTCTGGGCGCGGCGCCAGGCGCACGAGACGGCCGTCCACCGGGTGGACGCCGAGGCCGCGCTCGGTGTGGCCCCCTCCCCCATGAGCACGGCGTTCGCCGCCGACGGCGTGGACGAACTGCTGGCCGGGTTCCACACCCGCCCGCGCAGCCGGGTGCGCAGCGAACTGCCGCGCACATTGCGCGTCCGGGCGGTGGACGCGGCCGCCGGCACGGGCGACTGGCTGGTCCATCTCTCGCGGGAGGCGCCGCGGGTGGAGCGCGGGGCGCCGGGCGCGGCCGACTGCACGGTGAGCGGAACCGCCGCCGACCTCTATCTCGCGCTGTGGAACCGCGGACCGTACGACGGGCTCGACATCTCCGGGGACGCGGGACTGGTGGAGCTGTGGCGGCGGGACTCCCCCATCATGTGAGGTGCGCAGGCCGCGGAGCCCGGTGGTTCGGTCGTCGAACCCCGGGCATGGGGGCGACGCTCAGGCGTTGCCGAGCATGCGCTCGAGAACGGCGCGCTGGCCGGGCTTGGCCACCTCGTACCGGGTGCGCCCGAGGTCGGTGATCCCGACCCGTACGCCGCGCCGGTCCTCGTCGCAGATCCCGCGGTTCACCAGACCGTCCTTCTCCAGCCGGGCCACCAGCCGGGACAGCGCGCTCTGGCTCAGATGGACCCGGTCGGCGAGTTCCTGGACGCGGAAGGTGCAGCCGCCGTCCTGCGGATCCCCGCCGGCGAGCACGTCGAGGACCTCGAAATCGCTGGCCCCGAGACCGTGCTGATGCAGTTCACGGTCGAGTTCGCACGCCGTACGCGCGTGCACGGCGAGGATCCCCCGCCATTCCTCCACGAGCGTCCGCTCACCCTTGTCACCGGTCATATCTGCACGGTAGCAGAGAAACGGAGCTTTATGCGCAAGCATTAAATGCACTTGCATTGGATGCATGCGCATGTAGTCTGCTCCGCATGACCTCTCCGTCCTCCACCGTCCCCGGTAGCGAAGCGAGTTGGAGCGCCCGGCAGTGGGGCACCCTGCTGGTGCTCTGCGCGGCGCTGTTCCTCGACGCCCTCGATGTATCGATGGTGGGCGTCGCCCTCCCGTCGATCGCCCACGACCTCGACCTCACCACCGCCTCGCTCCAGTGGATCGTCAGCGGCTACATCCTCGGCTACGGCGGCCTGCTGCTGCTCGGCGGCCGCGCCGCCGACCTGCTCGGACGCCGCCGCGTCTTCCTGATCGCGCTCGGCGTCTTCGCCGGCGCCTCACTGCTCGCCGGCATCGTCGACTCCGGTGAGCTGCTCATCGCCACCCGGTTCATCAAGGGTCTGAGCGCCGCGTTCACCGCGCCCGCCGGACTGTCGATCATCACCACCTCGTTCGCCGAGGGCCCGATCCGCAACCGGGCGCTCACCATCTACGCCTCCTGCGGCGCCACCGGCTTCTCGATGGGCCTGGTGCTCTCCGGACTGCTCACCGAGGTGGGCTGGCGCTGGACGATGCTGCTGCCCGCGCCGGTCGCCCTGATCGCCCTCGTCATCGGCCTGAAGCTCATCCCCAGGAGCCCCCGCGAGACCGGCGCCGGACGCGGCTACGACCTGCCCGGCGCACTGACCGGCACCGCCGCGATGCTGCTGCTCGTCTACACCGTCGTCGAGGCCGGACAGCGCGGATGGGGCTCGGCCCGCACTCTGGTGTCGTTCGCCGTCGTCGCCGTACTGCTGGCCGGTTTCATCGCGATCGAACGGCGCTCCGCGCACCCGCTGATCCGGCTCGGCATCCTGCGCTCCCCCAACCAGATCCGCGCCAACCTGGGCGGCGCCACCTTCATGGGGTCGTACATCGGCTTCCAGTTCCTCGTCACGCAGTACATGCAGTCACTGCTCGGCTGGTCGGCGCTGCACACCGCGCTCGCCTTCCTGCCGGCAGGCGCGCTGGTGGCCATCGCCTCACCCCGGATGGGGCCGGTCGTCGACCGGTTCGGCACCCCGCGGGTGATCACGGCGGGCTTCACCTCGCTCGTCCTCGGCTACGTGCTCTTCCTGCACGTCGACCTGTCACCGAACTACGCGCTCGACATCCTGCCGTCGATGCTGCTGCTCGGCACCGCCTTCACCCTGGCCTACTCGTCGCTCAACATCCAGGCCACCAACGGGGTCGAGGACCACGAGCAGGGCATGGTCTCCGGCCTGCTCAACAGCTCCTTCCAGGTGGGCGGGGCGATCTTCCTGGCCATCGTGACCGCGGTGGTGACCGCCGGCGGCACCGGAACCTCCCGCACACCGCAGGCGGTCCTGGACACCTACCGGCCGGGGCTGGTGGTCGTCACCCTCATCGGACTGGCGGGGCTGCTGATCACCGTCACCGGGCTGCGCAAGCGCCGCGCGGCCCACGAGATCATCGTCGCGACATCCGTCCCGTCCGCCTCGTCGGCTTCGTCGGCTTCAGCGGCTTCAGCGGCTTCGTCCGGTGTGCTCGCGGCGGACGCCGAGGCGCAGCCGGTGGTGGTGCGCGACTGACCGACCGGTCCGCCGTACCACTCGGGAACCGACCACCGTCCGGTCCCGCGCCACGAGGGAAGGCGCGGGGCCGGACGGCTCCCGTGGTGCGGGACCGCGTGCCAGACTGGCGGCAGTGCTGCCGTCCCCTGGGAAGGGTGGTCCGATGCGTGGGACTCGTACACAGGCCGAACGGGACGCCGCCACCGTCGAGATGATGTACGCGGCGGCGGCCGGAACGTTCTTCGCCGCGATCGCCTTCGCCCTGGTGGTGAGCCCGGTGCTCGCGGGTCGGGTGCACGGCGACGCCCGGCACAGCTGGGTGACCGCGGCCGTCGCCGTGGCGGTGGTGACCTTCTGCGGCGCGGTGGCCGGCATGCTGCAGCGCCATGAGAACCGGATGCGCACGGCCCGGGACGTGACGGACCGCGAAGAAGCCCGCTGAGCCGATATCGGGGTCCGGTCAGCTACTGAAGCGGTCCGGTCAGCCGAGCCAGCCCGGTCGCACCAGCCCGGACTCGTAGGCCAGGACGACGAGTTGGGCCCGGTCGCGGGCCCCGAGCTTGATCATGGCGCGGCTGACATGGGTCTTGGCGGTGAGCGGGCTGACGACGAGCCTGCGGGCGATCTCCTCGTTCGACAGGCCGATGCCCACCAGCGCCATCACCTCGCGCTCCCGGTCGGTGAGGTGTTCCAGACCGGCGACGGTGGTCGGTTCCTTCGACCGGGCGGCGAACTCCGCGATCAGCCGACGGGTCACGCCGGGCGACAGGAGGGCGTCGCCCTCCACCACCGCCCGCACCGCCCGCAGCAGTTCGGCCGGCTCCGTGTCCTTGACCAGGAAGCCGGAGGCTCCGGCGCGGATCGCCTCGAAGACGTACTCGTCCAGCTCGAACGTGGTCAGGATGACCACCTTGACGCCGGTCAGCGCCGGATCCTCGGTGATGTGCCGGGTGGCGGCCAGTCCGTCCATACGCGGCATGCGGATGTCCATCAGCACGGCGTCCGGGGTGAGTTCGCGCACCAGGCGCAGCGCCGCCTCCCCGTCGTCGGCCTCGCCGACCACCTCGATATCGGTCTGAGCGTCGAGCAGAGCCCGGAATCCGGCCCGCACGAGGACCTGGTCGTCGGCAAGCAGTACGCGGATCATCGGCCCTCTTCCTCGGTGGCGCCCGCCACGGTACCGGCCGCGCCGGACGGCAGCCTCGCCAGCACGCGAAAGCCGCCGCCGGGGCGCGGTCCGGCCTCGACCGTGCCGCCCAGCGCCGCGGCCCGCTCGCGCATGCCGAGCAGGCCGTTGCCGCCGCTCTCGCCGCCCTCGGGACGCGGAGACGAGGGTCCGTCGTCGTCCACGCTCAGTTCGACGCCCGCGGGCCCGTATCCCAGCCGGACGCGCGCGGTGCGGGAGCCGGAGTGCCGGACGATGTTGGTGAGCGCCTCCTGGATGATGCGGAAGGCCGCGAGGTCCGCGCCGGGCGGCAGCGGGAAAGGGGCGCCGGCGGTGGTGATGTCCACCGTCAGGCCCGCGCCGGCCGCCTGTTCCGCGAGCTCGGGCAGCCGGTCCAGGCCGGGGGCGGGCGAGCGCGGCGCGTCACCGGGCGTACGCAGGGTGCTGAGCACCTGCCGGACCTCGCCGAGCGCCTCCTTGCTGGCGGCCTTGATGGTGGTCAGTGCCGTACGGGCCTGCTCGGGGTGGTCGTCCATGAGCGCGAGGGCGACGCCCGCCTGCACGTTGATCACCGAGATGCTGTGCGCGAGGACGTCGTGCAGTTCCCTGGCGATCCGCAGCCGCTCCTCGTCGGCGCGCCGGTGCTCCGCCTCCGCGCGCTCGCGCCGTTCGCGCGCGATCCGCTCGCGGCGGGCCCGGAACAGCTCGGCGCCGGCCAGGATCGCGAGCAGCCAGGCGGCGATGCCGGACGCGGCCATCCAGGACGAGGGGCCGTCGCCCTCCGGCGGCAGCCAGCGGTACAACCACTGGCCGACCAGCAACTCCCCTGCGTAGACCACACCCGCGATGATCAGCACGGCGCGGCGGCGGCCCGCTCCGATGGCGGCGAAGAAGGCCACCACGACGCTGAGGAAGACCGGCCCGTACGGGTAGCCGAGGGCGAGATAGGTGCCGGCCACGGCGGCGGTGCCGGCGGCGACGAAGACCGGCAGGCGGTGGCGCAGCGGCAGCATCGCCGGTCCTGCCAGCAGCAGCACGTAGGCCAGCGCGTCCAGGTGCACCCGGCCCGACTGGTTGCGCGCCGCTCCGTTGGAGCCGATGAGCTGCGCGACCGCCACGGCGATCGAGGAGATCCAGGGGTAGCGGGTGGCGATGCCACGGATCCGGGGTGCCCCGGGCGACTCCTGGTCTGTCATGCCGCAACGCTAGACCGGCGACCGGGCGGTCGTCGTCCGCTCCGCGTGGTCATCGTGACTACTCCGCCGGGAGTACGGCGACGGGCGACAGGCCGACCTGGCCGGCGAGCGCGCCCACGGCCTGGTCGAAGAACTCGCCGCGGGCCTCCACCACGCGGTTGAACTGGCCGAAGAGCTCGAAGCTCAGCAGCCCGAAGAGCTGCGCCCAGGTGCTGACCAGCGCGGCGATGACCGGGATGGGGAGCTCGGGGCCCAGCTCCGCCGCCAGCCGGGCGGCGTCCGCCCTGACCGGCGCCGCCAGCGGCGATCCGGAGGGCGGGCCCAGGTCGCCGGACGCGTGCGCCTGCCGCACCACGGCGACCAGCGTGAGCGGAACGCGGGAGGCGGGACCCACGGTGTCCATCGGCGCGAAGTAGCCGGGCACCGGCGAGCCGTAGATGAGGGCGTACTCGTGCGGGCGCGCCAGGGCCCAGTCGCGCACCGAGCGGCAGACCGCCACCCACCGCGCGTGCGGGGCGTCGCCGGCCGTGCGGGCGAGGGCCGCCTCCGCCTCCGCTCCAATGGCGTCGTACGCGTCGATGATGAGCGCGGTGAGCAGCTCGTCCCGGCTCGGGAAGTACCGGTAGAGGGCCGAGGAGGCCATGCCCAGCTCGCGCGCGACCGCGCGCAGGGAGAGGCGGGCCGCGCCCTCGGCGGCCAGCTGCCGGCCGGCTTCCTCTTTTATGGCGGCGGTTACTTCGATTCGGGCCCGTTCCCTGGCTCCGCGGATCACACTCATGTCGTCCAGTCTGCCATCTTCCGGAGCATCGGCCAACAACGAGAGCACTGCTCTTGTTTTTTCCGGACGGGGGTGGCAGGCTGATCTCAAGCGAGAGCACCGCTCTCCATTTCCCCCAGGGAGCATCGATCATGTCCGACCGCGACCACGTCAAGAAGCCCGGCTGGTTCACCGTCAACGTCTTCAACCGCACGGTCGCGTGGCTGACCCGGCGCGGGCTGAGCATCTGGGGATCGCGAGTGCTGGCCGTGAAGGGTCGCAAGAGCGGCGAATGGCGGCGCACCCCGGTCAACCTGCTGACCGTCGGCGAGGAGCGCTACCTCGTGGCCCCGCGCGGGCACGTCCAGTGGACGCACAACATGCGGGCCGCCGGCGGCGGGCAGCTGATCCTGGGCCGCAGGACCGAGGAGTTCACCGCGACCGAGATATCCGACGACGACAAGCCGGTGCTGCTGCGCGCCTACCTCAAGCGCTGGAAGGCCGAGGTCGGTGTCTTCTTCGGCGGCGTCGGCCCCGAGTCGACCGACGAGGAACTGCGCGCGATAGCGCACAAGCACCCCGTCTTCCGGGTCACCACCTCGGGCTGACGAGGGGCTAGGGGCCGAAGGTCACCTCGACCTTGGTGAACCCGAGCGAGGTGAGCAGCCGCTGCAGCATCGACTGTGTGTTGGCCTCCGCGCGCTTGCCCAGCTCGGTCGACCTGGCCGCGTCCTGGATCTTCTGCGCGGCCAGTTCGTTCAGCTGCTTCTCGTTCCCGGGGTTGTTGCCCAGGAAGTCACCGAGCCGGTCGAAGAACCCCCGCTGCTGCGAGACGACGTAGGAGTTCTTCGGGTCGAGGGCGGTGCGCTCCAGCTCCGCGTGGGGCAGCCGGATGGTCGCGGCGGTGCGGTCGCCGGAGACGGTGACCGCGTCCTTGCCGACCTTGCCCAGGTCCACGTAGGAGTCCACGCTGCCCGCGCCGACGTACAGCGTCCGCTTGCCCTTCACCGAGTCGGGAAGGAAGGTCGCGTCCTTCTGCAGATCGACGACGACCTGGAAGTTCCCGCTCGCGCCCTGGAAGCGGCTCATGTCCTGGATGGACTTCAGCACCACAGGACCGCTGCGGTCCTTGGTCTTCTCGCCGAACGGATTGGGGATCCCGGGAAGCAGGTCCGCTTTGGCGAACAGAAAGAAAAGCCCCGCCAGGACCACCACCGTGGCGGTCAGCCTGGCCCACCACGGCATTCGGCCCGAACTGTCGCGCAGCACCATGTCGACGGCACCTCCTGGGAAGTCGCCTTCCCCTCAAGTGCCGTTCCATGACCCGCCGTTACGAACGGTCCAGGGCCCACAGCGCGCGGCGGGCGAGCGGATGGTTGCGGACCAGGTCCGCGAGGGTGCCCTTGCCGCGGGTGATCCCCGCGAAGGCGTGCCAGGCCGGCGGGAAGGTGGTGAGGACGGCGTGCAGCAGACCGGGGCGCTTCTCGAACAGGGCCAGCATCCGCCGCCCCACGCCCATCTCCACACCGAGCCCGGCCTTCACGGCGAAGGCGTAGTTCAGCGCCTGCCGGCGGGCGTCGACCGCGTCGTGCGCCTCGGAGATCCGGACCGCCCACTCCCCGGCCAGCCGTCCGGAACGCAGTGCGAACGAGATGCCCTCACGGGTCCACGGCTCCAGCAGTCCCGCCGCGTCACCGCACACCAGGACCCGGCCGCGGGAGAGCGGGGAGTCGTCGGACCGGCAGCGGGTGAGGTGCCCGGAGGAGATGCTCGGCTCGAAGCCGGCCAGCCCGAGGCGGGCGATGAAGTCCTCCAGATAGCGCTTGGTCGCGCTGCCGTCGCCGCGGGCGGAGATCACTCCGACGGTGAGCGAGTCGCCCTTGGGGAATACCCAGCCGTAACTGCCGGGCAGCGGGCCCCAGTCGATGAGCACCCGGCCGGCCCAGTCCTCGGCCACCGCCGCCGGCACCGGGATCTCGGCCTCCAGACCGAGATCGACCTGGTCCAGCTTGACCCCGACATGGACTCCTATCCGGCTGGCGCTGCCGTCGGCGCCGACCACGGCACGGGCGAGCACCGTCTCCCCGTCGCTCAGCACGACGGCGACCGTCCGCCGGTCGGGCACGGCCGGACCGTGCTGCTCGACGCGGGAGACGGTCACGCCGGTCCGGAGCACGGCTCCGGCCTCCTGCGCCGTCCGGACCAGCGCCTCGTCGAACTCGGGGCGGTTGATCAGGCCGAACAGCATCTGCCGCGAGCGCTTGGTGCGGGACAGCTTGCCATTGAGGCTGAACGTGACCGCGTGCACGCGGTCGCGCAGCGGAAGCTCGAAGCCGGGCGGCAGCGAGTCGCGGGAGGGGCCGATGATGCCGCCACCGCACGTCTTGTAGCGCGGCAGTTCGGATTTCTCCAGCAGCAGCACCCGGCGGCCGGCGGCGGCCGCCGCATGGGCGGCCGAGGCTCCACCGGGGCCGGCACCGACCACCACGACATCCCAGATCGTGTCGTCCGCTCCGTCGTCCGCCGAACCGCTGCCCTGCGCCGCTTGCTCGCTGCTCACGTGTGATTCCGCTCCCGCTCGACCCGCCGACTCTCGTCGCCCCTGCTCAGCCGCATCCTATGGCGCGAAGGCGACTCCGGCCGCTGTGGCACCATCGGCAACGTCCACTTGTGCGCACGAACACACCATCACACCCGCAAGGAGCGCCCATGCAGGCCGTCCCGCTCTCCGAAACCGTCGCCTCGCTCATGCCGCGCGCCCGCGCGGAGCTCGCCGAACTCGTCTCGTTCGCGTCGGTCGCGGACGAACGCCAGTTCCCGAAGAGCGGCTGCGAGAAGGCCGCCGGCTGGGTCGCCGACGCGCTGCGGGCCGACGGCTTCCAGGACGTGGCGCTGCTCGACACCCCGGACGGCACCCAGTCGGTCTACGGCCACCTCCCCGGACCGCAGGGCGCGCCCACAGTGCTGCTGTACGCGCACTACGACGTGCAGCCGCCGCTGGACGAAGCCGCCTGGCTCTCCCCGCCGTTCGAGCTGACCGAGCGGGACGGCCGCTGGTACGGGCGCGGCGCCGCGGACTGCAAGGGCGGCATCCTGATGCACCTGACGGCGCTGCGCGCCCTGCGCGAGCACGGCGGCTCCCCGGTGAACATCAAGGTCATCGTCGAGGGTTCCGAGGAGCAGGGCACCGGCGGGCTGGAGCGCTATGTCGAGGCGCACCCCGATCTGCTGACGGCCGACGCGATCGTGATCGGTGACGCGGGCAACTTCCGGGTCGGGCTGCCGACGGTCACCGCGACGCTGCGCGGCATGGCCATGGTCGAGGTGAAGGTCGACACCCTCGGCGGCAATCTGCACTCGGGCCAGTTCGGCGGCGCGGCCACGGACGCGCTCGCCGCGCTCATCCACATGCTCGGCACCCTGCGCGACGAGAACGGCGCCACCACCGTCGACGGGCTGGACGCCGGCGGCCGGTGGGAGGGGCTGCAGTACCCGGAGGACGACTTCCGCCAGGACGCCAAGGTGCTCGACGGTGTCGGCCTGGTCGGCACCGGCACCATCTCGGACCGGATCTGGGCCCGGCCGTCCGTGACCGTGCTGGGCATCGACTGCCCGGCGGTGGTGGGCGCGACGCCCTCCGTCCAGGCGAGCGCGGGCGCGGTGATCAGCCTCCGGGTGCCGCCGGGCATGGACGCCCAGGAGGCCGCCGACGCGCTCATCGCGCATCTGCGGGCGGCGGCCCCGTGGGGCGCCCGGGTCGAGGTCACCCAGCGCGGCAGCGGCCAGCCGTTCCGCGCCGACACCACCAGCCCGGCGTACACCGCGATGGCCGACGCCATGCGTGACGCGTACGGCCAGGAGCTGGAGATCGCGGGTCAGGGCGGTTCGATCCCGCTCTGCAACACCCTGGCCACGCTGTACCCCGAGGCGGAGATCCTGCTGATCGGCCTGAGCGAGCCCGAGGCCCAGATCCACGCGGTGAACGAGAGCGTCTCCCCGCAGGAGCTGGAGCGCCTGTCGCTGGCCGAGGCGCTGTTCCTGGGCAGGTACGCCGCGTCCAGGTCCGTGTGATCCGTCCGAGGTGACGGGGTCCCTCCCCCAGCGGTGACTGGGGGAGGGACCCCGTCGGTCCGGCCCCCGGCTCATTCGACGGGGCGGCCGGCTTCCAGGTTCAGCGGGATGCCGCGCTCGCGGGCCCGCAGCGCCCAGCGCAGCCGGTCCAGCCGCACCGGCGGCAGCAGCCCCGCGGCCTCGTCCTCGGTGACGAACCGCCAGCCGCGCAGTTCGGCCCCGGGAAGCAGCAGCCGGGCGGCTTCGGCGGCCGGTATTCGTCCGCCGTCGAAGAGCAGCCGCATCCCTCCGAAGCCGGGTGGCGCCGGTGGCTCCCAGTCGACGACCAGCAGCTTCGGCACCACGGCGAGTTCGATGCCCAGTTCCTCGGAGACCTCACGCAGTCCCGCCTGCGCCGGTGCCTCACCGCGCTCGACGACCCCGCCGGGGAACTCCCACCCCGGTTTGTAGGTGGGATCGACGAGCAGCACCCGGTCCTGTTCGTCGAAGAGCAGCACTCCGGAGGCGACAGTTTCCGCCGTGGGTTCCGGGGTCTGCACGATGTCGCAGCGCCCCACGCCCTGGCGCAGCGCCTCGGCGATCCGCTCCGCGGTCTGCCTGGGCGTGAGCCCCGCCGTCCTGATGACGTACGCGTCGGCGCTGAGCCAGGGCAGCGCGTCCAGGTAGGCCGGAACGTGGCCCGCCCGCACCTCCTCGGTGTCCTCCCGACGGGCGAGACGCTCCCGCAGGATCGTTTCCCCAGGGTCGAGCAGCACATGTCGCACCACGATCCCGCGCGAGGCCAGACCGCCGAAGAGCTCGTCCCGGTACTCCTGCCGCAGCAGCGTCGCCGGGACGACCAGCACTCCCCCGACCTCCTGGAGCAGCGCGGCGGCGGTGTCGACCACCAGCCGCCGCCAGATCTGCAGGTCCTGGAGGTCGGTCACCTCCTGGAGCCGCTTCTCGGACAGCAGCTGGCCGAGTCCCGTACCGACGACCTCCGGATCGTAGAGAGTGCTGCCCGGCAGTAGGTCCAGCAGTTCGCGTGCGGCGCAGGTCTTGCCCGCGCCGAACGCCCCGTTCACCCAGACGATCACGGTGCCCCCTTCTCCGTAGCCCCCTACGAATTGCCCGGATCATCGCCATCGGCAAACGCGAAGTACCGGCCATCGGCTCGTACTGGCCCCCGCCGGCGACCCGTCGGCACCCGTCCAGAAGAAGGTTTTCCCGCAGTGCCCCCTAACCCTTGCTCGCGCCCAGGGTGAGGCCGGCGATGAACTGCCGCTGCAGGATCATGAAGACCAGGATCGTGGGCAGCGCGACCATGACCGACCCGGCCGCCAGCAGGTTGTAGTCCGTGAAGAACTGTCCGCGCAGGTTGTTGAGCGCCGAGGTGATCGGCAGCTTGTCGCCGGAGGACATGAAGACCAGCGCCCACAGGAAGTCGTTGTACATCCAGGTGAACTGCAGCGTGGCGAGCGCGGCGACGGCCGGCCGGCACAGCGGCAGCGTGATGCGCCAGTACTGGGTCCACACCCCCGCACCGTCGACGATCGCGGCCTCGATGATCTCCATCGGCAGGGTGCGCATGAAATTGGCGAGAACGAATACGCAGAAGCCGGTCTGGAAGGCCACCTGGACGGCGATGACGGCCCAGTAGGAGTCGTACATCGTCATCGAGTCGGACATCCAGTACGGCAGCGGAATCCGGTTGAAGAGCACGTACAGCGGGGTCACGATCACCTGCTGGGGAAGCAGGTTGCCCGCCGTGAACATGATCAGCAGGAAGACCCGGCCCCTGAGCTGGATCCGCGACACCGAGAACGCGACGAAGGAGGCGAAGAACAGCGTGAGCAGCAGCGCGGGCACCGCGATGATCAGGGAGTTGATGAAGTACTTGCTCATCTCCCCCTCGGTGAACGCCTGCTTGTAGTAGTCGAACGACAGATGCCGCGGCAGGGAGAAGTACCCGTACTCGGCGGTCTCCTGGTAGGGCCGCAACGAGGCGTAGACGGCGAGCAGGAGCGGGGCGAGGAAGGCCAGCGACACGACCATCAGGAACGTGTGGAGGCCCAGGCGCGCGGGACGGACCCGGCGCCGGTCCGGCGGGCCGCCGGTGGCGGCCTTCGCGTGCTGGGAGGGCCGGGCGGCAACGGCGGATGTCATGACTTCTTCTCCTCGCGCATCTCCTGGACCAGGTACGTCACGATGAATCCCAGCGAGATGGTGAGCAGCACCACCGCGATCGCCGATCCGAAGCCGATCCGGCTGGCCTCGCCGATGATGTTGTCCGTGACCAACACGCTGAGCAGTTCCAGACCGTTGCGCCCGTGGTTGACGGCGTAGACGATGTCGAACGCCCGGAGCGCCTCGATGACGGTGATCACCGCGACGATGACGTTCACCGGCCGGAGAGTGGGCAGCACGACCCGGAAGAACGACTGCACCTCGCTGGCCCCGTCGATCGCCGCGGCCTCCTTGAGGGCGGGGTCCACCGACTTCAGCCCGGCCAGGAAGAGGATCATCACGTAGCCGGTGTGCCGCCAGGCCGCGGCGAGCAGGATCGCCCAGATGTTCAGCGAGGGGTCGCCCAGCCAGTCGGTCGGGTTGTCGGTGTTGGCCAGAACGGCGTTGAGGGCGCCCTGGTCGCGGGAGAAGACCAGCTGCGCGATGAAGCCGACCACCGCCAGCGAGAGCACGACCGGCATGTAGAGGGTGCTCTGGTAGAAGCGGCTGAAGCGGATGTTCTTGTCCAGCAGCACCGCGAGCAGCAGCCCGAAGGGGGTCGCGATCAGGCCCAGGAACCCCAGCCAGAGCAGGTTGTTGCGGGCCGCCCGCCAGAACGGCGGATAGTTCGTGATCAGGTCGTGGTAGTTGCGGGTGCCGACCCAGTGGATGCTGCCGACGCCGTCCCAGCTGGTGAACGACAGCCCGACGGAGGCCAGGGTGGGGCCCCAGATGAGGCAGATTTCCAGCAGGACGGGTATCCCGAGCAGCACACCGAGGACGGCGAGGTCGCGAGGGGTGAACCTCCGCGGGCCCCGCCGTCCGGCGCGCCGCGTGATGATCTGCGGCACAGCCTGTACTCCTAGTCCGCGGCGGCGAAGATGGACTTCTTCTGCCTCTCGATGCTGTTGACCAGCCCGTCGATGTCGTCCGGCTTGTTGATGAACGTCTGCAGCGCCGGGATCATGACGGTCGAGGCGAAGTCCGGACGGGTGTCGCGGTCCAGGAACTGGGATATGTGCTTGGCTCCGGAGACCAGTTCCGCGGACTTCTTCTGCAGTTCGGTGTACTTGGCGGTGGAGGCACCGGAGTTGACACCGACGTTGTTCGGGTCGCCGGCGAGGTAGGCGTCCTCGGCCGCCGGGGTGGCCAGGTACTTGAGGAAGTCCCGCGCCGCGTCCTTGTCCTTGGCCTTCTTCGACATCAGGAAGCCGTCGATGGGTGCTTCGACCGAGTCCTGCCCGTGCGCCGGGTCGATCTCCGGGAAGGGGAAGAAGTCCAGGTCCGCGTGTTCGGCCTCGGGGAACTGGGTGCCGGGGTGCGGCAGCCCGAAGACCGCCATGCCGGTCTTGCGCTGCTGCAGGCTCTGCCCCGCCTCCTCCCAGGTCCGGCCGTTGGCGCCCTTCTGGTGATAGGGCATCAGGCTGCGCCACAGGTCGAACACGTGCTTGACCTTGGGGTCGGTCCAGGACTCCTTGCCCGCCATGAGCGAGGCGTGGAAGTCGTAACCGTTGGCCCGCATGTTGATGTAGTCGAACGTGCCCATGGCGGGCCAGCCGTCCTTGTCGCCGAAGGCGATCGGGGTCAGCCCGTCCTTCTGCATCTGCTTGGCGAGCGCGGTGTACTGGTCGAACGTCTTCGGCGCCTCGTAACCGTGCTGCTGGAAGAGGCTTTTACGGTGGAAGACGGCCCACGGGTAGTAGTAGTACGGCACGAAGTACTGCTTGCCGTCATGCCCGGTGGACTGCGCCTTGAGCGCGTCGGAGAAACCCTTGAATCCCGACCACACATCGCTGATGTCGGTCAGCAGGCCCTTTTCCGCGAAGAACTGCATCCGGTTGCCGGCGAACCACATGAAGACGTCGTCCGGGCTGCCCTGCAGATAGCGGTTGATGTTCTCCTGGAACGTGTTGTGGTCGACGGTGTTGACCTTCACCGTCTCTCCCGACTGCTTCTGATAGGCGTCAAAGGCCGACTGGAACGCCGCCTTCGGCACGGCATCCGACGCATTGGAACCGAGAGTAACCGTCTTGCTGTCCCCGGCGGGGCCGCTGCTACAGGCGGCGAGCAGCGAGGGAAGGGTTACCGCTCCCGCGCTGATCGCTGCACCTCGCAGCAGGCTTCGGCGGGAGATCCGATGTCCGGCGGCTTCTGTGAATGTGGGCCGACCACTGAACGATGACTGCGCCATGTCCCCCTCCTCGTGGGTGGAACTGAACACAACCGAACGCGAGCGGTGCGATCTCACCTCCGGGCGGGGGCGGTGTCAAGGTTTCTGACGAGATAACGAACAACGGTTACCGGATCTCTTTCAACAACCTTCAACAGCTTCTAACGTAAACGACCGTCATTCCCTTGGGTATAACCCTGCGTGACTCCGGTCGGCGCGAGGCCCTGCCGGCACATGTCATCGTGCCTCCGGGGCCCCGCACAACCAGTCGTCGGAGCGCTGTTCAGCCCTCCAGAGCGAACTCCGGCGAGAACTCCGCCAGTCCCAGCGCCTGGGCGGCGGCCGCCGCGGCGCCGACCAGGCCCGCGTCGGTGCCGAGCAGCGCCGGAACCACCTCGACCCCGGCGGCGAACGACAGCGTCGCGTAGCGCGCCAGGTGCGCGCGCAGCGGGCCGAAGAGCACGTCCCCCGCGCCTGCCACCCCGCCGCCGATCACCACGACCCGCACCTCGACCAGCGTCGCGGTGGCGGCGATCCCGGCCGCCAGCGCCTGCGCGGCCCGGTCGAAGGAGGCCAGCGCGACCGGGTCGCCCGCTCGCGCGGAGTGCGCCACGGCGGCGGCTGTCGGCTCGGAGCCGCCGGCCGGGAGCCAGCCGTTCTCCAGGGCCCGGCGGACGATGTTCGGCCCGCTGGCCAGCCGCTCCACGCAGCCGCGCGACCCGCACGGGCAGGACTCGCCGTCGAGGTCGACGCTGATGTGGCCGATGTGGCCCGCGTTCCCCGTGGGGCCCGGCAGCAGGGCGCCACCGACCACGAGCCCGCCTCCGACGCCCGTGGAGACGACCATGCACAGCGCGTTGTCGTAACCGCGGGCGGCGCCCAGCCAGTGCTCGGCCGCCGTCATCGCGACGCCGTCCCCCGTCAGGACGACCGGAAGCCCGTCGACCGCCCGCGCCACCCGCTCGACCAGCGGGAAGTCGCGCCAGCCGGGGACGTTGACCGGGCTGACGGTTCCGCGCGAGGCGTCCACCGGTCCCGCGCTCCCGATGCCGACGGCTACCACGCGCCGCCATCCGCCGTCCTGGCGCAGCTCACCGAGAACCTCCCCGACGGCGCGCATCACCGTCTCGCCGTCCTGCTTGGCGGGGGTCGGTCGCAGCGTGCGCACGAGCAGCCGGCCGCTCGCGTCGACCAGGGCGCCGGCGATCTTCGTTCCGCCGATGTCCAGTGCGGCAATCAGCGAGCCTGCGGCGCGGTCGGAGTGCATCGGGTTCCGTTCTCCCTCTCATTGGCCGGATCCCCGCACGTGGCGCGGGGTCAGGAGTAGTGTTTCCTTTCGCTGACAACGTTGTCCATTCATTGCGGCAAGGAATATCGCGACAGTGACCCACACCCCGGGGCATACCCCCCGCCCCACCATGAAGGACGTCGCAACGCGGGCCGGAGTCGGGCTCAAGACGGTCTCCAGGGTGGTCAACGAGGAACCGGGGGTCACCCCGGACACCATCCAGCGGGTTCGGGAGGCGATCGACGCCCTCGGCTTCCGGCGCAACGACAGCGCGCGGCTGCTGCGCACCGGACGCACGGCCAGCATAGGTCTGGTGCTGGAGGATCTCGCCGACCCGTTCTACTCGCCGCTGAGCCGGGCGGTGGAGGAGGTCGCCCGCGCGCACTCGACGCTGCTGTTCACCGGTTCCAGCGCCGAGAACGCCGAACGCGAGCAGGAACTGGTCCTCGCGTTCTGCGCCCGCCGGGTGGACGGACTGGTCGTGGTGCCCGCCAGCGACGACCACCGCTATCTGGAGCCGGAGATCGACGCCGGCGTCTCGACGGTCTTCGTGGACCGGCCGGCCGGCGGCATCGACGCCGATGTCGTCCTCACCGACAGCGCCGGCGGCACCCGCGAGGGCGTCGCCCACCTCATCGCGCACGGCCACCGGCGGATCGGCTTCATCGGCGACCAGCCGCGGATCTTCACCGCCACCGAGCGGCTGCGCGGCTACCGCGAGGCGATGGCCGCCGCGGGGCTGCCGGTGAGCGAGGAGTGGATCTCGATGGGCCCCACCGCGCCCGAGCGGGTACGCGCCGCGCTGGGGGCGATGCTGTCGGGGCCCGAGCCGATCACGGCGCTCTTCGCCGGCAACAACCGAGTCACCGTCACCGCGGTACGGGTACTCCTCGGCGAGCTGCGTCCGGTCGCCCTGGTGGGGTTCGACGACTTCGAGCTCGCCGATCTGCTGCGCCCCGCGATCACGGTGGTCGCGCAGGACGCGGTCGGGCTCGGACGGGCGGCGGCGAAGCTGCTCTTCCGCCGGCTGGACGGCGGATCCGACAAGCCGCGCCGGATCGAGCTGGCCGCCCGGCTGATCGTGCGCGGCTCGGGCGAGATCCCGCCGGCGCCGTAGCCGGCGGCCGTGTGCCCGGCCGGGCGCGGTCAGGGCGCTCCGGCCGGGCACGGTCCGGGGGGAGGCGGGCCGGAGCCCGGCTCCCGGGTTCAGCAGCCGGCCAGGGTGTCCAGCTCCGCGCGGCCGAGCGCGGTGCGCGCCGTGACCTCTTCGAGGTCGACGGCGCCGCAGTCCAGGCCGCGCAGCAGGTAGCCGCTGAGCGCCTTGGCGGTGGCGGGCTCGTCAATCACATCGCCGCCGGCCTTGGCCACGTACGCCGCGAGCCGGGCCGCGGCCGCATCCAGGCCCTCGCGGTAGAAGGCGTAGACGGCGGCGTAGCGGGTGGGCAGGTGGCCTGGGTGCATGTCCCAGCCCTGGTAGTAGGCGCGGGCGAGCGAGCGGCGGACGAGGCCGTGGTGGAGCCGCCAGGCATCGTGCACCTGAGCGGTCGGGCCGACCGGCAGCACGTTCGTGGAACCGTCGGAGAGCCGGACGCCGGTGCCCGCCGCGGCGACCTGCATCACGGCCTTGGCGTAGTCGGCGACCGGGTGGTCCATCGACTGGTAGGCGGCGCTGACCCCGCAGGAGGCGCTGTAGTCGAAGGTGCCGTAGTGCAGGCCGGTGGCGCGGCCCTCGGCGGCGTCGATGAGGCGGGGCACGGTGGCGGTCCCGTCGGGGCCCAGGATCGACTGGGTCGTCTCGATCTGGATCTCGAAGCCGATGCGGCCGGGCGCCAGGCCGCGGGCCTTCTCGAACTCCTCACAGAGTCGGACCATCGCGGTGACCTGCTGCGGGAACGTCACCTTCGGCAGCGTCAGCACCAGCCCGTCCGGCAGGCCGCCGGCCTCCATCAGCGTGCTGAGGAAGATGTCCAGGGTGCGGATGCCGCGGTCGCGGACCGCCGCCTCCATGCACTTCATGCGGATGCCGATGTACGGGGGTGTGGTCCCTCCCCCAACCTCCGGCCGGGAGGTGCCCCCAGCGACAGCGGCGGAGACGATCCGGGCGGCGGCCACGGCCGCGGCGTCCTCCTCTGCGTCCGGGCGCTGCCCGTAACCGTCCTCGAAGTCGATCCGGAGGTCCTCGACGGGCTCGCGCTCCAGCTTGGCGCGCACCCGGTCGTGGACCGGCCCGGCGAGGTCGTCGCTCAGGCCGAGCACCCGCGCGAGGGACTCCGCGTCCGGGGCGTGCTCGTCGAGCGCGGCCAGCGCCTGCCGGCCCCAGCTGCGTACGGTGTCGGCGGTGAAGGCGTCGGCGGGGACGTAGACGGTGTGCACCGGCTGCCGGGTACCCGGGTCTCCGGGGTAGCGGCGGGCCAGCTCCGCGTCGGTCGCGGCGAGCGAGGCACCGATGCCCTCTCGTACCGCGTCCGCCAACGTCGTGCCGACCGTCTCACCGTGCGTCATGTGCCAGCCTCCCGAACTTCAACAAACCGTTGAAGGGAAGTTATCCGCGCCACGAGGCGGGGTCAACACCCGGCCGCCCGATGTCGGCCCAAAACGCCCATGGGACGAGATTCCCACCTGCACGGACGGGGCGGAACGCACGACAGCCCCCGCACGCGCCAGGCGTGCGGGGGCCGTCGGAAGTACCGCGGGATCAGCCCTTGCGGGCCGTGATCTCCTCGGTCAGCTGCGGGACGACCTGGAACAGGTCGCCGACCACGCCGTAGTCGACCAGGTCGAAGATCGGCGCCTCGGCGTCCTTGTTGACCGCCACGATCGTCTTCGAGGTCTGCATGCCGGCCCGGTGCTGGATGGCGCCGGAGATGCCGTTGGCGATGTAGAGCTGCGGCGAGACCGACTTGCCGGTCTGGCCCACCTGGTTGGTGTGCGGGTACCAGCCGGCGTCCACCGCGGCGCGGGAAGCGCCGACGGCCGCACCGAGCGAGTCGGCGAGCGCCTCGATGATGTGGAAGTTCTCGGCGCCGTTGACGCCGCGCCCACCCGAGACCACGATCGCGGCCTCGGTCAGCTCCGGGCGCCCGGTGGACTCGCGCGGGGTGCGCGCGAGGACCTTGGTGCCCGTGGCGAGCTCACCGAAGGAGACGGCGAGCTGCTCGACCGTGCCGGCGGCCGGGGCGGCCTCCGGAGCGGCGGAGTTCGGCTTGACGGTGATGACCGGCACGCCGGTGGTGATGCGCGACTTGGTGGTGAACGACGCGGCGAACACCGCCTGCGTGGCGACCGGGCCACCGTCGCCCGGCTCGACGTCGGTGGCGTCGGTGATGATGCCGGAGCCGAGGCGCAGCGCGAGGCGGGCCGCGATCTCCTTGCCCTCCGCGGAGGACGGCACCAGGACGGCCACCGGTTCCACGGCCTTGGCGGCGGCCTGCAGCGCGTCCACCTTCGGTACGACGAGGTAGTCGGCGAACTCGGCCGCGTCGGCGGCCAGCACCTTGACCGCGCCGTACTCGGCGAGCACGGGGGCGGCGGTGTCGACGCCGGCGCCGAGGAAGACGGCGACGGGCTCGCCGATCCGGCGGGCCAGGGTCAGCAGTTCGAGGGTCGGCTTGCGGACGGCACCGTCCACGTGGTCGACGAGGACGAGGACTTCACCCATAGGAATGGTCTCCTGCGAAATCTAGAGAGGCGGGGGCAGCGGGATCGCGGCTCAGATGAACTTCTGGCTCGCGAGGAACTCGGCAAGCTGCTTGCCGCCCTCGCCCTCGTCCTTGACGATCGTGCCGGCGGTGCGCGCCGGGCGCTGCGAGGCCTCGTCCACCGCGGACCAGGAGCCGGCGAGGCCGACCGTGGCCTCGTCGATGTCCAGGTCCGACAGGTCCAGGGACTCCACCGGCTTCTTCTTGGCGGCCATGATGCCCTTGAACGACGGGTAGCGGGCCTCGCCCGACTGGTCGGTCACGGAGATCAGGGCGGGGAGGGACGCCTCGAGCTGCTCGCTCGCCGCGTCGCCGTCACGGCGGCCGGTCACCTTGCCGTCGGCAACGGACACCTCGGCCAGCAGGGTCACCTGCGGGACGCCGAGGCGCTCCGCGAGGATCGCCGGCAGGACGCCCATGGTGCCGTCGGTGGAGGCCATACCGCACACGACCAGGTCGAACCCGGCGTGCTCGATCGCCTTGGCGAGCACCAGCGAGGTACCGAACACATCGGTGCCGTGCAGCGCGTCGTCCTCGACGTGGATGGCCTTGTGGGCGCCCATCGACAGCGCCTTGCGCAGCGCGTCCTTGGCGTCCTCGGGACCGACGGTCAGTACCGTGATCTCGGCATCGTCGGCCGCGTCGGCGATCTGCAGCGCCTGCTCGACCGCGTACTCGTCGAGCTCGGACAGCAGACCGTCAACAGCGTCGCGGTCAGTGGTCAGGTCCTCGGCGAAGTGACGGTCGCCCGTGGCGTCGGGCACGTACTTCACACAGACAACGATCCTCAAGCTCACGCCTGCTCTCCTACTGCTTAGTCTCGTCAACTGCCCTTGCAGGCAGCATAGGCTCCTCAGCGGGGCGGCCCCCCACCGGCACGCGTCAGCGCTCCAACAGAAGGTTACTCGCCAGTACACCCAGCTCTTGACCCGCATGCAAGGGTGATGAACTGTGACGTTGCCGACGCCACGGCCCGGAACGGGTCAGTGGCGCAGCCCGTTGAAGCCGCCCTGGTGGTAGAGGAGCGGGGTGCCGCGGCCGGTCGGATCGCCCGCGACGGCCTGCGCCACCACGATCCGGTGGTCGCCCGCGGGGATGCGCGCCAGCACGCGGCACACAAGCCAGGCGGAGACGTCGCCGAGCAGGGGCACGCCGTGCGGCCCCTCGTGCCAGTCGGTGGCCGGGCCGAACCGGTCGGCGCCGCTGCGCGCGAAGGTCGCGGCCAGCGCTTCCTGGTGCTCGCCGAGCACATGGACGCCCACGAACGGCACCTCGGACACCGTGGGCCAGCTGGAGGAACCGGTACTGATGCCGAACGAGAGCAGCGGGGGTTCGGCCGACACGGAGGTGAGCGAGGTGGCCGTGAAACCCACCGGCCGGTCACCGGCCGCGGTGATCACGGCGACGCCGGCCGCGTGGCGGCGGAACACCGAGCGGAAAACTGCTGGATCGAAGCCGGCACCGGTGCCGGGATACGTGCCGAGGTCGGTCAGGGCAGTCATGGAGTTGTCCTTCTGGAGCGGTCGGGCCGGAGGCGAATGGTCGTCTGGGGCACTCAACAACTCGGACAGCGCGCACTCGAATGGCGACCGAAATCGACATCCGCGCGCGTGTGAAGAAGGGGGTCTCGCGACATAACGTCAGAGTGACGATGGCGGGTGGGCCCCGTCAAGAGCGGCCCGGGATATGGGATCCCCGTCACAAGATCACCGGCCCGGCGCGGCCGTCACACCGCGGCGCCGAGCGCCGCGATCACATCCACCTTGCGCGGCTGGCCCGCCGCCCTGCGCACCACCGCTCCGCTCGCGTCGAGCACGAGGACGGTCGGCGTCTTGAGGACCGCCAGCCGGCGGACGAGTTCCAGATGGGCCTCCGCGTCGATCTCGACGTGGGTCACCCCCTCGACCATGGCGGCGATCTCGTCGAGCGTCCGTCGGGTGGCCCGGCACGGGGCGCAGAAGGAGCTGGAGAACTGCACCAGCGTGGCGCGCGCGCCGAGCGGCCCGCCGATCTCGGCAGCCGTCAGCCGCTCCTGGCCGTCCTTCGTCCGCACGCGCATCCTCCCGTTCCGGCGCTGGTGCACCAGGCCGAACACACTCGCCGCCGCGAGGACAGCGAGGCACACCATCAATCCCGTCATCTTTCCTCCCGCAGCGGTGCAGCGTTCACGGGACCGCAATGATTCCCGTGCGGCCAGGTGCGCTCCGGTCCGGGATCATCGGCTCCATGAACGCGATGAATGCCGCGCACCCCGCCCCCGGCCTCGATGTGCGGGGCCCCCGGTTCGGTGCCGTCCTGACCACCGTCGTCCTGGCCGCTGTCCTGGTCACCGGGAGTGGCTGGCTGCTCGCCGTGCAGCTGGTGGTCTTCGCGGTGGGCGCCGCGGCCGGGGTGCGGCGCTCCCCGTACGGCTGGCTCTTCGCCACCTTCGTACGGCCCCGGCTCGGGCCGACGGCGGAGACCGAGGACCCGGCGCCGCCGCGCTTCGCGCAGGCGGTGGGGCTCGTCTTCGCGATCATCGGGCTGACCGGTTACCTCGCGGGACCGCTGTGGCTGGGCATGGCGGCGACGGGCTGCGCGCTGGCCGCGGCGTTTCTCAACGCGGCCTTCGGGTACTGCTTGGGATGCGAGATGTACCTCTTGTTCCGGCGTGCGACGAGGTGACGTGACGAGAATCTCGCGGGATCGTGGGCACGCAAGGTGACACGGGGCACGTTGTCGGTGCACGATCCATCAGCGACCGGAACCTACGGGCGCGTAACTTCCGCCGGGAGAGCCGCCCCCGGAGAGAGCAGGTACCCGGACATGGCTGAACTCGTCTACCCCCCGGTCATCGGCGTCGCCCGCACCATGTTCCGTGTGCAGGGGCTGCGTTTCGACATCGGTGGTACGGAGAACGTTCCGCGCAAGGGCGGAGCGCTGCTGGTCTCCAACCACATCGGCTACCTGGACTTCGTCTTCGCCGGTCTGACGGCTCTCCCGGCCAAGCGGCTGGTCCGCTTCATGGCGAAGGAGTCGGTCTTCCGGCACAAGGTGTCGGGTCCGCTGATGCGGGCGATGAAGCACATCCCGGTGGACCGCTCGGAAGGTATGCACGCGTACGCGCACGCGCTGGACGCGCTGCGGGCCGGCGAGATCATCGGCGTCTTCCCCGAGGCCACCATCTCGCAGTCGTTCACCTTGAAGTCGTTCAAGTCCGGTGCGGCGCGGCTCGCCGAGGAAGCCGGCGTACCGCTGCTGCCGATGGCCCTGTGGGGCACCCAGCGGCTGTGGACCAAGGGGCACCCGCGCCAACTCGGCCGCAACAAGTTCCCCATCACCATGCGGGTCGGCGAGCCGATGCGGGCGAACGACGGCGAGAAGCCGGGCGCGCTCACCCGGCGGCTGCGGATGCGCGTCCAGGAGCTGCTGGAGGACGCACAGCGCGCCTACCCGGGCAAGCCCAGCGGCCCCGACGACCGGTGGTGGCTGCCCAGCCACCTCGGCGGCACGGCGCCCACCCCGGAAGAGGCCGCCGAGCTGGACCGGGCGGACCGCGACGAGCGGGCGGCCAGGCGCTGACCCACCGCGCCGCGGCGCCCGGGCTCAGTCCGCGATGCGGACCGTCACCTTCGCCGCCGGGCACAGCAGGCGCAGGCCGTCGGCGAGCTCGCCCGCCGCGGCGTGCAGCTCGTCGAGCGGCATCGGCGCGAGGCGTTCGAGCAGGAAGACGGCGTTGACGGAGTCCTCCGTCAGCCGGGTCCTGACGCCCTGACGCCAGTTCCAGCGGCGGCAGGTGACTCCGGTGTCGTCCTGCCAGACGACCTCACCGGGCTCGGGGTGCTCGACGACGGGCGCGCCGCCGGCCGCGGTCTCGAACTTCTCGTCACCATCGGCCCGCACCAGCCGCATCCCGCCGAGGATGTGGTCGGTGTCCTCGCCGCCGACCGGGACGAGATGGGCCACGCTGACGGCGTTGTAGAGGTCGACGAGGAGATTGATCCTCGGCAGGCCGCCGTCGGCGAGTGCGCGCCGGGCCAGCGCCTCGGCGGAGTTGCGGGTGCGGGACGGCTTGGCGCCGAAGGCGCTGTACGCCTCCCGCCAGGCGGCGAGGTGCGGGTCCTCGTGCGGGGCGCGGCCGGCGAGCCGGCCGGCGAGCCGGCGCACGGCGTCGTCGAGCAGCGCGGAGCTCCGCTCGTCGCTCGGGCCGTTGGTGAGGCCGCGGGCCTCGACGACGAGGGGGACAAAACCGGGCGCGAGGTCGTGCACCTCCGGGGCCACGGTGATCTTCAGGGGCGGAGCGGTGTTCATCGGGGGCATCGCAGACCTTGGTTCGTCGACGGGACGGCGTTCACAGCGCGGTCGGCAGCAGCCGCCACAGGTGCGGCCGGTCGGTGGCGCGCTGAAGCGATTCCAGCACGGCCGGCGGCGCGGCCGCGTACAGCACGGGGTAGTCGACCTCGCCGAATCCGGGGCGGACCTGCCAGGCGAGCTGTTCCCGGTCCGTCGAGAAGTGCGCGTCCACACCCGGCTTGTTGCCCCGCGCGTCCTGGCGCGCCCAGCGGGTCTCACCGGGCAGCAGGACGGCGATGAGGCCGTGGACCAACGGATCGCTACCGTCCTCGGCGGCGAGCCGCTGGTAGCAGAGCCCGGTGGGGATGCCCTCGGCCCGCAGCAGCGCGGTGAGCGCATGCGACTTGGCGTGGCAGATACCGGTGCGCAGGCGGAGGACGTCCGAGGCCCGCCAGGTCACCCGGGGGTCGTCGGCGTCGCCGGAGTGCGGAATGGTGTCGCGGACGAACTCGAAGGCCGCCCGCGCGTAGTCGTACGGGCCGGTGGCGCCGGCGCGCAGCCGCTCCGCGGTCTCGCGCACCAGCGGGTGGTCATGGTCGATGACGTCGTCGGCGGCGAGATAGGCCGCCTGGCCGGGTACGTCCTGGAGGAGTTCCATACCCGGAACCCTAGGCATGATCGCGCGGCCAATCAATCGAAATACGAGCCAGCGCATATTTATTCAGACTAGGCGATCGCACCGTTCGTTGCGGCCGGCCCGGTGTCCTCCGCGTGCCGGGCCAGCGCGGACGCCAGATCGGGATGGATCTCGAAGACCCGGGCCAGCCGGGTGAGCCTCAGCAGCTTCGCGAAGGACGGATCGGCGCTGACGATCCGGACGCGGCCCCCGCTTTCGAGGGCGCGCATCCGGAACCGGCAGAGCAGCGACAGACCGCTGCAGTCGATGAACGTCACCGGCCGCAGATCGATGACGAAGTCCGAGTTGGTCACCCGGGCCAGTGCGTCGAGGAAAGGGGACAGCCCCGCCGAGGCGAGGACGTCCAGTTCACCCCAGAGCTCGACCACGGTGGTCCCGGCCACCGATCGTCGACTGGCGCCGAAGGCGGGCTGATCGTCGTACATGCAGGCCCCCCACTCCCGGTGATGAGGCGTGCGCCGATGCGCATGTGTACGTGTCATACCCGCCGGTCGGCGATGAAGTCAACGGTTGGGACAGCAGCGCAAGTTGGCTTGATCCGAGCCGTGCCCAGCCTGGTGTCAGGCCGTGGCCGGCCTCGTGTCAGGCCTCGTGTCCGGCCATCTCCGCGGCGAGGGCCGCCGCGAACGAGTCGACGTCCTCCTCCGTGGTGTCGAAGGAGCACATCCAGCGGACCTCGCCGGTGTTCTCGTCCCAGAAATAGAAGCGGTAGCGCTTCTGCAGCCGCTCGCTGACCTCGCGCGGCAGGATCGCGAAGACGGCGTTGGACTCGACGGGGCGCATGATCGTCACGCCCTCGACGCCGCGGACGGCCGCTTCCAGCCGACGCGCCATCGCGTTGGCGTGCCGAGCGCTGCGCAGCCACAGGTCACCGGCGAGCAGCGCCTCGAACTGCACCGACACGAAGCGCATCTTGGAGGCGAGCTGCATCGACAGCTTGCGCAGGTGCTTCATGGCGCGCACCCGGTCGGGGGTGAGGACGACGATGCACTCCCCCATCAGCAGGCCGTTCTTGGTGCCGCCGAAGGAGAGGATGTCGACCCCGGCGTCGGTGGTGAACGCCGCGAGCGGCACACCGAGCGTCGCGGCGGCGTTGGAGATCCGCGCACCGTCCAGGTGGACGACCATGCCGTGCTGGTGGGCGTGGTCGCAGATCGCCCGGATCTCGTCGGGGGTGTAGCAGGTGCCCAGCTCGGTGGTCTGGGTGATCGAGACGACCTGCGGCTGCGCCCGGTGCTCGTCCTCGAAGCCGTACGCCTGGAGGTCGATCAGCTCGGGGGTGAGCTTGCCGTCGGGCGTCGGGACGGTCAGCAGCTTCAGGCCGCCGACGCGCTCCGGAGCACCGCACTCGTCCACGTTGATGTGCGCGGACGCCGCGCAGATGACCGCGCCCCAGCGCTCGGTGACGGCCTGCAGCGCCGTGACGTTGGCGCCGGTGCCGTTGAAGACCGGGAAGACCTCCGCGCGCGGGCCGAAGTGGCCGCGGAAGATGTCCTGCAGATGGGCGGTGTAGTCGTCCTCGCCGTACGCGACCTGGTGGCCGCCGTTGGCGAGGGCGAGGGCGGTGAGCACCTCGGGGTGTACGCCGGCGTAGTTGTCGCTGGCGAAGCCCCGTACCTCCGGGTCGTGCCGCCGGACGGCGTCGGTGGCGAGCTGCTCGGTCACGGTTGGGGCGTCAGCCACAGTCGGGTTCCGTTCACTTCCTCGGCGGGCCGGCTCCAGATGTCCGTGACGGCCTCGGCGAGGTCCGTCACATCGGTGAAGCCGGCGAATTTGGCGTTCGGGCGCTGCGCCCGCATCTCATCGTGCACCAGCGCCTTGATGACGACGACGCTGGCTGCCGCGGTGAGCGGATCGGTGCCCGCCAGCTTGCGGAACGAGTCGCCCATGGCGAGCGTCCACGCTTCGGCGGCGGCCTTCGACGCGGCGTAGGCGGCGTTGCCGGACGTCGGGCTGCTGGCGCCGGCGGCGCTGATCAGCACGTAGCGGCCGCGCTTGCTGCGCAGCAGCGGGTCGTGGAACGCCAGCGAGGTGTGCTGAACGGTGCGGATCAGCAGCTTGTGCAGGAAGTCCCAGTCGGCGAGGTCGGTCTCGGTGAACGACGCGGAACCGCGCCAGCCGCCGACCAGGTGGACCAGGCCGTCGACCGGACCATGGTCCTTCTCGATCCGCTCGGCCCATTCACGGGTCGCGACGGGGTCAAGCAGGTCCACGATCTCGCCGGTGATGTCCGCACCGCCGGCGTCGTAGCGGGCCTGGTCGACGGCTTGCGCGAGCCGTTCGGGATTCGCGTCCGCCGCGACGACATGGGCGCCCGCCTTGGCGAGCCGTTGGAGCATCGCGCGGCCGGCCGGCCCGCCGGCCCCCGCCACGGCGATGACCGCTCCCTGAAGCGGCCCCTGGGTTTCGGTCGCGTTCGTCATCTTCGCCTCCTCGGCCGCGTCGCTCACGCCGCCGTCCGTACGACGCCGCTCGCGGTGATCCCCTTGGTGGAGGCGATCACGTCGCGGAGCTTCTTCGCGAGTGCCTCATAGAACATGCTCAGCGGGAACTCGTCGACGAGCACCTCGTCCACGAGCTTGCGCGGCGGCAGTGACAGGTCGAGGGCGTCCGCGCCCTTGGCCCACACCGATCCGGGGTGGGGCGAGAGGTACGTCGCGACCAGGTCGTACGCGGCGAACCAGTGCACGAGCTTCGGGCGGTCGATGCCGTCGCGGTACAGCTTCTCGATGTCGGCGCAGAGCTGGTTGGTGACCTTGGGAGCCAGCTCCCAGTCGATGTGCAGGGTGTTGTCCGTCCAGCGTACGGCGTCGTGCTTGTGCAGGTAGGAGAAGAGCAGCTGCCCGCCCAGGCCGTCGTAGTTGCGGACCCGGTCGCCGGTGACGGGGAAGCGGAAGAGGCGGTCGAAGAGGATCGCGTACTGCACGCCCAGGCCCATCGGGTGGCCCTCGGCCTGCAGCTTCACGGCCTCCTTGAAGGTCGTGAGGTCGCAGCGCAGCTCCTCGAGGCCGTACATCCAGAACGGCGCGCGCTGCTTGATCATGAAGGGGTCGAACGGCAGGTCGCCGTGGCTGTGGGTGCGGTCGTGGATCATGTCCCACAGCACGAACGTCTGCTGGGAGAGCTCCTGGTCCTCGATGAGCCGGGCTGCCTCACCGGGCAGTTCCAGGCCGAGGGTGTCCACGGCGGCGGCGGTCACGGCCCGGAAACGGGCGGCCTCGCGGTCGCAGAAGATGCCGCCCCAGGTCCAGCGCTCGGGCGCCTGGCGGACGGCGACGGTCTCCGGGAAGAGCACCGCGGAGTTGGTGTCGTAGCCGGGGGTGAAGTCCTGGAACGTGATCGGCACGAAGAGCGGGTTGTCGTAGCGGGTGCGCTCCAGCTCGGCGAGCCAGTCGGGCCACACGACGCGCAGCGCGACGGCTTCCAGGTTGCGGTCCGGGTTGCCGTTCTGCGTGTACATCGGGAAGACGACCAGGTGCTGCAGGCCGTCCTTCCGGTCGGCGGCGGGCTGGAAGGCGAGCAGCGAGTCCAGGAAGTCCGGGACGCCGAAGCCGCCGTCGGCCCACCGGCGCAGGTCCGTGACCAGTGCCTGGTGGTACGCCATGTCGTGCGGCACCAGCGGGGAGAGCTGCTCGATCGCGTCGATGACGCGATCCAGGGTGCGCTCCACATCGGCCAGGGGCGGTACGACCTCGGCGGAGAAGTCGATCGAACCGTCCTTCTGCTGCCAGGGCCTGATGGCTTCCACGGCTTGTTTCAGTACGGCCCACGCCGGATGCGAGGCGATGCCCTCGCCGGATATGCCGGTCCCGTCAGCCACTACAGCCGAAAGATTTTCACTCATGACCCCTCCTTCACAGAAGAAACGCGCTTGATCCGCCAAGGAAGCGTATCTATACGAGCTTCCTCCGTTCAAGGGGGGTCGGAACAGATTATCCTGCGCGACCCCCATCAAGACCGGTCATTTTCCTGCCATGCGCCGTTCTCGCGACGACTTCTGTTCGTTGCGTCACGGCGGCGAGGGTGACCTTCGGGACATTTCTGCCCAACTGCCATAAAACGACTTTGTTCCAGTCTCGCCCAGCTTTCCCGGGTACGCGATCCCCGCAAGGGATGCCCGCGCCGGACGCCGCATCGGCTGCCCTGTCGGGTCCCGGCATCGCCGTGGCAGCCCGGCGGGGCGGCACGCCCTCACACGAGTGACGGAGTCGGCCGATCGGGGTCCGGCGGCGGTAGGAGAGGGGTCATGAGTACCCGCGCTGTCCTCGTCGCCGCCCTGATCACCGGATTCGTCCTCGGCACGGCCGGTGTCCGCTCCGCGCACTCCACGCCGTCACACCACGTTCCGCCCGCCGTCACCAGCCGTCGCTAGGCTGTCGGCCATGAACTTCCTCACCGTCGGTCACCGGGGTGTCATGGGCGTGGAGCCCGAGAACACCCTGCGTTCCTTCACCCGCGCCGAGCGCGAGGGACTGGACCAGATCGAGCTCGACCTGCACCTGAGCAAGGACGGCGCGCTCGTCGTCATGCACGACGCGGAGGTGGACCGCACCACGGACGGCACCGGCCGGATCGGCGACCTCACCCTGGACGCGCTGCGGGAGCTGGACGCGGGAGCGGGCGAACGGGTGCCGGTCCTGCAAGAGGTGCTCGACACGGTCACCGGACCGGTCCAGGCCGAGATCAAGGACGTGGCCGCCGCCCGGGTGCTCGCGAAGGTGCTGCACGAGCGCGACGAGGTGGGGCGGGTGAGCGTGCTGTCCTTCCACGACGAGGCGCTGCGCGAGATCCACGAGCTGCTGCCGCAGTCGCACCGGGTGCTGGTCGCCAGCGAACTCGGCCAGGACCTGGTGGCCCGCGCGCAGGCGGTGGGCGCCCGGATGGTCAGTCTGGAACTGCCGCAGCTCAGCCTCGACATCGTCCGGCGGTGCCAGGACGCGGGGATCGCCGTGATCGCGTGGACGGTGAACACCCCGCAGGAACTGGCCCTGGCGCACGCGTTGGGACTGGACGGCATCGTGACGGACCTGCCGTCGATCGACGGACGGACGATGCCTCAGATCGCCGGGCGGGCCTGACGGTCCGAGTTCGGCCCGCGGCGCCCACGGCAACACTCCGGACACAAACGTCCGCCATTCGGACGTACGCCCGTGCGGCCTGGACAGACTCCCCCAGCCGGTGCCAATGTCCGGCCATGCGTTCCGCGAACCCGCTGTCCCCGCGCCTCGCCGCCATCGCCGCGGCCACCACCCTGCTCACCCTCGCCGCCGCCGGCTGCGCGCCCCAGGAGGACTCCTCCGCGGGCAGCACCGCCTCGCCCTCGGGAACGTCCGCCGCGAACTGCGCCCCCGCCGGCCTGGCCACCCGCGCCGCGGGCAAGCTGACCGTGGGCACCGACACGCCCGCGTACGACCCGTGGTTCACCGACGACAAGCCCGCCAACGGCAAGGGCTTCGAGTCGGCGGTCACCTACGCCGTCGCCAAGCAGCTCGGCTATGCCCAGGCCGACGTCGTCTGGCAGACGGTGGCCTTCAACAACGCCTTCGCGCCCGGGGCGAAGACCTTCGACTTCGACATCAACCAGGTCTCCATCAGCGATGACCGCAAGAAGGCCGTCGACTTCTCGTCCGGCTACTACGACGTGCGCCAGGCCGTCATCACGCTCAAGACCTCGAAGATCGCGAACGCGAAGACGATCGCCGACCTGAAGGGCGCCAAACTCGGCGCCCAGGTCGGCACCACCAGCCTGGACGTGCTGAACGACGTCATCAAGCCGACCCAGGCGCCCGCCGTCTACCAGAAGAACGACCTCGCCAAGAGCGCGCTGAAGAACGGTCAGGTGGACGGCATCGTGGTCGACCTGCCCACCGCGTTCTACATCACCGGCGCCGAGGTGCCGGAGGCCAAGGTCCTCGGCCAGTTCGAGGCCGGTGGCGCCCAGCAGGAGCAGTTCGGCCTCGTCCTGGACAAGGGCAGCAAGCTCACCTCCTGCGTCAGCAAGGCCGTCGACGCGCTGCGCAAGGACGGCACGCTGGCCGGGCTGGAGAAGCGCTGGCTCTCCGACGCCGTCGACGCCCCGGTGCTGAAGTGACCCTGGAGGACACGCGGCCGGACACCTACCGGCCGTCCGCGCGGCGGATCGAACGGGAGCGCTTCCGGCGCGCCCGCACCCGCCGCGCGGTGACCATCGGCGCCGTCAGCTCCCTCGCCACCGCCGGGCTGCTCATCGGGCTCGTCGTCAGCTCCCCGGGCTGGCAGCGCACCAAGGAGACCTTCTTCAACGCGCACGACGCGCGCGCTTCGCTGCCGAAGATCCTCGACGGGCTATGGCTCAACCTCCAGCTGATGGTGGTGTGCGGAGCGGTCGTCCTGGTCCTCGGGCTGCTGCTCGCCATCACCCGCACCCTGCGCGGGCCGGTCTTCTTCCCGCTGCGCGCGCTCGCCACCGCGTATGTCGACTTCTTCCGCGGTCTGCCGCTGATCATCTGCCTGCTCGGGGTGGTCTTCGGCGTCCCCGCGCTGCGGCTGCAGGGCGTCACCACCGACCCGGTGGTGCTGGGCGGGACGGCGCTGGTCCTCACCTACTCCGCGTACGTCGCCGAGGTCTTCCGGGCCGGGATCGACACCGTGCACCCCAGCCAGCGTGCCGCCGCCCGTTCGCTGGGGCTGAGCAGCGCGCAGACCATGCGCCATGTGGTGCTGCCGCAGGCCGTCCGGCGGGTCGTGCCGCCGCTGCTGAACGACTTCGTCTCGCTGCAGAAGGACACCGGCCTGGTGTCGATCGCCGGCGCGGTGGACGCGGTGTACGCGGCGCAGATCTACGCCGGCAAGACGTTCAACTACACCTCGTACGTCGTGGCCGGCCTGATCTTCGTCGCGCTCACCATCCCGATGACGCGCTTCACCGACTGGATCACCGCCCGGATGAACCGCCGCCAGTCGCAGGGAGGGACCGTATGAGTACCGGCACGAGCGCCACACCCGTGCTGCGGCTGGAGTCCGTACGCAAGACGTTCGGCTCCTCGGTGGTGCTGCGCGACATCGATCTCACCGTGCCCCCGCACACCGTCACCGCGCTCATCGGCGCCTCGGGGTCCGGCAAGTCGACGCTGCTGCGCTGCGCCAACCTGCTGGAGGACATCGACGACGGGGCGATCTTCCTGGACGGCGAGGACATCACCGACCCGCGCGTCGACCCGGACACGGTGCGCCGCCGGATCGGCGTCGTCTTCCAGGCGTACAACCTGTTCCCGCACATGACCGTGCTCGACAACATCACCCTCGCACCGCGCCGGGTGCACAAGGTCGCACGCGCCGAGGCGGCCGAGCGGGCCCGTGAACTGCTCGCCCGGCTCGGCCTCGGCGACAAGGCGGGCGAGTACCCGGACCGGCTCAGCGGCGGACAGCAGCAGCGTGTCGCGATCGTCCGGGCGCTGGCCGGCAAGCCCCGGCTGCTGCTGCTCGACGAGATCACCGCGGCGCTCGACCCGGAGCTGGTCGGCGAGGTGCTGGGGGTCGTCCGCGATCTCAAGGAGCAGGGCATGACGATGGTGATCGCCACCCATGAGATGGGCTTCGCCCGCGAGGTCGCCGACCAGGTCTGCTTCCTCGACGGCGGCGTGGTGCTGGAACGCGGCACACCCAAGGAGGTGTTCGGGGCGCCGGCGCAGGAGCGCACCCAGCGGTTCCTGCGGCGCTTCGCGGAGGCCGGACGGCTGTAGCGGTCAGCCGGTGGCAGCGGCCTTGAGGTCCTTCACCAGCAGCTCGAACTCCAGGTCGTCGCGCTGCGGCAGCCCGAAGCGCTCGTCCCCGTACGGGAAGGGGTGCGTCCGGCCGGTTCGGGTGTAGCCGCGGCGCTCGTACCAGGCGATGAGGTCCTCGCGGGCCGTGATCACCGTCATGTGCATCTGCGCCGCGTCCCACTCCGTCACGGCGTAGCGCTCGGCCTCCGCGAGGACGGTCCTGCCGAGGCCGCCGGCCTGCGCCGAGGGCCGGACCGCGAACATCCCGAAGTACGCGTTGTCACCGCGGCGTTCGATGTGGCAGCAGGCGATCAGCTCGCCCTCGCGCTCCACCAGGACGAGCCGGCTGCCCGCCTTCTCGATCACCTCGACGACGCCCTCGGGGTCCGTCCGCTGCCCCTGCAGGATGTCCGCCTCGGTCGTCCACCCGACCCGGCTCGAGTCCCCCCGGTACGCCGACTCGACGAGAGTGACGACGGCGGGAACATCGGCCGGCGTGGCCGTGCGGAAGGTCGGCTGCGCGGTGCGCTCGCTGATGTCCATGGGGCCGAGGCTACCTGGGAGCACATCCGGGCCGCCGGGGCCGGGTAGCTTCACCGCATGGTGAATGTGGTGAGCAGCCGGATCCTGTTGCAGCCGACCGACCTGGAACGATCCCGGGCCTTCTACCGTGACGATCTCGGGCTGGCGATCTACCGGGAGTTCGGGAGCGGACCCGGACGCGGCACGGTGTTCTTCCTCGGCGGCGGCTATCTGGAGGTCTCCGGGCGCTCCGGGGCGCCGATGAGTGCGGCGCTGCGCATCTGGATCCAGGTCCCGGACATCGCGGCGGCGCACGCGGAACTGGCCGATCGCGGGGTCCCCGTGCTGCGGCCGCCACTGAAGGAGCCCTGGGGGCTGGTCGAGATGTGGATCGCGGATCCCGACGGGCTGGAGATCGTCGTGGTGGAGGTGCCGGCCGACCACCCGATCAGATACCGGCCCTGACCTCGGTGAAGGCGGCCGCGAGCCGCCTGATCCCGTCGTCGATCTCCTCGGTGCCGCTGGTGTCGGCGAAGCTGACGCGGATGTACGGCGCCGGGGCCTCGGCGGCGAAGTAGGCGCGCCCGGCCGCGACGGCGACCGAGGCGCGCAGGGCGGCCGTGCACAGCTCCGTCTCGTCGGTGCCGTCGGGCAGTCGCAGCCACAACTGGTAGCCGCCGGTCGGGACGTGGCCGGGGACGAGCTCCGGCAGGTCGCGTCGCAGGGCTGCCAGCATCGCGTCGCGGCGCTCGCGCAGGCCCGACGCGACGGCCCGCAGATGGCGCGGCCAGGCGGGTGCGCCGACCAGTTCCAGCGTCGCTTCCTGCAGGGGGCGGGGGACGAAGAAGCTGTCGACGACCTGGATGGCGCGCAGCCGTTCCACGACCGGGCCGCGGGCGATGAGCGCGCCGACCCGCAGGCTGGGCGAGGTGGGCTTGGTCAGCGAGGTGACATGGACGACGGTGCCGTGCGGGTCGTCGGCGACCAGCGGCGCGGGCAGCGGGCCGCCGTGGCCCAGCCGCCGGGCGAAGTCGTCCTCGATGACGAACGCCCCGGCCGCGCGGGCGATCCCGGTGATCTGCGCCCGCCGCTCCGGGGCGAGGACCGCTCCCGTCGGGTTCTGGAAGAGCGGCTGGCAGAAGAAGACCCGCGCGCCCGTGGCGCCGAAGGCGTCGGCGAGCAGGTCCGGGCGTACGCCGTCGGCATCGGTCGGCACCGGGACCGGCCGCAGGCCGGCCGCGCGGGCCACCGCGAGCACTCCGGGGTACGTCGGGGACTCGACGAGCAGCGCGGAACCGGGCGGGGCGAGCGCGCGCAGCGCGGTGGTGAGCGCGGCCTGCCCGCCCGCGGTGATCAGCACCTGGGCGGGCCCGACGCCCGCCTCGCGGGCGAACCAGGTGCGCAGCGCGGTGAGCCCCTCCACCGGCGGCCGGTCCCAGGCCCCGGGCCTGCGGGCCGCGCGGGCGAGCGCCGCGCCCAGGGCCTGCTGCGGCTGGAGGTCCGGGTGCAGATAGCCGCCGTTGAACGGGATCACACCGGGCGGCGGGGCGGCGAGCGTGGCGAGCACCCCGGAGGCGTCGACGACGCGCGGGGCCGGCTCGCCGTGCTGGTCCCCGGCGGTCAGGGCGACCTGCTGCCAGGAGGTGTCGACGGGGCCCGCGGGGTGCGCGGCCTCCTGCGACCGGTAGGTGCCCGAGCCGGGGCGGGTCACCACCAGGCCCTCGGCGGCGAGCGCGGCCAGCGCCCTGGACACCGTCACGGGGCTGACGCCGAACCGGTCGACGAGGGAACGGCTCGACGGCAGTTTCGCTCCCGGGGAGAAGCGCTTCAGCTCGCTCCGCAACGAATCCGCCAGTGAAGTCGAACTGCTACCGTCATTCATGACAGCCGATAATAGCGCTACCGCACTGCGACCGATAGCGGTGAACGGCACCGCCCTCGCCGCTGTCGGCGTCGCGATCTTCTCCCTCACCTTCCCCGCGACCCACTGGGCGCTCGGTGGCTTCGGGCCGTGGACCACCGTCGCCGTGCGCGGCGTCCTCGCCGCCGCCGTCGCGGGTGTCTGCCTGGTCGTCGGGCGGGCTCCGGTTCCCGCCCGGGAGCACTGGCCGGGACTGGTGGTCGTCGGCCTCGGGGTCGTCGTCGGATTTCCGCTGCTCACCACGTTGGCGCTGACGACCACGAACACCGCGCACGCCGCCGTCGTCATCGGCGCGCTGCCGCTGGCCACCGCCATCGTGGCCGCCGCGCGGGAGGGGAGCCGTCCGTCACGCACCTTCTGGGCCGCCGCGATCGCGGGCGCCGGCGTGGTCACCGTGTTCACCCTCGCGCAGAGCGGCGGCGCCCCGACCACCGGCGACCTCTACCTCTTCGGCGCCCTGGCGGTGTGCGCGGCCGGCTACGCCGAGGGCGGCCGGCTGGCCGGGGTGATGCCAGGGCTGCGGGTCATCTCCTGGGCGCTGATCGCGATGCTCCCGTTCACCCTGGCCGGCTCGCTCGTGGCGCTGACCTTCGAGCCGGTGCACATCGGCGGCCAGGCGCTGCTGGGGCTGGCGTATCTCGCGGCCGGCTCCCAGGTCCTCGGCCTCATGGTCTGGTACCGGGGCATGGCCGCGATCGGCGTCCCCCGCGCCAGCCAGCTCCAACTCGCGCAGCCGCTGCTGACGCTGGTGTGGTCGGCGGCGCTGCTCGGCGAGCACCTGGACGCCGCCACCCCGCTCGCGGCGCTGGCCGTCCTGGTCTGCGTGGCGGTCACCCAGCGCGCCAGGGCCTGAGACCGCGGCCCGCGAGTACGTCCATCGCGCCCCCCGAGTACGTCCGTGCGCGTGGGTGTGCGCCCTCGTGCCTGGGCAGCTCTCCAGCGGAACGCCGTCGCCGAGGGACGCGGGGCGGCCGGTGGGCGGGAACGCCGCGAACGGGAGGCCGGTCATGCACGGACCACCGCTGGTGGGGTGGCTGCTGGTCGTACTCAGCGCCGCGACGGGGCTGTCGTGCCTGCTGCGGCACGGCGCGCGGGACGAGGCGCTGATGGGGGCCGGCATGGCGGTGATGGCCGTGCCCATGTCCGTACTCGACCCCAGACCCTGGGGTTCGCTGCTGCTCGCGGTGGTCTTCGCGGCGGCGGCGGTCCGGGCCCTGCTGCTCGCCCGGCGGCCCGGTCACCATCTGCACCACGCCCTGGGCGCTGCCGCGATGGTCTACATGACGGCCGCCATGGGCACCGCCGCCCCGGCCGGCAGCCACGCCGGGCACTCCCCGGCGGGTACGCCGCTGCTGACGGGGGCGCTGCTGGTGTACTTCGCCGCCTACGTCCTGGGAGCCGGCGCCCGGCTGGTGACGGTGGCGGCCGTCGCCCCGGCCGGCGGTCCGCCGGCCGGGGTGCCGATCGCGCCGGAGCTGGCGGCGTGCCGGGTCTCCATGGCGCTGGGGATGTTCGCGATGCTGCTGGCGCTGTGAGCGCCGGGGCCGATCGCCCCGGTGGGTGTCAGCAGGCGAGGGCGAGCGGCGGCCGCCAGACCTGGCCGTCGCCGGGAGTGCCGGAGGGCGTGGTGGAGTTGAGCGGCACGAACATCATCCGCGCGGAGGTCTCGTTCCGTTCGCCGGTCCACAGGTCGATGCCCTGCCAGGCCCGCCCGTCGACGACGGAGACCGTGCGGGACTGTCCGCCGCAGCTGTTGGCGGAGATGAGGCGACGGCCGTTCGCGGGCTGGCCGACGCCGAGGTTCGGAGGCGCGACCCAGTTCCCGTAGAGGCTGGTGGCGGTGGCGTAGCCGGTACCGGTGCCCGTGCAGTAGCCGCAGCCCGGATCCGAATAGGTGAGGAAGTACTGCCCACTGGCCCGGTCGTACCAGCCGCCGGGGCTCTCGATGTTCTTCAGTCCGGCGACGCTCAGCCCGCCCTCGCCGGACCCGCCGACGCCGTAGGCGTTCAGCTCCTCGATGGACAGGGACAACGCGCCGGGCATCGTGCACACCAGGGCGGGCGCGGCGCCCGGCGTGACGGAGTCGATGAAGCCCATGTCCCCGTTGCCGGTGCAGTACTTCAGCGCGGGCTTGGTGTACGAGCCGTGCGGCGGACCGGCGGAGGGGCCGCACGGGCCGGCGGGCCCGTTGCAGCCCATCGCGTTGTAGGCATGGGTCCTGTCGCGCCCGTAGTCGGCCGGGGAGTTGAACCACAGGATCCACACCCCGTCGTCACTGCCCCAGCCCTTGCGCTGGATCATCCGCGCGTTGAAACAGCCCGCGCCGGTACCGCCGCACTCCACCTGCCAGCTCGTGCCGGTGTACGGATCGATGTCGTTCAGGCCGAACAGCAGGGTGGGCGTGGACCAGGGCCCCGAGAGCGAGGGCGCGGTGGACACCTTGAAGCCGCACCACGGCGTGTTGGTCGCCTGCCAGTGGAAGCCGCACGCGTACGCGGTCCCGTACGCGTAATAGACGCCGTCGAACTTCTGGATGATGCCGTCATGCAGATCGAGCGAGACGGGCAGGGTGAACGCCACCCGGCCACCGGGCTCCGCATGTGCCTGGGAGGCGGTCGCACCTCCGAGGAGTGCGACGAGGGAGAGGGCAAGGACGGCGAGCAGAGTACCGATACGGCACACCACGCCTCCAGTTCGATGAGGTCGTCGCAGACGAAGTCGCGGGTGAGCCGTTCCGATGATCGGCTCGCATGACGCACCGTATCCGTGCGATTGCGGCGTGTGTGGCGGCGCGACCGGCTGCCGCCCGACGTCACCCGTAGCGACGAAGAGTCGTACGGCCGGCCGGGTCCTGCGCGCAGCCGGAGGTTCGGGCGCGCGGGACGGGCCCTGACGAGGTGAGGCGTGCATCACTTCGGACCGCGGACCGTACCCGCCGGTCCCGCCGCCTCCTAGGGTGAGCGGCATGACGGTCCCGTTCGTGCTGCTGGTGGTCGGCGCACTGGCGGCGGCGATGACGCCGCGCCTGCTGTCCCGTGCCGCCTGGCCGGAGCGCGAACCCGTGCTGGCCCTGTGGGTCTGGCAGTGCGTCGTCGCCGCCGTCCTGCTCTGCTGCGTCCTGGCGATGGCGCTCAGCGCCGCCGCCGCTTCCGCCGCGGTGCGCTGGCACCTGTTCGGCTTCGCCCCGCACGGTGTCGTGGACGCGTACGGCCTGCCCGGCTACGGGCGCTGGGCCGGATCGCTGGCGATCCTGCTGGCCTGTGGTGGCGTGTGGACCGCCGCGATGCTCACCCGCGAGGTGCGCGGGGCGCGGTCCCGGCGCCGCCGGCGGCGGGCCGAACTGCTCGTACGCTCCCCCCGGCTGCCCGGCGAGGAGCCTCCGGCCGGTGACCGGCTGGTGGTGCTGGAGGGTGACCGGCCCGACGCCTGGTGGCTGTCGGGCGCGCAGCCGCAGCTGGTCGTGACCACGGCCGCGCTGCGCCGGCTCAAGGGCCGCCAGCTCGACGCCGTACTCGCCCACGAGCAGGGCCATGTCCGTGCCCGGCACGATGTGCTGCTGCACTGCGCGGGCGCACTGGCCTCCGGCTTCCCGCAGGTCCCGGTCTTCGCCGGCTTCCGCGACCAGGTGCACCGGCTGATCGAGCTGGCCGCCGACGACACCGCCTCGCGCCGCTTCGGACGGCTCACCACGGCGCTGGCCCTGGTCGAGCTCAACGAGGACCGCGGGGTGTTCGGCCCCTGTCCCACTCCGCTCGCCGAACTGCCGCGCCGGGTGCACCGGCTGCTGGATCCGGCGCCGCGGCTGGCCCCGGTACGCCGGGCCGGACTGACCGCGACCGCGCTCCTCGTCCCGGCCGTCCCCCTGCTGATCGCCTTCGTCCCGGGGCTCAGCGCTCTCGCGTAGCCCGCCGGAACCGCTCCTTCCGGGCCCCTGGCGGCTCACTTCCCGGCGCGTTCCGGAGAATGGCGCCATGGCGATCAAGGGATGCATGTTCGACTTCTCCGGGACCCTGATGCGGGTCGAACCGGCCGAACGCTGGCTGGACGCGGTCCTCACCGCGACCGGCCACGACGTTCCCGCCGCGGTGATCGCGCGGTACGCGGAGCGGCTGGAGCGGGCCGGGGCGCTGCCCGGCGGCGCCCATCCGATCCGGGTGCCGCCGGAGCTTTCGGCCGTCTGGCAGGAGCGCGACCGCAGTGCCGAGCAGCACCGGGCCGCATACACCGGCATGGCCCGGCAGGCGGACCTGCCGTGGGACGTCTACGACGCCCTGTACGACCGCCATATGACGCCGGAGGCCTGGACGCCCTACCCCGACACCGCCGAGGTGCTGGGTGAACTGCGGCGGCGTGGGACCGCCGTGGCCGTGGTCAGCAACATCGGCTGGGACCTGCGGCCGGTCATCCGCGCCCACGGTCTCGACCCGTTCGTCGACGCGTACGTGCTGAGTTTCGAGCACGGCATCCAGAAGCCGGACCCCCGGCTGTTCACGATCGCCTGCGACGCCCTGGGACTTCCTCCCGAGCACGTCGCGATGGTGGGCGACGACCGGCGCGCCGACGCGGGCGCCGCGGTGCTCGGCTGCCCGGTGCACCTCGTCGACCATCTGCCGGCCGACAAGCGCCCGGACAGTCTGCGGAAGATCCTCGATCTGTTGTAGTCCCACCAATCCGTACGGCGCGCCGCTCCGAATACCCGGCAAGGACATGCGGGCGTGAGGAGGGCGGGCTGTGATGACGGAACGACGTCGGGTCGCGATCATCGGGAGCGGGATCGCCGGACTCGCGGCCGCGTATGTCCTGCGCAGGACGCACGATGTCCTGCTGTTCGAGGCGGACGCCCGGCTCGGCGGCCACGCCGACACCCATGAGGTGGTGGCCGCCGACAGCGGCCGGGCGTTCGCCGTCGACACCGGCTTCATCGTGCACAACCGCCGTACGTACCCGCTGTTGACGCGGCTCTTCGCCGAACTGGGCGTGGCCACCCAGGAGACCGACATGAGCATGTCGGTGCGCTGCGACGGCTGCGGTCTCGAATACGCCGGAGCCCGCGGCGCGGCGGGCCTGTTCGCACGGCCCGGCAACGCTGCCAACGTGCGCTATCTGCGGCTGCTCGCGCAGGTGCCGCGCTTCCACCGGGCGGCCCGCGAACTGCTGGCGCGGCCGGCGGACGGCCCGGAGCCGACCCTCGCCCACTTCCTCGCCGAGCAGGCCTTCTCGCCGTACTTCGTCTCGCACTTCATGACGCCGCTGGTCTCGGCGGTGTGGTCCTGCGGCGCGGCGCAGGCGGCCGGCTATCCCGCCCGCCATCTCTTCCGCTTCCTGGACAACCACGGGATGCTCTCGGTGACCGGCGCCCCGGCCTGGCGGACCGTCACCGGTGGCTCGCACGAATACGTCCGCCGGATCGCCAAACAGCTGACCACGGTGCACACCTCGGCCCCGGTCCACGCGCTCACCCGCCGGGCCGGCGGCGTACAGCTGCGCACCGGGGACGGCGCCGAGCACACCGCGGACGCCGTGGTCGTCGCCGTCCACCCCGACCAGGCGCTGCGGCTGCTCGCGGACCCGACGCCCGAAGAGTCCGAGGTGCTGGGCGCGTTCGCCTACTCCCGCAACCCCGCGCTGCTGCACACCGACACCTCGCTGCTGCCCCGGGCGAGCGGCGCGCGCGGCTCCTGGAACTATCTGCTGCCCTCGTGCGGCGCCTCCCCCGACCGGGTCCTGGTGAGCTACGACATGACCCGCCTCCAGCGGCTGGACAGCGCGCAGGAGTACGTCGTCACACTGGGCGGCGAGCGACTCGTCGACCCGGCCCTGGTCCTGGACCGCATGGAGTACACGCACCCGATCTTCACCAGGCGCTCGGTCGCCGCCCAGCAGCGGCTGCCCGGGCTCAACGGCCCGGTCACCACGTTCGCCGGGGCCTGGCACGGCTGGGGATTCCACGAGGACGGCTGCCGCTCGGGAGTCGCGGCGGCCGCCGCGCTGGGCGTCCCATGGTGACCGCGGCGCTCTACGAGTGCGTGGTGGCGCATGTGCGCACCGCCCCGCTGCGGCACGCCTTCCGGCACCGTACGTATCTCTGGCTGGTGGACCTGGACGCGCTGCCCCGACTGCCGCGCCCGCTGCGCCCGCTGGCCCGTTTCGAGGCACGTGACCACTTCGGCGGCGGGGCACCGGACATCCGCGGGGGACTCGACCGCTTCCTCGCGGCGAACGGGGTGGAGCGGCCCCGCGGCCGGGTGCTGATGCTCACCGCGGCCCGGGTGTTCGGCCATGTCTTCAACCCGCTGACCGTCTACTGGTGCCACCGGCCGGACGGTTCGACGGAGTGTGTCGTCGCCGAGGTGCACAACACGTACGGCGAACGGCACTGCTATCTGCTGCGCCCGGACGCGGCGGGCCGGGCCGTCACCCCGAAGGAGTTCTACGTCTCGCCGTTCTTCCCGGTGGACGGCGAGTACCGCATGCGGCTGCCGGAGCCCGGCGCCCGACTCGATCTGACGGTCCGTCTGGAGCGCGCGGAAAGCCGTCCGTTCACCGCGACGCTGCGGGGCGAGCGGCGCCCCGCGACCGCCGCGGGCCTGCTGCGGGCCGCTGTGCGGCACCCGTGGTCGACGGCCGGTGTGTCCGTGCTCATCCGGGTGCACGGAGTCCTGCTGTACCTGCGCGGCCTGCCCGTACGGCCCCGTCCCCCGCACCGACCCCAGGAGGGTGTGCAGTGACTGCCCCTGTTTCCCGTCCGTCCGTTTCCCGTCCGGCCATGGTCCGGCCGTCCCTGGCCCGGCCGTCCGTGGCCCGCGCTCTGCCGGTGAACCCGGAACTCTGGCCGGATGTCGCCCGGACGCCCGCCGCGCCGGTCCGCGCGGCCGTCGCCGGGCATCTGGTGCGGCGGGCCGTGACCCGCCTGCCGCTGCGTCTGGGCCTGCCGGACCGCGCACCGGCCGGGCCGCCGGACGCTCCGCTGCTGCGGGTGCACCGGCCGGGCCCCTTCTTCGCCCGGATCGGTGAGTCCGGACTCGTCGGCTTCGGCGAGTCGTACATGGCGGGCGAATGGGACTCCGACGACCTGGTGGGCGTGCTCACCGTGCTCGCCTCCCACGTCGCGTCCCTCGTGCCGGCCCCGCTGCAACGGCTGCGCGGCGCCTGGGCGCTGCGGCAGCCGGCCGCCCAGCGCAACACGATGGTGGGGGCGCGCGGCAACATCAGCCGCCACTACGACCTGTCGAATGACCTGTTCTCGCTCTTCCTGGACCCGACGATGACGTATTCGGCGGCCCTGTTCCCGCCGGACGGCACGCCCGGCGACCTCCGCTCCGCTGGCGGAGCCGAACCGCTGACCGTGGCCCAGCACCGCAAGATCGACCGGCTGCTGGACCTCGCCGCCGTGGAGCCGGGCACCCGGCTGCTGGAGATCGGCACCGGATGGGGCGAGTTGGCGCTGCGGGCCGCACAGCGCGGCGCGGAGGTGGTGACGGTGACCCTGTCGCGGGAACAGCGCGAGCTGGCCCGGCTGCGGATCCGCGAGGCGGGGTACGAGAACCGGGTGACGGTGCTGCTGCGGGACTACCGGCAGATCCGCGGCGAGTACGACGCCGTGGTCAGCGTGGAGATGGTCGAGGCGGTCGGCGAGGAGTTCTGGCCGGTGTACTTCCGTGCACTGGAACGGTTCCTGGCCCCCGGCGGACGGATCGCGCTGCAGGCGATCACCATGCCGCACGACCGGCTGCTGGCCTCCCGGCGCACCTTCACCTGGATCCAGAAGTACATCTTTCCCGGCGGTCTGCTGCCCTCGGTCACCGCCGTCGAACAGGTGCTGGCCCGCCACACCGGACTGCGGATCGCGGAGGACACCGGGTTCGGGCCGCACTACGCCCGGACGCTGGAGCTGTGGCGCGAGCGCTTCACCGAACGGGCCCAGGAGGTCGCCGAGCTGGGGTTCGACGAAACCTTCCGCCGGATGTGGACCTTCTATCTGGCCTACTCCCAGGCGGGATTCCGGTCCGGCTATCTGGATGTGCGCCAGTTGCTGCTGGTGCGCGGCGCGGACGGTGCCTGGTGAACGGCTTTCCCTGGGGCGACTTCGCCATGTGCCTCGCGGCCTCGGCCGGCGCGGCCCTCGCGGTGCTCCTCACCGCCTTCGCGGTCGGCGCCGCGAAGGGTCTTCACCGGGTCGTGGACGTGGCCTGGGGTACCGCCTTCGCCCTGGTGGCGGGGGTCTCGTACGCACTGTCCGCGGGCCATGGGGACGAGACTCGGCGGCTGCTGGTCCTGATCGCGACGGCGGCGTGGGGCGTGCGGTTGTCCGTGTACATCGGTCTGCGCGGCTGGGGCCACGGCGAGGATCCGCGCTACGCCCGGATCCTGTCGCGCGCGCCCGGCAGCCGGAGCCTCTACGCGCTGCGCATGGTCTATCTGCTGCAGGCGGCACTGGTCTGGCTGGTGTCGCTTCCCGTCCAGTTCGCCATGTACGTGCCCGGCGCGCTCAACGGGTTCGCGTCGGCCGGGGTGGCGCTGTGGCTGCTGGGGTTCTTCTTCGAATCCGTGGGTGACTTCCAGCTCGCCCGCTTCAGGCGGGATCCGTCGCATCACGGCACGATCATGGACGGCGGGCTGTGGAGCTGGACCCGGCATCCCAACTACTTCGGCGACTTCTGCGTGTGGTGGGGGCTCTTCCTGCTCGCCTGCTCGACCCCGCTCGCGGCCATCACGCTGGTGTCACCGCTGGTCATGAGCTACCTGCTGATCCGCGGCAGCGGCAAGCCGATGCTCGAGCGGCACATGGCACGACGCCCGGGATTCGCCGAGTACACGGCGCGCACCAGTGGCTTCTTCCCCAGACCGCCGCGTCATCGGCTCTGACCGGCCACGGGCCTGCGGCGCGCTGTGACCGGGTCGGCGCCCGGCGGTCCCCCGCGCCGCCGGGCGCCGACCCAGGCCCCCGTTCCCCGTGCGGGCGCGTAGGCCCGCGGGGGTGCGTTGAGTATATTGGCTGAGAGCCAGTCAACGCAGGAGTAAAGCATGTCTCCCCGAAGCGCATCGGTCAATGAAGAGATGCGGCGGCGTTCCCGGGAACGGCTCCTCCAGGCGACGGTGGAGCTGATCGAAGAACGCGGTTACGAGGCGACCACCCTCGGCGACATCGCCGACCGGGCGGGCACCGCGCGCGGTCTGGTGTCGTACTACTTTCCGGGAAAACGCCAGCTGGTGCAGTCGGCGGTGCACCGCCTGATGCATCTGGAGCTGGCGGCGGCGCTGGAGCGCGAGCCGTCCACCGAGGACGGCCAGGAGCGGATGGCGCGGGCCATCGACGCGATCCTGGGCCTGACCCAGACGCACACGAAATTGATGCGGACGCACATGGCGTCGATCCTCCAGGCAGAGGGTTTCATCCAGTGCGCCGAGCAGCAGAAGCTCGCCGCACTGCTGGAGGACACGGTCGTACGGTGGGGCGCCGAGGATCCCGGCGCGGAGTACCCGATGCTGCGCGCGCTGCTGATGGGCGCGGTGGTCGCCCTCCTGGTGCCCGGCGTGCCGATGCCGCTGCCGCGGCTGCGGGCCGAGCTGTTCACCCGGTACGGGCTGGACTGGGAGCTGGGCGTTCCGCCGCCCACCGTCGAGGGACCCGTCGCGGCGGCGGACAGCCGCCCTCCCGTGCGCTCGCCGTTGCCCTGACGGATTCGCGGGCCCGCGGAGCGCTGAAAGCTCGTCCCGGACACCGGTAGCGGCGCGCGCCACTCCCGCAACGCACGGCGATGGCGCATGCTGGGCTTATCCGCGGAAGGAGCCAGATCGTGCTTCGAGTCGCAGTAGTCGGTTCAGGGCCCAGTGGCGTGTACGTGGCCGAGGCGCTGACCCGTCAGACCACCGTGCCGGACGTGGCGGTGGACGTCCTCGACCGGCTGCCGTGCCCGTACGGCCTGGTGCGCTACGGAGTGGCACCGGACCACGAGAAGATCAAGTCCCTGCAGGGCAATCTTCGGCAGGTGCTGGAGGACCCGCGGGTGCGCTTCCTCGGCAATGTCGAGGTGGGGCCGGCGCTCGGGCCCGAGCAGCTCGGCGAGCTCTACCACGCGGTGGTCTACTGCTTCGGCGCCGCCGCCGACCGGCGGTTGGACGTGCCGGGCGAGGATCTGCCGGGCAGCTACTCCGCCACCAGGTTCGTGTCCTGGTACAGCGCCCACCCGGACGAGCCACCGGAGGGTTTCGCGCTCCTCGCCCGGTCGGCGGTGGTGATCGGGGTCGGCAATGTCGCGGTCGACGTGGCCCGCGTACTGGCGCGGGGCGCGGACGAGTTGCGGCACACCGACATCCCGCAGTCGGCGCTCACCGCCCTCGATGCCAGCCAGGTCGCCGATGTGCACATGGTGGGGCGGCGCGGCCCCTCCCAGGCGAAGTTCACCACCAAGGAACTACGCGAGCTGGGCGGACTGTCCGGCGCCGATGTCATCGTGCACGCCGACGAGTTGGCCCTCGACCCCGGGTACGCCGACCCTTCCGCGCTGCCTGCCGTGGCCCGTCGCAATGTCGAGGTGTTGCGCGAGTGGGCCGGCCGGGTCCCGCAGGGCCGCCCGCGCCGGATCCATCTGCGCTTCTTCCTGCGCCCTGCCGAACTCCTCGGCGACGAGCGGGTGTCGGGTGTCCGTTTCGAGCGGACGGTGCCCGACGGGCTGGGCGGGGTGCGCGGGACCGGGCAGTTGGAGGAGATCGAGGCCCAGCTCGTCCTGCGCTCGGTGGGGTATCAGGGCGTGCCGCTGCCCGGCCTGCCGTTCGACGAGCAGCACGCGGTGGTGCCCAATGACGGCGGCCGGGTGCTGCGGGACGGGGTGCCGTCACCCGGCGAGTACGTCGCGGGCTGGATCAAGCGCGGGCCGACCGGGGTGATCGGCACCAACCGGCCCTGCGCGAAGCAGACTGTGGCGGCGCTGATCGAGGACGCGCCGCGGCTGCTGGCCAGGTCGCTGGCGCGCGACCCGCTGGAGGCGCTGCGGGCCGGCGGCGGCGATCCGGTGGCGTGGCAGGGCTGGCTGTCGATCGAGGCCGCGGAGAAGGCGCTCGGCAGGTCGCTCGACCGGGGCACCGTCAAGATCCAGGACTGGGCGGGGCTGCTGGCCGCCGCGCGCCAGGCCGCCTGACCCGGACGCGGCGGGCGCTCTCAACGGGCGTCGGACAGTCTCAGCGGGCGTCGCGCGGTCTCAACGGGCGTCGCGCGGTCCGTGCAGCCGCTCGCACTGCCCGTCGATCGCCGCCAGCACGGTGTCCAGGAGCCCGGGGAACAGCACGTCCAGATCCTCCCGGCGCAGGCCGCTCATCTTGGAGGTGCCCCGGTAGTTCTGCTCGATGACGCCGGCCTCGCGCAGCACCCGGAAGTGGTGGGTGGTGGTGGACTTGCTGACCGGCAGCTCGACATCGGAGCAGGCCAGCTCGGTGTCGGCGGCGGCCAGGGTGCGCACCACGTGCAGCCGCATGGGGTCGGACAGCGCGTGGAGCACGCCTTCGAGGCGGATGGCCGCGCGCTCCGGGTGCTCCAGCGCGCGGGCTGCGGGGGCGGTCTGCGGTGTCATGGATCTATAGTACGAGATTCCTCGTAGTTTGACATCTGCCGTATTACGATGCGTATCGTAGAAGGCGTCCGGTGAAGCGATCCGGTGAGCCCTACGACGAGGAGAGCGCCATGAGCGCACTGTTCGAGCCTTACACCCTGCGGTCCCTGACCATTGCGAACAGGGTCTGGATGGCGCCGATGTGCCAGTACAGCGCGGCGGTCGACGGTCCGGAGCAAGGTGTGGCGCAGGACTGGCACTTCGCACACCTCGCCGCACGGGCGGCCGGCGGCACCGGCCTGATCCTCACCGAGGCGACAGCCGTCAGCCCGGAGGGCCGCATCAGCCCGGCCGACCTCGGGCTGTGGAACGACCGGCAGCAGGAGGCGTTCGGCCGGATCACCCGCTTCCTCAAGGAGCGGGGGACCGTTCCCGGCATCCAGCTCGCCCACGCCGGGCGCAAGGCCTCGACGGACCGACCGTGGCGCGGCGGCCGCCCGGTCGGCGCGGAGGGCAACGGCTGGCAGCCGGCCGGCCCGAGCCCGGCGCCGTTCGCCGACGGCCACCCCGTACCGCGGGAGCTGACCGTAGAAGAGATCCGGGAGATCGCCGGCAGGTTCGCGGACTCCGCCCGGCGGGCGCTCGCGGCCGGGTTCCAGGTCGTCGAGGTGCACGGCGCCCACGGCTACCTGATCCACGAGTTCCTCTCCCCGCACAGCAACCACCGCACCGACGAGTACGGCGGCAGCTTCGAGAACCGGATCCGCTTCGCGTTGGAGGTCGTCGACGCGGTGCGCGCGGTGTGGCCCGCGGATCTGCCGGTGTTCTTCCGGGTCTCCGCGACCGACTGGCTGTCCGAGAACGGAACGGGCCCGGGCTGGACCGCCGACGAGACCGTCCGGCTGGCGAAGGAGCTGCGCGCCCACGGCGTCGACCTGCTCGACGTCTCGACCGGCGGCAACGTCCCCAAGGTCCGGATCCCGACCGGCCCCGGCTACCAGGTGTCCTTCGCCGAGCGGGTCAGGACGGAGACCGATCTGCCGGTGGCCGCGGTCGGCATGATCACCGATGCCCGGCAGGCCGAGGAGATCATCGCCTCCGGCCGCGCCGACGCCGTCCTGCTCGGGCGCGAGCTGCTGCGCGACCCGCACTGGGCGCTGCGCGCGGCGCGCGAGCTGGGCGCGGTGTCTCGCGTTCCCGACCAGTACGGGTGGGCCATCTGACATCCGCGCCCTCGATCCGGTTCGGGGAGTTCCGGAGGCGGCAGGCGGCAGGCGCCACTACGGGACGATCGAGTCCACGTATCCGCCGTCGACCCGGATCGCGCCACCGGTGGTGGCCGACGCCTGGGGCGAGCTCAGGTTGACGACCATGTGGGCGATCTCCTCGGGCTCGATCAGCCGCTGGACGAGCGACTGCGGCCGGTACTCGCGCATGAACGCGCGCTGCGCCTCGTCCCACGGGAGGTCGCGGTCCACCAGCTCGTACACGAAGTCCTCGACGGCGCCGGTGTGGGTGGGTCCGGCGATCACCGAATTGACGGTGACGCCGGCGCACGCCGGCCCGGTCGCGATGGCGGCTCCGATGCCCTGCGTCGACCCCGTGACCAGGGCGGTCTTTCCGGTGAGATCAATGAGCACGACGCGGGCCCCTTCCGCGGTGATCCGGGCGGCGCCGCGGTCCCGCGTCCCGTGGATCCGGACCCGTTCAGTAGATCACCGCGGCGGGCGGACGGGTCGCAGGACGCGGTGCCGACCTTCGGGAACCGCGCGCGGCGGGCCATTGTCAGTGGTGGGGTGGAGACTCTGTGATGTCGGACACATTCCAGCATGGAGGCGACGTGCCATGAACGACGTATTGCTCGCGGTGGGCACCCAGAAGGGTCTGTTCCTCGGCCGCAGGAACGGCGGCGGGGGGTGGGACTTCAGCGGCCCGCACTTCGCGATGCAGGCGGTGTACTCCATCGGCATCGACACCCGCCGCGACACGCCCCGGCTGCTGGTGGGGGCGGACAGCTCGCACTGGGGGCCGTCGGTGTTCCGCTCCGACGACCTGGGGACGACCTGGCACGAGCCCGCCAGGCCCGCCGTGAAGTTCCCCGAGGACACCGACACCTCGCTGGAGCGCGTGTGGCAGCTGCATCCCGCCGGGCCCGCCGCCCCGGATGTGGTGTACGCGGGCACGCAGCCGGGAGCGCTGTTCCGCTCCGAGGACGGCGGCGAGAGCTTCGAGTTCGTGCGCAGCCTGTGGGAGCACCCGCAACGGGCCGAGTGGAACGCCGGATTCGGCGGCCAGGCCGTGCACACCGTGGTGACCGACCCCCGCAACGCGGACGCGGTGACCGTCGCGGTGTCCACCGGCGGGGTCTACCGCTCGCTGGACGGCGGGGCGAGCTGGACGCCGTCCAACACCGGGGTGCAGTGCACCTTCCAGCCCGAGCGGTTCCCGGAGTTCGGGCAGTGCGTGCACAAGATCGCGCAGGACGCCGAGGACCCTGACCGGCTGTATCTGCAGAACCACGGCGGGGTCTACCGCAGCGACGACGCGGGAGCGAAGTGGTCGGAGATCGGCGCCGGCCTGCCCGCCGACTTCGGCTTCACCATCGCCACCCACCCGCGCCGCGGCGGCGTCGCCTATGTCTTCCCGATCACCGCGGACGCCCACCGGCTGCCGCCGGACCTGCGCTGCCGGGTCTTCAGGACCGAGGACGCCGGCGGGACCTGGGCCCCGCTCTCCCAGGGGCTGCCGCAGGAGCCGCACTACGGAGCCGTCCTGCGGGACGCGCTGTGCCTGGACGACGCGGATCCCGCCGGGGTGTACTTCGGCAACCGCAACGGCGAGGTCTACGCGAGCGCGGACGAGGGCGACAGCTGGCAACTGGCCGTCTCCCATCTCCCGGACGTCCTGTGCGTGCGTGCGGCCGTCATCGGCTGAGCCACTAGAGTGACGGATCGTGACAGCGCGACCGTTGAACGAAATCGTCGAGGCCGGCTGGGCGAAGGCCCTGGAGCCGGTCGCCGGGCAGATCGGCGCGATGGGAGACTTCCTGCGCGCCGAGATCGCCGAGGGGCGCACCTACCTGCCGTCCGGGGCGAACGTGCTGCGCGCGTTCCAGCAGCCGTTCGACGAGGTACGGGTGCTGATCGTGGGTCAGGACCCGTACCCGACGCCCGGCCACGCGGTGGGGCTGAGCTTCTCCGTGGCCCCGCAGGTGCGTCCGCTCCCCGGCAGCCTGGAGAACATCTACCGGGAGCTCTGCACCGACCTCGGCGTCCCCCGGCCCTCCGACGGGGACCTGACGCCGTGGACGCGGCAGGGCGTGCTGCTGCTCAACAGGGCGCTCACCACGGCGCCCCGCAAGCCCGCGGCCCATCGGGGCAAGGGCTGGGAAGAGGTCACCGAGCAGGCCATCCGGGCGCTGGTGGCGCGCGGCACCCCGCTGGTGTCGATCCTGTGGGGACGCGACGCCCGCAACCTGCGTCCGCTGCTCGGCGAACTGCCCGCGCTCGAAGCGGCGCATCCGTCCCCGATGTCCGCGGACCGCGGCTTCTTCGGCTCCCGGCCGTTCAGCCGGGCCAACGCCCTGCTGACAGGACTCGGCGCCGATCCCGTGGACTGGCGCCTGCCGTGACGGAGCCGGACTGTACGCTGCCCGGGTGACGACGCATTCGAATACTCCTGCGGGCTGGTACGCGGACCCGCAAGGCACCCCGAACCTGCTCCGCTACTGGGACGGCTCCCAGTGGACCGAGCACACGAACACCGGCCAGCCGGGCCAGGTTCCCCAGCAGCAGACGAACAACGCCTGGGAACTGAACGTCGACGGCGGCCACGACCCGTCCAAGGTGCAGCGCCAGGTGCAGCACCAGGCGGGTGTCGCGCCGACCGGAGGTGGTGGCGGCACGCTGTTCAACGAGCCGATCCTGGTGGTGAACCAGAAGGCCAAGCTCATCGAGCTGAACAACGAGTACAGCGTCTTCGACCAGCAGGGCCGTTCCCTCGGTTCGGTGAGCCAGGTCGGCCAGAGCACGGCCCGCAAGGTGCTGCGCTTCGTCTCCAGCATCGACCAGTTCCTCTCGGTCAAGCTGGAGGTGCGGGACGCCCACGGGCAGCCGCAGCTGCTGCTCACCCGGCCGGCGAAGTTCATCAAGTCCAAGGTGATCGTGCAGCGCCCGGACGGACAGACGCTCGGCGAGATCGTCCAGCAGAACGCCATCGGCAAGATCAACTTCTCGTTCGAGGTCAACGGCCAGAAGATCGGCGCCATCAAGGCCGAGAACTGGCGCGCGTGGAACTTCGCGATCGTGGACCACACCGACACCGAGGTCGCCCGTATCACGAAGACGTGGGAGGGCCTGGCCAAGACCATGTTCACCACGGCGGACAACTACGTGCTGCAGATCCACCGGCCGCTCGCCGAGCCGCTGCTGAGCATGGTGGTCGCCTCCGCGCTCACGGTGGACACCGCGCTCAAGCAGGACTCCCGCGGGCTCGGCTGACCCGATGGCCGGTTCCGGCGGCTGGGTCCTCGGTGTGGACTCCGGCGGCTCCGGGGTGCGGGTGTCCCTTGCCCGTGCCGACGGCACCGCCAGGTCCGCGCCGGTCTCCTCCAAGCGGCCCGCCGTGGTCGCCGCCCGGGGGATCGACGCCAACAGCCTGCTCGACGAAGTGCTCCCCGCCGCCCGTGAGTTGATGCGCGCGGCGGGCGCCGACACGCTCACCGCCATCGCGGTCGGCGCCGCGGGCCTTGCCACGCTCGGCGACGATCTGCGCGCCGTGCTGCCCGGGGCGCTGCGCGAGGCCTTCGGCGTGCGCGCGCTCGCGCTCGCCGCGGACGCGGTGACCGCGTATGCGGGCGCCCTCGGCCTGCGCCCCGGGGTCGTGGTGGCGGCGGGCACCGGAATGATCGCTCTCGGCACCGGGCTCGACGACTCCGGCTGGCGCCGTGCCGACGGCTGGGGCCATCTCCTCGGCGACGCCGGCGGCGGCGCCTGGATCGGCCGCGCCGGCCTGGATTCCGCCCTGCGCGCCCACGACGGGCGGGCAGGGGGTTCCGCCGCGCTCCTGCAGCGCGCGGAAGCGCTCTTCGGCCCGGTCGACGGCCTGCCGGGACAGCTGTACCCGCGGGCCGACCGGCCGGCCGTCCTCGCCTCGTTCGCCCCGGCGGTGGCCCGCTGCGCGGTTTCCGATCCGGTGGCGGCGGACATCCTGCGGCAGGCCGCACGGCACATCCTGGAGACGGCCGCCGCCGTCCGCCCGACCACCGGCAACGGCACCGGCACCGGCACCAGTCCGTGCCGGACGGCGCTGACCGGCGGCCTGTTCAAGATGGGCGAGCCGCTGCTAGGGCCGCTGCGCGAGCTGGCACCCGAGGTGTTCCCCGAGGCGGAGTTCGTCCCCGCCGAAGGAGATCCGCTGCTCGGGGCCCTGCGCATCGCGGGCGCGCTCGCCGAGGGCACGCTGTCACTGCCCGAGGACCCGGCGCTGCTGCACGTCCCGATGCACGTGCAGCCGCACAGCCAAATGTGACCGAACGTGAAGGAAAATCGGACGGAACGGGACAGGTCCCCCCTAGGACGTACCCACCCGAACACCCGCGCACCGCGAGGCATTAGCATGCGACGCCATGAGCACTGCCACTGGCCCCGCAGCCGGCCTCCCCGTTCGAATGCCGCGTCCCCGCCAGCCGGGACGCCACCGCCGACCGGAGCCCCTGGCCGCGCCCGAGGGCGCGCCGGTGCTGGTTCTCGCTGTTCCCGGCACCCCGACCCCCGCTGTGCGCAGCCTCGCGGAAGAGGTCATGAGCATCGCCCGGTCCGAGCTGTCGGGCCTGGACCCGCGCATCGGCTACCTCGAAGGCGACGACGCCGAATTCCCGACGCTGGAGGCCGTGCTGACGCAGGCCGCCTCCGAGCGCCCTGACGGCTCCCCCGCCGCCGTCGTGGTCCCGCTGCTGGCCGGGCCCGACGCGTCGGTGGTCCGCCGGATCCGCCAGGCGGTGACCGACAGCCGCTGCGGCGCCGAGGTGACCGACGTACTCGGCCCGCACCCGCTGCTCGCCGAGGCGCTGCACGTACGGCTCTCCGAGGCTGGTCTGGCCCGCGCCGACCGTGCCCGGCTGTTCACCGTCGCGACGGCCGCCGACGGCATCATCCTGGCCACCGTGGGCGGCGAGGAGGCCGTACAGGCGGCGGGTGTCACCGGTCTGCTGCTCGCGGCCCGGCTCGCGGTCCCGGTACTGGCCGCCGCGCTGGACGTGGACGGGTCGATCGCCCGCGCGGCCGAGCAGCTGCGGGGCTCCGGTTCCACGAACCTCGCCCTGGCGCCGTGCCTGATCGGTCCGGAGGTCGCCGCCCAGCTGCTGCACTCCGCCGCCGAGGAGGCGGGCTGCTCGGGCGCCGACGCGCTCGGCCCCTACCCGGCGGTGGGCAAGCTCGTGGTCGCCAAGTACACGACCGCGCTGGGTATCGCCCCGCAGGGCGCCCCGACGCACTGACGTGTCCCCGACGGTGCGGGCGGTGCGTTCGGCGCCGCCCGCACCGTCGTCTCGTCTCCAGTCGGCGTTCAGCGCATGGTGCTCAGAACGTGGCCTTCAGCGCGTGGGGTTCAGAACGTGGCGTTCAGAACGTGGGGTTCAGCGCAGCAGCACGCAGGAAGCGGCCGGGACGTCGACCGAGCCCGCCTGCTTGGGGATGCCGGTCTCCTGGTCGATGTCGAACCAGGTCACGTCACCGGACCGCTCGTTGGCCGCGTACAGCCGGCGGCCGGACGGGTCGGCGGTGAGGTGACGCGGCCAGTCCCCGCCGCACGGGACGGTGTCCAGCAGTTCCATCCGCTCCCCGGACTCGTCGAGGGAGAGCACCGCGATGCTGTTGTGGCCGCGGTTGGCCGCCCAGGCGAAGCGGCCGTCGGGCGAGACGACCAGTTCCGACGGGTAGTTGGGGTGCTCCGGGTCCGCCGCGCCCTCGGGCAGCACGGACACCTCGCTCATCGGCCGCAACGATCCGGCCGCCGCGTCCCACCGGCAGACAGTGACGACGGAGTGCAGTTCGTTCATGACGTACGCCCGGTCACCGCGCGGGTGGAAGGTCATATGGCGCGGTCCGGCCCCTGAGCGCAGCCCGAGCTCCCGCTCGATCTCCAGCTCGCCGGTGGCAGCGTCGAGCTCGCACACCCGCACCGAGTCGGTACCGAGGTCGACGCTGAGCAGCCAGCGGCCCGAGGGATCCGGCAGGACCATATGGGCGTGCGGGCCCTTCTGGCGGTCCTTGTTCGGCCCGTCGCCCTCGTGCTCCAGCACGCTGCGCACCGCGCCGAGCCCGCCGCCGGCCGCGTCGAGGGCCAGCACGCTGACGCTGCCCGACGAGTAGTTGGCGGTGAACAGGTGTCCCCCGTGCAGGCACAGGTGGGTGGGCGCGCTGCCGCGTACGGGCACGGTGCCGCCCAGCTGCCGCGGCGCGGCGGGGTCCGCGAGGGAGAAGGCCGCGACGCCGCCCTCCCGGGTCTCGCTCACCGCGTACAGCACCTCGCGGTCGGCGGAGAGCGCCAGGAAGGACGGGTCGTCCACCGCCGCCGTCGACCCGAGCACGGTGAGCGCACCGGTCCCGGGGTCGACGACGGCCGTGGTGAGGCCGCGCCCGCCCGCCGACGTGAACGATCCGATGTATGCGTGCGCGGCCACCACTGCTCCTGTCACTCCAGCTACGTGTGCTGCGGTGACATTAGTGGGCGGCGCCGCGGGCCGCACGGGCGGGGCTACACGGAAACCGTTCCGGGACAGGTCCCCTGGCCGTCGCGGGGTGCGGCGGAGCGGTGCACGTAGGCCGGTGTGCGCTCCCCCGTCTCGTAGTACCGGTGGAAGACCTCGGTGGCCGAGCCGGAGATCGGCGGCACGATCCACGACCAGTCGGCCGGCACGCTGCGCCCCTTGCGCTCCTCGCGGTCGACGTGGGCGAGGAAGCGGCGGGACTCGGTGTGGTGGTCGGTGACGGTGGCGCCCGCCCGGTCGAAGGAGTGCAGGACGGCCCGGTTGAGTTCGACGAGGGCGCGGTCCTTCCACAGCGACCGGTCGCTGCTGGTGTCCAGTCCCAGCCGCCGGGCGAACCGCGGCAGCAGGTCGTAGCGGTCGGTGTCGGCGAGGTTGCGGGCCCCGATCTCGGTGCCCATGTACCAGCCGTTGAAGGGCGCGGCCGGGTAGCGGATGCCGCCGATCTCCAGGCACATGTCGGAGATCGCCGGGACGGCGTGCCAGCGCAGCCCCCATTCGGCGAGCCACTCCAGTTCCGGGTGGACGATCGGCACCTCTAACAGCGCGTCGGCGGGGAGGGTGAACCAGCGCGGCTGTTCACCGCGGCCCTCGACGATCAGCGGGAGGACGTCGAACGCGGTGCCCGGTCCGCGCGGCCAGCCCAGTCGCTCGGCCGCGTCGGTGATGCCGGTGTTGCGTGGGTCCCCCGTCACCCCGCCGTCCGCGTCCCGGTAGCCGGCGTACCTGATCAGCTGCTCGTTGTGGATCCTCGGTCCGGGCAGGCCGGGGGCGTCGGGGGCGAAGACGGTGATGACCGGGCGGATCCGTCCACCGTTGGCCGCGGCGCGCAGATGGGCGGCGGACTCCTCGGCGATGCCGGCGGCGTCGGAGATCCGGCGCCGGTCGCGGACGTGCAGGGAGTTCCAGTACAGCCGTCCTATGCAGCGGTTGTTGTTGCGCCAGGCGACGCGGGCGCCGAAGACCAGTTCCTGTCTGGTGTGCCGGTAGGTGCCGGTCGCGTCGATCTCGGCCCGCACCCCCGTCAGGCGTGCGGCGAGGCCGTCGGCGTCGGCCTCCTCCCGGTACAGCTGCCGCAGGAACTCCCTGGCCGGCGGCCAGACGTCGCCCTGGGCGTCCCACTGCCCCGCCCCCGCCGGGCGGGCCACCGGGCGCCCGACCGGCGCTTGGAGCGCCACCGTCCGTTCGTGATGCGCCATGACGTCGGTCCGTCGCAGAAAGTTCAGCACGCCGCGCACTCCCCAAGGTGTTCGGCTCCCGGACCGCATCCCGCTGCGGCCCGCGGAATTCCGATGCGGAGGGTCCTACCCGAGGGAGCGGTTGATCCATCCTGTTTGTGGCCGATGCACATGCCTCAGACATGGGCCACGTGTCCACGCCGCAGCTCAGACGGCCAAAGGGGCGCGTGGAGTTGCGCGCAGGGGTGCGACCAGAGCCGTGAGCGCCCCCTCCAGTGCGTGCAGGTGCGCCAGCGCGTGCTCCGCGTGCGGGTGTTCGCCGGCCTCGGCGACCACCGTGAGCTGCGCCGGGACATGCGGAGCACCGGGCGCCACGAGCCGGTGGACGGCTTCCTCGACGCGGCGGCAGGCCGCGAGCAGCCGCTCGTCGTGGCCCGCGTCCGGGTCGGCCACCACCGCGGCGAGGGCGCGGACGCGCTCCGCGCATTCGTCGAGCAGCGCGAGCACGCGGCGCGCCCGCGCCCTGCGGGCCCGCAGCGGGCTGAACGGGTGGACGAGCGGGGCGACGGTGGTCCTGACCCGGCCCAGTACGAGGTCGAGCTCCTGCGCGCGCTGCGCGAGGTCCTCGCCGGGGCCGCCGGCCAGGTGGTGTGCAGCCTGGGTGGTGAAGTCGCGCACGCCGTGCAGCGCGCGCTGGATCCAGGCGTCGGTGGCGGAGTGCGTGCTGATCGGCAGGACGACGACCACGGCCAGTGCGGCGCCGAGCGCCCCGACCGCGGTCTCCTCCAGCCGCAGCCACAGCAGACCCGGGTGGAGGATGCCCAGCAGACCGTAGAGGGAGCCCGCCATGACGGTCACGAAGAACATCATCCAGCTGTACGACACGGGCGCTGTGTAGAAGATCCCGAAGACGCAGATCCCGACGAGCAGGGCGGTCGGCGCCCCCGCGCCGTGCAGCGGCAGGGCCAGCGCGAGACCTGCGGCGATGCCCGTGACGGTGCCGAGCACCCGGCGGAAGCCGCGGACCAGCGTCTCTCCCCGGTGGGCGGTGTTGACGAAGATCCACCACGCGGTGCCGACCGCCCAGTACCAGCGGTCCTCGGAGAGCGCCTGGCCGAGCGCGAGGGCGCACCCGGAGGCGGCGGCGGCCTGGAAGGCCTGGCGGGTGGTGGTCCTGCGCAGTCCGCGCGCCTGCGGCAGCGCGACGACGGCCGGCGGCGCGGCCCGGCGCTCGTAGCACCACAGGCCGAAGCGGACGAGTGCGGCCGAGGCGAGGCCCAGGCCGACGGCCCCGCACAGTTCGGGGAGCACGGCCGGGACGGCGTGCAGGAACTGGGAGATGAAGAACATCATGAACGCGAAGACGCCGAGCGCGTGCCCGCGCGGCCCCCAGCGGCGGGCGTAGACGCCGCCGAAGACCACCGCGACGAAGACCGCGTCACGGGCGTACGGGAACGCGTGCAGCCACGCGGCGACGGCGAGGACCGGAAGCCCCACGACGGGCATCAGCGCGGTGGTGACCGCCTGCTGTCCGACCCGGGCGTCACCGATGACGAAGAGCGCCAGCAGCGCGGCGAGGCCGCCGCCCGCCACGGCGGGCATCGACAGCCCGGCCAGCAGGGCCGAGGTGACCGCCAGCGCGATGCCCAGGACCGCGCGGGACGCGCTGCGCAGCCGCGCGTGCCCCGGGTCCGGAGCGATCAACATCCTCTTCACGTCGGTGGTCCCGCCCCTTGCTCAGCATCGTTCGATCAGCAGACATGACAAAGGCGTTGCGGAGGACCGCAACGCCATCGTCACGCCAAGGAAAGCATCACCAGGGGCAATGGCTCAAACGAGCCAGTCGGTATTGGGCCATTGGTACAGTGAAGAGCTCTGCCGACCGACCAGAAGGAGACCAGTGGCCCATGGCCGTCGATGCACTGGACGCCCGCATCCTGCGGCTGATGCTGGAACAGCCGCGCACCAGCGTGCGTGAGTACGCCCGCGTCCTGGGCGTGGCCCGCGGCACGCTCCAGGCCCGGATCGACCGGCTGGAGCGCGACGGGGTGATCACCGGGTTCGGTCCGCGGCTGTCGCCCGCCGCGCTCGGCCACCCGGTGCTCGCCTTCGTGCACATCGAGGTGACCCAGGGGCACCTGGACGATGTCGGTGACGCGCTGGCCGCGGTGCCCGAGATCATCGAGGCGGTCTCGGTCACCGGCGGCGGCGATCTGCTGACCCGCGTCGTCGCGCGCGACAACGCGCATCTGGAGGACGTCATCCAGCGGCTGATCCGCACCCCGGGCGTGGTCCGCACCCGGACCGAGGTGGCGCTGCGCGAGCGCGTGCCGCACCGCGTGCTGCCGCTGGTCGAAGCGGTGGGACGGAGCGCCGAGGGGCCGGGGCGGGGAGCGGAGGGTCTGGCGCGGGGACCTGAGCGGCCGGAGCGGGGCGCCGCCGACCGGGCGCCGTGATCCCCGGCCCGGTATCCGGCCTCAGCGGTTGAGGCCGGCCGCCAGGAGGTCTTTGGCGGCCTGCGGCGCCTTGGCGAGCGAGCCCGCGTCGAAGGGCGGCTGGGGGTCGTACTCGATCATCAGCTGGATGGCCTGGGCGGTGGTCGGGCCGACGATCCGCCCGGCGAGCGCGAGCGCCATGTCGATCCCCGAGGAGACCCCGGCCGAGGTCACGATCCGCTGCTCGTCGTGGAACACCACCCGCTCCCCGGTGTAGACGGCGCCGAGTCCCTGCAGTTCCTCCGCGGCGCTCCAGTGGGAGGCGGCGGTGAGACCGTCCAGCAGTCCCGCGGCGGCGAGCGCCAGGGATCCGGTGCAGACCGAGGTGGTCCAGGTGGTCGTGGCGTGCATCCGCTCGACCCATGCGATCAGGCCGGGGTCCGCCAGGAAGTCACGGACGCCCCTGCCGCCCGGTACCACCAGGATGTCGCAGGCGGTGATCTCGTCGAACGCGGCGTCGGCGGTCAGAGCGAGCGTCTTGGCGCTGTCCCTGACCGGTCCCACCGTCTCGGCGGCGAACACCGTCTCGGCTCCGGGCAGCATCTTGAGCACCTCGTACGGGCCCACGGCGTCCAGCGCGGTGAACCCGTCGAACAGCGGAATGACGATGTGCATGGCGACTCCCGATCAGTTGGTGCCGAAATGGCGGCGGTACTCGCCCGGGGTGACCCGGACGGTCCGCCGGAAGGAACGGTGCATGGTCTCCACGGTGCCGAAACCGCAGCGCTGGGCAACCGCGCCCACCGTCGTGTCGGTGCTCTCCAGCAGCCGCCGCGCCGCCTCGACGCGGGCGGCCTCGACGTAGGCGGCGGGTGTGCGTCCGGTACCGGCCCGAAAGGTCCTGGTGAAGTTGCGCTCGCTCATCCCGGCGCGCGCCGCCAGCACCGGCACCGCGAGGTCCGCGCCCAGATGGTCGGCGATCCACTCCTGCACCTCGCGCAGCGGCGCCCGCGACGGCCGCTGCGCGGCCAGCTGGGTGCTGAACTGCGCCTGACCGCCGGGCCGCTGGACGAACATGACGAGCTGCCGCGCGATGTCCCGGGCGAGGTCGGCGCCGTGGTCGTCCTCGATCATGGCCAGTGCCAGGTCGATGCCCGCGGTGACTCCGGCCGAGGTCCAGACGTCGCCGTCCCGGACGAAGATGGGGTCGGGGTCGACCGTCACCTGCGGATACTGCTCGGCCAGCCGGTCGCAGCCGCTCCAGTGCGTGACGGCGCGCCGTCCGTTCAGCAGCCCGGCCGCAGCGAGCAGGAAGGCGCCACTGCAGACCGAGGCGACCCGGTCCGCGCGCCGGGCGGCCGCGGCGAACCAGCCGACGAACTCCGCGTCCTGGACCGCCCGCCGTATGCCGGGGCCACCGACGGCGACCAGCGTGCCGATCGGGCCCTCGCACTCGTCGAACGTCAGCGTCGGGGTGACGGCGAGCCCGCCGCTGGACCTGACCGGTCCGGCAGCGGCCGCCACGGTGTCGAGCCGATACCCCGGCCCGGCAAGATTGTGCCGTCCGGCCTGCGCGAACACCTCGTGCGGCCCGGTCAGATCGAGGATCTGGAAGTCCGGGGCGACGACGAAGACGATGCGGTGATCTGTCACCCGTTCATCGTCACCGGCCCGGAGAATGGCGGCAAGGACACGGTTATGACGATTCCCGCCACCGATGCGACGCCGGGACGTCAGGCGTCGCACGGCGGGACGTCAGGCGGCAAAACGCCGACGGCGCGGGTCCCGTCCCCGGTCCCCGCGCCGCCACGTCATGAAGGAGCCCTCGGCAGACCCAGGGCCTGTCCGGCTCTAGGTCGTGTCTTCAAAGGCCCGTCTGGCCGGCGGGGTCTGGCACGCACGCTCGCGGCGTTGTCGTCGGTCGCCGATGGCCCCCAGCTACCACTGGGAGGTGCCCCCACCGCAGGGACTCCCTCCTCCGCCTTGCGACCGCACGCACCAGACCCCGCCGGCCCCGCCCTCCGGGCGGACGACGCTACTTTGAAGACACTCCCTAGGCGCCGCTCGCCTCGAGCATGTCCTCGCGTTCGACGATCTTCACCCGGTCGCGGCCCTGCGGCTCGCCCAGCGACTTCTCCGCGGCGTCGAGCCGGTGCCAGCCCTCCCAGGTGGTGAAGCGGACGTTCCGCTCGCCGAGGAACGCGTCCACGTCCTCCGGGGCAGGCGAAGTGGGTGCGTGCAGACGACCGTTGGCGTAGTCGTCCAGCAGGCTGGCCACCGTCTCGTTGGCGTCGCCCTTGGTGTGGCCGATCAGCCCCACGGGGCCGCGCCGGATCCAGCCGGTGACGTAGGTCGACTGCAGGTGCTCGCCGGTCTCCTCGATCACCCGGCCGGCCCGGTCCGGGACCGTGCCCGACGCGAGGTCCCAGGGCAGCTTGGGCAGCTCGTCGGAGAGGTACCCCACGGCGCGGTAGACCGCGGTGACGTCCCACTCCTTGAAGGTGCCGGTGCCCTTGACGTTGCCGGTGCCGTCGAGGGCGGTGCGCTCGGTGCGCAGGCCGACGACTTCGCCGTCCTTGCCGAGGATCTCGGCCGGTGACTCGAAGAAGTGCAGGAACAGCTTGTGCGGGCGGTCGCCGACATCGCGGATGGCCCAGTTCTCCACGGTCTTGGCCACCATGTCGGCCTGCTTGTTGCCACGCCGGGTCGCGATCGAGCCGTCGTCGTAGTCGATGTCCTCGGGGTCGACGATGACCTCGATGTTCGGGGAGTGATCCAGCTCCCGCAGCTCCATCGGGCTGAACTTCGCCTGCGCCGGGCCGCGGCGGCCGAAGACGTGGACCTCCAGGGCCTTGTTGGCCTTGAGGCCGTCGTGGACGTTGGGCGGGATCTCGGTCGACAGCAGTTCGTCCGCGGTCTTGGCCAGGATCCGCGCCACGTCGAGCGCGACGTTGCCGACGCCGAGGACGGCGACCTTCTCGGCCTCGAGCGGCCAGGTCCGCGGCACGTCCGGGTGCCCGTCGTACCAGGAGACGAAGTCCGCCGCGCCGTACGAGCCGTCGAGGTCGCTGCCGGGTATGTCGAGCGCCCGGTCGGCCGTAGCCCCCGTGGAGAAGATCACCGCGTCGTAGAAGGTGCGCAGGTCGTCCAGGCTGATGTCGCCCGGGTAGTCCACATTGCCGAAGAGGCGGATCTGCGGCTTGTCGAGCACCTGGTGCAGGGCCGTGATGATGCCCTTGATGCGCGGGTGGTCGGGGGCGACGCCGTAGCGGATCAGGCCGAACGGGGCCGGCATCCGCTCGAAGAGGTCGATGGAGACACCGGGCGAGGCAGCCACCGGGGATTTCAGCAGCGCGTCGGCGGCATAGATCCCGGCGGGGCCGGCTCCGACAATTGCTACCCGCACAGGGCGAAGCATGATCAGGTTCCCTTCGAGCGGTGGCAAGCGGACTCGCGGGAAGCCTAAACTAAGGCAAACCTAAGTTAGTAGGCGGGTCAGATCTATGACCCCATAAGGCTGCCTTATGGGCTCTCATCGATCCGATATGACCCACGGAGCCGCACGGACACCCCCACCGGCCATCGCCCATCGACGCGAGGCATACGGCGCCCCAGGTCAGCCCAGAAAGGACAGCCGCACCTGGCGCCGGGGATTGTCGCGGTTGGTGTCCACCAGGACGACGGACTGCCAGGTTCCCAGTTCCAGTCGGCCGTCGATCACCGGGAGCGTGGCGTGTGGCGGGACCAGGGCCGGGAGTACGTGGTCGCGGCCGTGTCCCGGGCTGCCGTGGCGGTGGCGCCAGCGGTCGTCGGCGGGGAGCAGGTCGTGCAGCGCGGCCAGCAGGTCGTCGTCGCTGCCCGCGCCGGTCTCCATGACGGCGATGCCGGCGGTCGCGTGCGGGACGAAGACGTTGAGCAGCCCGTCGCGGCCGTGTGCGGCCTCGTCGAGGAACTCGGCGCAGGCTGCGGTGAGATCGTGGACCGTCTCGGTGGAGCCGGTCGGGATGTCGAGAGTGCGGGTGGTGAACGCGTGGGCCATGGCTCCATGGTCGCCCAACGCCGCCGGATCCGCGTTTGGGACTCCCGTCCGGGTGGCGAGACGACGTTGACCGGGCGCGGGACGGCTCGCTAGGTTCTCCCGCATGTTGCGTCCCGTTCTGCTCACCACGCGCGGTCACATCGACCTGCTGCGGGTGGCCTCCGCCGCGTGTCCTCGCGGCTGCTGACGCCTTCTCACTCGTTCGTCCTTCTCCTCGCCTCGCTCTTTAGCGCGCTCCCGGGCTGATCCCGCACGAATCCGTACGGATCCGACCCGTCGGGAGCCTGCGCGTCGAGGCGTGCCTCCGCCTGCCGCCCCCGCCGTGGAGTCGTCATGACCATCAGCAAACCACCGCCGGACATATCCGTAATACCCGACCAGGGAATCGTCCTTGAGCTGGAACCGATCATCTCGGCGGCCTCCCGGCGCCGCCATGTACCCCGCTGGCTGCGCCGGACCGCCGGACCCCTTCTCCTCCTGGCCCTGTGGCAGGTGCTGAGCAGCACCGGAGTTCTGCAACCCGACATCCTCGCCTCCCCCGGCACCATCGCACGGGCCGGAAGGGAGCTGATCGCGGACGGGACACTGCCGTCCGCGATGCTCGTCTCGCTCCAACGCGTCGCCCTCGGACTGGTCTTCGGCGTTCTCGCGGGCACCGCGCTCGCCCTGGTCTCGGGGCTCTCCCGGCTCGGCGAGGACCTGGTCGACGCGAGCGTGCAGATGCTGCGGACGGTGCCCTGGGTGGGTCTGATCCCGCTCTTCATCATCTGGCTCGGCATCGGCGAGGCGCCCAAGATCGCGCTGATCTCGCTGGGCGTCGCCTTCCACCTCTATCTGAACGTCTACGCGGGCATCCGCGGCGTGGACGAGCAGCTCATCGAGGCCGGCACCTCGCTCGGCCTGTCCCGCTGGGGACTGGTGCGCCATGTCGTCCTGCCCGGTGCACTGCCGGGCGCGATGACCGGACTGCGCTACTCGCTGGCGACCGCCTGGCTCGCGCTGGTGTTCAGCGAGCAGATCAACGCCGACGACGGCATCGGTTTCGTCATGAACCAGGCCCGCGAGTTCTTCCGCACCGACGTGATCGTGGTCTGCCTCGTCGTCTACGCCTTCCTCGGCCTGACCGCCGACATCGTCGTCCGCACTCTCGAAAGGCTGCTGCTGCAATGGCGACCGACCTTCACCGGCAAGTGACCCGGCCCGCAGGCCAGAAGACCGACCGGAAGCCGGACCGTCCGGGGACGGGGACGGGGACGGGGCCCGGAACGGCGGTCCGGGTCGAGGGACTGACCCGCGCCTTCGACGGGCGCGCCGTGATCGACCGGCTCGATCTCGACATCCGGCCGGGCGAGTTCACCGCCCTGCTCGGCCGCAGCGGCTGCGGCAAGAGCACGCTGCTGCGCGTGCTGGCCGGTCTCGACCGCGAGGTCGAGGGTTCGGTGCTGGTGCCGCGGCGGCGCGCCGTCGCCTTCCAGTCGCCGCGGCTGATGCCGTGGAAGCGGGTGTGGCGCAACGTCCTGCTCGGGCTGCCCGGCCGGCCCGACCGCGCGGTCGCGGAGCAGGCGCTGGAAGAGGTCGGGCTCGGCCACCGGTCCGGCGCCTGGCCCAAGACGCTCTCCGGCGGCGAGGCCCAGCGCGCCTCGCTGGCCCGCGCCCTGGTCCGGGAGCCGGATCTGCTGCTGCTCGACGAACCGTTCGGCGCCCTCGACGCGCTGACCCGGATCACCGCCCAGCGGCTCGTCGCCGAGCTGTGGCAGCGGCGCGGGTGCGCGGTGCTGCTCGTCACCCATGACGTGGACGAGGCGCTGCTGCTGGCCGACCGCGCGCTGGTGATGGAGAACGGCGTGATCGCCCACGACAATCCCGTCGCGCTGCCGCGCCCCCGCGATCCGGGCGACCCCCGGTTCGCCGAACTGCGATCCCGCCTGCTCGATCAGCTCGGCGTCGACAACCACCCTGCCGTCCAAGCTGCCTGACGACCTCTCACTCTCGTTCCGAACGGAAGAAACGATCTCCCATGAAACGCTTCGCCCCCGCCCTGCTGCTCCCGCTCGCCCTGCTGCTGACCGCCTGCGGCGGGTCGTCCGCCGCCGATGACGCCTCGGGCGCGTCGAACACCTCGGACGGTCTCGGTGGTGTCACGCTCAACGTCGGTGACCAGAAAGGCGGTTCCGAGGCGATCCTGCGGGCCGCCGGAGAACTGGAGAAGGTGCCGTACAAGATCAAATGGTCGACGTTCACCTCCGGGCCACCGCTCCTCGAAGCGGTCAACGCGCGGGCGGTGGACATCGGCGGGGTCGGCAACACCCCGCCGGTCTTCGCGGCGGGCGCCCGCTCGAAGGTCACGGTGGTGGGCGCCTCGCACGGCTCGTCCGCCGGTGAGGTCATCGCGGTGCCCAAGGACTCCGATCTGACGTCGGTGGCCGATCTCAAGGGCAAGTCGGTGGCGGTGGCGCAGGGCAGCTCCGCCCACTTCCAGCTGGTGGCCGCGCTCACGAAGGCGGGCCTGAAGCTGACCGACGTCAAGGTCAGCTATCTGCAGCCGGCCGACGCGCTGGCCGCGTTCAGCCGGGGTCGGGTGGACGCCTGGGCCATCTGGGACCCGTACACCTCGCAGATCCTGCGCAACACCGGCGCCCGGGTGCTGACCACCGGGGACGGCGTCGTCAACGGGCTGGCCTTCCAGGTCGCCGCGCCCTCGGCGCTGCAGGACAAGAACAAGTCCCAGGCGATCGGCGACTACCTCACCCGGCTGCGCCGGGCCCAGGACTGGGCGTTCAAGCACCCCGAGGAGTGGGCGAAGGTCTGGTCGAAAGCGACCGGGCTGCCGTACGACGTCGCACTGGACGCGGTGAAGCGCAGCAGCGGCACCCGGGTGGCGGTGGCCGTGGACGACGCCGCGATCGCCTCCGAGCAGAAGATCGCCGACACCTTCGCCGACCTCAAGCTCATCCCGAACCACTTCGCGTTCAAGGACTTCGTCGACCAGCGCTTCAACGCCGGCCTGCCGGCCTCCACCACGCCGGCCCGCTCCTACGGAAAGGCCTCCTCCTGATGTCCGTGCACCTGCACTGGTTCCTGCCCACGGGCGGCGACGGCCGGACCCTGGTCGACCGCCACGCCTACACCGACGGCGGCATCAAGCGCTCGCGGATCACGCCGATCAGCGGGGTCCGCGCCCCCGACATCGACTATCTGGCGCAGATCGCCCGCGCCGCCGACCAGTTGGGCTTCGAGGCCGTACTGACGCCGACCGGCACCTGGTGCGAGGACGCCTGGCTGACGACGGTGGCGCTCTCGCAGCACACCGACCGGCTGAAGTTCCTGGTGGCGTTCCGGCCCGGCGTCATCTCGCCCGTCCTGGCGGCGCAGATGGCGGCCACGTACCAGCGGATCACCCGCGGCCGGCTGATGCTGAACGTCGTGACCGGCGGCGACTCCACCGAGCAGAAGCGCTTCGGCGACCATCTGGACCACGACAACCGGTACGCCAGGACCGATGAGTTCCTGTCGGTGGTGCGCGGGGTGTGGGAGGGCAAGCCCTTCGACTTCCACGGCGACCACTACCAGGTGGAGGGCGGGCTGGTGGCGCTGCCGCCCGAGCCGCGCCCGCCGGTCTTCTTCGGCGGCTCGTCGCCGGCCGCGGGACCGGTCGCGGCCCGGAACGCGGATGTCTATCTGACCTGGGGGGAGCCGCCGGAGCAGGTCAAGCAGAAGATCGACTGGATTCGCGGGCTGGCAGAGGTGGAGGGCCGCACCGTCCGGTTCGGCATTCGGATGCATGTCATCTCGCGCGACTCCTCGAAGGACGCCTGGGCGACCGCGAACCGGCTGTTGGACGACCTCGACGACGACACCGTCGCCGCCGCCCAGCAGGCGCTCGGCAAGAGTGAGTCAGTGGGCCAGCAGCGGATGCTGGCCCTGCACGGCGGCTCCCGCGACAAGCTGGAGATCTCCCCCAACCTGTGGGCGGGGGTGGGGCTGGTGCGCGGCGGCGCGGGGACGGCGCTGGTGGGCAACCACTCCGAGGTCGCGGACCGGATCGAGGAGTACCACGCCCTGGGCGTCGAGCACTTCGTGCTCTCCGGCTACCCGCACCTGGAGGAGGCGTACTGGTTCGGCGAGGGCGTGACGCCCGAACTGGCGGCACGCGGCCTGCTCGACACCGTCCCCGGCTCCCCGCTGGCGGGCGTTCCGGCCACCAACGGCCGTCCGGCGTCCGCGCCGGGCGGTGCGCCGTTGCTGCTCTCCGGGGGGCGTTGAGCGGCGGCGGAAAATCGCGGCTGCCCGTCCGCCGGTAGATCGTTCCCGTCGGACGGGCAGCCGCTTCCCGATTGGTCTGGACCATTAGGTCGCTGTCGGGATACCCTCCCACTGCCGCCGCACGCCAAAGGGGGACAGCCGACGTGAACACCCTGCACCGTATCGCCGCACTGGTCGACGCCTGCCTGCTCCCCGCCTGCCGCACCGCGCGGCTGCCGGACTGGATACGGCTCGGGCTCGACCGGGGCATGCCGGGGGTGGTCGCCTACGCGAGAACTCCCGCCGCCTCCCGCCGGATCACGGACGCGCTGCACGAGCGGCTCCCCGACGCCCTCACCGGCCGTCCCGGCGACCCCCCGAGCAGCGCCGGAAGCGATCCCGGCACCGGTGGCAGCGGCAGTTCCGCGGCCGCCGAACTGGTGGGTCTGGGAGCCAACTTCCATCTCGGCGTCCGGCCGGGCTTGCGGGCCGACGCGACCCGGGTCTTCGTCACCGATCTGCAGGCGCACGGTGTCGCCGCGGCCCTCGGCCCCTTCACCGGCGAGGGTCCGCTGCGGCCGTTCGCCGAAGGCGCCGCCGCCGGAGTACGGGCGATCACCGCCGGACGCACCCCGGTTCCGGGCGGCGACGGCCTCCCGGCCACCCTCAGCGGCCGGGCCGTGACGGGCGTGCTGCGCGGTGACCTCGGCTACCGCGGAGTGGTGGTCAGCGACACCCTCGACGCGCCGTCGATCGTCAACGGCTGGGGGGTGCCGGGCGCCGCCGTGCTGGCCTGGATCGCCGGGGTCGACCTGGTCCAGCTCGGCCCGGCGTGCGGCGCGGGCGTACGCGAGGCGATCCACACCGCCGCTGCCCGCGCGGTGGCCGACGGAGACCTCGCGCCCGCCCGGCTGGAGGAGGCCGCCGAGCGCGTGGCCCGCCTGCGGCGCTGGGCCTCCGAGCCGCGGATGCCGACGCCGGCGGCCCCGGAACCCACTTCGACTCCCGCTCCCGCTTCGGCCATCCGCCGCTAGCCCTGGTCCGACGCCCCACGGGAAGCTTTTCGCACCACCCGAGGTTGGTAGAACCGTGAACGACTTGAGCGGACCGCACGAGGTCGACGTCGCCGTCATCGGGGCCGGGCAGGCGGGCCTGTCGGGTGCGTACTTCCTCAGCCGCGCCGGGTTCCGTCCCGACGAGGGCTTCGCCGTGCTCGACCACTCCCCCGGCCCCGGCGGCGCCTGGCAGTTCCGCTGGCCCTCGCTCACCTACGCCAAGGCCCACGGCGTGCACGACCTGCCCGGCCTCCCCCTGGAGGGCGCCGATCCGGCCCGGCCCTCCTCCGAGGTCGTCTCCGAGTACTTCGACCGCTACGAGCGCACCTTCGACCTGCGCGTCCACCGCCCGGTGAACGTTTCCGCGGTCCGCGAGGCGGGCGGCGGGCGGCTGCTCGTCGAGACGGACGCGGGAGCGTGGTCCGCCCGCGCGCTGATCAACGCCTCCGGCACCTGGGACCGTCCCTTCGTCCCGCACTACCCCGGCCAGGAGACCTTCCTCGGCCGCCAGCTGCACACCGCCGGCTACCGGGGCGCGGCGGAGTTCGCCGGCCGCCGGGTGATCGTCGTCGGCGGCGGGACCTCCGCCGTGCAGCTGCTGATGGAGCTCGCCGAGGTCGCCGACACCACCTGGATCACCCGGCGTCCGCCGCTCTTCCGCGACCAGCCGTTCGACGAGGACTGGGGCCGCGCCGCCATCGCCCTCGTCGAGGAGCGGGTCCGGGCGGGGCTGCCGCCGCAGAGCGTGGTCAGCGTCACCGGCCTGGCGGCCACCGAGGCGGTCCGCGCCGCGCGGGCGCGCGGGATCCTCGACCCGCTGCCGGCGTTCGACCGCGTCACCGAGCACGGCGTCACCTGGAACGACGGCCGGGAGCTGGAGACCGACGTGATCCTGTGGGCCACCGGCTTCCGCGCCGCCCTCGACCATCTCGCACCGCTGCGGCTGCGCGAGCCCGGCGGCGGCATCCGGCTGGACGGAACCACCCGGGTCGCCAAGGACCCGCGTGTCCACCTCATCGGTTACGGGCCCTCCGCCAGCACCATCGGGGCCAACCGGGCGGGGCGCACGGCGGTCCGCGAGATCCGCCAACTCCTCGCGCGGGGAGCGGAAGAGACCGCGCCCGTACGGTCTCCCGCCCTCGCGCACTGACCGCTCGGCCGCGGGGACCGCTAACCTTCCGGCCATGCCCGACTCGCGCTCTCGGCGGGAGCTTCCCGCACTCCCCGGCGCCCTCGCCGCGGCCGGCTCGACGCCGCCACCAGGCCGCTGCGGCACGGCACGCCAGAAAACATCCGATGTCTGCTTCCCACTGGTCCCGCGCTACGGCAGTATGAGGCCATGCGCGTAGCCCTCTTCGTCACCTGCGTGAACGACATGCTCTATCCGGACACCGGGCGGGCCACCGTCGCACTGCTCGAACGGCTGGGTGTGGATGTCGACTTTCCCCCGGCGCAGACCTGCTGCGGGCAGCCCCAGTTCAACACCGGCTACCGGCACGAGACCGAGCCGCTGGTGCGCCGGTACGCGGCCGCCTTCGAGGGGTACGACCACATCGTGACCCCATCGGGGTCCTGCGCGGCCATGGTGCGCGAGAACTATCCGCGGATCGGAGCGAAGGCCGCCGCCGAAGGGCGCGGCGACAGCCTCGCCGAAGCAGCCGCGTCCGTCGTGCCCAGGACGTACGAGCTGACGGAGTTCCTGGTGGACGTGTTGAAGGTGACCGACGTCGGGGCGTACTTTCCGCACACGGTCACCTACCATCCCACCTGCCACGGGCTGCGGGTGCTGGGCCTCGGCCGGCGTCCGCTGGCGCTGCTGGAGAACGTCGAGGGGCTGCGGCTGCGGCAGTTGGAGGGCGCGGAGGAGTGCTGCGGCTTCGGCGGCACCTTCGCCGTCAAGAACGCGGCCGTGTCCGCCGCGATGGGTGCGGACAAGACCCGGCACATCGCCGGGACCGGAGCCGCCGCCGTCTGCACCGTCGACAACTCCTGCCTGATGCACATCGGCGGCACGCTGGCCCGGGAGGACTCGCCGGTCCGGCCGGTGCACATCGCCGAGATCCTCGCCGCGACGGAGGAGCACCCCTACCCGATGGAAGAGGTCCGATGAGCGGCACGTATCTGGGGATGCCGGCCTTCCCGGAAGCCGCCGCGAAGTCCACCCAGGACACCCAGCTGCGCGGCAATCTGCGGCACGCGACGCACACCATCCGCGCCAAACGCGCGGTGGCGGTGGCCGAGCTGGACGACTGGCCGCAGCTGAGGGCCGCCGGAGCCGCCGTCAAGGACCGTACGCTGCGCCATCTCGACCACTACCTGGAGCAGTTGGAGGCGGCGGTCACGGCCGCGGGCGGCCAGGTCCACTGGGCGGCCGACGCCGCGGAGGCCAACCGGATCGTGACGGACCTGGTGCGCGCCACCGGCGAGACCGAGGTCGTCAAGGTCAAGTCGATGGCCACCCAGGAGATCGGCCTCAACGAAGCCCTCGCCGAGGCCGGCATCCACGCCTACGAGACCGACCTCGCCGAACTGATCGTGCAGCTCGGCGACGATCTCCCGTCGCACATCCTGGTCCCCGCGATTCACAAGAACCGGTCCGAGATCCGGGACATCTTCACCGAGCGGATGGGCGACTGGGGCCGGGCGGCGCCCGACGGGCTGTCCGACGAGCCCGCCGACCTCGCCGACGCGGCGCGGCTGCACCTGCGGGAGAAGTTCCTGCGGGCCAAGGTCGCCGTCTCCGGCGCGAACTTCATGGTGGCCGAGACCGGCACCCTCGTCGTCCTGGAGTCCGAGGGGAACGGCCGGATGTGCCTGACGCTCCCCGAGACCCTCATCTCGGTCGTCGGCATCGAGAAGACCATCCCCACCTGGCAGGACCTGGAGATCTACCTCCAGACGCTGCCCCGCTCCTCGACCGCCGAGCGGATGAACCCGTACACCTCGACGTGGACGGGCACCACGGAGGGCGACGGACCGCAGACGTTCCACCTGGTGCTGCTCGACAACGGCCGTACCGACACCCTCGCCGACACCGTCGGCCGCCAGGCGCTGCGCTGCATCCGCTGCTCCGCCTGTCTGAACGTCTGCCCGGTCTACGAGCGGGCCGGCGGCCACGCGTACGGCTCCGCCTACCCCGGCCCCATCGGCGCCATCCTCACCCCGCAACTGCGCGGTACCGCCTCGGCGCTGGACGCCTCGCTGCCGTACGCGTCGACGCTGTGCGGCGCGTGCTACGAGGTCTGCCCGGTCGCGATCGACATCCCGGAGGTCCTGGTCCATCTGCGGGAACGGGTCGTCGAGGGCGGGGCGGTGACGCTGCGCGGCACCCGGGCCGTCATCAAACCGGCCAAGGGGCACGCCGCCGAGCGGGCCGCGATGCGCGCCGCCCGCTGGACGCTCGACCATCCGGCCGCCCTCCGCGCAGGGCAGCGGCTGGCCGCCCGCACCCGGCGGCTGCATCCGGCGCGGCTGCCGGGCCCGGGACGTGCCTGGTCCGCCACCCGCGAGCTGCCGACCGTACCCGCCGAATCGTTCCGTGACTGGTGGCAGCGCACCCGGGGAGAAGGAAGCAGCACATGAACCACCCCAATCCCGCGAGCCGGCCGGGCGGTACGAGCAGCCGGGAGCGGGTCCTCGGACGGATCCGGCGCGCGCTGGCCGATGTGCCGCGCGACGAACTCCCCGGCAGCGCCCCACTGGACCGCGACTATCTGCGGGTGCACGGGACCCGGACCCCGGAGCAGACCGCCGACCTGCTGGCCGTCCATCTCGCGGACTACCGCGCGCTGGTCCACCGGTGCCCGGCCGGCGAACTCCCGGCGTTGATCGCCACGCTGCTCGCCGAGCGCGGCGCCCGCTCCGCCGTCGTCCCCGACGGCCTGCCCGACGGCTGGCTCTCCGCCGTCGCCGGGGTGGAGCTCGTCCCGGACACCCTCGCCCTGACCGCGCGCGAACTCGACGCCGTGGACAGTGTGGTGACCGGCTGCGCGGTGGCCGTCGCCGAGACCGGCACCATCGTGCTGGACGGCTCGCCGGGCCAGGGCCGGCGCCGCATCACGCTCGTGCCCGACCACCACATCTGCGTGGTCCTGGCCCCCGGGCAGATCGTCGATTCGATCCCCGAGGCGATGGAACGCCTCGATCCCGCCCGGCCGCTGACCTGGATCTCCGGCCCTTCCGCCACCAGCGACATCGAGCTCGACCGGGTGGAGGGCGTGCACGGTCCGCGCACGCTGGAAGTGATCCTGGTGGACGAAATCAGCGCGGTGAAAGGCTGATCAGGGGCTGACCCCGGCGAGGACCCGGCAAGGGTCCGGCGGGGTCCGCCCCGGCAGTGCCAGGGCGTGACCCGGGAGTCCGTCGTGGCGGGACCCCGGCACGGTCTACGCGGTCTTGGCGAGTTCGGAGGTCGCGAGCCGCTCGTCGCGGCGGACCAGCGCCGCGTAGCGGCCGTCGCGTACCAGCAGTTCGTCGTGGGTGCCGCGTTCGGCGATCCGGCCCGCGTCGAGCACCACGATCTCGTCGGCGTCACGGACGGTGGAGAGCCGGTGGGCGATGGTGATGGTGGTGCGGCCGGCCGACAGCGCGTCGATGGCCTCCTGGACGGCCTGCTCGGTGCGGGTGTCGAGCGCGCTGGTGGCCTCGTCGAGGATCAGGACCGGCGGGTCGCGCAGGATGGTGCGCGCGATGGCCAGGCGCTGCTTCTCACCACCGGAGAACCGGTAGCCGCGCTCGCCGACGAGGGTGTCGTAGCCGTCGGGGAGACCGGCGATGTGGTCGTGGATCTGGGCGGCCTTCGCGGCGGCGACGATCTCGTCGTCGGTCGCGTCCGGCTTGGCGAACCGCAGGTTCTCGGCGACCGAGGCGTGGAAGAGATACGTCTCCTGGGCGACCACGCCGACCGATTCGGCGAGCGTGTCGAAGGCGAGGTCGCGGACGTCGACGCCGTCGATCGTCACCCGGCCGCCCGTCACGTCGTACAGGCGGGGCACCAGGTAGCTGAGCGTGCTCTTGCCGGAACCCGTCGAACCGACGATGGCCAGGCTGCCGCCGGCCGGTACGGCGAGGTCGATGCCGTGCAGCGTGCGCTGGGCGCCGGAGGCGTCGTACGAGAAGTCGACGTTCTCGAACCGTACGTCGCCGCGGGCGCGCTCCATGCGGACCGGGTCGGCGCGCTCGGTGATGTCGACGGGCAGGTCGAGGTATTCGAAGATGCGCTGGAAGAGCGCCAGCGAGGTCTGCACCTGGACACCGGTCGACAGCAGGCTCACGGTCGGGCGGAACAGGCCCTGCTGGAGCGAGACGAAGGCGACGAGCGTACCGATGGAGATGGCCGGCCCGCCGTTGCTCATGGTCAGACCGGCGGCCCAGTACAGCAGCGCGGGCATGGCGGCCATGACGATGCCGATGGTGGACATCCGCCAGCGTCCGGCCATGTTGGAGCGCACTTCGAGGTCGACCAGCCGCTCGGACTCCTCGGAGAAGGAGCGGGTGAGCGAGTCGGAGCGGCCCATGGTGCGGCCGAGCAGGATGCCGCTGACCGACAGCGACTCGGTGACGATGGCCGACATGGAGGCCATCTGCTTCTGCCGCTGGGTGGTGATCTTCTTGCGCTCACGGCCGACCCGGCGGCTGATCCACACGAACACCGGGAGCAGCAGCAGGGAGACGATCGTCAGCCGCCAGTCCAGGGCGAGCATCGCGACCACGGAGGCGATGACGGCGGTGAGGTTGGAGACCAGCGAGGTCGCGGTGGACGTCACGGTCGCCTGCATGCCGCCGATGTCGTTGGCGATACGGGACTGCACCTCGCCGGTGCGGGTCCTGGTGAAGAAGGCGAGCGACATGCGCTGCAGCTGCTCGTAGACCGCGGTGCGCAGGTCGTGCATGACGCGCTGGCCGACGGTGGTCGAGATCAGGGTCTGCAGCACGCCGAAGACGCTGGTGACGACGGCGGTGGCGATCATGCCGAGGGCGAGCAGGCTGAGCAGCCCGGTGCGGCCCTGCGGGATCGCGGTGTCCAGGATCGCCTTCAGCAGGAAGGGCGAGGCGACCGAGACGAGGGAGGAGAGCGCGACCAGGACGCCCACGAAGGCGAGCCGGCTGCGGTAGGGACGGAAGAGCCGCACGATGCGGCGCACGTCGGTGGGTGTGTCGGGGTCCTTGGGCGGTGGCGTCCACCGGGTTTTGTCGGGGTGCAAAGGGCTCCTCGGGAGGTTGCTGGGGTCGGATGCCGGTACGGCCGGCGATGTCGGAGCGCTGCCCGCGCATCACTGCCGGACCGGACCGACTTCAGGAGTGTAAGTCATTGTTACCTATGTTCACAATGACTTACATCCTGATATCCTTGGGCCATGGATCCCCGCACCACCACCGCGCCCGAACCCGCCGCAGAGTCCGCGGCGGAGTCCGCAGCCGCCGAGACCACCGGCCGCCTCGCCGACCAGCTGCTCCAGCTGACCAAGCGGCTCCACCGGGCCCAGCGCCGGCACCTCGAACCGCTCGGCATCACCCCGGCCCAGTCCCGGCTGCTGCGGACCGTCGCGCACAGCGAGGCGCCGCCGCGGATGGCGGACCTCGCCCGGCGGCTGGATGTCGTGCCGCGCGCGGTGACCACGCTGGTGGACGCGCTGGAGGCGCACGACCTGGTGCGCAGGATTCCCGACCCGGCCAGCCGCCGGGTGATCCGCATCGAGCTGACCGAGGCCGGGGGCGCGACGCTGCACCGCCTGCGGCTGGCCCGCCGGGCCGCCGCCGAGGATCTCCTCGCCCCGCTGGACGGCACCCAGCGCGAGGCGCTGACCGCGCTGCTCGCCACCCTGGACGCGGCGGCGCCCCCGCGGTCGCGCTGCTGAAGCGCGTCCGAGGGGGCGTCGTGGTGGCACTCGCCGCGGCGGAGGTTCGCCCTGCCGCGGCGAAACCGCGGGCTGCCGACGACCGCTAGTTCGAGGTCGTCACGCGATGGCCGGCGCCGTTCTCGGAGTGCGCCGGCAGGATCTGGGCGGTGCAGGCGCTGCAGCGGCGGGCGGCCTGGGGTATCGGGGTCAGGCACTCCGGGCACTCACGCATCGGAGCCGCGGCCGCCTTGGGGAAGAACCGCTCCTGCATCCGGTTCATCGGCAGGATGACCAGGAAGTAGATCACCGAGGCGACGATCACGAAGCTGATCGTCGCGTCGATGAAGGCGCCGTACGGGAACGTCACTCCCGAGACCGTGAACGCCTTGCGGGAGTAGTCGCCCGACGCTCCCGACATGAGCCCGACGATCGGGGTCAGGAACGCCTTGACGAAGCCGCTGACCAGCGCGGTGAAGGCCGCACCCACCACGATACCGACGGCGAGTTCGACGACGTTGCCGCGCAACAGGAACGCACGAAAGCCCTTCATAACTCAGAAAATCCCCTCTGTGCTCACGAACTGGAATGTGCCAGTCTCCCCTGATCCTGGCCGCCCGCCCACCATCATCCCCGCCAGTTGTCGCTGAGTGACACCTTTCCGCTCGCGGGCACGGTGGCGGTCCGGTTGGCACCGGTCTCCCAGGTCGCGTTCCCGGCGGCGTCCTTGCGCAGGTACTTGTACTCGAACGCCGTGCCCGCGCCCATCGCGACATCGAGCTTCCACACCGGGTAGGCCGCGGACGAGAGCAGCAGGGCCTTGCTGGTGTCCCAGTTCCCGAGGGTGGCGTTGTTGCCGGTGACGTAGATGTTCTGGCCGAGCGCGGTCGTGGCGTTCACCGCGAAGGACGCGCCGGAGGCCGGGTCGGTGGTCCCGCCGCTGCTCCCCCCGCCGCCGTTGCAGGGGGCACCCGCGTAGAGCGCCACCGCGTCGTTGGAGCCGATGGTGGCCGTGAACCTGCCGTCGGAGCCGACGGTGTAGCTGGTCCCGGAGTGCTGGACGTCGCAGTAGCTGCCGGCCGGCAGCGAGGTGGCGTACGTCTGCGTGAGCGCGCTGCCCTCGTGGTTGATCGCGACGAAGCCCTTGCTGCCGCGGCCGAACGCGATGGCGTTGTTGCCGTTGGACCACCAGTTGGTCACCGCGGTGCCGGAGACGGCGTTGCGGAAGCCGACCATGCCGGTGATCTGTGGCCAGGCGTGCTGGCACTTCCACCCGTCGCTGTAACAGGCGTTGACGGTGCCGCCGTTGGGCGGGCCCGAGTCGTTGTCGGAGAACTCGTAGCCGGAGTAGACGTTCGGCGAGCCGTAGGGCCAGGCCAGCAGGTAGACGTTGGCGAGGGTGTAGGCGGCGCCCGCCTTGTAGTTGAGGGTCGAGCCGTTGCGCTCGGTGTCCCAGTTGTCGACGAAGGTCCGTGCGTTGGCGCTGGGCAGATAGCCCCAGGAGGCGCCCCAGTTGCTCAGGTACGACAGCTTCTCGCTGGTGAAGATGCGCTTGAGGTCGGTGGCGGCGCGGAACTCGTCCACGTCTCCGGTGCCGGTGTACTCGCTCGGCTGGACCGCCTCGCCGGCTCCGTAGATGACCTCCTGCGCCCAGAAGATGCCCGGGTTGCTGAGCTTGGACTTGATGGCGGCGAGGTCGCTCGCGGCGATGTGCTTGGCCGCGTCGATCCGGAAGCCGTCGGTGCCCAGCGAGATCAGGTTGTTGAGATAGCCGGCGATCGTGGACCGTACGTAGTCGCTGCCGGTGTCCAGATCCGCGAGCCCGACGAGCTCGCAGTTCTGCACGTTGTTCCGGTCGGCGTAGTTGGTGATGTTGCTGCGACAGGAGTGGAAGTCCTGGTCCTGGTAGTAGCCGGGGTAGTTGTACTTGGAGTAGGTGGTGCCGCCGGTCCCGGTGCCGGAGCCGGCCGCCATGTGGTTGATCACCGCGTCGGCGATGACCTTGACGCCCGCGCCGTGGCAGGTGTCGACCATGCGCTTGAAAGCGGTGCTGTCGCCGAGCCGTCCGGCGATCTTGTAGCTGACCGGCTGGTACGAGGTCCACCACTGGCTGCCCTGGATCTGCTCCTGGGCCGGGGAGACCTCCACGAATCCGTAGCCGGCCGGACCGAGGGTGTCGGTGCACGCCTTGGCGACGGAGTCGAATCGCCACTCGAAGAGGGTGGCGGTGACGTCCTTGGTGCTCGGCGGGGTCGCCTGCGCCTGGTGCTGGGTGGCGACGGTGAGGCCGGTCGCGGCGAGCAGCGTGGCGAGCGCGCCGTACAGGGCACGGGATCTGCGGGAGGTTCGGGAGGTTCGGGGTACCCGGGATGTGCGGGATCGCATGTGCGGCTCCTCCGGAGTGCGGGCACGGCTGTGCCCTCGAAGGCAGCCCGCGCCAAGCCGCCGGGTGGGGGTGCGGAACCCCGCGTCCCACGGGGTTCCGCCGAGGAGCTTCCCGCCGTGACCGTGAGCACGTCAAGGGACCGGTGGAAACATTTTCAACTACTTGCTGAAATCTCTTCCACCTCGGCCGACCGCACCGCCCAGGACCTCTTCCGGCAGGCGCGATACCCTCAAGGCATAGCCATGTCGGAGGAGCGCCCCATGGACCTGGACCTGCGCAAGCTGCGGTACTTCACGGCCGTCGCCGACCGGCTGCACTTCACCCGCGCCGCCGAGGACCTGCACATCGCACAGCCCGTGCTGAGCCGGCAGATCCGCGCGCTGGAGCACGATCTCGGCGCGGCGCTTTTCGTCCGCGACAGCCACGGCGTCACCCTCACCGAGGCGGGGCAGCAGCTCCTGAACGACGCGCGGCCGCTGCTGGCCTCCGCGGAGGCGGCGCGGCGCCGCGTACGGCGCGCTGCCCGCGGAACGCAGCACCTCGTGGTGGGATTCCGGTCCGGGATCGTCGTCACCGGCGCGGTCCGGGCGTTCACCGCCGCGCATCCGGAGGTCACGGTCGGCGTACAGCGGCTGGAATGGGACGACCAGGCCGAGGTCCTGCTGGACGGGCGGGTGGACATCGCCTACATCCGGCTGCCCATCGACGCCCGCGGCCTGGAGGTGATCCCGCTGTACAGCGAAGCGCGGCTGGCGGTCCTGGCCGCCGGGCACCGGCTCGCGGCGAAGGAGTCCCTGACACTGGCCGATCTGGCGGCCGAACCCCTCATCGGCCATGCCCGGTACACCGGTCCCGGCGTGCTGCACGGCGCCGCGAACGCGGCCTGGATCGGGATGGTGAAGGCGGCCGGGAGGGGGGACGTGGTCCGCTCCGTCGAGGAGAAGCTCGAACATGTCGCCTCGGGACGCGCGATCACCTTCCTGCCCGCCTCCGCGACCGCCTACTACACGCGCCCCGACATCGTCTGTCTGCCGGTCACCGACGCGCCGCCCGACGAGGTCTGCCTCGCCTACGACGCCACCCGGAGCTCGTCCCTGATCGGGGAGTTCGCCCGGGTGGCGAAGGGATAGGCCAGCCGGTACTGGCTCAGCCCAGCATCCGGTCCTCCGTCAACGCGCCCTGCGCGGTCGCGATCCGGCGGTCGTAGCAGCCGTCGGGACCGACCGTCCGGTAGCGCTCGGACGAGGTGCCGGTGGCGTGCCGCTGCTCGCGCGGCACATTCAGGGTGAAGGACGCGTCTCCCCGGTAGACGTCGTCCAGCAGCGACCGGCTGACGGTCCGGCCCCCGCGTTCGACGACCGTGTCGGCGCGGTCGCCGAGCAGCATCACCGTACGCAGCCGGTCGGCGGCGCCGACCGACGTACGGCCGTCCATCGTGTACGCGCGGCGCGCCTCGGTGCTGGTGGCCGGACCGCGGCCGGACCGGGTCACCGTCGCGTCGTCGGTCCACCGTGCGGTGAGCGCGTCGGTGCTCTCGTCGGCGTTCCACCGGTGGGTGGAGGTGGCGGACAGCGCGCGGCGGACGGTGGTGGTGACCCGGCCGTGCGACGTGTCGACATAGCCGGCGACCGTCAGGCTGTGACTGCCCTTCGCGTCCAGGGCCCGCTCGTCACCGGTCCGGTAGGAGGTCGAGGTGGCCGGGGCGCTCTCCTGGTGCGTGGTCAGCGCGCCCGGCACATGAGCGCGGTGCGCGTCCTGCCAGACCAGCACGTTCGTCGGCACGCTCCAGCCGCTCTGGCCCTCGGGCACGCCCAGCACCGAGACCTCGACGCGGTGCGCGTTCCCGTCGTTGAGCAGTCCGGCGTACGGCGTCAGGTCGTACTCGACGGGTTTGACGTCGAAGGCGCGCGGGCCCGGGATCACGTACCAGAGGAAGGGGTTGGACCAGCCTCCGGTCCACACGGTCGGGAACGGCGCGGCGATTCCGGCCAGTTGGCCGTCCACCCGCAGCTGCACCTCCCGGTAGGGACCGCCGGCCTGGCAGGAGTACGGCACATCGGCCGGCACCGCCAGGTACCAGAACTCCTCGCAGCCGCCGCCCGAGCCGGTGGCGTACGCCTCGGCGACGATCCGCTCGCTGTTGCGCGGTGTGGTGAGATCGCCGACGATCGCCGTGCCCTCGCTGTGCGAACCGGCCAGGGTCAGCACCTGGTCGGGCACGGTTCCGGCCACGTCCCCGCCGCCCGCGCCGCGTGCCGGGTAGAAGGTCAGGGAGACCTTGACGTCGATCACGCCGGTGTACGTGTCGTTGACGACGTTGCCGATGAGCATCTCGACCGGCTGCGGGCCGCGCAGCGTGGCCGAGTACCGCGTGACGTCCTTCTCGACGTTCCAGGCGATCCCGTCGGGCGACGGCTCGGGGGTCGAGGTGTCCAGCACCTCCACCCCGCCGATCCGCAGATACCCCAGCCGGTCGTACTGCCGCCCGGCGACCTTGCCGTCGAGCCGCAGCACGACCTTGCTCCAGTGGTCGCCGCAGCCGCGCGGCGGGGTGTACGTGCTCGTGTAGGGCGTGAAGTCCTTGAACTGCGCCGCCACGATCTGCGTGGTGCAGGAGGGCCCACCGGGGGTCGCGATGGGCGGGGCCGCCGTCAGGGGGTCGTGCCAGTCGGTGCCGAACTCTGCCGGGGGCGCGGTGGTGGCCGCGGCCGCCGGGCCCGCGAAAAGCGCGAACCCCACTGCCGCGGCGAGCGCCGCGAGTATCCGTCTTCCCACGCGGTGGTGCCTCCTCGTCGTGCGATGGCCACGAAGTACAGCGCACAGCTTGGCCCGGTCGCGCGCCGGGCGACAGACCGCCTCACGCGACGGCGCGCCCCGCCGAACGACCTTGGCTCAATACCTGCTCATTCCGGGCGCGGCAGCCGAAAATCGGTTGACCCGGTACGTGCGGTGACGCGAACCTTGCACGTCTTCGCACCCCACTCCAGAGCATCTCGGGACGTCATGTCGCTACGTCAACTCCCCTTCCAGGACCCTGGTGTCCCCGACGTCAGATCGGGGTTCCGTTTCCTGCTCTGGCTGGAGAAACGCCAGCTGCGCGGGCAGCTCACCGCCGCCGCGTGGGGCACTTTGCTGATGGCGTCCCTCGCGCTGTTCCCGGCCGCCGTCGGCCTGGCCGTGCAGGCGGTCGTCGACCATTCCGGCCACCGGCTGGCGCTGGCCGGTGGACTGATGCTGGTGCTCGGCGGGCTCAGCGCGCTCGGCGACACCATGCTGCACCGCACCGCGGTGACCAACTGGATCACCGCCGCCGCCCGCGTCCAGCAGTTGCTGAGCCGCAAGACCGTCGAGCTGGGCTCGGTGCTCACCCGGCAGGTCGCGGCCGGCGAGATCGTCACGGTCGGCGCGGGCGACGTCGAGAAGATCGGCTGGTTCGTGGAGGCGTTCGCCCGCTTCACCTCCGCCTTCCTCGCCACCATCGGCATCGCGGTGGCACTCGCCTTCTACCAGCCGGATCTCGGCCTCGTCGTGGCCGCCGCCATCCCCGTCCTCGCACTCGCCGTGCTGCCGCTGCTGCCGGCGGCGACCAAGCGCGCGGACATCCAGCGGGAGAAGGCCGGCAAGGCCACGGAGCTGGCCTCCGACACCGTCGCGGGTCTTCGGGTGCTGCGCGGTATCGGTGGCGAGGAGCTCTTCCTCGACCGGTACCGCAAGGCCTCGCAGGAGGTCCGTACGGCCGCCGTGCACAGTGCCCGGATGTGGGCGCTGATCAGCGCCGTCCAGGTGGTCCTGCCGGGACTGCTGCTGGTGGGCGTGGCCTGGTACGGGGCGGTCCTCGCGCTCGACGGCCGGATCTCGGTCGGCGAGCTGGTGACCGTGTACGGGTCCGTCGCCTTCCTGATGTTCCCGCTGCGGCACTTCGAGGAGATCGCCATGGCGTGGTCCTTCTCGCGGCCGTCGGCGAAGCGCGCGGCGCGGGTGCTGGCGCTGGTGCGGGGCGTGGAACCGGATGCGTCGCTTTCGCCTGCCTCCCCTCTCGCCGGTGATCTGTACGACCCGGAGAGTGGTCTGCTCGCTCCTGCCGGGCTGCTGACGGCGGTCGTGTGCGGGGACCCGGACGCGGCCGGGCGGCTCGCCGACCGGCTCGGCGGGCACAGCCCGGACCGGGTGGCCGGCGAGGCCTCGGTCCTGCTGGGCGGCACGGCTCTCGACGAGCTGCCACTGGCGGCGGCGCGCGCCGCCGTCCTGGTGCAGGACAAGGACCCGGTGCTGCTCTCCGGGACGCTGCACGAGCTGCTCGACGTACCGTCCTCCGGCAACGTTTCCGCCGCCGACGCCCTGACGGCCGCCCAGTGCGGAGATGTCCTGCAGGCGCTCGTCCAGGCCTCGGTGGACGATTCCGGCGATCCCATGCGGACCCGGATCACCGAGCGCGGCCGCTCCCTCTCGGGCGGCCAGCGCCAGCGGCTGGCCCTGGCCAGGTCGCTGGTCGCGGACCCGGAGGCGCTCGTCCTGGACGAGCCGACGTCGGCCGTCGACTCGCACACCGAGGCGCGGATCGCGCGCGGTCTCAAGGGGATCAGGGCGGACCGCACCACGGTGGTGTTCACCTCGAGCCCGCTGCTGCTCGACCGCTGCGACCTGGTGGTCTTCATCGCCGACGGGTCTGTGGCGACCTCCGGCACCCACCACGAACTGCTGCGCGCGGACCAGCGGTACCGCGCCGTGGTCACCCGCGAGACCGAGGAACCGGCCGCTGTGAACTCAGGTGTCACGGCCTCGGTCACGGTCCCGGTCACCACCGAAGGCCCGTCCTCGGTCCCGTCCGGGGCCGGCGAGAACACCAGGATCGAGGAATCCGCATGATCGGCGTGAAGCCGCCGGAGCACGATCCGGACGCGCCGCAGCAGACGACGACGCTGCCGGTCGGTTCGCCGGCCACCGTGCGCAGGTACGTGACCGAGCTGGCCCGCCGACACCGCGGCGCCTTCACCCTGCTCGTCGCGGTCAACACGGTCGCCGTGGTCTCCTCCATGGTCGGGCCGTACCTGCTGGGGCAGCTGGTCGAGAACCTGTCCGCCGGGCGCCGGAACCTGCATCTGGAGCTCACGGTCGGGCTCTTCCTCGCCGCGCTCGTCGTCCAGGCCGGATTCGTCCGGCTGGTCCGGTTGCGCGGTGCGATCCTCGGCGAGCGGATGCTGGCCGACCTGCGCGAGGACTTCCTCGTCCGGTCCGTCGGACTGCCGCCCGGCGTGCTGGAGCGGGCCGGCACCGGTGATCTGCTCTCCCGGATCACCACCGACATCGACCGGCTGTCGAACGCCATGCGCGAGGCCGTGCCACAGCTGGCCATCGCGGTGGTGTGGGTCGCGCTGCTGCTCGGCGCGCTCGCCGTCACCTCTCCGCCGCTGGCACTGTCGGTGCTGGTCGCCCTGCCGCTGCTGCTGGTCGGCTGCCGCTGGTACTTCCGGCGCGCCGCCGCCGGTTACCGCTCCGAGGCCGCCGGCTACGCGGCCGTCGCCGCCGTGCTGGCCGAGTCGGTCGACGCGGGCCGGACGATCGAGGCGCACGGGCTCGGCGCACGCCGGATCACGGAGTCCGACGAGCGGATCAGGATCTGGGTCGGCTGGGAGCGCTACACGATGTGGCTGCGTAGCGTGCTCTTCCCGGTGATCAACCTGACGCACACCCTGATCCTCGCGTCGGTGCTGATGATCGGCGGGACCTTCGCGCTGCACGGCTGGGTGTCGGTCGGCGAACTGACCACCGGGGCGCTCTACGCCCAGATGCTCGTCGATCCCGTCAACCTGATCCTGCGCTGGTACGACGAGCTGCAGGTGGCCCAGGTGTCGCTGGCCCGGCTGGTCGGGGTCCGCGAGGTCGAGGAGCACGAGTCGGACGAGCGGATCGTCCCGGACGGACGCGACATGCACGCCGACGAGGTGCGCTTCGGCTACCGGGCCGGCAGTGACGTGCTGCACGGGGTGTCGCTGCAGCTGCGGCCGGGCACCCGGCTGGCGCTGGTGGGTCCCTCGGGAGCGGGCAAGTCCACCCTCGGGCGGCTGCTCGCCGGCATCTACGCGCCGCGGACCGGTGAGGTGAGGCTCGGCGGGGCGGAGCTGGCCCGGATGCCGGCCGAGCGGGTCCGGCGGCATGTGGCACTGGTCAACCAGGAGCACCACGTCTTCGTCGGCTCGCTGCGGGACAACCTGCGGCTGGCGCGGGCCGGTGCGGACGATCCCGAGCTGTGGGACGCGCTGGTCTCGGTGGACGCCGACGGCTGGGCGCGGGCGCTGGACGACGGCCTGGCGACCGAGGTCGGCTCCGGCGGCTCCACCCTCACCCCCGCCCAGGCCCAGCAGGTGGCCCTGGCCCGGCTGGTGCTTGCCGATCCGCACACCCTCGTGCTGGACGAAGCGACCTCGCTGCTCGACCCGCGAGCCGCCCGGCACCTGGAGCGTTCGCTGGCGCGGGTGCTGGAGGGCCGCACCGTCATCGCCATCGCGCACCGGCTGCACACCGCGCACGACGCGGATGTCATCGCGGTGGTCGAGGAGGGCCGGATCAGCGAGCTGGGCAGCCACGACCAGCTGGTCGAGGCGGACGGGGCGTACGCGGCCCTGTGGCGCTCCTGGCACGGCTAGGACGGTCAGGTCGGCACGGCTGCTTCCCGTACCCGGGTTCCGTGCCCGCCGCCCGCCCGGCGGCGGGCACGGAACCCGGGACGTCAGCCGAGGAAGCCCAGGGCGCCCAGCGCCCCGACGCCGCCGAGGAGGAAGAAGGCCGGGGTGAGCACCTTGATCTCGACCCAGCTGCCGGCCCGGAACCGCATGAACTTCGGCGGCCCCATCGGGTACCAGCGCTTGCGGCCTATCGGAATGGGCCACAGTATCGGGCAGCCGGACACCGTCAGGGCGTCGCCGATGCAGTGCACCAGCGAGCCCAGCACGATCGGGATACCGATCCACAGGTAGTGCTGGCCGGGCTCGGTGAAGAGCCAGTCCTTGCCGTTGCCCGGATCGTCCAGGACGTCGGCCAGCACCCAGGCGCCGGTGGCCCCCAGGAGCCAGACCAGGACATCGCTGGAGGCACGGGCCTGGCGCCACAGCAGGCCCTCGACGGCCAGCACCATATGGACGAAGAGGATGCCGAGCACCGCCCAGCGCCCGCCGAAGAGCGCCGCCGCCGAGCATCCGCCGCCGATCAGGGCGGCCCACAGCCAGGTGTGCGTCAGGGTGCGGTGGCCGCCGGTACGGCGCGGGTCGCCCTTCATACGGGTGGCCTTGTAGGTGGCGTACGACAGCTTGTCGATGATCTCGCACAGCGCTTTGGAGATGGGCCCGAAAGCGCGCGATATGGTCGCCGCCTTGTGGTCCAGGTCCGGAGCGAGAGCTGCGCCGGCGCAGATCAGGGCGCCGACGACAAGCGTCGGCCACGGCATGGGGTGGTCGAGCGCGGCCGCGCCCGCTCCCACCCCCAGCCATGCCGCCGCTCCGGAAAGTGAATGTGCCGGTCCCATCATGTGTGGTGCCCCGCCCCTTTCGGCCCGCCCGCAGGCGGAGTTGACGCCCAGTCGACGGCACACCATACCGTTGGCGATCTTCCGTAATACCGCCGGTTCCGCCGCGGGGCCCGAAGCCAGGCAAGATGGTGGGGTGACCCTCATTGATCAGCTGCCTCCCGAGGCCGACCCCGATGCCCTGTACGAAGCCTTCTCGACCTGGGCGGAGAGCCAGGGCATCACGCTCTACCCCGCTCAGGAGGAGGCGCTGATCGAGGTCGTCTCCGGGGCGAACGTGATCCTTTCGACCCCGACCGGTTCCGGCAAGAGCCTGGTCGCGGCGGGGGCGCACTTCGCCGCGCTGGCGAAGGACCAGGTCACCTTCTACACCGCTCCGATCAAGGCGCTGGTGTCGGAGAAGTTCTTCGACCTCTGCAAGCTCTTCGGTACCGAGAACGTCGGCATGCTGACCGGCGACGCCTCGGTGAACGCGGACGCACCGGTCATCTGCTGCACGGCCGAGGTGCTCGCCTCGATAGCGCTGCGCGACGGCCGGAACGCCGATGTCGGCCAGGTCGTCATGGACGAGTTCCATTTCTACGCGGAGCCGGACCGCGGCTGGGCCTGGCAGATCCCGCTGCTGGAGCTTCCGCAGGCCCAGTTCGTGCTGATGTCCGCGACCCTCGGCGACATGTCCCGCTTCGAGGAGGACCTCACCCGCCGTACGGGACGGCCGACGACCGTCGTGCGCTCCGCGACCCGGCCGGTGCCGCTCTCCTACGAGTACGTGACGACACCACTGACGGAGACGCTGACGGAGCTGCTGGAGACCCGGCAGTCGCCCGTCTACATCGTGCACTTCACCCAGGCGGCGGCTGTCGAGCGGGCGCAGGCGCTGATGAGCATCAACATGTGCACACGCGCCGAGAAGGACGCCATCGCCGAGCTGATCGGCAATTTCCGCTTCACCACCACCTTCGGCCGTAACCTCTCCCGGTTCGTCCGGCACGGCATCGGTGTGCACCACGCGGGCATGCTGCCGAAGTACCGGCGGCTGGTGGAGAAGCTCGCGCAGGCGGGCCTGCTGAAGGTCATCTGCGGTACGGACACCCTCGGAGTCGGCGTCAACGTGCCGATCAGGACCGTGCTGTTCACCGCCCTGACGAAGTACGACGGCACACGGGTCCGCACCCTGCGGGCCCGGGAGTTCCACCAGATCGCCGGGCGGGCCGGCCGTGCCGGATTCGACACCGCGGGCTTCGTCGTCGCGCAGGCGCCCGAGCACGTCATCGAGAACAAGAAGGCCGTCGCCAAGGCCGGGGACGACCCGAAGAAGCTCCGCAAGGTGGTCCGCAAGAAGGCTCCCGAGGGCTTCGTCAACTGGTCCGACGCGACCTTCGAGAAGCTGATCGCCTCCGACCCCGAGCCGCTCACCTCCCGCTTCCGGGTCACCCACACCATGCTGCTGTCGGTGATCGCCCGGCCGGGCAACGCCTTCGAGGCGATGCGGCACCTGCTGGAGGACAACCACGAGTCGCGGCGCAACCAGCTGCGGCACATCCGGCGGGCCATCGCCATCTACCGTTCCCTCGAGGCGGGCGGTGTCGTGGAGCGGCTGACCGAACCGGACGCGGAGGGCCGTATCGTCCGGCTCACCGTCGACCTCCAGTCGGACTTCGCGCTGAACCAGCCGCTGTCCACGTTCGCGCTGGCCTCCTTCGAGCTGCTCGACAAGGAGTCGCCGTCGTACGCCCTGGACATGGTCTCCGTCGTCGAGTCCACGCTCGACGACCCCCGCCAGATCCTGGCCGCGCAGCAGAACAAGGCGCGCGGTGAGGCGATCGGGCTGATGAAGGCCGACGGGGTCGAGTACGAGGAGCGGATGGAGCGGCTGCAGGAGGTCACGTACCCCAAGCCGCTGGAGGAACTGCTCTCCCACGCCTACGGCGTCTACCGCCAGAGCCACCCGTGGGTCGGCGACCACCCGCTCTCCCCCAAGTCGATCGTGCGTGACATGTACGAGCGCGCCATGACGTTCTCCGAGTTCACCTCGCACTACGAACTGGCCCGCACCGAGGGGATCGTGCTGCGCTACCTGGCGGGCGCGTACAAGGCCCTGGAACACACCGTCCCGGACGACCTGAAGTCCGAGGACCTCCAGGACCTGACCGCGTGGCTCGGCGAACTGGTGCGCCAGGTCGACTCCAGCCTGCTGGACGAGTGGGAGCAGCTCGCCAACCCCGAGGTCGAGACGGCCGAGCAGGCCGCCGAGCGGGCCGACCAGGTCAAGCCGGTCACCTCCAACGCCCGGGCCTTCCGGGTGCTGGTGCGCAACGCGATGTTCCGCCGGGTGGAGCTGGCCGCGCTGGAGAAGTACAACCTGCTGGCCGAGCTGGACGCCGAGTCGGGCTGGGACGCCGACGCGTGGGCGGAGGCGATGGACGCGTACTGGGACGAGTACGACGACCTGGGCACCGGCCCCGACGCCCGCGGCCCGAAGCTCCTCCAGATCGAGGAGCAGCCGGAACACTCCCTCTGGCAGGTCCGCCAGACGTTCGCGGACCCCAACGGCGACCATGGCTGGGGTATCTCCGCCGAGGTCGATCTGGCAGCCTCCGACGAAGAGGGCCGGGCGATCATCCGCGTGACAACCGTCGGCGAGCTGTGACCGCGCACGATACGAGGGAGTTCCGATGACCAACCCCGCCGAGCGGCTGGTGGATCTGCTCGACCTGGAGCGGATCGAGGAGAACATCTTCCGCGGCCGCAGTCCGCAGGAGCGGCTGCAGCGGGTGTTCGGCGGGCAGGTCGCGGGCCAGGCGCTGGTCGCGGCCGGCCGCACCACGGACGGCGAGCGGCCGGTGCACTCGCTGCACGCGTATTTCCTGCGGCCCGGCCGCCCGGGCGTGCCGATCGTGTACCAGGTCGAACGGGTCCGTGACGGCCGGTCGTTCACCACCCGGCGGGTGGTGGCGATCCAGCAGGGTCGCACGATCTTCAATCTGACCGCCTCCTTCCATCAGCCGGAACCGGGCTTCGAGCACCAGATCCCGATGCCTGAGGTGCCCGAACCCGAGAGCCTGCCGAAGCTGGGCGACGAGCTGCGCGAGCACCTGGGGGTACTGCCCGAGTCGCTGGAGCGGATGGCCCGCCGCCAGCCGTTCGACATCCGCTACGTCGAGCGGTTGCGCTGGACGCCCGAGGAGATCGAGGGCGCCGAGCCGCGCAGCGCGGTGTGGATGCGCGCGGTGGGACCGCTGGGCGACGATCCGCTGGTGCACACCTGCGCGCTCACCTACGCGAGCGACATGATGCTGCTCGACGCGGTGCGGGTACCGGTCGAACCCCTGTGGGGCCCGCGCGGCTTCGACATGGCCTCCCTCGACCACGCGATGTGGTTCCACCGCCCCTTCCGCACCGACGAGTGGTTCCTCTACCAGCAGGAGTCCCCGATCGCGACCGGCGCCCGCGGCCTGGCGCGCGGCCAGATCTACGACCGCTCGGGCCGGCTGCTGGTGTCCGTGATGCAGGAAGGGCTGTTCCGCAAGATCGGCGGCTGACCGGGACCCGTCGCGCCACCAGGCGAACACCGTTCAGGCGCGCCGCCGGGCCAACACCGTTCAGGCGCGCCCGAACAGCTTCTTGCGGCGACGGGTCCCCGCGCGGTCCCCGGGCCCCCGCAACCGCCAGCCCCGTCGCGGCTGCGGGGGCGGGGGCGGCTCGGGCTGGTGCTCCAGATCGGGCTGATGCTCCGGTCCGGGTGCCGGACACGGCTCCGGCCGGTGCTTCGGCTCCGCAGCGGTGGCCGGGCACGCCGTCGGGCGGGTGGCCGGACTGGGAGCGGGCCGAGGAGCCGGCCGCGGAGCCGGCCGGTCCTGCCGGGCGCGGTCGAGGGCCTCGGCCAGCGAGAGCCGGGCCAAGGCGATCTCGTCCGGATGGTCCGCGGTGACTGCCGCGTCGATCACCTCGCGGGAGGCGAACTCACCGGGCCTGCCCGGCGGCAGACAAGAGCGCAGCCTGCGCAGATAGGCCCGCTCGTACAGATCCTGCACCACCTCGGCCGCGCCGTCGGTCCCGAGCAGCGCCGACCAGACCGCCGCTTCCTCCCACGCGTCGGCCGCGTCCCGCACCAACTGCCCGGCGCGGCGCGCCCGCCAGCCACGCGCGCGGTGGTCCGCGCCCTCCTCCAGGACACCACGCAGCGTTACGGGCAGCCTGCCCCGCAGCGCCTCGGGATGATCCCGGGCGTACTGCCCGATCTCGTCGGCCAGGTACATCCAGACGACGGCCCGGTACCGGTTGACGTACCAGCGGACAGGCCGGATGAAGCCGCCTTTCGCCAGCTTGACGAAGCGGTCGCGGCTGACGCCGATGAGCTCCGCTCCGTCACCGCTGCCGACCACGCGCAGCCGGTCGCGCAGGGCCTGTGGGAACCCCTCCGCCCCGCGCAGCCGGTCGACTTCCTCGCGCGGGACGCGCCTGCGCCCCTGCCCTGCCAGGACGGCGCGGACCTCACCGAGCTGGACGGCCAGCTCGAACTCTCCCGTTTCCAGTCCCAGTTCTTCCCTGGCCCGGTTCATCCCGAGCGCCTCACCCGCCGACGCCTGCCCTGCGGGTGCTTCCCCTGCGAATGAATCCCCTGCGGGTGGTGCTTCCCCTTCCACTCCGGCCGATTGCTGCACGACCGCGAGCGACTCCCGTACGACCATGACTTCCCCCACTGCCTCGACTACTGACAGTGACGAATCTAGCGCAGCCCGCCGACCCGCCCACCTGGCCTGTGGACAACTCCGCCGGGGCACCGACGACCATGGGCGCACCACCGCAAGGCAGGAGCGCCGGTGGCTCAGCCTCCGGCAGGGGTGATACCCGGCTGCCGTGGCGCGACCCCGAGGTGCTCGCCGACTCGGTGCACCAGCAGCGTCATCTCATAGGCGACCTGGCCGACGTCGGCCTCCATGCCGCTCAGCACCGACAGACAGCTGCCGTCGCCGGCCGCGGTCACGAAGAGGTAGCCCTCGTCGAACTCCACCATCGTCTGGCGTACTCCACCGACCCGGAACTGCCGGCCGGCACCCTTCGCAAGACTGTGAAACCCGGACGAAACGGCCGCCAGATGCTCGGCTGTCGGCCGGTCCAGGCTGCCGCTGGCCCCCGTCACCAGCCCGTCGTTGGACAGCACCAGCGCGTGCTGGACATGCGGTACCCGTTCCGTCAGGTCGTCCAACAGCCATGCGAGTCCATTGCCCACCGTCATTCCCCGACCTCCCCGTATCGACTGCGGTACGAGACTGTCCTGAACAGCGCGCTACGGCAAGTCCCCATCGCGTCACGACCGGTATCCGTATCCGGTACCGGGGCCCGCGGAGGCCGTGGTTCCGCCACCGGGCGCGGACGTCGCGCCTGTCAGCCGACCGGGCGCAGCTGCCGTTCGGCGTGCATCCGTTCGGCGTGCTCGACCAGGGCGATGAGCACCGACTTTCCGGATTCACGGTCCCGGGCGTCGCACAGCACGACGGGTGTCCCCTCCGTCAGGTCCAGGGCCCGCGAGACGTCCTCGGGCCGGTAGGAACGCGCGCCGGAGAAGCAGTTGACGCCCACCGCGAAGGGGATGCCGCGATGCTCGAAGAAGTCGACCGCGGGGAAGCAGTCCTCCAGTCGGCGGGTGTCGGCCAGTACGACGGCACCCAGCGCGCCGTGCGACAGCTCGTCCCACAGGAACCAGAAACGATCCTGCCCGGGGGTGCCGAAGAGGTAGAGCGAGAGCCCGGTGCGGATCGTGATCCGTCCGAAGTCCATGGCGACCGTGGTGGTGGTCTTGCGTTCCACCCCGCCGGTGTCGTCGACTCCCCTGCCCGCCTCGCTGAGCGATTCCTCGGTACGCAGCGGCCGGATCTCGCTGACGGCTCCCACCAGCGTCGTCTTACCGACTCCGAAGCCGCCCGCGACCAGAATCTTCAACGCCAGGGCGGGCTCGTCACGCCTGCCCGGTCGCTCAGAGCGCACGAAGTCCATCGATCACCTCTCGCAGAATGTCTTCGCCGGGCAACTCGGCGGGCGCCACCGGCCGGCGCACCCGGACCCACCCCAGCGTCAGCAGATCGCCCAGCAGGACGCGTACGACGCCCACGGGCAGGTCGGAGTCGGCCGCGATCTCCGCGACCGACAGCGGATCGGTCCGGCACAGGGCGAGGATCGTGCCGTGTTCCGGGGCCAGGGCAGGGTCGCCGGCGGCACCCGGTTCCGCGCCCGGTTCGGCGACGACCTGCGCTATCAGGTCGAGATGGGCGCTGCCCCCGTCGCCCCGGGTCCGGCCGCCGGTCAGGGCGTAGGGACGGACCATCGGGCCCGCCTCGTCGTCGTACCAGCGGCCGTCCATGTGCGCTCAGCCGCCTACCGTGGTGTCGGAGGCCGGCCGGTCGGGAGTCCGCAGATGCTCCCCCACCTGTTTGACGAGCCGGGCCATCTCGTAGGCGACCAGCCCGACGTCCGCCGCGGCGGTCGCGAAGACCGCGAGGCACGAGCCTTCGCCCGCGGCGGCCACGAAGAGGAACCCGCCGTCGAGTTCGACCATGGTCTGCCGTACGTCGCCGGCGGCGAAATGCCGGCCGGCGCCCTTGGCAAGGCTGTGGAATCCGGACGCTACCGCCGCCAGGTGCTCGGCGTCCTCGCGGCTCAGCGCCCGTGAGGCGCCCACCGCCAGGCCGTCGTTGGACAGGACCACGGCGTGCCGTACCCCGGCCGCCCGGTCCGTCAGCTCGTCCAGCAGCCAGTCCAGCCGGCCGGACCGGTTCGCCTCGATCATGCCGGGTCTCCCTCGTTCGACGCCGAGCGGCCGGCCGGACGGCCACCGCCGCGCGCCCAACCGCTGCGGTACGCGGTCATGATGGCGCGGATCTGCTCCGGGGTACGTCCGCCCGCGTCCCCCGTCTCATCGTCCGGGCCGTTCCCCGGCACCGGTCCGTGCTGTTCCGGGGCGGGCCGCTCCAGCAGTTGCGGGGCGAGGTTCGCCTTCCGTACGCGACGTGGCAGGTCGTCGTCCCCGTGCGCGGTGCCGTTGACCGGCGGGCCCGCCGGACCCGGCGGATGCGCGGCCGGGGCGGCGGAGGTGGCGGAAGCGCGGACCACGACCGGCTCCGGTGGTACCGACGGGCCCGGTGAACCCGATGAGCCCGACGAGCCCGACGACGCATTCGCCCGCTCGCTGCCGTACGCGCGCCTGTCACCGCCCGCCCGCTCGTTTCCGTCGTTTCCGTTCCGCAACTCGGCTCCCTGCCGCACTCCGTTGCCGTTCCGCCGTTCCGCCCCGGTCCGCGGTTCGGTCCCGTTCCCCAGCTCGCCCCCGCGCCGCGACGGAAGCGGCCGGACGACGACCGGGTCCTCGCGGTGGGCGCGCTGGGCGCGGTTGCGTTCGGCGGCACGGCGGGCGGGAGCCGGGTCGGGAACGTAGCGCTCGATGAGCGCGGTGGGCAGCAGCACGACGGCCGTTGTCCCCCCGTAGGGGGACGGGCGCAGCGAGACCTTGACGTCGTGCCGGGCGGAGAGCCTGCTGACCACGAACAATCCGAGCCGGTCGCTGTCGAACAGGTCCAGTGCCTGGGCGCGTTCGATGCGCCGGTTGGCTTCGTCGAGCGCCCCGCCGCCCATGCCCAGACCGCGGTCCTCGACCTCCAGCACGTAGCCGTTGCCGACCTGTTCGCCGTTGATCCGCACCTTGGTGTGCGGGGGAGAGAACTGGGTGGCGTTCTCGACGAGTTCGGCGATCAGGTGGGTGAGGTCGGCGACCGCGCCGCCGACGACGGCGGCCTGCGGCAGCCGCCGCACCTCGACCCGCGCGTAGTCCTCCACCTCGGCGACCGCGGCGCGCACCACGTTCTGCAGGGGTACCGGACGGCGCCAGGCCCGGCCCGGGGTCGCGCCGGACAGGATGATCAGGCCCTCGGCGTGCCGGCGCATACGGGTGGTGAGGTGGTCGAGCCGGAAGAGGTCCTCCAGCTCGCCGGGGTCCTCCGTGCGCCGTTCCATGTTGTCCAGCAGCGCGAGTTGGCGGTGGACGAGGACCTGGCTGCGCCGTGCGAGGTTGACGAACACCCCCGTGACGCCGCTGAGCAGCTCGGCGCGTTCGACGGCGGCGGTGAGCGCGGCACGGTGGACGGTGCGCAGCGCCTCGCCGACCTGGCCGATCTCGTCCGCGCCATGGGTGCCCCGAGGTGCCTCGGCGTCCAGGTCGATCTCCTCTCCCGCGCGCAGCCGGCGCATGGCGGACGGCAGCTTGCGGCGGGCGAGTTCCAGCGCGGTGTTGCGCAGTTCGACGAGTTCGGTGACCAGGGCGCGCCCGATCCGCACCGAGACGATCAGCGAGACGACGACGGCGAGCAGGCCGAGCAGCACCGCCGCACCGGAGGTGCTCACCAGGCCCCGGAGTACCGGGTCGGTGCCGGACGAGGCGGCGGAGGCCGCGCCGCCCGCCGGAGTGTCGATGGCGCGCAGCCCGGTGAGGACCGGGCCGGCGGCGGCTGTCCAGGTGTTCGCCGGCGCGGCGGCAGCGGCACGCGGTCCGGGGTCGGCGCGCAGCACCCCGTCCTCCAAGCCGAGCAGTGCGCTGTACGGTGCGGAGCCGCTCAGCTTCTCCCAGGACGAGCGGTCCGCGCCGCCCAGGTCACGGGCCGAGGCGTCGATCAGCAGCCGCCGGGTCTGCACGGCGCCGGTGAAGTCGCGGTAGCGCGGGCCGTCCAGCGAACCGGTGAGTTCCGCGACGGAGAGCAGGGCGTCCTCGCGGGCGAGCATTTCGCCCGCCCGCCCGAACTCCAGGGCGACGCGGCTGCCGGACGTCAGGACCGGGTCGGAGCCGGCGGTCAGCACGCCGATGGCGGAGAAGGCGTTCTCGATCGCGGCGCAGTAGCCGCGGTACGTCTCGTCCCAGCCGGCGGCGCGGGCGGTGACCCGCGCCCGCAGCGCGCGCAGACCGCTCACGCCGTCGATGAACGTCCGTACCCGGGGCGCGACATCGGACGGCAGCCCGATGCCGTCGGCGATCGTGTGGGTGCTCCCCTGCCGCAGGGCGCCGGCCGCCCGGTCGGTGGCGGCCGCGCTGCTGTCGAGTTGCGCGGCGCGGGCGGCGGTCGGGGCCGCCAGATACAGGGCGGCGGCGCGGCGTTCTGCCTGCAACGCGGTGACGGAGGCGGCGACGGGACCGCTGATGTCCTTCTCGACCTGCTGCGTCCGCAGCCGGCCGGAGACGTCCTGGGCGGCGTTGACGGCGGCGAAGCCCCACAGGGCCATCAGCGAGACGACGGGCACCATGAGGATGGAGACGATCTTCGCCCGCACCGTCCTCGGCCGCAGCACCAGCCTGGGGGTGAACCGCGACCCCGCCCCCGGCCGTCGCGGACCGCCGGTCCGGGCGGGGCCCTCCGAGCCGGCGTCCGTACGCTGCGGGACGTCCGGGCCGCCGGGATCTGCCGCCGACGGCGTCCCCGCGGCCAGGGCCAGCGGAGACATCCGCTCGTCGGCGGGCGGACCGGCATGCGCGCGGCGGCCGCGCGGAGCGCTCACGCCGCACCCTCGCGCAGCGACTGGGCAGACGCGGAGGCGGCGCGTTCACGGGCGCTCGGGGAGAGCGCGACGAAGGCCGAGGTCAGGAAGAGGTACGAGCCCAGGCCGACGACGAGCGGGAAGAGGAACGCGGTGGCGCTCGCGCCCGGCAGCACCTCGGACGACGGACGGACCACCACCCGCACGGCGAACATTCCCGTGTAGTGCATGCTGCTCACCGCCGCGCCCATCACCAGCGACGCCCCGGCCACCACGACCGGCCGGTGGACCGTCAGCGCCGCCCACAGCGCGGCCGTGGCGGCGGCCAGCGCGATCAGCACGGACAGCACGACGCGCACGGGGTCGTAGCCGATGGAGCCGTGCAGCCGCAGGGCCGCCATCCCGACGTAGTGCATGGCGGCGACGCCGAGTCCGGTCGCCAGGCCTCCCGCCAGCAGCGAACGGATCCGGCCCTTCCCGTAGCCGACGATGAACACGCCGATGCCCACGACGCCGACGGCGATCAGCAGGCTCAGGACGGTCAGCGGCACGTTGTAACGGATCTCGGTGCCGGAGACCCGGAAGCCGAGCATCGCGACGAAGTGCATCGTCCAGATGCCGGTGCCGAGCGCGCTGGCCGCGGTCAGCAGCCAGTTGCGCCGGGAGCGGCCGGTGGCGCCGAGCGCCCGTACGGTGCAGCGCAGGCCGAGGGTCGAGCCCACGCAGGCCATGACGTACGACAGCGTCGGGGTCAGCCAGCCGAAGCCGGCTTGGTCCATGTGTCCCATGGGTCCGGGACGCTAGTCCGCTGCGGTTCGTGCGCCTTCGGCATTTCGGAACCCGGCGGATATTGACAATCTCGTACGTTGATCCGGCCCCGAACGATCGCGCAAAGCTCGAACATGCGCGCAGGCGGGGCGTTTCAGCCATTGCGTGGCGCATACATGATGACGCCCACTCCCACCAGGCAGACGAGCGCACCCACCACGTCGAACCGGTCGGGCCGGTAGCCGTCCGCCACCATCCCCCACACGAGCGAACCGGCGACGAACACACCGCCGTACGCGGCCAGAATCCGGCCGAACTCGGCGTCCGGCTGCAGGGTCGCGACAAACCCGTAGCACCCCAGGGCCGCCACGCCCGCCCCCATCCAGGCCCAGCCGCGGTGCTCGCGGACGCCCTGCCAGATCAGCCAGGCACCCCCGATCTCCAGCAGGGCGGCCAGGACGAACAAGGCGCCGGAACGCAGCGTGATCATGCGAACATGATGCATGGAGACCGAACGTGAACGAGTCCGCGAATTCTTCGCCGCCAAGGCCGTGGGCTGGGAGAAACGCTTCCCCGACGATGCTCCCGCCTACGCGGCGGCCGTCGCGGAACTGGGCCTGCGACCCGGGCAGTCGGCTCTCGACGCGGACTGCGGCACCGGCCGCGCCCTGCCCCCGCTGCGAGCGGCCGTCGGCCCGGCGGGCACGGTCGTCGGCGCCGATCTGACTCCGGAGATGCTGCACGAGGCGACCGTGCTCGGCCGCCACCACGCCGGCTCGCTCATCGAGGCGGACAGTGCGTGCCTTCCCCTGCGCGACGCGTGCCTCGACGCCGTCTTCGCCGCCGGACTCCTGCACCATCTGCCGGACGCCGCGGCCGGACTGCGCGAGTTCGCCCGCGTCACCCGGCCCGGCGGCCGGCTCGCGCTCTTCCACCCGATCGGCCGCGCCGCGCTCGCCGCCAGGCGCGGCCACACCCTGCACGAGGACGATGTCCGCGCGAAGCCCAACCTTGCCCCGCTGCTCACCGATGCGGGCTGGGAACTGACGGTGTACGACGATTCCGACGACCGGTACCTCGCCGTCGCTACGCGGGTGAGCTGACCCCGGCGATTCGACCGGCAGCCCCAACCGCGCACGCGCCTTCACCGGCGTCGGACCCGGAACCGGAAGCGACACCGGTACCCGCGCCCTCACCGGCGATCGCGCCGGCGAAGGCGTCCGGGTTGTCGAACATGATGTTGTGGCCGGCGCCCGCCACCGTCTCGACCCCGACACCCGCCGCCACCAGCTCCGCCCGGCCGTCGACGTCCGCGCTCAACTCCCCCACCAGGAAGGTGCGGGGAATGTCCATGGCCAGCAGCATCGTCCGCATCGTGGGCTCGCTGCCCCGTGCCAGCCGGGTGGCGGTGCGGTAGAGCGCCACCGGGTCGGCGAGCCGCATGGTGGCCCCCCACGTCGGGCCCACCCGCTCCAGCACGGCGGCGAATCCGCCGCCGTCCACGAACTCCCTCTCCTCGTACCTGGCGATACCGCTGCTGCCCGCTCCGACCGGCGGGTTCGGGTCGAGATTGGCCTCGGCGAGCACCAGCCGGGCCACCAGGTCCGGGCGGCGGTGCGCCAGGACGATCGCGACCGCTCCACCCATGCTGTGCCCGACGACCTCGGCGCCGCTCACCTCCGCCGCGTCCAGGACCGAGGCGACCGCGTCGGCGTGCTCCTCCAACGAGTAGCCGAAGTCCGCGGGCCGGTCGCTGATTCCGAATCCGGGCAGGTCCACGAAGAGCGACCGCCGGCCGGCGAGCGCCGGATGCGCCGCGACATGCGCGAAGTACGGCGCGGAAGCCGCGCCGAGTCCGTGCAGGTAGACCCGTGCGGGGCCGTGGCCGGCCGCCTCCGTCCACCGGATGAACGGCCGCCGCTCCTCCGCCGTACCGGCCGCTCCGCGTCCCGCCACTGGTCCGAACTCCGTCTGCCGCATGACCTGTCTCCCCTTCGCCCTCGTCGAATGACACGACTATACATCGTCGCCGATGTATTACGTCAACGATGTACAGCGCCGCATGCGGCGATGCGGGAGAATGGCCTCATGCTGGAGCTCGCGATCCTCGGTTTCCTGTACGACGCCTCACTGCACGGCTACGAGTTGCGCAAACGCATCGCCGCCCTCACCGGCCACGTCAAGCCGGTCGCCGAGAGCACCCTGTATCCGGCCATCAAGCGCCTGGAGAAGGCCGGCTGGCTCCGGCGCGAGACCCAGCCCGGCGCCGTCGCCGCGCCCCGCCACGTCCTCACGCTCACCGCCGAGGGCCGCACCGAACTGCGGCGGCGGCTGGCCGAGCCCGCGGAGCTCGATCTGAGCGACGAGAACCGCTGGTTCACCCTCCTCGCGTTCCTGCGCCACCTCGGCGACGCCCGCCAGGAGGCCGCGGTGCTCCGCCGCCGGCTCTCCTTCCTGGAGCAGCCCGCCAGCTTCTTCTACGACGGCGACCGGCCAATCCGCGCCGAGGAGCTCGACGACCCCTACCGCAGGGGTGTCCTCACCATCGCCCGCGCCACCAGCCACGCCGAACTCGGCTGGCTGCGCGCCACGTTGAAAGAACTCGGCGACGATCCGGACGCGACGTAGCGAGCAACGAGCAGTACCCCAGGCCGCAAACGAGCAGCGGTTCTAGGCCGCGGGCAGGCCGAGCAGGGCGCGGGCCATGGCTTCCGGCTCGGTGCCGTGTTCTCTGGCCAGTGTCAGCACCGCGCGCTGCGCGAGCTCGTTGACGCCGAACATCAGGGCGTCGGGGGCGACTCGGCCCGCGGCCTCGTCGATCCGGTCCTGGTCGTCGGCGATGCAGGCCACCACGTAGGTCGCGGCCGCGTCGAACAGGTTGTGCTCCAGCGGGGCCCGGTCCCCGGGACCCGCCGGGTCGGGTGCTCGCACCGGCAGTCGGAACACGTCTCCGATCCTGTGCAGCAGGCCGGGCATGTCAATCACCTCTCCCCGTCGCCGAGTTCGCGCTCTCCCCTGGGTTATCTCCGCTCCAGCGGGCGGGAACCCGGCTTGCCGGGACGGCGGTCGGTGAAGGAGAGGTCGTAGCGGGTCAGTGCGCGGACGACGGGCTCACCGGAGGCGGCGGCGTATGCCAGGCGTTCGCGTACCTCGCGGGGGGTCCGCGGGCGGAAGCCGGGACCGCCGCAGCAGGACTTGTGGAATCCGACGCCCGCGGTGAGGAGCACGGTGAGCGCCCGCCACGCCGGGGCATCGCTCCGGCGGGGCGCCGCGAACGCGGAACCCGCGTGGATCAGCTCGGCCGCGCAGCGCGGGCAGCGCCGGGCGCGCTCCGGCCCGTACTCCTGCTTGTAGGAGGCGCGGCACGGGAGGCAGACGTAGTGCGTGCGGTGGACACCCATACCCCGCAGGGTAAGGGTCGCGGTGCCCCGGTTCCGAGCGGTTTTCCCTCCGGGCGGGCCCCGCTATCGACGCGGAGGTTACCCCCTGGTTAAGGTGCGCGGACCGAAGAGAGGGAGGTGCCCCGTGACCGAGACGGACGACTACGCGCAGACGGACGACGATGCGTTGTTCGTGCTCACGGCGGCGATGCTGACGCCGGCGCAGTTCCCGAGCGTGCTCGCCGACGACTACCCGCAGGCCTGCGAGGTGCTCGGGCTGGAGCCGGCCAGGGACGGCTACGGGCTGCTCTTCGGACAGGACGGCGGCGGCGCCCGGTGGACCGTCGCGATCACCGACACTGCGCTGGTCGCGTGCGCGCTGGCGGCCTGGGACTGCGGGCTGGAGTACGACCTGTCGCCGGACGAGCGCTATGTGGCCGCCGCCCTGCCGGGCTGGCCGCTGCCGGTGGCCGTCGCCGCGCCGGGCGTGCCCGATCCGCACGATCCGTCGGAGGAGGAGGGCGGCCGTCCACCGCTGGCGCCGCCCGACCTGGAGACCTGGGGCGGAGCGCAGCGGCGGCTGGGCGCGGACGAGATCGCGCTGCGGTGGTGGGCCTGGCGCGACCAGCTCACCGAGGACTCCGCCGCCGACCCGGCACCCACCGCTGACCCGGCGCCCGAGGACGGCCCGAAGCCGGAGGAGAGCTCGGCCGCGGACCCGGCGATTGTCGATGAAGCGACCGGGGACGAGTCGGCCGACGAGGCGACCGACTCGGACGTGGCGCCCGATGCCGAGGCCGCCGGCGACGACGAGGACGACGCCAAGGGCGCCGGAACCGTCGTCGTGAGCCACGCGGGCGTGCGCAGGGCGCTGGAGAGCGCGGAGGCGTATCTCAGCGCACCGCCGCCGCCCGGACGCGTCAGGTCGGCCCACGGAGCGGTGCGCGCGGACGGGCCCGGCTGGAGCCTGGTGGCGCGGACCGACGACATGGCGTTCGTGCTGCTCGACGAGGAGCCGGGCGAGGTCCACCCGGTCCGCCGCGGCCCGGCGTTGCCGGCTCTGCTGGAGGCGCTGGACAAGCTGGCCGCCGGGCAGCACTGAGCCCACGCGGCCGGCCCCACCGGGTCGGCCTGTCCGGGCGCCGGTGCCTCAGTGCCCCCGCAGCTCGGCCTCCACCTTGTCGGCGGCCTTGCGTGCGGCGACCAGCACCGGGTCCCAGACGGGGGAGAACGGCGGTGCGTAGCCGAGGTCGAGCGCCGTCATCCGGTCGACGGTCATGCCCGCGGTGAGGGCGACGGAGCCGATGTCGACGCGCTTGGCCGCACCTTCCCGTCCGACGATCTGCAGGCCGAGCAGCCGCCCGGTGCGGAGCTCGGCGAGCATCTTGACCGTCATGGTCGCGGCGCCCGGGTAGTAGCCCGCCCGGCTGCTGGATTCGATGACGGCGGTGACGAACCGCAGCCCGGCGGCCCGTGCCTGCGACTCCTTGAGACCGGTGCGCGCGATCTCGACGTCGCAGACCTTGCTGACGGCGGTGCCGACGACGCCGGGGAAGGTGGCGTAACCGCCGCCGATGTTGATGCCGATGACGCGTCCGTGCTTGTTGGCGTGCGTGCCCAGCGCGATGTGCTGGTGGGTACCGGAGACGAGGTTGAGGACCTCGACGCAGTCGCCGCCGGCCCAGATGCCCTCCGCGCCGTGCACCCGCATCGCCAGGTCGGTGAGCAACCCGCCGTGCTCGCCGAGGGCGAGGCCCGCGTCCCGGGCGAGCGCGGTGTTGGGCCGGACGCCGAGTCCGAGCACCACGACGTCGGCCGGGTACTCGGCGTCCTCGGTCGCGACGGCCCGCACCCGGCCGTCGTCCCCGGTGAGCACCTTGCGGACCTCCGCACCGGACACCACCTCGATGTCCATGCCCTCCATCGCCTCGCGCACGAGCCGGCCCATGTCGGGGTCGAGCGTGGACATCGGCTGCTCGCCGCGGTCGACCATGGTGACCTCCAGCCCGCGACGGATCATGGCCTCGGCCATCTCGACGCCGATGTAGCCGCCGCCGACGACCACCGCCCGCCGCGCGCCGCCGCGTTCCAGGGTGCGCAGCGCGGCCTCGCCGTCGTCCAGGGTCTGCACGCCGTGCACACCGTCCGCGTCGATGCCGGGAATCCGCGGCCGGGTCGGGACGGCGCCGGTGGCGATGACCAGCTGGTCGAATCCCGTCCAGGACTCGTCGCCGCCCGCCACCTCCCGGGTGCGCACGCGCCGTCGGTCGAGGTCGATCTCGACGGCCTCGGTGCCGAGCCGCAGGTCGATCCCGCGCTCGCGGTGCTCGGCGGCGGTGCGCGCGACCAGGGCCTCGGCCCCTTCGACCTCACCGCCGATCCAGTACGGGATGCCGCAGGCCGAGTAGGACGTGTGATGACCGCGTTCGAAGGCGATGATCTCCAGGTCCTCGGGGTCCCGGCGCCTGCGTGCCTGCGAGGCGGCCGACATCCCTGTCGCGTCCCCGCCGATGACGACCAGTCGTTCCGCCATGTCTCACACGCTCCTTCTCAGCCGCTGCGACCACCGCAACCCGCACCACCGCATGATCACTCAACGGAGCCCGGCCCCCGAGAGTTTCCCCGACCCGCCTGTCCGGGCGCGCTGTGGCTGCCGCACACTTGTGCGTCATGGAGCTGCAGATCACCGCGACCGCGCCCGAACACCCGGCGGCCCTCCTCGACCTGCCCTGGGGCATCCCGCTGGAGGAGTGGCCCGACGAGTACCTGGTCGCCCTGCCGCGCGGCATCTCGCGCCATGTGGTGCGCTTCGCCCGCGCCGGCGACGAGGTCGTCGCGGTGAAGGAGGTCGGCGAGTGGGCCGCGGTGCGCGAGTACGGGCTGCTGCGCGACCTCGACCGGATGGCGATACCCGCGGTCGACCCGGTCGCGGTGGTGACCGGGCGGACCGGCGCGGACGGCGAGCCGCTGGAGCCCGTACTGATCACCCGGCACCTCAACGGCTCGCTGCCCTACCGGTCGATGTTCGAGACGACGATGCGGCCGGGCACCGTCAGCAGGCTCCTCGACGCCCTCGCCGTCCTGCTGGTGCGGCTGCATCTGACCGGGTTCGCGTGGGGCGACTGCAGCCTGTCCAACACGCTCTTCCGGCGTGACGCGGGCGCGTACGCCGCCTATCTGGTGGACGCCGAGACCGGCCAGATCCAGCCGAAGCTGACCCGCGGGCAGCGCGAGTACGACATCGAGGTCGCCCGCGTGAACATCTCCGGCGAGCTGATGGACCTGGAGGCGGGCGGCTCGCTGCACCCGTCGGTCGACCCGGTCCTGTTCGGCCAGGCGATCGCCGACCGGTACGAGGAGCTGTGGCACGAGCTGACCCGGGAGTCGGTCTACCCGGTCGGCAAGCGGCACTACATCGACCGGCGCATCCGCCGGCTGAACGAGCTCGGCTTCGACGTGGCCGAGATGCAGATCCAGCGCTCGCCGGACGGGGACGCGGTCACGTTCCTCCCCAAGGTCGTCGACGCGGGCCACCACCAGCGGCAGCTGCTGCGGCTGACCGGCATGGACGCGGAGGAGAACCAGGCGCGCAGTCTCCTGAACGACCTGGAGACGTGGATGGCCTCGCAGGACGACTACACGCCGGGCGACCCGCTCGGCGCCCGCCCCGAGGTCCTCGCGCACCGCTGGGTCCGCGAGGTCTTCCGGCCGACGGTCCGGGCGGTGCCCCAGGAGCTGCGGGCCTCGCTGGACACCGCCCAGGTGTTCCACGAGCTCCTGGAGCACCGCTGGTTCATGTCCGAGCAGGCGCAGCACGACGTGGGCCTCGACGCCGCCATCGAGGACTACGTACGCACCGCGGCCGCCGGGCAGCCGGTGGCCGTCCATCACCGGCCCGCCGCCGATGAGGAGACCACCGGCCCGTAGCCGTCAGATGGAACTGCGCTCCACGTCCACCAGGAGCGCCGATTCGACGACGCCCGGGTGCGGGTCCGCGCACAGCGCCGCGAGTTCGGCCGGCCACGGGGCCTGCCATCCGGACCGCCGGCCCGCCGCGCCGACCACCTCGACGGCGACCAGACCGGCGGCGGGAGCACCGCGGCCCCGCAGGCTCACGACCGTCTCGTGCACGGCAGGGGGCAGCGGCTCACGCCCGGAATCGAGATACTGCCGCTGTCCCAGGTCGAGACCGTGCGGATGGTCCGCGACCAGGCCGAGCCAGCGGTCCCACCGGTCGGGCGCCGGATCCCCCGCGCGCATCGCCGTCAGCGCGGTGTCCAGCGACGTCGCGGTGGCGGTGCGGCGCAGTCCCGCGCGCAGCAGGGCGTCGGTGACGACGTCCAGCACCGCGGCGGACGGCTGCCCGTAGCGCTGGGCGAGATGGTGCAGGATGCGGAGCGCGGAGCGCCGTACGTCAACCGGCCCCTCACCGCCCTGGACCGCGAGCGCGTCGAGGGCGGTGCGCAGCGCGGCGAGACCGACGGGCGAACCCGCCAGGCCGGTGAGGACCGCTGCCGCGCTCTCGCGAAGGCCGGAAGGCCGTCCGGGATCGGCGACGGCCGCGGCCAGCGGCCCGGCCACCTCCTCGGCCGGCCAGGCCCGGTGCTGCCACATCGCGCGGCAGACGGCCCCCGCGATCTCCGGTTCCGCGACGGGCACCAGCCCGGCGACGAACCGGGCGTAGGCGCCGCGCACCTCCGCAGGTACCGCGGCGACGTCCCCGGTGATGACGGCGTCACGAACGGCGGGCTGGTGCAACCGCTCGGCGAGCCGCGCGGCGACCGGTGGCCGGTCGATCCGCCCGACGAGCGGCCGCGCCAGGACGGCGAGGACGTCGCGGTGCTGACCGGGCGCGTCCCAGCCGGCCAGGAGCGCGGTGAACGCGGACTCGCCGGGCAGTTCCGTCAGTTCGGCCAGCGCGCGGGCCGCCTCCTTCCGGGTGCCGACGGGTGCGGCCCGGTCGCGGACGACGGGCGCGAGCAGTGCGACGGCCGCGCTGCCGGGCATGGTGCCGATCAGCCGACGAACGGCCGCCATGGCGGCCTTGCCCCGGACTCCCGCGCCCGCTGCGTGTTCGAGGAGCAGGCCGACCGCGCCCGTTCCCAGGTTGCCCAGCGCGGTGAGCGCCGCCGCCGCGACCGGCTGCGGCGCGTCGTCGGCGAGACAGCGCAGCAGCAGATCGTCGCGCAGGAGGGCGGCGGCGTCGGCACGTCGGCGCAGCGTCGCGTCCTCGTCGGCGGCGACCGCCACCAGCCGCTGGTCGAGCAGTGCCCGCTGGTGCGGTAGCCAGCGCCCGGTGACCGAGGGCGGCAGCGCGGGCACCCACGCCGTGCGGGTCGCCGCGCCGGGGTCCAGTACCGTGTCGAGCAGGTCGGTGCGGCGGTGCGCCAGCGTGTGCTGGACGCGGGGAACCGAGGCGAACGCCGGGTCGGCCGCGATGAGCCGGCCGCAGCGTTCCGCGCGGGTGGCCGGGTCGGCCAGCCAGACGTCCGCGGCGCGGACCGCGAGTCCCCGATCACCGTCCGACAGGGCGATGCTTTCGACGAGCGCGTCGAGTTCCGGCACCGGGGCGCCGTTGCCGGCGAGGAGTTCGGCCAGCGCGACGAGGTGCCGTGGACGCGGGTCGGTCCGCCGGGCGGCCTCCCAGATCAGTCGCTGCGCGTGGTCACCGAGCTTCAGCGGGACGGCTCCGCCCGCCCTGCGCGGGTCGGCGACGATCTCCGTCAGCAGGAGGGCGACGGCCGCCGCCCGTTCTCCGTCGCCCCGGGCGGCGGCGACGGTCACCGTACGGCGCAGCCAGCGTTCGGCCGCCGCGAGGGAGCGGGCGGTGGAGTCGCGGGACTGGACGGTTGTCAGCGCCATGTCACGCAGGCAGTGCGGCGGCACGGCGCCGAGGAGCCGGGGCGGAGTCGCGGCCGCCTGGGTGAGGGCGGCGTGGCGGACCATCTCCTGGTCGTGCCAGGCCCGTTCGCAGGAGGCCACGATGCGGGCGTAGTCGGCCGGATCGCCCTGGAGCTGTGCGCTGGTGAGCAGGACAGGCCAGGCCTGGGCCCGTTCGTGCACCCGGTGCGAGTCGGTGAGTTCACGGATCAGTGGTTCGGCGTCGGCCGGCGGCATGACGGCGGCGACCCGGCGCCGCAATCGGGGGCCTCGCACCGTCCGGCGCATGAACTGCTCCAGGAGGACGGCGCGGTCGGCGGGCGCGAGGGCGGCCACCGCGGTGAGTGGAAGGCCGTAGCCGCCTCTCGCCTCCGCCACGCGCGCCTCCACCAGGCGAAGGCGGGCGCCGGCCGGCAGCAGGAGCAGCAACGGGTCCGGCGCCACCACCGTGCCGTACGGTCCGCCGCGGCCGGTGGACGACGCGCAGATTCCGGCGAGTTCGGTCAGTTCCAGTGGGTCGAGTGCGCGCAGCGCGCGAAGCGCCGCGCGGGGCAGGGGCCGCGCGTCCAGCGGCAGTTCCTTCGTCCCGGTACGGCGCACCGACTCCAGAACGGCCCGGGGTCTGCGCAGCAGAACGGACATGGCGCGTTCGGTCAGCAACTCCGGCGCCCGTTCCAGGAGCAGCATCCCGGCGTCCGGATCCCGTTCGACGAGTGTGGTGACCAGCCGGCGGTCGTTCGATCGTGCGACTCCGCCGTGCTGCGGATCGGTGGATGCCCGGTGGTCGTCGGCCAGTTGGGCGGCCAGCGCGCCAGGAGCTGTCCGGGCCAGCGAACGGAGCACCCCCGGCGGTGCGTCCAGCCTGGGCAGCCACTCCCCGGCGGTCCCGGGCGTGCAGGCGGGGAGCAACCGGGCGGCCTCCGCGCGGCCGTAGCGTTCGTGCACCTGAGGCAGGAGCCGGTCGGCGAGGGCGCGGCGGCGGGAGAGGCGCAGCACGCGGTAGGTGTCATGGCGGACGGCGCGGATCTCGCTCAGTGCGAGGGCGGCCAGGGCCTGTTCGGGAATCGGGAGCCTGATCGCGGCCGCCAGCGCCCGGGACCGCAACAGCGGGTCGTCGAGTGCTGCGGTGACCGCGCCGAGGTCGCGGCGGGCGACTGCCAGGAAGAGGGCGGTGTGCCGTTCGTCCGGATCACCGGCGTCGAGCGCGGCCCGCAGATCGCGGTACCTGCCGGCGTCCAGGGCCCGGGCGTATTCGGCGAGGGCCCGCATACGGGCCGGGAAGGGCAGGTGGTCGAATTCGTGTGGGGTCATCGCGATCACCGGAGGGTCGCGAGGCCAGCCTTTCGGATCATCATGACCGTGATGCTCGCACCCCGGGGAACCGCCCGCAACGGTATTTCCGCCAACTCCCGGCAGCCGCACCGTCCACGTCTGCTCAGTGGCTACTGCTCTGCGGCGAGCCGGGCGCGGGCCTCCATGAGCGCGAAGCCGAGCAGGTTGAGCCCGCGCCAGCGGGCCGGGTCCTCGGCCCGCTCGTCGTCGGAGGCCAGTCCGATGCCCCAGATCCGGTCGAGCGGGCTGGCCTCGACGAGCACGCGCTCGTTCGTGCCGAGCAGGTAGTCGCGCAGCTCAGGGTGTTGCCCGAACTTGGCCACGCTGCCGTCGACGACGAGCGCGAAGCGCTCGCGCTGCCAGGTCGCGTCGTCGAAGCCGCGCACCGAACGCCCCGCCGCTTTGGCGGCCTTGGGGTGCACGGCCGCCACGGCGGCGCGCTCCGCCGCCGCGTCGCCGAAGAGCCGGGCCTTGCCGGCCATCATCCAGTGCTCGGCGGTGGCGTACTCCACGCCGTCCACGGTGAAGGGAGACGGCCACCACTGGCTGAAGCAGCTTGCGCCCACGCTGCCGTCGCGCTGCGGCCGGTGGCCCCAGAAGTGCACGTACTTGACGCGCCGCCCGCCGCGGGTGTGCTCGATCAGCTCCGCGACGGAGCGGGCACCTGCTGCCGTGCTGTCCGTATCCGCCATGTCACACACGCTCCAGCGGCCGGTGCGGGCCCTCGGGCAGTTCGACCTCGATCGGGTCGCCCGGCTGCACCTCGCCCTCGGACAGCACGATGCCCATGATCCCGGCCCTGCGGATCAGCTCGCCCGCCTCGTCGCGGAAGACGACTTCCTTGAGCAGGCCGGTGCGGAAGTGGTCGATCTGCAGGCAGGGGTTGCGCAGCCCGGTGATCTCGACGACCGCCGACGCGCCGAGCCGCAGCCGGGCGCCGACCGGCAGGCCGAGCAGGTCCACCTGACGGGTGGTGACGTTCTCGCCCAGGTCGCCGGGGGCGATGTCGTAACCGGCGGTCCGCAGCTCGTCGAAGAGCTCGGCGTGGAGGAGATGGACCTGGCGCAGGTTGGGCTGCGTCGGGTCCTGGGCGACGCGCGAACGGTGCTGGACGGTTACGCCCAGGTGGGCGTCGCCCTCCACGCCGAGACCGGCGAGCAGCCGGATGCTCTCCTCGTTCGGCTTGGTGAAGTGATGCTCCGAACTGCGGCTGACCGCAGTGACCGTCCCGCCCATGAGCCGTTGCCCCCTCGACCGGTGGATGATTCCACGATCACCCTACTATCGGCGAGGGGCAGGTCAGCGGCCTATTTCCCGGCGGGAGATCCTCTTGAGCCGACGCCGCTGCGAAGGATCAAGTGTCAGATACGCGGCCACCGGCACACCGATGACCACCAGCAGCGCGAGCCAGAACGGGACGCCCAGAATCATCAGGACGATCCCTATGCCCACGCCGCCGACGGCGAGCTTCGCACGATTGGACATCTTCCCCGCCTCCGTCCGCGGCACATGCCGCGCTTGTCAGGAAGAACGCCCAGTGGTCCGTCCTGGTTCCCGGACACGGCTCACCGGGGCAGCGGCCGGTCCAGCCGTACACGTACCAGAGTAGTCCGCACACCGCTGTCGACCAGGCGTCCGGCGGCGTCGAATGCTCCCGGGCCGTCCGTCATGCCGAAGTCGTTGTCATTGATCAGGACAAGCGTGGAGCGGTCGACGACGGCGACCCCCTCGATCTTCTGCGGCACGCCGGGGACCGTGTTCAGGTCCAGCGCGAGCCGCTTGGCCAGGACCGGCACCCCGGCCGCGGCCGGGTCGGCGAGCTGCTCCAGCGAGGGCGCGGTCGCGGGGTCGTCCCAGGACCGGCCGAGAATGTTGTCCCGGCCGCGCAGCGTGACCAGCTGCACCCGGGCGGCCTTGTCGGTGCGCTCCTCGACGAGCAGCCGGTCGCGGCCGACGGCGACGACCGAGGAGATCTTCAGCTCGGAGGGGTCGGTCTCGCTCGGGTCGACGACGTTCACCGGGTCGAAGCGGTAGACGTACTCGGCGGTGATCGCGCGGTGGCGCGGCGAGAAGCGCAGCAGGCGGGTGGTGAGCGAGGTCTCGCCGGCGGTCTTGTCCGGGTTGGACAGCGGGCTCTGCACGGCGATCACCAGGTCGCCGCCGGGCAGCTGGGTGAGTCCCTCGAAGCCGCGGTTGACCTTGCGCTGGAGCAGGATCGCCGGAAGCGACTCGACGACCGGGTAGTCGGCGCCGGTCGGACCGAGCCCCTTGGGCACGTAGCGGGCCAGCACGCGGCCCTTCGCCGAGACATGGACCAGCGAGGGGCCGTACTCGTCGACGAGCCAGAAGGTGCCGTCGTCCGCCCGGACGATGCCCTCGGTGTCGAGGCCGTTCGGGTTGTACGCCAGCGCGGTGGAGGCGTCGTAGGTGAACGGCGTCTCGTCCCGCGAGGCCTGGTTGGACAGCCCGGTGACGGGCGCGCCGTGCGAGGTGGTGATCGGGATCGCCGTCAGCACCTTGAGGGTGTCGCCGACGACCTTGACCTTGACGATCGCCGGGTCGAACCCGGGCACGGGGAACGTCCGCCGCTTCTCCTTGCCGATCTTGATCTGGCCGTTGGGGCCCCGGTCGGTGACGGTCCAGTACTCGCCGGGACGCCCCGCCGGGAAGATGTCACTGCCGATGCCGCCGAGCTTCACCCCGCGGTCGTCGCCGACGGTGCCGGGCAGCAGGCCGTTGCTGAACGTCCCCAGATCGATGGCGGGCAGCGTGGCGGTGCCGGTGACCCGCGCGGCCGGCTGATGCGCGGCGGGCGCGCCCTCGGCCTGGCCGGGCAGACCCATGGCGGCGAGCGCGGCGACCGGGATCACCACCGCCACCGGACGACGCAGAAAACGCAGAGCCATCGGACCTCCCCAGAACGCCAGTACGTCAAGCGCCCCAAGGCTCTGCGGTCCGGCCCAACGCGGGCCCACGTCCCGGTGAACTCCCGCCCAGCGTTGGACGAACGGCACCTTCCGCCGGGCCCTGCCGCTCAGGACACGACGTCCTTCGTCCGGAATCCGCGGAAGGCGAGGGCGGTCAGCACCAGGGCGTAGGAGACGGAGACCGCCGCGCCCTGGATCATGCCGGACCATTCGAGCCGCGGTTGGAGGGCGTCGGCCCAGGAGTACTGCCAGTGGGCGGGAAGCAGATCGCGCCAGGAGCCGAGGGCGGTGACGGCGTCCAGGACGTTGCCGACGATGGTGAGCCCGACGGCTCCGCCGACAGCGCCGAGCGGAGCGTCGGTGATCGTCGAGAGCCAGAAGGCGAGCGCCGCGGTGACCAACTGGCTGACGAAGATGAAGGCGATGACGATACCCAGCCGCGGCAGCGCCGTGCTGGACGGCAGGGATCCGCCGGTGGGAATCTGCAGATCGCCCCAGCCGTAGGCGACGGTCCCCGCCGCGAGGGCGACGACGGGCAGCAGGAGCATCGCCGCCGCGCTGAAGCCGAGCGCCACCACGAGCTTGCTGGTGAGCAGCCGCATCCGGGGCACCGGCGCGGCCAGCAGGTAGCGCAGCGAGGACCAGCCAGCCTCCGAGGCGACGGTGTCGCCGCAGAACAGCGCGACCGGCACCACCAGCAGGAAGCCCGCCGAGACGAACAGGCAGGTGGCGGCGAAGTTGGCGCCGGAGGCGGTCGCGGTGTCGATGAGGGAGGGCCCGTTGCGGCTGTCGCTGCCGTCGGGCTGGCCGCCGATGGCGAACGCCGCGATGAGGATGAAGGGCAGCGCGGCGAGCACGGCGCCGACGACGAGGGTGCGCCGCCGCCGCAACTGCCGCATCGCCTCCACCCGCAGCGGCAGCGTGCGGCGCGGGTGGTAGCCGGGTGCGGTGGACGTGGCGGGAGCGGAGGCCGGGGTGGGTGCCGGGGCGGTGGCGCTCATGCGTTGCCTCCGATGAGGGTGAGGAAGGCGTCCTCCAGGCGGCGGTGCGGTCCGACCCGGGTGACCGGGACGTCCAGCCGGACGAGTTCGACGAGGAGTTGCGGGACGGTCATGCCGTCGAGGGCGATGAGCAGGCCGTCGTCGCCGCGGACCACGCCGGAGAGCCCCGGCAGCTCGGTGACCTTCTCCAGGACCCCTTCGGGCAGTTCGCCCTCCACCCCGACGAGCAGGGTGTCGGCGGAGCCGGTGATCTGTCCGACCGGGCCCGCGGTGATCAGCTGCCCGCGGTCCATCACGACGAGGTGGGTGCAGCTCTGTTCGACCTCGGCGAGCAGATGGCTGGAGACGATCACCGTGCGGCCCTCGGCCGCGTACCGGATGAGGACCTCGCGCATCTCGCGGATCTGCGGCGGGTCGAGGCCGTTGGTCGGCTCGTCCAGGATCAGCAGATCGGGCATGCCGAGCATGGCCTGCGCGATGGCGAGCCGCTGCCGCATGCCCTGGGAGTAGGTGCGGACCGCGCGCCGCAGCGCGTCGCCGAGGCCGGCGATCTCCAGCGCCTCGTCGAAGTGCGCGTCCTGCGCGGGCCGGCCGGTGGCCTGCCAGTACAGGTCGAGGTTGGCGCGCCCGGACAGGTGCGGCAGGAAGCCGGCGCCCTCGACGAAGGAGCCGACGCGGGACAGCACCGGCGCACCGGGCCTGATGGCCTCGCCGAAGACGCGGATCTCGCCGCCGTCGGGGCGGATCAGCCCCATCAGCATCCGCAGCGTGGTGGTCTTACCCGCGCCGTTGGGGCCGAGGAGTCCGAGCACCTGCCCGCGTTCGACGCGGAACGTCAGATCGCGGACGGCGTAGCGGTCGGCGGACTTGGCGTACTTCTTGCTCAGGTCCGTGATCTGCAGCGGTACACCGGACAGCGCCGGGTCGGGGGCCGGGGTGCGCACCCGGCGGCGGCCGGTGAGCAGCAGCAGAGCGGCGACGACCGCCGCGCCGAGCGGCATGCCCCAGGTCCACCAGGGCAGTCCTGCCGCCGCGGTGGCGACCTTGGGGTCGGTCGGCAGCGTCAGCGCGGGAGCGGCGAGCGAGACGGTGTACGTGGCGGCCGGGGCCGGTGAGGCGTAGGCGAGGTCGGTACTGGCCAGGACGAGCCGCAGCCGGTGGCCGGCCGCGAACTGGTGGTCGATGGCGGGCAGCCGCAGCTCGACGTTCTTGCCGGCGGCCGCGTCGCTGACGCGTATCGGGGTGACGAGTTGCGCGGGCAGCGACTGGCGCCCGTCGGCGGAGACGTCGTAGAGCTTCGCGAAGAGAACGGCGTCGGCCGCCGCGGTCCTCACGCGCACAGTGACGGTGGGCGAGCCGGTGACGCGGATTCCGGAGCCGAGCGGGCCCGAGTCGAACCGGGCCGACTGGCCGGGGAAGTCCAGCGAGATGCCGGCGCCGAGGCTGGACAGCTGGGAGATTCCGCCGATGCCCGGGAGCGAGGAGATCGCGGGCGGGTTGCCGCCCGCCGGATTGGTGATCGTCTGCTCGCCGCCGGTGAGCGCGACCGTACGCGAGGAGGTGCCGGCCAGGCCCGGGTAGCGGTCCGCGGTCGCGCCGCGCAACACGGCGCGGCCGTCGGTGGAGTTCACGCCGCCGGTGCGGGTCACCCGGAAGGCCGGTCCGGTGCCGGCCGAGGTGTCGCCCTTGAGGTAGCGGTCGAACCAGGCGGTGACGCGGCCCTGTACCCGGGCGGTCTCCAGGTCGCCGCCGTCGTGGCCCCCGGCGATCCAGTCGACGGCGACGGGCGCGCCGCCCGCGGCGATCGCCTTCGCCATGGCGTCGGCCTGGCCGAGCGGGAAGAGCGAGTCGCTCTGGCCCTGCACGATCAGGGTCGGCACCTTGATGCGGTCCGCGACGGCGGACGGGCTGAGGCTGTCCAGCATGGCGCGGGCGTCCGCGTCGGGCTTCCCGGCGACCGCGACCCGCTGGTACATCGCGCACACGGCCGGCGCGAATTGCCCGCACGCCCGATCGCCGGCCCGTGCGCCGCTGGAACCGTCGGAACCGCGGGGGTCGGTGGAACCGCGGGGGTCACCGGGGTCGCTGGAACCGCTGGAGAAGAAGATCCCGGCCCAGAGCTTCTTGTAGACGCCGCCGGGGAAGAGCGAGTCGGCGAGGTTCCAGTAGGTGATCTGCGGGGCGATGGCGTCGATCCGCCGGTCGTACCCGGCGGCGAGCAGCGAGATCGCTCCGCCGTACGACGCCCCGGCGACCCCGACCCGGGGGTCGCCCGCCGCGTCGAGCCGCACCTCGGGCCGTTTGGCGAGCCAGTCGACGAGCCGGCTCACGTCGGCGACCTCACCGTCGGCCGCGTTGAGGCCGATGGTGCCCGTGGACTTCCCGAAGCCGCGGGCGGACCAGGTCAGCACCGCGTATCCCTGGCGCGCCAGGTCCTCGGCCTGGTCGTGCATGTCGTCCTTGCTGCCACCGAAGCCGTGCCCGAGCAGCACGGCGGGGCGGCGCTGCGTCCCGCCGGCGGTGAAGAACGACGTGTCGAGCCGCTCCCCCTGCCCGGGGAGCATCGCGTCCTGCTGGTGCACGCTCGCACCGCCGGACGAGGCGGCCGACGACGCGACCGCCCAGGTTCCGGCGCCACCGAGCAGGGCGAGCACCACCGCGCCGGTGAGCAACCGCTTGCGCCGCGGCAGTCGAAGATCCATGGCCCGATCCTACGGTCGCCGCTACGGCCGACCTCGAACCGGCCGAGGGATTCCCCGCGTATTCACAGACACCGCCGCCGCGTACGCCGGTGGGCGGGCGAGGTGGCCCGGCCGCTGCCGAGGCGGACGGCCGCCGCCCTTGACTTCTCGAACGGCCCGTGCGATCCATGGCGGTTCCGACCGCCCAACGGCCCCTCGGGGGCCGCGAAGTACCGGGAGCCGCATGCTGACGCTCACCGAAATCTCCGACCGGCTGGAGATACAGGATCTGATGGTCGACTACTGCCACGCCGTCGACACCCGGCAATGGGACCTGCTGGACGACGTGTTCGCGGCGGGCGCCGTCATCGACTACACCGCGACCGGCGGGCCGCGCGGCACCCTCCCGGAGGTCAAGGACTTCCTCGGCTCCGTGATGGGGCAGTTCCCCGCCTACCAGCATCTCCTGGGCAACGCCTCGATCAGGCTCGACGGCGACCTCGCGACCGGCCGCACCATGTGCCACAACCCGCTGGTCCTGCCCGGCGAGCGGGGCGCGGCGGACGGCGGGGTGCTGCACTGCGGTATGTGGTACATCGATGCCTTCGTCCGCGTCGGCGGCGCCTGGCGGATCGCCGAGCGCGTCCAGGAGAAGTCCTACATGCACTTCGCGCCGCCCGCGCCGCGCGGTCCCCGGGAGCCCACGTCGTCCGAGCCGGCGTCCGGCTGACGAGAAGGGCCCGCACCCCTGGACATTCCAGGAGTACGGGCCCTCCGACGCGCTACGGGGATTCCGCCTGCGGGGTGATCCGTCGGATCAGCTGTGCGAGGAGCGGCGCTTGCGGTTCATGAAGAGCAGACCCGCACCGGCGGCAACGACGGCCGCGGCGATCCCACCGATGATCGGCGTGGAGCTGGAACCACCGGTCTCCGCCAGGTTGGTCGGCGGGGTGGACTGGCTCGGCTTGACGACCGGCGCGCTCGACGTCGGCGTGGCCGGCGTCGTGGCGGGCGGGGTGGTCGGCTTGCTCGGCGCCGTGGTGGGCGGAGTGGTCGGCGGGGTGGACTCGTCACCCTTGCAGGGCGCGACCGTCTTGGTCTCGTCCTTGTCGAAGTTGTGCTTGGCGCTCGTGTCGCCCGCCTTGACGACGAGGTGCACGGACACGTCCTTGGCGTGCTTCGCCAGGTCCAGCGTCTTGTGGAAGGAGTTCTTGAACTGCGTGGTCGCCAGCAGGTCCTTGCCGTCCACGGTGATCGTGACGGTGTTCTCGACGCTGCCGTTGTACTGCGTGAGGTCGACGGTGACCTTGTCGCAGGTGACCGACCAGACCGGCGTGTGCGCCGATGCCGGCGTGGCGAGAACGCCCGTGCCGACAAGTGCCGCGAAGCTGACAGCGGCTATCGCACCGGTACGAACCCGGCCGTGGTGCTTTATCTGCATCAATCCTCCATGAACATCCCTTGGCGGCACCCCCGTTGAGCCGCACGTGTGCGAGAGGCGGACCCTACACCCGCCCCTCCCCCGCCCCGACACCGCCCCAGGTGTCCAGCCGGCGCCCGCTCAGCAGTGACCCCCGGGGCCTCAGGGGCACCGGGGGTCACCGACGGATCGGCCGACGGTCAGGAGGTCGCGCTGTGCCACACCGTGGTGACGTTGCAGAACTCGCGGATGCCGTGGCCGGACAGCTCGCGCCCGTAGCCGGAGCGCTTCACCCCGCCGAACGGCATGGCCGGGTGGGAGGCGGTCATGCCGTTGAAGAAGACGCCGCCCGCCTCCAGGTCCCGTACGAAGCGCTCCTGTTCGGCGTCGTCCCGGGTCCATACGTTGGAGCTGAGGCCGAACGGCGTGTCGTTGGCCAGCCGCACCGCCTCGTCGAGATCCGCGGCCTTGTAGAGGGTGGCGACCGGCCCGAAGGCCTCCTCGTGGTGGATCCGCATCCGCTCGGTGATGCCCGCCAGTACGGTCGGCTCGTAGAACCAGCCCGCCGCCTGCGCCGCGGGGCGCTGACCGCCGCAGAGCGCCGTCGCGCCGAGCTTCTCGGCGTCGGTGACGAGTTCCTCCAGGTCGGCCCGGCCCTGCTCGGTGGCGAGCGGCCCGACATCGGTGGACTCGTCCATCGGGTCGCCGATCCGCAGGGCCGCCATCGCCTCGGTGAAGAGCGCGGCGAACTCGTCGTACACATCGGCGTGCACGATGAAGCGCTTGGCCGCGATGCAGGACTGCCCGTTGTTCTGCACCCGGGCGGTGACCGCGGTCTTCGCGGCCCGCGCGATGTCCGCGGACGGCATGACCACGTACGGGTCGCTGCCGCCGAGTTCGAGGACCGTGTGCTTGACGACATCACCGGCGATCGCGGACACCGAGCGGCCGGCCGGCTCGCTGCCGGTCAGGGTCGCCGCCACGACCCGCGGGTCGCGCAGGATCTCCTCGACGGCGCCGGATCCGACCAGCAGCGTCTGGAAGCACCCCTCGGGGAATCCCGCGCGGCGGAACAGGTCGCCCAGGTACAGCGCGGTCTGCGGAACGTTCGAGGCGTGCTTGAGCAGGCCGGTGTTGCCCGCCATCAGCGCCGGCGCGGCGAACCGGACCACCTGCCAGAGCGGGAAGTTCCACGGCATGACCGCCAGCACCACGCCCAGCGGGCGGTAGCGCACATAGGCGCTGGCGCCGCCGGAGTCCTTGACGTCGTCCTGCTCCGGGTGCTCGTCCGCAAGCAGCCCCTCGGCGCGCTCCGCGTACCAGCGCATGGCCTTGGCGCACTTGGTGGCCTCGGCGCGGGCCGCGACGAGCGTCTTGCCCATCTCGGTGGTCATGATGCGCGCGATGTCCTCGCACTCCTCGTCCAGCAGCGCGGCGGCCCGGCGCATCAGCTCGGCGCGCTCGCTGAAGGGGGTGGTGCGGTACTGGCGGAAGGCGGCTTCGGCGCGGGCGAGCTTCTCCTCGACCTCGGCGGTCCCGAGGGCCTCGAACGTTCTGAGCGTCTCGCCCGTCGCCGGGTTCACGGTCGCGATCGGCACGGCAATGCCTCCTGGGGCTCGGCTGTCCTGATCGTTTGCCCCATTTTCGCGTATGAACCCGTATTCGGACACCGGCGGAGCGCCACCTGGGGCCGGACGGCGGAACCGGGCCGGGAATCCTCAGTGATCCACGGCGTTGAACCGGAGGTGACATCAGCACTGCGAGGCACCCCGTTGTCCGTCCTGGACCGGTCGCGTACGCGCCAGGGACAGAGCCACGCCCAGGCGCTGCGGGACACGGTCCGCTTCGCCCGGCAGGCCGAGGAGCTCGGCTACCACCGGTTCTGGGTCTCGGAGCACCACAGCGTGCCGGGAGTGGCCGGTTCGGCACCGACCGTGCTCGCGGCGGCCGTCGCGGCCGCCACCTCGCGGATCCGGGTCGGGACGGGCGGCGTGATGCTGCCCAATCACCGGCCGCTGGTGGTGGCGGAGCAGTTCGGTGTCCTGGAGGCGCTCTTCCCCGGGCGCGTCGACATGGGACTGGGCCGGTCGGTCGGGTTCACCGACGGTATCCGGCGGGCGCTGGGCCGCGACAAGGAGGCCGCCGAGGACTTCGGCGCGCAGCTGGCGGAGCTGCTCGGCTGGTTCACCGGCGACCAGCGGGTGCACCCCGAGGTGCACGCCTGGCCCGCCGAGGGGCTGAGGCCGCCCGCGTTCGTGCTGGCCACCGGCTCCGGGGCCGATCACGCGGCGGCGCTGGGGCTGCCGCTGGTGATCGGCGCCGTCCGCGGCGAGGACCCGATGCTGCGCGCCATCGAGAGGTATCGGGAGGGTTTCCGTGCCTCGGCCTGGTCGGAGCGCCCGTACGTCGTGGTGTCCGCCAACGCGGCGGCCGCTGAAACTCCGAAGAGCGCGCGCCGGCTGCTGCTGTCCGAGGCCTGGTCGAGCGCGTACTCCCGGACCCACGGGGCCTTCCCGCCGCTGCTGCCGGCGGCGGAGGTCGAGTCGCTGGAGATGTCCGCGCGGGAGCGCTCCTTCTTCGACGCGGCGCTGGAGGGCCAGATCCACGGCACCGGGGACGAGGTGGCCGCGGCGCTCGGCGCGCTCGTGGATCGCACCGGCGCCGACGAGGTCATGCTGACCACCAGTACCTTCGACCGCGCCGAACTGCTCGACTCCTTCAGCCGGCTGGCCGTGGCGGCAGGCATTGGCGCCCCGGCGGGCGCCCGGTAGCGTCGGCCGCATGAACGAGTTCAACGGGTCGCCGGCCGGGCCGGGAAACCTCGACGTCCGGTGGCACGCCGGCTGGCCGTCGGCGAAGCACGATCCCGCGCCGGAGATCCAGGTGCACGCGTACGACGAGCACACGCTGATCCTGCGGCAGAACATGTCGGTGCACTTCGAGGCGCCCTTCGTGTTCCTGTTCTTCGGCGCGGAACGGGCCCTGCTGCTGGACACCGGGGCCACGGCGGACGAGCGGTACTTCCCGCTGCGCCGCACGGTCGACGCGGCGATCGACGACTGGCTCGTACGCCATCCCCGGCCGGAGTACGGGCTGCTGGTAGCCCACACCCACGGGCACGGCGACCACATCGCGGCCGACGGCCAGTTCGCCGGCCGCCCGGACACCACCGTGGTGGGACCCGGCCTCGCGGAGGTCACCGCCTTCTTCGGCCTGACGGGCTGGCCGGATGTCCGGGGCGAGCTGGATCTCGGCGGCGGCCGGATCCTGGACGTGATTCCGGGCCCCGGCCACCATCAGGCGGCCGTCGTCCTCTACGACCGGGCCACCGGTCTGTTGCTGACCGGCGACTCCTTCTATCCGGGCATGCTCTACGTCCAGGACACCGCCGCCTTCACCGCCACCGTCGACCGGCTGCTCGACTTCTGCGCCACCCGCCCGGTGACCCACATCCTGGGCTGCCACATCGAGATGACCACCACCCCCGGTGACGCGTATCCACGCGGCACCACGTACCAGCCGGACGAGCCGCCGCTGCAGCTGGCCGTCGGGCAGTTGACCGCACTGCGGAAGGCGCTCACCGAGACCGGCGGCCGGCCGGGTGCGCACATTTTTGACAACTTCATCGTGGACATCACCGGTTAGCGGCGTCCTCGTTGGCTTCCGGCACCGAGCAGTTCACGTCCGGTCGTCCTGCGATCACCCTGCGGCAGCACAACTCCCATAATCTGCTTCCCACTTGCTCTCTATGGGAGGCGGCTCATGCGCATGTTCGGACGCACATCGGCAGCGGCGGCACTCGCGGCGGCGGCGGCACTGGCCCTTCTCGTCCCGACCGGTTCGCAGGCGGCGGGGACCGACACCCTCCCCTACTCCGGCAGCACCGGGGTGGGCGTGCACAACGCGTACGACAAGGCCAAGTACCCGTACTTCGCCGACGCGCTGGACTCCGGTGCCGCGCTGCTGGAGCTGGACGTCTGGACCAACTCGTTCGGCGCGAAGTTCCGCGTCTCGCACAGCAACCCGTTCGGCAACGACAACAACTGCGAGAACGCCGCCGACGCCTCCCAACTGCGCGTCAAGCCGGTCAACCAGAGCCTCGACGGCTGCCTCGCCGACATCAAGGCCTGGAGCGACGCGCACCCCGGACACGCACCGGTGCTGCTCAAGGTGGAGATGAAGGACGGCTTCAACGACAAGGGCGGTCTGGGCCCCGACGAGTTCGACGCCCTGGTGGGCAGCAAGCTCGGCAACGCCCTGTACCGGCCGGCCGACCTGGTGGGCGGGCACGGCACGCTCGACGCGGCGGCGCTGGCGGGCGCCTGGCCGACGCGGGCCGCGCTGGCGGGCAAGTTCCTCGTCGAGCTGATACCCGGCACCGTCGAGGAGAGCAACCCCTTCGACAGCCTGTGGACCGACAAGGAGTACGCGACCCGGCTGCGGAATCTCGCCGCCGCCGGCACACTGCCCCAGGCGACCGCCTTCCCCGCCGTGCACGGCGCGGCGGCGGCCGACCCCCGGACCTCCCGTTACCCGGACGCGACGCTCCGGCCGTGGTTCGTGTTCTTCGACGGTGACGCCGCCGCCTATGTGGACGGCGGGATCGACACCGCCTGGTACGACAGCCGGCACTACATCGTGGTGATGACGGACGTGAACAAGGTGGCGCCCGCCATCGACGGCACCCATCCGACGGTGGCCGAGGCGCTGGCCAAGGCCGCGCAGGTCGCCGCGCGTCACGGCAGCTTGGTGACCGCCGACTGGTACGCGCTGCCGTCCGTGCTCTCCTCGGTGTACCCGCGCGGCTGACGCCCTTCGGGCACCGCTCCTTCCACCGGCGCCGTCGGGTCCGCCGCGGTGGCGGGCGGCGCGGCCGGCACGTCCCGCAGCGCGTACAGCGCGAGGGCGGCCGCCGCGACGCACACCACCGCGGCGCCGATGGCGGCCGCGTGCAGTCCGCCGACGAACGCCTCGCGCGCCGCGCCCAGTACGGCGTCACCGGTGCGGCCGGGCAGCCCGGCGGCCACCGCCTGGGCGCTGCCCAGGGTTTCGCGCACCGTGTGCAGTGCGTCGGGCGACAGTCCCGGGGGCAGGGTGTCCGCGACGTCCCGGCGGTAGACGGCGTTGCCGATGCTGCCCAGCACCGCCATGCCGAGCGCGCCGCCGAGTTCGGTGGCCGACTCCAGCAGCGCCGAGGCGGCGCCCGCCCGCTCGGGCGGCGCGACCCCGATGACCATCTCGGTGACCAGCGCCATCACCATGACCAGCCCGGCGGCGTAGGCGCTCGACGCGACCAGCAGCCACCACAGCGGTGAGTCCGACCCCACCTGGGTCAGCGCCAGGAACCCGGCAGCCGCCAGCAGGAATCCGGCACCCATGATGAAAGCCCGGTTGATTCCGCGCCCGGCGAGACCGGGTGCCAGCGGAGCGGTCACGCCGACCACGAAGGACGGCACCAGCGCCCACAGCGCGGCGCGCAACGGACTCATGTCGAGCACCGACTGCAGGTACTGCGTCAGGAAGATGGCGAAGCCCACGGTGGCGAACATGGCCAGGACGTTCACCGCGATGGAGCCGCTGAAGGCGCGCCGGCGGAAGAGCGCGAGGTCGATCAGCGGGTCCGGCCGGCGGCGCTGGCGGCGGACGAAGACGGCGCCGATCACCAGACCGGCCACGACGGACAGCACCGGCACCGGCGCGTATCCGTCCCTGGCCAGTTCCTTGATGCCGTAGATCACCGGCAGCAGGGTGCCCATCGACAGCACCGCGCTCAGCAGGTCGAAGCGGCCGGGGCGCGGGTGCTTGAACTCCGGCAGCAGCAGCGGCGCCAGGATCAGCAGCAGGACCATCGCCGGGATGTTGATCAGGAAGACCGAGCCCCACCAGAAGTGCTCCAGCAGGATCCCGCTGAGCACCGGCCCGATGGCGATGCCGCCCGCCATGGCGCCCGACCAGATGCCGACCGCCGTGGCGCGCTGCTTCGCGTCGTGGAACAGGTTGCGGATCAGCGCCAGGGTCGAGGGCATCAGGGTCGCGCCGCCGATGCCGAGCAGCGCGCGGGCCGCGATCAGCGCCCCCGCGCTGGGGGCGTACGCGGCGAGCAGGGACGCCGAGCCGAACGCGGTGGCGCCCATGAGCAGCAGCTTGCGGCGGCCGATCCGGTCGCCGAGCGAGCCCATCGTGATGAGCAGCCCGGCCAGGACGAAACCGTAGATGTCGAAGATCCACAGCTGTTGGGTGCCGGACGGCTCCAGCTCGCGGCTGATGAACGGCACGGCGAAGTACAGCACCGAGACGTCCATCGAGACCAGGAGCAGGGGCAGCAGCAGGACGCAGAATCCGGTCCATTCGCGGCGGCCCGCCCGGCGTCCGCCGCCGCTCGTGTCAGGGTTGGTCGTTTCTGGCAGCGCTTCTGGCATCGGATATGCCTCCCCGTCTGGTGCGTACACTGTATCTATAACACCGTACACGCCCATCGAATCACGGCAACAACCCATATGGCACAAGCTTTTTGACCCCTGTAACACTAGTGCACCAGGGTAGTGCGGCCGGTCGGCGGAGCCTCCGGCCGGCGCGCTCGGCCGTTCGCCGTGGTCACCCTGCTAGCCTCGGTATCGCCGGTGCACTAGTACGCCGCGACGCCGTGCCCGCCGACCGACGAGGGAGACATCCGTGACCCGGTCCGCCGCCTCCGCGGAACCGCCCTATCTCCGGATCGTGGGCGAGATCCGCCGCCGGATCGCGGCCGGCGAGCTGGCCGCGGGCGACCGGGTGCCCTCGACCCGGGGGATCACCCAGGAGTTCGGCGTCGCGATGGCGACCGCCACCAAGGTCCTCACCACCCTGCGCCAGGAGGGCCTGGTCCAGGCGCTGCCCGGTATCGGAACCGTCGTCGCGGGACCCGGCCCCGGACCGCGGCCGGCGTCCTCCGGGGTCCGGGACGGGCAGCCCGCGAGGCCCGTACGGCCCGCGAGGCAGCCGCGCCCGGCCCGTACGCCCGAGGGGGAGCTGACGCGCGAACGGATCGTTCTCGCCGCGGTCGCGATCGCGGACGCGGAGGGGCTGTCGGCCGTCTCCATGCGCCGGGTCGCGGCGGAGCTCGGCGTGGCCGCGATGGCTCTCTACCGCCACGTGCCGGGCAAGGACGAACTCGTCGTGCTGATGGCCGACTCGGCGGCCGGTCGGGGGGAACTGCCCGAGCCGGGTCCGGCCGACTGGCGGGACCGACTGGAGCAGGGCACCCGGCTGCAGTGGGAGATGTACCGCCGGCACCCGTGGCTGGCGCAGGTGATGTCGATGACCAGGCCGCCGCTGGTGCCCAACGCGATGGCGATCGTCGAGTGGTCGATGCGCGCACTGGACCATCTCGAACCGTCCGACATGCTCCATGTGGCGGTCACGATGGTGAACTACGCCCGGGGCACCGCGGTGAGCCTGGAGGCCGAGGCGGAGGCCGAGCACTCCACCGGTATCACCAGCGCGCAGTATCTGGACGCCAGCGAGGCGGCGATGAACGCCATCGTGGCGTCGGGCAGGTTCCCGATGTATTCCAGCGTCGCCGGGCGGCACGACCTGGAGATCGATCTCGACTCGATCTTCGAGTTCGGGCTGCTCCGCATGCTCGACGGCATCGAGGTCTTCATCTCCCGGTAACGGGTCCGGCTGCCGCCTTTCACCGGTGGCTGTCTCGGGAGTGGCCGTCGCAGCGCTGACGGCCACCGCCGGCATTCTCCGCGTCCCCCTTCAACGCCCTTTTGTGCCACAGCTATAGCTCTTCCTTGCAATCAATCGTCGCAATATTGCGCTGACTTATGGACTTGCTGCAGGCGAGCTCGTACTCTCTCCCACGCCCGGCCGAAACCCCCGCGACACGTGCCCGCAGCGCATTCGCAATGTGCGCCTCGCGCCCCCCACCTTCGACCTGCAAGGACGTGCCTCTGTGATGCATGCACCCCCAAGTCCACGCCTCAGGCGCAGTACCACCGCGATCGTCTCCCTCGTCGTCAGCGCGGCCGCCGCGCTGACCGGGGTGGGGCTCGCGACCGCTCCCGCCGCGCACGCGGCCGGCGTCGCCGCGCTGTCCCCCCTGGATGTTCCGAACCGTGGCGCGGTCGTGCCGTTCAAGGAGCAGGAGGCGGAGTACGCCGCCACCAACGGCACGGTGATCGGGCCGGACCGGCTGTACGGCAACCTCCCGTCGGAGGCGCAGGGCCGGCAGGCCGTCACGCTGAACGCGGTCGGCCAGTACGTCGAGTTCACGCTGAGCGCCCCCGCGAACGCCATGTCGTTCCGCTACAGCCTCCCCGACACCTCGAACGGTGCCGGGCGCGACGCGGCCATCGACCTGAAGATCAACGGCTCCACGCTGAAGAGCGTGCCGGTGACCTCCAAGTACAGCTGGTACTACGGCGGCTACCCGTTCAACAACAACCCGGGCGACACCAACCCCCACCACTTCTACGACGAGACGCGGACCATGTTCGGCTCGACGCTGCCGGCCGGGACGAAGATCCGTCTGCAGGTGGCCTCGACCGCCGCCTCCCCCACCTTCACCATCGACCTGGCCGACTTCGAGCAGGTCGCGGCCCCCATAGCCAAGCCGGCCGGCGCACTGGACGTGGTCGCCGATTTCGGCGCGGACCCGACCGGCGCCGCCGACTCCACCGCCAAGTTCCAGGCCGCGGTCAACGCCGGCCAGGCGCAGGGCAGGACGGTCTACATCCCGCAGGGCACCTTCACGCTCTACGACCATGTGGTCGTAGACGGGGTCACCCTGGCGGGCGCGGGGCCGTGGTACAGCGTGCTCGGCGGGCGCGACCCGGTGAACCGCAACCGCGCCGCGGGCATCTACGGCAAGTACGTCGCCGGTGGTGGCTACACCGGCGGGGTACGGCCGCAGGAGGCGGGCGGGCCGAGCCGGAACGTCACCCTCAAGGACTTCGCCATCATCGGCGACATCCGCGAGCGCTCGGACGACGACCAGGTCAACGCCCTCGGCGGCGCGATGTCCAACTCCGTGGTCGACAACCTGTGGATCCAGCACACCAAGGTCGGTGCCTGGATGGACGGCCCGATGGACAACTTCACCATCAAGAACAGCCGCATCCTGGACCAGACCGCGGACGGCGTGAACTTCCACACCGGTGTCACCAACTCCACGGTCACCAACACCTTCCTGCGCAACCTCGGTGACGACGGCCTGGCGTCCTGGCCGGAGCGGGTCGCGAACGTCGGCGACTCCTTCACCCACAACACGGTGATCCTGCCGATCCTGGCGAACAACATCGTCACCTACGGCGGGAAGAACTTCACGATCTCCGACAACGTGATGGCGGACACCATCTCCAACGGCGGCGGGCTGCACATCGCCAACCGCTACCCCGGGGTCAGTTCGGGCAACGGCACCGCCGTCGCGGGCACCATCACCGCGGCCCGCAACACCCTGATCAGAACCGGCAACAACGACTTCAACTGGAACTTCGGAGTCGGCGCGGTCTGGTTCGACGGCCTCAACGAGGCCATCAGCGGCGCGGTCATCAACATCACCGACACCGACATCCTGGACAGCTCGTACGAGGCGATCCAGACCATCGAGGGGGGCGTCACAGGCGTCAACTTCACCAACGTCAATATCGACGGCGCCGGTACCTATGCCATCCAGGCCCAGGTGCAGGCCAACATGAAGTTCACCAACGTCACCGCCAAGCACATCGCCCAGGCCGCCACCCCGATCCACAACTGTGTCGGCGCGAGCTTCGTGATCGTCGACGGCGGTGGGAACTCCGGCTGGAACACCGGTTCCACCTGCACCGGCAACTGGCCCGCCCCGATCTGGACCAACGGCGGCATCCCGTCGGATCCGTCGAACCCGCCGACCACCCCGCCCACGACGCCGCCCACCACACCCCCGACCACCCCGCCGGCCTGCGTCCCGGGCACCGGCAACCTCGCCCAGGGCAAGCCCGTCACCGCCACCAGCGCCAACGGCGGCTACAGCGCCGCCAACGCCGTCGACGGCAACGCCGGCAGCTACTGGGAGAGCGCCAACAGCTCCTTCCCGCAGTCGCTGACCGTCGACCTCTGCGCCGCCACGAGCGTGGACAGCGTGACGTTCAAGGTGCCGCCCGGCTGGGAGTCGCGCTCGCAGAACATCACGGTCCTCGGCTCCGCCAATGGAACGGACTTCAGCCAGCTGGCCGCGCCGAAGGCGTACGCCTTCGATCCGGGCAGCGCCAACACCGTCACGGCCGGATTCGGCGCCGCCAACGTGCGCTACGTCCGGGTGACCGTCTCGGCCAACACCGGCTGGCCGGCCGCCCAGCTCTCCGAGCTGGAGGTCCGCTCCACCGGTACGACGCCGCCGACGACTCCTCCCACCACTCCCCCGACTACCCCGCCGGCCAACAGCAACCTGGCCGCGGGCAAGAACATCAGCGCCACCAGCGCCAATGACGTCTACGCGGCCCGCAACGCCAACGACGGGAACTCGGGCAGCTACTGGGAGAGCGCGAGCAACGCCTTCCCACAGTCGCTCACCGTCGACCTGGGCGCGGTGACCGCGGCCGGCCGGATCGTCCTCAAGCTCCCGCCGCCGTCGGCCTGGGCCACCCGTACGCAGACCCTGAGCGTGCTCGGCAGCGCCGACAACTCCTCGTGGAGCACCCTGAAGGCCTCCGCCGGCTACACCTTCGATCCGGCGAGCGGCAACAGCGCGAGCATCACACTGCCCGCCGGCACCACCACCCGCTATCTGCGGCTGACGTTCACGGCCAACACCGGCTGGCCCGCCGGCCAGCTCTCCGAATTCGAGGTGTATGCCTCCTGACACCCGATCCACCGGGCCCGGCCGGCAGCCGCACCAGGCTGCCGGCCGGGCCGGCGCACGTCATGTCGGGTCAGGTCCCGTCAGTCCACGTCCATGCGGGCGGTGACGCGTTTGCCGTCGCGGACGCGCTCGGCGGTGACCTGCCGGCAGAGCCGGCCGACGATCTCCATCCCGTGACCGCCGATGCGCGTGGGGTCGGGCTCGAAGCGTCGCGGCAGCTCGGTGCTGGTGTCCCAGACCGTGACCTCCACGTCGCCGCCGCGGTAGCTCAGCTCCATCAGGTACGGCCCCGGGGCGTAGCGTCCCGCGTTGGTCACCAGTTCGCTCACGACCAGCAGCACGTCCTGGACGCGCTGCTCGGGCATCGGGGCGGCGCGGTCCTGGGCGAGGTCGTCGAGGAACGCGGCGGCCAGGTCGCGGGCAGCGGCGATGGTGCCGTACCGGCCCGGGTAGCTGACCGAGCGCTTGAGGGGCTCCGTCACGGTGGTCCGCACATCCAACATGTCGGGTTAGCCCCTTCTGCGTCAGCAGCGGTCACGTGCTTGTCCTCTTCGGCCTCTGCCCCAGCGACGGTGTTCCATGCGCGGCGGGAGCCGGCTCGGGCTCGGCGTCCGGGTCGCCGAGCCCGACGCCCGCCCGGCGGGCGGCGCTCTCCAGGGCGCGCACGGCCAGCCACAGCACGCCGATGTCGTCGATCAGGATCGGGTCGGGCAGCAGGTCCACCGGGCAGACGAAGTAGGCGATCGCTCCCCAGAACATCGCCTTCCCGGTCAGCGGGACGTGGGCGGCCACCAGCAGCCGCCGCACCCGGACCAGGCGCACGGCCAGCCGTACGGCGATGACCAGCATGACCAGGACGGCCAGTGCCGCCAGGGTCCACACCAGGGTGGTGTCGCTCATCCGGTCCTCCAGTCGGCGGGCCGGCCCGGCGGGCGCCCGTCCGGGGTCTTGTACCCGTTCTGCCCGCGCCACTCGCCGGTGGCCGCCTCCGCGATCGCGCTGATCTCCCGTCCCGGTCAGCGGCGGCGCCCGCGGCGGCTCGGGACGGACCATCCGGAGCCGAGTCCTGCCAGGTGGAGGGCGACCAGGACGAGCCCCACGAGCTGCAGGCTGCCAGGTGCGAATACGATGTCCGTCGAGGTTTCGGTCGCGTTGATGACGAAGGCGACCGCGAAGGCGACGGCTGCGGCGATGGCAAGCATCCGGACTTCCTTTCCCGAGCTTTTTTGAGCCTCCCGAGCACATCGGAGGATCACGCGCTGTCCACAACTGATCGGTCATCTCTGCGTCTTGCCCGCATTCGGCCTTTCAATCGCTGGACATCCGCCAACCGCGTCCGGATCCGGGGTCCGGCTGGACCGGCTTTTCCCGGGTATCCGACAGGCAGATCAGCGCACCGCTGACTCCGCACCGTTCAGCGAGCACCGCTTCGCCGAGTTGCACCGAGGAGCCGGAATGATCGACGAGCAGGCCGTACTGGCCCTGGGGCCCGCCGGACGCAAACCCGCGGCGCACGCCCCCGCGGGCGGGCGCCGGCGGCTGGTCCTGACGGCGCTGCGCGGCGCTGCCGTCGCCGCGTGGGACGAGGACGCCTCCGAGCGGGCGGCGGCCCTCACGTACTACGCCATGCTGGCGCTGTTCCCCACCCTCCTGGTGACGGTCTCGGTGATCGGTCTCGCCGGGACCGCCTCGACCGGTGATCTGATCGCGCAGGTCGCGGCGGTGGTGCCGGCCGAGTCGCGGCAGCTCGTGACGAGCACCATGAAGGACATGGCCCAGGAGCACTCGGCGGCCTGGTTCCTGGCCGTCAGCGGCACCGTGGGGGCGATGTGGTCCGCTTCCAGCTATCTCGCCGTCTTCCGGCGGGCGCTGCACTCGATGTACGGCGTGAGCGACCACCGGCCGGCCTGGCGGACCGCGCCCCGCATCGTCATCACCGCGCTCGTGCTGCTGACCCTGCTGGTCTGCAGCGCGGTCACGCTGATGGTGACGGGCCAGCTGGCGCGCCGGGCCGGACAGCTGCTGGGCATGGACGAAGCGGCGGTGACCAGCTGGAACGCACTGAAGTGGCCACTGCTGCTGTGCCTGGCGACGGTTCTGGTCCTGATCCTGTTCCGCTCGGGACCCGCCAGGTTCCGGCCCCTGCGCGCGATGGCTCCGGGCGGCGCGCTGGCCGTCGTGCTGTGGCTGCTCTCCTCGGTGGGATTCGCCGTCTACGTCTCCGTCTTCGGGACGTACAACCGGCTGTACGGGTCGCTGGCCGGGACCGTCGTCTTCCTGGTCTGGCTGTGGGTGTCCCACATCGCCCTGCTCGTCGGCGCGCATTTCAACGCCGAGCTGGCCAAGGGGCGCAGTGCCCGGGCACTCGCCGACGCCGGGTCAGATTCGCTGCGTGAAGGGGTTTCTGAGGGCGCGTAACCCGACCGGGCGCTCCGTCCGGGCGCCCGGTCCACCGTATGGAGCAGGTTACCGCGCAGAACGGGGCAAAGCGTTCCTACCGTGAACCCATGACTGTTTCCGGTCCTGCCCGCACCCCGTCCCTCCGGTCCCGCGCGACGGTGCTCGCCGCCGTCTGTCTGACCGTCAGCTGCCAGGCCGCCCCGGCGCTCGCCGACGGGGACGACGGCCACGCGCCCGGCCGCATCGTCGTCGGCGGCGCGACCCTGGGCAGGCCCGGGGTGCATGTCCTGCCGAAGGCCGGCTCGCCGGCGCTGCCCGCCGGTCTGTCGGCGCTGTCCTGGATCGTGGCCGACGCGCGGACCGGCGAGGTGCTCGCGGCCAAGGACGCGCACCGCCCGCTGCCGCCGGCCAGCACCCTCAAGACCCTCTTCGCCGTCACCGTCCTGCCCCGCTTCCCGCAGGAGACCACCCACACCGTGACCGAGGACGAGCTGTCCGGTATCGGAGCGGGCAGCAGCCGGGTCGGTGTGCAGGCGGGGCAGACGTACACGGTGGCCGACCTGTGGCGCGGGGTGTTCCTCAGCTCGGGCAACGACGCGGTCCACGTACTCGCCCGGATGAACGGCTCGGTGCCGCTGACGGTCTCTCAGATGCAGGCCAAGGCGAAGATGCTCGGCGCGGACGACACCGAGGTGGTCTCGCCCGACGGATACGACGCCCCCGGCCAGGTCTCGTCGGCCTACGACCTGACGCTCTTCGCCCGCGCCGGACTGGCCACCCCGTACTTCGCCGGCTACACCTCCACCGCCACCGCGATGTTCCCCGGCGGCACCGACGCGCGCGGCCGGGAGGTGCCGCCGTTCCAGATCCAGAACACCAACCGCCTGCTGACCGGGGCCGACGGGGTGGGGACGTATCCGGGGATCATCGGCGTGAAGAACGGCTACACCACGAACGCCGGCAACACGCTGATCGCCGCCGCCCAGCGCGGCGACCGCACGCTGATCGCCACGGTGATGAACCCGCAGTCCGGCGTCGCGCAGGCCGTGTACAAGGAGGCTCGTGCCCTGCTGGACTGGGGCTTCGGGGCCGCCGGGGTGAACGGTTCCGTCGGCACCCTCAACACCGTCACCCGAGCCGTGCCCGCCTCGGCGTCGCGCCGGCAGGTGTCCGCCGCGCCGGCGCCGGTGCCGGCGGCGCTTCCCGCCACGGACTCCGTGTCGGCGTGGAACGGCTGGGCCTGGTCCGCCGCCGCGGGCGCCCTGGTGGCGGCGGCCGCCGCCGGTACGGTCCTCGCCGGCCGCCGGTACCTCCGCTCGCGCTGACCGCGATCGGTCCTGAAGAGCGGCGCACGGTTATTCCCGTCGGCTTCTCCGCGTCCGTCCCGCGGAATTCCCCGACCATCCGAAGCGGCGTGCTACAGTGCGAACAGCACTCGAGTACGCCGCTTCTCGGCGCCGGTGCTTGTTCCACTCCCGCCGTGGCAGATTCCGTCCCTCAGGACCGGCCGCCCGGCATTGATTCTCCTTCCTTCCCCTCGCGGGTCGGCAAGCCAGTGGTGCGTGACACGTCCGCCCACTCACTCCGCCCCCGCCGGGACCTTCTTTGGTATGTCCGTGAAAGGACCCAGCATGACCACCACACTCGAACACCCCCCTGCCAGAACCACCCGCACCACCCTTCCCACGCCGGTCACCGGCGTCCTCGATGTCGTCGGCGGCCAGGGCTTCCTGCGCACCGGCGGCTACCATCCGGCGCCGGGCGACCCGCAGGTGACAGCGGCTCAGATCCGCAGGTACGGCCTGCGCAAGGGCGACCTCGTCCAGGGCTTCTCCGATCGGCCGCGTGCCCTCACCGGCATCGAGCGGATCAACGGCCGCGAGGCCGGCGCCCCGAGCGTCCGCCCGCACTTCGGCGACCTCACCCCCGTCCATCCGCGGGAGCGGCTGCGGCTGGAGACCTCGCCCGGCGCCCTCACCACCCGGCTCGTCGACCTCGTCGCGCCGATCGGCAAGGGCCAGCGCGGGCTCATCGTGGCCCCGCCCAAGACCGGCAAGACCCTGCTCCTGCAGAGCCTGGCCAACGCCGTCGCCGTCAACCACCCCGATGCCCACCTCATGGTCGTCCTCCTGGACGAACGCCCCGAGGAGGTCACCGACATGCGCCGGTCGGTGCGCGGCGAGGTGCTCGCCTCGACGTTCGACCGCCCGGCCAAGGAACACATCGCGCTGGCCGAGCTGGCCGTCGAACGCGCCAAGCGGCTGGTCGAACTCGGCCAGGACGTGGTGATACTCCTCGACTCGATCACCCGGCTCTGCCGCGCCCACAACAACGCGGCGCCCGGCAACGGCCGCACCCTCAGCGGCGGTGTCGACTCCGCCGCGGTGCAGGCGCCCAAGCGGCTCTTCGGTGCCGCGCGCTGCGCCGAGGAGGGCGGCTCCCTGACCATCCTCGCGACCGCCCTCGTCGACACCGGCTCCCGGGCCGACGACTACTTCTTCGAGGAGCTGAAGGGCACCGGCAACATGGAGCTGCGGCTGGACCGCTCGCTCGCCGAGAAGCGGATCTTCCCGGCCGTCGACGTGACCCCGTCCGGCACCCGGCGCGAGGAGCTGCTGCTGCCCGCCGCCGAGCTGGCGGCCGTGCGCGGCCTGCGCCGCGCCCTGCAGGCCAGGGACACCCAGCAGACCCTCGAGGTGCTGCTCGATCGGATCCGGAAGACGCCGGACAACGCCACGTTCCTTGCACAGATCCACCGCACGGTCCCCGGCGCCTGAGCGCCGCTCCTCGCGGCCGTCCTGATCCACCACACGGCGCCGATCGGAGGTCTGGAGATCCCGACCCTGCACGGCTATCTCATCGCCTTCACCATGGCCGGCGGGGTCGCGATCCTCGCCTTCCTCGCGGCGGTGTCGATACCCGGCGGCCGGCGCGGCACGACCGGTCTGCCCGCGCAACGCTCCGAACCGGCCGCGGACCCCGCGCTGGAGGGAGCATGAGCACCATGACGACAGCTGCCCCCGACTCCCCGCGCCGCGACGCCGACGCCACCAAGGCCGCCATCCTGCGCGCCGCCCGGACCATGCTGGGGCGGCGCGCCTACGGCGACATCACCCTCAAGGCCATCGCGGAGCGGGCCGGGGTGAGCGCGCAGCTGATCGTGAAGTACTTCGGCAACAAGGAGAAGCTCTTCGCCCGCATCATCTCCTTCCAGTCCGACGCGGAAGCGCTCCTGGACGCCCCGCTGGACGAGCTGGGCCGGCACATGGTCACCCAGGTCCTCACCAGCCAGAACGAGCGCGGCATCGACCCCATCCTGCGGATCGTCTTCGCGCCGCTGCACTCCGCCGAGGGGCAGGGCGACATCCGGCGCGCCAACTTCCGCGAGCAGGTCATCGCCGGCCTCGCCCGGCGGCTGACCGGTCCCGAGGCCGCACTGCGGGCCGAACTCGCCGTGGGCATGCTGCTGGGCCTCGGCGCCGTCTACGGGATCGCACGCGGCGAGGCGGTCCGCGCGATGACGGTTCCCGCCCTCGTCGAGCGGTGCGCTCCCGCGCTGCAGGAGCTCATCACTCCGACCGGAAACCCGTTGGCTCCCGCCGCCCGGTAGCGGTGAGGATGGCCGGGTGGACCCTACGACGATCGAACACTTCCTCGACAACGGCTTCATCAGGATCGAGCGGGCCTTCTCCGAGGAGACCGCGCGGGCCTGCGCGGAGCTGCTCTGGGCGAAGACCGGCACCGACCCGGACGATCCGGCCTCGTGGACAGAACCGGTGCACTGGGTGTCCGACATGCCGGACGCGCCCTTCGTCGAGGCCGCCAACACCCCGGTGCTGCACGACGCGTTCGACCACCTGGTCGGCCCCGGCCGCTGGGTGCCGCGGCCCTCGCTGGGGTCCTTCCCGCTCCGCTTCCCGCATCCGAAGGAGCCGGACGACGCCGGCTGGCACATCGAGGGGAGCTATCTCCCCGAGGGCGCCCAGTGGTATTACGCCAACCTCCGTTCCGAGGGCCGGGCGTTGCTGATGCTGTTCCTCTTCACCGAGACCGGCCCCGAGGACGCGCCGACCCGGATCAGGGTCGGCTCGCACCTGGACGTCCCACCGGTCCTCGAGCCGTTCGGCGAGCAGGGGGCCTCGACGTTGGAAATAGCCGCCCGGATCGACGAGGTGAGCGCGCACCGGCCGGTCGCGCTGGCCACCGGCAGCCCCGGGGACGTCTATCTGTGCCATCCGTTCCTGGTGCACGCGGCCCAGCCGCACCACGGCACCCGCCCACGGTTCATGGCCCAGCCCCCGCTGTATCCGGCGGTCCACTACGAGCTGGAACGGTCCAACGGCGCGTACTGCCCGGTGGAGACCGCGATCCGGCGGGGCCTGGAAGGCTCCCGCGGCGTCAGCGGCGGCCGGTCCGTTGGATAGCGTTCACGGCATGTTGCACGGGCGCGCCGGGGAACAGTCGGCCATCGGGGAGCTGCTGGCCGGCGCCAGGGCGGGCCGCAGCGGTGTGCTGGTACTGCGCGGCGAGGCCGGTATCGGCAAGACGGCGCTGCTCGACGACACGGTCGGCGCCGCCGGTGACATGACCGTCGTCCGCGGCTCCGGCATCGAGTTCGAGGCCGAACTGCCCTTCGCGGGCCTGCAGTTGCTGCTCCGTCCCGCGATGGGTTCGATCGGTGCGCTGCCCGCGCCGCAACGGCTCGCGCTGGAGGCCGCGTTCGGGATGACCGTCGCGGCGGCCCCTGACCCGATGTTCGTCGGGCTCGCCGTGCTGTCCCTGCTGTCGGCCCACTCGGGGGACGGGCCGCTGCTGTGTGTCGTGGACGACGCGCAGTGGCTGGACCGGGTCTCCACCGACGCGCTGATGTTCGCCGCCCGACGGCTCGATGCCGAGGGGATCGCCCTGGTCTTCGCGGCCCGTGACGGCGAGGGCACGTTCCCCGCCCCCGGGCTGCCCGAACTGCGGCTGCGCGGCCTGACCCCGGAGTCGGCGGGGGCCCTGCTCACGCTGCACGGGGCCAAGCTGACGTCCACCGTCCGGCGCCGCGTCCTCACCGAGGCCCAGGGCAACCCACTGGCCCTGCTGGAGCTGCCGGTCGCATTCCGGGCGGAGCGGTCCGACGGCCGGTTCCGGCCGGGCGCGCTGCCGCTCACCAGCCGTCTGCACATGGCGTTCCACGGCCGGGTCAGCCATCTGCCGGCCGCCACCCAGCTGCTGCTGCTCGTCGCCGCCGCCGAACACACCGGCGATCTGCGGGCCGTGCTGCGGGCGGCCGAGGCGCTGGGCGCGGGCACGGCGGACCTGCCGCCCGCGCAGGAGGGCGGTCTGATCCTGCTGGACGACGACCGGCTGCGCTTCCGCCATCCGCTGGTACGTGCCGCGGTCTACCAACGCGCGCCACTGGCCGATCGGCTGACCGTCCATCAGGCGCTGGCCGCGATCCTCGACGGCCCGCAGGACGCGGACCGCAGGGCCTGGCATCTGGCGTCCGCCGCGACCGGTCCCGACGAGACGGCGGCCGGCGCGCTGGAGGACACCGCCGGGCGGGCCAGGGACCGCAGCGGCTACACGGCGGCCTCCCTCGCCTTCGAGCGGGCCGCGCGTCTCAGCACCGATCCCGACGCCAGGACCCGACGGCTCGCCCTGGCGGCCGAGGCGGCCTCCGAGGCCGGTGAACTGGACCGGGCCCGTGACTTCGCCGAGCAGGCCGCGCGCCGCAGCCCCGATCCCGTGCTGACGGCCCGGCTCCACCACGTCCGGGCCCTGGCGGAATTCCTGAGCGGCTCCTTCCCCACCGCGCACCGGCTGCTGATCGACGGCGCCGGGCACGCGGCCGCCGCCGATCCGCAGCGCGCCGCCCGGATGCTCATGCAGGCCGCCCACACGGCCTGGTACCTCGGCGAACAGGACGTCGCGGACACGGTGCAGCGGCTGGACGCGCTGGTACTGCCCGCGACGAGTTCCGTGGCGCCGGTGGCCCGTTTCATCACCGCCGCCCTCGGTCCGCCGGCCGCCGGCGGGCCGCCGGATCTGACCGCCGCCGTCGCCTCGGCCCGCGCCGCCGGGGCCTGCGACCCGCGCGACCTGATGCTGCTGTGCGGCGCCGGGCTGGCCGTCGGGCAGGACGACGAGGCGCATGAACTGGCCGCCGCGCTCGCCGCCGAGAGCCGCGACCGGGGCGGTATCGGGCGGCTGCCGACCGTGCTGTTCTTCATGGCCGAGGCCGAGGTGTTCGCGGGCCGGCACCGTGACGCGCTGGCCACCGCGCAGGAGGCGCTGCGGATCGCCGGGGACACCGGACAGCAGCAGTGGATCAGCCAGTTCAGCAGCGTGCTGGCCTATCTGGCGGCCGTCGAGGGGGACGAGGAACGCTGCCGGACGTACACCGACGACGCCCTCGCCGTCGTCGCCGGCGCCGCGATGCCGCCCGGCGCGCCCTGGGCGTACTGGACGCAGGGCATGCTCGATCTGTGCCTGGGCCGGGCGCGGTCGGCGCTCGACGGGTTGGAGCGGCTCACCCATGAGCCGCTGCGGCACCACTTCTGTGCCACCCGCAGCACCCCCGACCTCGTCGAGGCGGCCGTCCGGCTGGGCCTCGGCCCGCGCGCCGCCGAGCCGTTCGCCCGCCTCGAACGCTGGGCGGCCCGCTCCCGGCAGCCCTGGTCCGACGCGCTGGTGCTGCGCTGCCGGGCACTGCTCGCCCCCGACTCCGAGGCCGAGGCGCACTTCACGGCCGCGCTGAAGCTCCACGACGAGCACCGCCGGCCGCTGGAACACGCCCGTACCGGGCTGCTCTACGGTGAATGGCTGCGGCGCGCACGCCGTAAGAGCGAGGCGCGCGGCCAGCTGCGGGCGGCGCTCGACGTGTTCGAGCGGCTCGGCACCCGACCGTGGGCGGACCGGGCGCGCAGCGAGCTGGGGGCGACCGGCACGGTGGCCCCGCAGAGCCAGGAGCCGGGCGTGCTCGCCGGACTGACGCCGCAGGAGCTGCAGATCGCGCGGCTCGCCGCCCAGGGAATGTCCAACCGGGACATCGCAGCTCAGCTCTTCCTCAGCCCGCGCACCGTCGGCTACCACCTGTACAAGGCGTATCCGAAGCTCGGTATCGCCTCCCGCGGCGAACTCGCCGCCCTTTTCGGGTGATCGCCCGCGAGGAAAAGCCTGCCGGGAGCGGGCCCGCCGGGAGATGCTGACCGTATGAACGCACCTGATCAGGCTCTACGGGCACCGGGAAGTGTGCTGGCCCTCCACGTCGACGATGTGCCCACCACCGAGATCGGCCCCGGCGTCCTGCTGCGCGAGCTGCCCGGCCCGGCCCCGTTCAGCTTCTGGGTGGTGGACTTCGCACCCGGCTCCCGGTGGCCCGGCGTCGATGTCCACGAGACGGTCGGGGAGGGTTACTACGTGGCCGAGGGCGAGGTCATCGAGGGCGACCTACGCCATGGCCCCGGCACCTACGTCCTGCTCGAACAGGGCTCCAGCCACCAGCCGCGTTCCGAGACCGGGGCGCGGGTGTTCGGCTACAACCACCCCGCCGGCTGACCCGGCGCCGTCGGCGGCGTGCCGCGGAACGCGGAAATGCCCGCCCGGTCCTGGGGTCAGGTCCAGGATCGGGCGGGCACTCCGGGTCTCACGGGGTCGCGGGATCACACGGATCGCACGCGGGTCGCGGGACGGATCAGACGGTCACGCCGTGCTCGTTCAGGTACGCGACCGGGTCGATGTCCGAGCCGTAGTCGGGGCCGGTGCGGATCTCGAAGTGCAGGTGCGGGCCGGTCACGTTGCCGGTCGCGCCGGACAGGCCGATCTGCTGGCCCTCGGTGACGGTCTCGCCGGCCGAGACGGACAGCGAGGACAGGTGCGCGTACTGCGAGTACTTGCCGTCGCTGTGCCGGATGACGACCTGGTTGCCGTAGGCGCCACCGTCGCCCGCGGACACGACGGTGCCGGCGGCGATCGCCTTCACCGTGGTGCCGGTCGGCACGACGAAGTCCACACCGGTGTGGTAACCGCTGGACCAGCTGGAACCGGCCTGGTGGTACGGGGTGCCGATGCTGGCGCCCGAGACCGGCAGGGTGTAACCGGAGGAGGAGCTCGCCGCGGCGGGGGCCTTGGTGGCGGAGGACGAGGACTTCGCAGCCGAGTCGCTCTTGGCCGGGGCCTTCTTGGCCTGCGCGGAGGAGGACTTCGCGGACGACTTCGGCGCCGGGTGCGAGGACGGCGCGGAGTGCGACGGGGCGGCCTTGGCGCCGAGGGCCAGGGTCTGGCCGGGGAAGATCAGGTCCGGGTTGCCACCGACGGTCTCCTTGTTGTCGGTGTACAGCTTCTGCCAACCACCGCTGACGTGGTGCACGTCGGCGATCTTCGACAGGCTGTCACCGTGGACCACCTTGTAGGAGGCGTCGTGGCCCTTCGCGGGAGCGGCCTTGGCCGGAGCGGCCTTGGCGGCGGGCTGTGCGGCGTGCGCCGGGGTGGTGGTGGCGGCGTTCGCGGCGGCTACGTGCGTGTCGGCCGCGAAGGCGTTCGACGACATGGCCAGCGGAAGTGCGAGAGCGGCGCCACCGGTACCGGCCGCGACGCAGATCTTGGTGAGCCGGTTCATACGGCCACGACGGTGCTTTCCCTTTGCGGGCATGAAGGAGTTCCTCTCCTACGCCGGCGAGGTGAGCTGTCGGGTTCGGGCCGGAGATGCCCGGTCGCGGCATGCGCCATTACGGCGCGACGCATTGCGACTTCACCCCAAGCCATTCCCGATCTTCGGGAACGGCACTTACCTGGGTCCCCCGCTCCTGCCGTAGAAGTTTGGTGTTCAAGACACCGGGCAGCGGCAGGACTAGGCGTTCCACCCGGTGGGATCCTGCGAGCACTCGACCCGCAGGAGAGCGAAGCTAAACGAACTCCCGACGGCTGGGCAACAATCCGGAATGAGCCGCATATCACGTCGCGAGTTACCCGCGCATTTCCGTGACCCTATGTCGGCAGGTCCGGTCTGTGCGTATGCGATTCCTTCACGTTCGGTGAGTCCGCACATGGAAAGCGTCACAAAATGCCGATGTGGTGAACGCACCGTGGACAAGTCGGCAGCGCTGCGTATCACACGCGTGAGCCCGCTCACTCGGCGGGCCGGGTGTGAGCGCCGTCACATGGCGGGATGCGCCGACGCCTGTCCCTGGGACTGTCCCGCGGACGGTCCTGGAGCCTGCCCCGGGCGGATCCGGGGGTCCAGGACGCGGCTGAGGCGGTAGGCGGCGACCCGGAAGCCCACCGCCGGCCAGTGACCGGCCGCCAGCGGCGAGGCGGAGTGCCAGCGCGCGCCGATGTGCCGGTACTCGTGGTCGTACGCCCACGCCACCGCGGTGGCCAGCAGGATCCGGCTGACGCCCTCGCCCCGCGCGGACGGCTCGACGTACGCCTCGGCCAGTTCCACGCAGGCGTCGGGGGTGACCGGGCCGGCCGGGGACGGGGCGAGCAGGACCATGCCGATCTCCTCGCCGCCGCGGGCGGCGATCCAGGCCGCGCAGCGGGGATCGGAGAGGGTGTCGGTGTACCGGGTGCGCATCGCGGCCAGTGCGGCGTCGGACTGCGGCAGGAACATCGCGGACTGCCGTTGGTAGCGGGCCGACTCCGAGGCCATCCGGCCGATCTGCGGCAGATCGCCGGGGCCGGCCCGGCGGATGCTCAGCCCGTCCACTCCGCGTGGCTGCCGGCCGCGGGGTTTGACGGCCATCAGCCCGTACATCTCCTCGAATCCGAAGCCCAGTTGGCACCAGTCCATCGCGCCGGTCCCGGACGCCGGCAGTTCGACGTAGTGCACCAGTCGCCGCTGGGCGACGAGTCGGGCGGCGGCCTCGGTGTACAGGGCGCGCAGCGCCGCGTTGTCGCGCTGCCCGGGCGCGGGGGCGTGCCCGCCGTGCCGGACCACCGCGGAGCGCGGGTGGCTGCGGAGCGCGGCGGGGGCGTCCTCGGCGAGGTCGAGCGGGGTGGCCGCGAGGTATCCGGCAGGCCGGCCGCCGCTGTCCCGGGCGAAGTAGGCCTCGGTGTCGGGTTCCGCGAGGAGCTTCCCGAGCAGTTCCTCGCCGGACGGGGCGCCCGGCGGCCTGCCTTTTCGGGAGTGTCCGGACCAGCGGTCGTACAGGGCGGCGGCCTCGGGTATGTGCTCGGCGCTCATCGGCGCGATCGCGAAGGTCATGGTGGGGGGCGACGCTAGCCGTCCGCGTGGTCCGGCGGCAAGGGATGTCCGCTCCAGGCCGGGTGCCGGGGGTCGTCGGCGTGCACCAGGACGTCCGCGGCCTCCGCCGGGCGGACCTCGTCGGCGTATCGGCCGAAGGCGGGCAGCGTCCAGCGTTCGCCGTCCGGGGTGCGCCGGGCCAGGGCCGCCGGGGAGAGCCGCAGATGGACCGTCAGGTCGAGGTCGAGCCCCTGGCCGAGCAGCAGTTGACCGTCCAGCAGCAGGACACCGCCGGGCGGCAGTTCCACGTAGCCGGCCCGGGTCGCGCGGTCGGTGGCCGCGTCCCACAGCGAGGGCAGCACCCGGCCGCTGCCGCCCGGTGCCAGCGGGTCGAGGACCTCGCGGCGCAGCGCGCCGGTGTCCAACCACAGGTCGTAGTAGGCGTCGGAGTCCTCGCGGCCGTATTCGAAGCGCAGCGAGGCGGGGCGCCAGAAGTCCGCGGCGCGCACCCGCAGCACGCGGTGCCCGCGGGCGGGCAGTTCGTCGGCGAGCGCGTCCGCCAGCGCGGCGGGTCCGGCGGCCGGGGCGCCGTCGACGGCCACCCGCAGCCACGGCCTGGCGGCCGTCGGAGTGAGGCCGGCGACCCGGTCGGCGAGGGTCCCGGCCAGCCGGGGCCAGGTGATCGGGGTCAGCCGCATAGGCGGCATCGTCGCATACGCGGCGCCAGGCCCTGGCCCTGGATCGGCGGGGTCACTCGCCTGTTCGGGCGACTTGGCTGCGCCATTCGCGTGAGGGCGGACATGACCCGCGGCCGGCCCGGCAAGGATCGCGCCGAGATCGCTCCGAGGGGCTTCCGGAACGACCATTCGGGGGAAATTTCCTACAAATCACCCATTTACCACTTTCCACCACCCATTACTTTTTGTGAGCCTGGAAGAACTCATGGTGACCGTCCCCATCACCCAGGAGAAAGCCCAATGATCCTGTCTATCTCAGGCGTCGTTCTGCTCGGCGTCATCGCGTTCCTGTTCTTCCGCAAAGACGGGCTGAAGGTCTCCCACCTCCTCGTCTGCGCCCTCTTCGGCTTCTACCTCGCGGGCACCGGAATCGCCCCGAGCATCAAGGCCGGCGGAGCCAGCCTGGCGAGCCTGTTGGGCGGGATCAAGATCTAGCGGGGCCGTCTACGACGGCAGCCCCAGGGCCCGGACGCTTCGCAGCGCTCCGGGCCCCACCTCGTCACCCACGACCCGCCACCCTCCCGCGAACCCACCCACTGGAGCATCCGTGGCCAGGCGCCCCCTCCCCAGCATCCTGAGCAGCAGGCCGTCGTTCGCGACCATCGTGAACAGCCGGCCCTCACTCGCGCGCAGCCGCGACATCGCGCGGACCGCCGCCGACAGTGCCACCGACGTGCTCCATCCGCTCATCACCATCACCCGGGGCATGCGCATGCAGGCCGGCTGGGCCCGCAGCTGGTGGGTCCGCACCCCCAAGGACCGGCGCGGCCCCGCGCTGCTGCTCGGCGCCGCCGCGCTCGTCGTCGTCGCGCTGATGCCGTACGGGCCGCTGCTGGCCCTGGGCGCGGTGCTGGCCTGCGCGGGCTGGATGGGCCGCGACCGCACCGCCCCCGAGCCCACCGGACCCACCGAGGCCGAGACCGGGAAGCTCCAGGCGCTGTACGAGGCGCTGGTGCCGTATCTGTCCGACCCCGACGACCCGGCCCCGCTCTACGCGCGCGACGGCGGCTGGGACAGCGCCTTCAGCGAGTACGCCTTCGAGGACGGCCGGCTGGCCCGGCTGCATCTGCGCTACCCGGCGTACTTCACCGACGGCGAGGCCACGGCGCGCTCCCGCGTCGAGCAGCTGCTGCACGCCAAGGCGGGGCGCGGCCGCGAGTACCGCTTCGACTGGAACGAGGAGGAGAACCACCTCACCCTCACCGCGCTGGCGCCGCTGTCCACCGGGATCACCGCGCAGCGCTTCGTGACCGCACCCGGCGAAACCGTCCTCGGCTTCACCGACTCCGAGACCGTCCAGCGCACCGTGCCGGTCGCCGACGGGGACGAGGTGCGCGACGCCCCACCCGTCGTCTGGCGGACCGGGCCGCGCTCCACCGAGCCGCATCTGCTGGCGCTGGGCCGGCCGGGCACCGGCACGACCAGCCTGCTGCGCTCGATCGCCCTGCAGGCGCTGTGCCACGGCGATGTCGTGGTCATCGACGGCAGCGGCAGCGGCGAGTACGCCTGCCTCATCGGACGCCCCGGCGTGCTGGCCGTCGAGAGCGGCCTCGCCGGGACCTGCGCCACCCTCGAATGGGCCTCGCACGAGACCGAACGGCGGCTGATCGCGGTCAACCGGGCCCGCCAGGCCGGGCATGCGGCCCCGGAGGACACCCGCCGCCCGCTGTGGGTCCTCGTCGACCGGCCCACGGCGCTCACCCAGCTCGCGCACGCCGAGGGCCGCCCCGATCCGCAGCTGCTGCTGGACGTGCCGCTGCGGCACGGGCGCACCGCCAACGTGGCGGTGGCCGTCGCCGACCAGATCGACTCCGCCGAGGTGCTCTCCCCGGCCGTCGTCACCCACACCCGCGCCCGCGTCCTGCTCGGCGCCCTCGACCCCGAGCACGCGCAGGCCGTCCTCGGCGCCCCGCAGTGCACCACCTCGGCGGCCGAGGTCCCGGCCGGCCGCGGCTACGCCCGGCTCGGCACCGGCCCGGTCCTGCGCCTGCAGGTCCCGGCCACTCCCGACCCGTACGACGAGGAGACCGGCGAGGCCGACCGCGAGGCCGTCCTCGCCCTGCTCCCGCCGGTCGACACCCCGGCCGACGCCCTGGAGCACGAGCCCGAGCCGGAACCGGAGCCCGACCGGGAGCCGGTGACGGAGCCGCTGATCCGCCCCACGGCGGACCTGGAGCGCTGACGGTCCTGGCCGGACGGTTCCGGGCCCTGTCCGCACCGGACGGGGCCCGGAACCGGTGGTCAGGCCACGAAGAGGCCGGCGCCCTCGGCGTCGGAGCCGCCGCCGGAGCGGACGATGTGCGCGGCGGCGGCCAGCCGGGAGACGGCTTCCTTGGCGGTGGCGCCGCCCACCGTGAACGGCAGGCGCACGTAGGACTCGAAGGCGCCGTCGACACCGAACCGGGGCCCGGACGGGACACGGACGCCGAGGCGTTCGCCGGCCACCGCGAGCCGGGAACCCGACACGTCGCCGGTACGCACCCACATCGTCATACCGCCGGTCGGGACGGTGAACTCCCAGTCCGGGGTCTGCTCGCGCAGCGCCGCCACCAGGTCGTCCCGGTGCTCGGCGGCGCGGGCGCGGCGGGTGGCGACGGCCTGGTCCCAGCCGCCGCCGCGCAGCAGCCAGGCGACGGCGAGCTGGTCGACGACGGGGGATCCGAGGTCCAGATAGGCGCGGGCGGAGACCAGCCGGCGCACGACGTCCGGCGCCGCCCGGACCCAGCCGATCCGCAGCCCCGCCCAGATCGCCTTGCTCGCCGAGCCGACCGTGATCACGGTGCCGCCTCGGTCGAAGGCGGCCATCGGCCGCGGCATGGTCGTGTCCGCGTCGAGCACGAGCTCGGCCATCGTCTCGTCCGCGACCACGACGGTCCCGGAGGCGCGGGCCGTCTCGACCAGGGCGCGGCGCTGCTCGTCACCGACCAGGGTGCCGGTCGGGTTGTGGAAGTCGGGCATGACGTACGCCATCCGCGGCGCGGCGTCGCGCAGCACCCGCTGCCAGGCGTCGATGTCCCAGCCGCCGAGGCCGTCGCGCATGGCCACCGGAACCAGTCGCGCGCCGGTCTCGCGGAACAGCTCCAGCACGTTGGCGTAGCTCGGGGACTCCACCGCGACCCGTTCGCCGAGCCCGACGAGCCGGCGGGCCGCGGCGGCGATGGCGCCCATGGCACCGGTGGTGACCATGATCTGCTCGGGCATGGTCGGTACGCCGCGGGCGGTGTACCGGTCGGCGATCGCCTCGCGCAGCACCGGCAGTCCGGCGGGGAAGTCGCCGTGGGTGGCCGCGTAGGCCGGCAGTTCGGCCAGGGCGCCCTCCATCGCGCGGGTCAGCCACGGCTCGGGGGCGGGCAGGGCGGCGCAGCCGAGGTCGATGACGGTGCCGGCGGAGTCCGGCGGGAGCGGGTCCAGGATCCGGCTCGGCAGCGCGTGCCCGTCCGGTATGGCGGTCCAGCTGCCCGCGCCGCGCCGGGAGCGGGCGAACCCCTCGGCGCGCAGCGCCTCGTAGGCGGCGGCGACGGTGGTGCGGCTGACACCCAGCGCGAGGGCGAGCTCCCGCTCGGCGGGCAGCCGGGCGGCGACCGGCACCCGGCCTTCGAGCACCAACACCCGTACGCCGTCGGCGAGTCCGCGGTAGGCCGGTACGCGACGGCCGCCACCACCGGGGGCCGGCCGGGGTTCGAGCAGCCGGGCGAGCGGCGCCGCTCCTACTGATGCAGTCCACTGCGACATGGAATTCAGTCCACCTTTCCCGGATTGGCTGTGGCGGTCACGCACATCCATGCCACAGAGTGCCACGTATCTCGCCACTTTCACCAGGGGGGTCGCCGTGCACACCGGTCGCCGCATCGTCCATCTCTATGCCGGTCTGGTGCTGTACGGCGCCAGTGACGGCCTGCTGGTCAGCGCCGGTCTCGGCCTGGACCCGTGGGACGTCTTCCACCAGGGTCTCTCCCATCATTCCGGGCTGAGCATCGGCATGGTGTCGATCGTGGTGGGCGCGGCGGTGCTGCTGCTGTGGTGGCCGCTGCGGCAGCGGCCGGGCCTGGGCACCGTGTCCAATGTCTTCATCGTCGGGCTGGCGATGGACGGCACGCTTCGGCTGATGCCGGACGTCCACGCGCTCGGCGTCCGGATCCCGCTGCTGGTGGCGGCGATCGTGCTCAACGGGGTGGCGACCGGCCTGTACATCACCGCACGCTTCGGACCGGGCCCGCGCGACGGGCTGATGACGGGACTGCACCGCAGGACGGGGCGGTCGATCCGGCTGGTGCGCACCGGCATCGAACTGACGGTGCTGGCCGTCGGCTTCCTGCTGGGCGGCGGCGTCGGGGTGGGCACCGTGCTGTACGCGGTGGCGATCGGGCCGCTCGCCCAGTACTTCCTGCGCTTCTTCGAGGTCCCGCAGGAGCTCCCGCAGGAGGTCCCGCAGGTCGCGGAACCGGTTCAGGAGCCGGTTGCGCGATCCGGGGAATCCGGCCGGAGCACGGTCGTCGCGGCCGGCGGGGACCGGCCGGTGGCCGGCGCCTGCGCGGACCCGGCCATACTGCCGTAGGTGAGCGCACCTTCCCCTCTCCCGGTCCACCCGTATCTGGACCATCCGGCGCCCCTCGCCTTCGCCCATCGCGGCGGAGCGGCGGACGGCCTGGAGAACACCCTCGCGGCCTTCCGCCGCGCCGTCGACCTCGGCTACCGCTATCTGGAGACCGACGTCCACCTCACGTCGGACGGCGTGCTGGTCGCCTTCCACGACGCGACGCTGGACCGCGTCACCGACGCGCGCGGCGCCATCGCCGACCTGCCGTGGAGCGAGGTCGCGCGCGCCCGCGTCGCGGGCCGCGAGCCGGTCTCCACGTTCGAGGAGCTGCTGGAGGCCTTTCCCGAGGCCCGGTGGAACGTCGATGTGAAGGCGGAGGCCGCCGCCGGCCCGCTGCTCGACGCGGTCCGCCGGGCGGACGCCTGGGACCGGGTGTGCGCCGGATCGTTCTCCGAGGCGCGGGTGGCCCGGCTGCGGGCGCTCGCCGGACCCCGGCTGGCCACTTCGCTGGGCACCCGGGGCGTGGCGGGCCTGCGGCTGCTCTCGTACGGCGGCCGGCCGCTGGAGCGGCTGCCCGCGCGGCTGCTGGACGCGGCGGTGCGCGGCGGCGCGGTCTGCGTCCAGGTGCCGGAGCGCGTCGCGGGCGTTCCGGTGGCGGACGGCAGGTTCATCGACGCCGCGCACCGGCGGGGTCTGCAGGTCCATGTCTGGACGATCAACGACCCCGGTCGGATGACCGCGCTCCTCGACCTCGGGGTGGATGGCATCATGACCGATCACATCGAGGCACTGCGCACGGTGTTGTCCGAGCGGGGGACCTGGTGGGCACGGCGGTAACGGAAACAGCGGTCGACGAGCGCGCCCTGGAGCGGCGCCGCGAACAGCGCGGCTGGTACTTCTACGACTGGGCCAACTCGGTCTTCTCCACGAGTGTGATCACGGTCTTCCTCGGCCCCTATCTCACCGACGTCGCGAAGGCCGCCGCCGACGCCGACGGCTATGTGCACCCGCTGGGCATCCCGGTGCGGGCCGGCGCGTACTTCGCGTACACGATCTCCGCCTCGGTACTGCTGTCGGTGCTGGTGATGCCGCTGGCGGGCGCGGTCGCGGACCGGACCGGCCGCAAGAAGCCGCTGATGGGCGCCTTCGCCTATCTGGGCGCCGCGGCGACCGCGGGGATGTTCTTCCTGGCCGGCGACCGCTACCTGCTCGGCGGCGCGCTGCTGATCGTGGCGAACGTCTCGTACGCGGCGTCCGTGGTGCTCTACAACGCCTTCCTGTCGCAGATCGCGGAGCCGCACGAACGGGACGCGGTGTCGTCGAGGGGCTGGGCGTTCGGGTACGCGGCGGGCGCGCTGATGCTGGTGGCGAACCTGGGGCTGTTCCTCGGCCATGACGCCTTCGGCGTCTCCAAGGGGACCGCGGTGCGCATCTGCCTCGCCTCGGCGGGACTGTGGTGGGCGGTGTTCACCGTGGTGCCGCTGCGCCGGCTGCGGGACCGCCCGGGGCCGCGCGCCGCGTCCGCCGATCCGTCCGCCGATCGCGGCGCCGGGTCCGGGGCGCTCGGCCAGGGCTGGCGGCAGCTGGCGGCCACCGCGCGGGACATGCGCCGCTATCCGCTGACCCTCGCCTTCCTGCTGGCGTACCTGGTCTACAACGACGGCATCCAGACAGTGATCTCGCAGGCGTCGGTGTACGGCTCCGAGGAGCTGGGCCTGGAACAGGGGACGCTGATCACCGCCATCCTGCTGGTCCAGGTGCTGGCCGTGGCCGGCGCGCTGCTGCTGGGCCGGCTGGCCGCCCGCTACGGGGCCCAGCGCACCGTGCTGGGCTCGCTGGCCGCCTGGACGGTCACCATCGGCGCCGGATACTTCCTTCCCGCGGGTGAACCTGTCTGGTTCTTCGCGCTCGCTGCCGCCATCGGGATGGTCCTCGGCGGCAGCCAGGCGCTGTCCCGATCGCTCTTCTCCCACCTGGTACCGCGCGGCAAGGAGGCCGAGTACTTCTCGGTGTACGAGGTCAGCGACCGGGGTACGAGCTGGCTCGGACCTCTGCTGTTCGGGCTGACCTACCAGCTGACCGGCAGCTACCGCGACGCGATCATCTCGCTGGTGATCTTCTTCGCGGTCGGGTTCGTGCTGCTGGCCCGGGTGCCGGTGCGCGCGGCAGTGGAGGCCGCGGGGAATCGCGTCCCGGACACAATTTAGGTATTGGGGGTCGCGGGCCGGTAGTGTACGCGGTTGTCCCGGCAGGTTGACCGTTACTGCGCGCCAAAGATATGAAAACGCCGGGTGACATCTGGTAACAGATGTGACAAAACGGTCAACGGTGGGTACAAACAGGGGCGGCACGACGGTAGGAAAAAGCGCGGCGCGCAGCGCCCTCCGAGAAAGGGTGGCGGTGGGCGACGGGCGGGCGCATGTCCCTCAACGGGAATCTTCACCGCCGACCGGACGTTGACCGGATGACGACGACAGCGACACCTGTCCTGTGGGCGACAAAGCCCGGGAGGCACGATTCATGAGTGAGCGAGCTCTCCGCGGTACGCGACTCGGGGCCACTAGCTACGAGACCGACCGTGGTATCGATCTGGCACCTCGCCAGACCGTTGAGTACGCATGCCGGAACGGACATCGTTTTGAGATGCCGTTCTCGGTTGAGGCCGAGATTCCGTCGGAGTGGGAGTGCCGTGCATGCGGCACCATCGCACTTCTGGTGGACGGAGAGGGCCCGGAGAAGAAGGAAACCAAGCCCGCGCGCACGCACTGGGACATGCTCATGGAGCGGCGCACGCTCGAGGAGCTCGAGGAGGTGCTGGCCGAGAGGCTGGCCGTCCTGAGGTCCGGAGCGATGAACATCGCGGTGCATCCGCGCGACAACCGCAAGAGCGCCTGACCAACAGGCATCGGGCCCGTGGTGACACACGGGCCCGCCCAACACTTCTGCCCCGTGGCGGAGCGCTGATCAGCGCTCTGTCCCGGGGTTTTTGCGGTCCGGGTCCACGACCTCGCCCTGGATGACCTCGCCGGCGATGACCTTGCCGTCGGGACGGTGGATGCGGATCTGCTCGTTGGCCACCCGGGCCTGCTGGAACAGATCACCTATCGAGCCGGAGTCGTAGCTCCTGCGGCGCCCCAGAGCGCGGTCGGCCGCCTTGCGCAGCAGCGCGCGGGTGGGCGGGAAGAGGCACAGCAGCCCGATCGCGTCGGAGACGAAGCCCGGGATCATCAGCAGCAGGCCGCCCAGCATGCCCAGCGCCGCCCCGGTCGCCTCGCTCCCGGACGGGGCGATCCCCGGTGTGCCGGACGCCCCCGCGGGCCCCGGCTGCATGGAGACGGTCAGGCTGCGCCAGGCGCTGCGCCCGGCCCGCTTCACGGCGAGCGCGCCGAGCAGGAATCCGGCCACGAGCAGCAGCAGGACGGTGACGCCGCTGGTGGCCGAGGCGACCACGGTCAGCAGCCAGATCTCCAGGACCGCCCAGGCCGCCACCGCGAGCGGTGCGAAGGTGCGGACGCGCGAGCGCCGGGGGCGGACGGGGGGCGGGGTGCTGGTAGTCATACGGTCAATTGTGCCTGGGTCCGGATAAAGGCACGATCACCGACGGACAACAACGATCAGGCTCGGCGCGATCGCTGGGCCAACCCGCTCGGCCGGATCACGGTCAGCCGGATCACGTTCAGTGGGACGTACGGTCAGCGGGAGGTACGGCCGAAGACCCGGCTCGCCCGCGAGCCCACGCCCCAGGCGGTGACCCGCCACAGCGCCTCGACCACGATGTTGCGGCTCATCTTGCTGTCGCCGCGCACGCGTTCCACGAAGGTGATCGGGACCTCGACGACGTGGAAGCCCGCCTTGACCGTGCGCCAGGCCAGGTCGACCTGGAAGCAGTAGCCGGCGGACGCCACCTCGTCCATGCCCAGTCCGGTCAAGGTCTCCTTGCGGAAGGCCCGGTAGCCGCCGGTGACGTCACGGATCGGCACGTCCAGCAGGATCCGCGAGTACGTGCTGCCGCCGCGCGAGAGGAACTCGCGGGACTTGGGCCAGTTGACGACCCGGCCGCCGGGGATCCAGCGGGAGCCGAGGACCAGGTCCGCGCCCTTGAGGGCGGTGAGCAGGCGGGGCAGCTCCTCGGGCTGGTGCGAGCCGTCGGCGTCCATCTCGACGAGGACGCCGTAGCCCTGGTCGATGCCCCAGCGGAAGCCGGCCAGGTAGGCGGCGCCGAGGCCTTCCTTGCCCTGCCGGTGCAGCACGTGGACGTGGTCGTCGCCCGAGGCCAGTTCGTCGGCGAGCTTGCCGGTGCCGTCGGGGCTGTTGTCGTCCGCGACCAGGATGTGGGCCTCGGGTACCGCGGACCGGACCCGGGCCACGATCGGCTTGATGTTCTCGGCTTCGTTGTAGGTCGGGATGATGACCAGAACCGTGCCGAGCGGACCGAAGTCCCTCCCCTGGGCTCCGCCATGGGGAACCCCACCGCCCTCGTTCACTGCTGCCCCTTCGCTTTTGTGGCTTCGCGCCTGCCGAGCGCGATGGCGACAGCGCAGGACAGAATGCCAACCATAGCGAGAGTCCACTCGGGAGCCGTACCGACGCGGTCGGCCACCGTGAGCTCGTCGCGCAGTGGGATCCGGGCACTCAGGACATCCTGGGTGAATTCCTTCGTGCGCTGCTCGATGGTGTCGTCGGGGGCCACCACGGCGCTGATGCCGCTGGTCGCGGCGGTGACGATGGCACGGCCGTGTTCGATGGCCCGCAGCCGCGACATGGCGAGCTGCTGCTCGGGCTGGCCGGTGCGGCCGTACGTCGCGTTGTTGGTCTGCACGATGATCGCGCGCGCCCCCGCGGTGACGGTGTCGTGCACGATCTCGTCGTAGGCGACCTCGAAGCAGATGACGTCGCCGAGCGTGGCGGGCCCGATCTTGAGGACCCCGGTGTTCTTGCCCGGGTAGAAGTCCCGGGGGATCTGGTCGAGCCGGTGGATGACCTTGGTCAGCTCGGTGCGGAAGGGCACGTACTCGCCGAACGGCACCGGGTGCTGCTTGGTGTACGAGGCGCCGGGTCCGGAGACCGGGTCCCAGACGATGCCCTCGTTCTGCACGTGTTTGGCGTCCGGGCCGTCGACCAGCGCGCCGACCAGGACCGGGACGCCCACGGCCCGGACCGCGCCGGTGATCTTGTCGTACGCCTGCGGGTTGCTGAACGGGTCGAGGTCGGAGGAGTTCTCCGGCCAGATCACCAGATCCGGCTTGGGCGTGCGCCCCGCCCTGATGTCCTCGGCCAGCTTGAGGGTGGCCTTGACGTGGTTGTCCAGGATCTGCATCGGCCGACCGAGGAAGTGCATCCCGGGCTGCTGGACGTTGCCCTGCACGATGGCGACCTTGACGAAGTCGGTGGCGTCGGTGGGCACCGGCACCGCGTAACCGGCGGCGAGGACGGCGGCCGCGATCGCGGCGGTCCCGGCCACGGGCAGCAGCGACCGGGCCGTCCGCGCGGTTCCGGCGGCGCGCAGCCGCAGGGCGGCGAGCAGGGCCGCGGCCAGCAGCGTGCCGGTCAGCGCGACGGCGAAGGTCACCAGCGGGGCCCCGCCGAGGGCCGCCAGCGGCGTGTACGGCGAGCCGGTGTTGGCGAACGCCAGGCGCCCCCAGGGGAAGCCGCCGAAGGGCAGCCGGTCCCGGGCCAGTTCCTCGGCCACCCACAGGCAGCCGCCCCACAGCGGCCAGCCCGGCAGCCGGGAGGTGATCGCCAGACCGGCCCCGAGCGCGGCGATGAAGAGCGCCTCCAGCACGGAGAGCCCGAAGACCGCGTCGTAGCCGACGACCCGCAGCCACAGCAGCAGCCACAGGAAGAAGGGCAGCGCGAAGGCGAAGCCGAGCCAGGCGCCCTGGCGGGCGGTCCTGCCGCGGGTGAGAAGGGACAGGCCGGCGACCGCGGCGATCGACAGCGGCCACAGGTCGTACGGCGGGAAGGCGGCGGCCAGCGCCAGTCCGCAGAGCGCGGCGGCGGCGCTGCGGGGAGCGGCGCGGCGGGCGGCCAGCGCGGCACGCCGGCGCCGGCCGGGACGCTCGGGCGCGGGCCCGGCCACGTCCGGATCGGCGGCCGGGTCCACGACCGCGTCCTTGGCTGGATCCGCGGCCGGTTCTGCGGCTGGATCCACGGCCGGGGCGGTGTCGGGTCGCGGGCGCACGTCGCGGCCTTCCTGCAGGTGGTGAGCTGGTGCAGTGACGGTACAACGTGTTCGCGCCGGCGCGGGTCGCGGGTGGGCAAAGGCCTGGCCCGGGAACGGGGGCGCGGAAACCTGCGGCGGAGGCCGGGCGCGGAGCCGGGCCGTGCGGGAGGCGCCCGCTACGGAACGGGCCCGGAACGCCCTTCGGGCCGACCTGGGACCCGCTGGCTGCGAGTCGGCGCCAAGGCCGTTGTCTACTGGGCGTCCGGGCCCTTCCCGGGTCACACCTGCCGTCCGGCGGCACTCGCCGTGAAGCGAGCCGCTTTCCGTGCCGCTGACGCTGGACCTGGCTGCCAGTGGCGGCGTGCACGTGCGGCGCGACACCCCATGGCCCAGCGGCGGTCGACGGATTCGCGGAGGGTCCCCGGTCCGACGTCCTGTGGTGGACTCGGCCGAACCTACTCGCCCTCGACCGCTGGCTGTCAACACCCACTTGACCTGCGACGATCCTTCAAATCAGCAGGTCAGTGCGGGGCCGGGCGAGTCGGCGCGACAGGCCGAGGGCACACCGTTCGGCCGCATGTGACCGCCACGGGTCACTCGTTCGGCCGTGCGTAGACCGTGCGACCGGACACGACGGTACGCAGCGCGACCGGAAGGGCACGGTCCGGTGCGACGTCGGGCAAGCCAGGCGTGCCCGAACGCGGGTCCGTCGACCAGTTGGCGACCCGCTCGTCCGGGGCCTGCACCACCAGTTCGCCGCCCCGCCAGAGCACGTAGTCGGCGGGCGCGCCCGGCATCAGGACACCGGTGTCGTCCCGGCCGACCGCGCGCCAGCCGCCGCGGGTGTGGGCGTTGAAGGCGGCGCGGGCCGAGATGCGGTGCCCGGGGGTGCGGTGGAACGCGGCGGCGCGCACGGCGCCCCACGGGTCGAGCGGGGTGACAGGGCTGTCGGAGCCGAGGACGAGCGGCACGCCGGCCCGCACCATCGCGGCGTAGGAGTTGAGCGTCCGGGCCCGTTCGGCGCCGAGCCGCTCCGCGTACATGCCCTCCTCGCCGCCCCAGGCCGCGTCGAAGGCCGGCTGCACCGAGGCGATCAGGCCCAGTTCGGCGAAGCCGGTGATCGCGTCCGGCGTCATCATCTCGGCGTGCTCGACCCGGTGCCGCAGCGCGCGGATCCGGTCGGTGCCCACGCGCTCGGCGGCGGCCCGCACACCGGCCACGACGGACGACACGGCGGCGTCCCCGATGGCATGGAAGCCCGCCTGCAGGCCGGCCTCGGTGCAGGCGGCGACATGGGCGGCGATGGCGTCGGTGTCGAGGAAGGAGGTGCCGCTGTGCGGGGCGTCGGCGTAGGGCGCGTGCAGGCAGGCGGTGCGCGAGCCGAGGGATCCGTCGACGAACAGGTCACCGCCGGCGCCGATGGCGCCCAGGTCCCGGATCCGGTCGAGCCCCGAGGCGTCCTTCACGGCCTCCGCCCAGTACCCGAAGACCTGGGGGCCGGATTCCGCCGCGGCGAGCGCCAGCAGGCCGGTGAGGTCGTCCTCGGAGGAGATGTCGGGGCCGGCGCACTCATGCACGGTGCTGATCCCCAGCGACGCCGCGTGGCGCAGGGCCGCGCGCTGCGCCGCGAGCCGCTGGGCGGGGGTGACGGCGGCGTGCGCGGCGCGCCGTACCGCGTGGTGCGCGTCGCTGGTGAGCGGGCCGTGCGGGTGGTATCCCGCCAGGTCGCGCACGCCGGGGACGAGGTCGAGCAGCGCGGTGGTGACGACGGCGGAGTGCACGTCCACCCGGGTCAGGTAGAGCGGCCGGCCGCCGACCGCCTCGTCCAGCTCCTGGCGGGACGGGGTCCGCCGCTCGGGCCAGCGCGACTCGTCCCAGCCGTGGCCGAGCAGCACCCGGTCGCCGGGACGGTCGCGGGCGAACGCGGCCGTCCGGGCGAGCGCGTCGGAGAGGGAGCCGGCGGCGGTGAGGTCGAGACCGGTGAGCGCCAGTCCGGTCGCGGTGGTGTGGACGTGCGCGTCGGTGAACGCGGGGGTGACGAGCGCGCCGTCAAGTCGGACCACTTCGTCGACGCCGTCCACGAAGGAGTCGGCGGCGCCCTCGGAGCCCACCCAGGCGACGGTGCCGCCCTCCACGACCATGGCCGTGGCGAAGGGGTCGGCGGGGCTGTAGACGGTTCCGCCGCGCAGCAGCACGGTCGTGGAGGGGGTGCGCTCGTTCATGAGGGACAGTCTCTCCCCTGCCGGGAGCGCTCAGATGCGCGGGGGCCGGGCCTCGTACGGAGTGGACAGCACGACGGTGGTGCGGGTGGAGACCCCGGCCAGGGTGCGGATCCGGGCGAGCAGGTGCTCCAGCTCGCCGGGGGTCGCGACGCGGACCTTGAGGATGTAGTTCTCCTCCCCCGCGACGCTGTGGCAGGCCTCGATCTCCGGTACCTCGGCGAGGCGTTCCGCGATGTCGTCCGGCGCGCTCGGGTCGAACGGCTTGATCGAGATGAACGCTGTCAGGGAGAGTCCGACCGCTTCGGCGTCGACGATCGCCGCGTAGCCGCGGATCACCCCGCGCTGCTCCAGACGGCGCACGCGCTGGTGCACCGCCGAGGTGGACAGGCCCGTGGCCTTGCCCAGGTCGGTGTAGCTCATCCGCCCATCGGCGACGAGAAGTTCCACGATCTGCTGGTCCAGCTCCTCCACGGCGGTCAACCTACTGCCCCGGAGGGCCTCCGGCACAGCGGGCAGGGGGCGCGCCGGGGCGGGAGGGCGTTCTCCGGGCGCGCGCGGGCCCCGAACGGCGTCACATGTGACGAAGGCCACACCGTATGCACCCCGCGACGGCGGCCGCCGCGGTTACCGGTGGCGCCGGACGGGAAGTGCTCGCTATGGCCGTGGCCGTCGCGCCCGGCGGGCCCGTCGAACGGGCGTTCATCCAAGGGGGATCCACTATGCGCACCCATGTGCGGCACAGCCGCAGCGACCGTACGGAGCCCGTACTCGAGGAGGACGACGAACGCACCCAGGCGCTCGAGGCCGCCGCTCTGGACGCCGAGGAGGCGTTCGACGAGGAGGTCTACGACATCCTGCGGGTGCACTGCCCGGACTGCGCGCGGCCGATCGCGCTGTTCGAGGGCGAGGAGGTGCTGCCGGAGCACGCGCTGTGCCCCACGCCGTGGAATCCGTTCGGCCTCACCGTCTGTGCCGGTTCCGGGCGCGCGTTGCGGGACGCGCGGCAGGTGGACGGTATGGAGTACACCGGCGAGGACCTGGCCACGCTGCTGACGCTGCCCGCCGGACTCGACTGGCGCACCCAGCCGTTCTCGCACGCGTACGGCCCCGAGTCGCGCCCGGTGCGGGTGCCGCGCCAGCGCGCGGCCTGAACCCGGCGGCAGCTCTTCAGGCGACAGGTGCCGCGTCCCCGGGGGGCGCGGCACCGGCGCGGTGTTACGGCTTGCTCTCCGGCCCGGCGAGGTGCCGGGCGATGACCATGCGCTGGATCTGGTTGGTGCCCTCGACGATCTGCAGCACCTTGGCCTCACGCATGTAGCGCTCGACGGGGAAGTCGACCGTGTAGCCGTAGCCGCCGAGGAGTTGCACCGCGTCGGTGGTCACCTGCATCGCGGCGTCCGTGCAGAAGAGCTTGGCCATGGCGGCCTGCCGCGAGAAGTCCCGGCCGGCGTCGCGCAGCCGGGCCGCGGCGAGGTAGAGCGCCCGGCCCGCCTCGATCTTGGTGGCCATGTCGGCCAGCATGAAGCGCAGTCCCTGGAAGTCCACGAGCGGACGGCCGAACTGCTTGCGGGCCATCGTGTAGGCCAGCGCCTCGTCGAGGGCGCCCTGGGCGACCCCGATGGCGCAGGCCGCGATGCCGAGCCGGCCCGAGTCGAGCGCGGACAGCGCGATGGAGAAGCCCTGGCCCTCCTCGCCGACCCGCCGGCTGTCGGGGACGGTCACACCGTCGAAGTGGACCTGCGCGGTGGGCGAGCCCTTCATGCCCATCTTCCGCTCGGGCTGGGCGGCGCTCAGGCCCGCCGAGTCCGCGGGGACCAGGAACGCGGTGATGCCGCGCGGGCCCTCGGCGCCGCTGCGGGCGAGCACGGTGTAGAAGTCCGCGACTCCGCCGTGCGTGATCCACGCCTTGGTGCCGTCGATGGTCCAGTTGCCGTCGTCGAGGACCGCGCGGGTGTTCAGGGACGCGGCGTCCGAGCCCGCGGCGGGCTCCGACAGGCAGTACGCCCCGAGGAGCGCCCCGCCGAGCATCGCGGGCAGGTGCTCGGCACGCTGTTCCTTGGTGCCGAAGTGCGCCACCGCGTGGCAGGCGAGCGTGTGGACGCTCACGCCGAGGCCGACGGTGAGCCTGGCCGCCGCCAACTCCTCCAGGACCTGCAGGTACACCTCGTAGGGCTGTCCGCCGCCGCCGTACTCCTCCGGGTACGGGAGGCCGAGCAGTCCGGCCTCACCGATGAGGGCGAAGGTGTCCCGCGGGAAGTGCCCGGTGTCCTCCTCCTCGGCGGCCCGGGGCAGGATCTCCCGCTGGGCCAGCTCGCGGGTGAGGGCGAGCAGGTCTCGGGCCTCCTCGGTGGGCAGTTGGCGGTCTACCGGCTGCGGGCCGTTGTGGGGCATGGCGGCGCGCTCCTCCCTGTCAGGCGCGGCGGCGACCGCCCAGGGTGTGGCGGTGCCGTACGTCTTGCGGTGCCAAATGCCGATCGTCTCCCGCCGGGTCTCGGCGCGGCTTGATCAGCGGCTGTGGCGCGATGGAGTATGCCCGATCGGGCGCCCCGCGTCACGGGGCGAGGTCACGTAACGGTACAGATCAGGGGTCTTCCGGGGGTCAGTGACCCAGCAGCCAGCGCAGTCGGTCGTACGCCGTGGCGTGGTAGACGACGAGCACGGCGGCGTAGCAGAGGGCCGGGACGGTCGCTCCGGCGTCGGCGAGGGCGGCGACGGCGGTACCGAAGACGGCGATCTCCAGGGCGAGTCGCACCGGGCCCGGGACGGCGACGGGCGCCTTTCCCGAACGGGACTTGTCACCCGGCACGTTGAAAACGCCCCACACAGTGGCGGCGAGCAGCGGCGCGACGACGACCAGGATGTAGCGCCAGGGGCTGTCCCAGGCCTGCCAGCCCCAGTAGGCGTCAGCGGCGAGCGCGCCGAGTTCCAGGGCGAACCGCACGCCGAGGCTCGCCGGGCTGTATCCCTTGCTGTGCCATGCCATGACGCCCCCCGAAGATCGCCGATCACACGTTCGGGCGGCATTCTGACACACCCGCCGCACGTCAGGACCGCTGATCTCGGTCATCCGTACGGCCTCTCCCCGACTGCGCCGGGCGGTCCGGCCCGCACACGAAGTTCCCGCTGGTCTCGGCGCTGACCATCGTCCCGGTCCTGCTGCTGATCCCCGCCAAGAGCTCCTTCGGCGCCCTGCTAGCGGTGGGTTTCCTGCTCGGCCTGGGCGGCACCACGTTCGCCATCGGCATCCCGCTGGTCAACTCCTGGTTCCCGCCCGCCCGCCGGGGGCTGGCGCTGGGCGTCTTCGGGATGGGCATGGGCGGCGTGGCGCTGTCCGGGTACTTCACCCCGCGCCTGTACCGGCACGATCAGAATCTGCCGTTCCTCATCGTGGCGGCCGCGCTGGCGGTGTTCGCGGTCCTGAGTTGGTCGCCGATCAGGGACCGGCCCGACCGGCCGGTGCCGGCCGCCCCGCTCGTCACGCGGCTCGGCCAGGCGGGCCGGCTCCGGGTCACCTGGGAGCTGTCGGCGCTGTACGCGATCGGGTTCGGCGGCATCGTCGCCTTCGGCGTCTACCTGCCCACGTACCTCAAGACCTGGTACGAGCTCAGCCCGACCGACGCCGGCACCAAGGCGGCGGGCTTCGCGCTGGTCACCGTCGTCTTCCGGCCGGTCGGCGGCTGGCTGTCCGACCGGGTGCACCCCGCCGTCGTCACGGCCTGGGCGCTGTCCACGGTGGCGCTGATGGCGATCGTGCAGGCCTTTGACCCGACCCTGAACCCGCTCGGGACGATCTGCTTCCTCATCATGGCGGCGGGGCTGGGCGCGGCGAGCGGATCGGTGTTCGCGCTGGTCTCACGGGTCACCCCGCAGCCCCAGGTGGGCAGCGTGACGGGCAGTTGTCCGGTCGCCTTGGTGCCCGTCACGTGCCCGTCAGCCGCAGCATGGCCCACAGCGCCGTGGTGGCGCCCGCCAGCGTCAGGGGCACGGTCAGCAGGCCGAGGCGGGTGAAGACGCCCAGCCCGGGATCCTTGCCGTGGTCGCTCAGGATCCGCCGCCACAGCAGGGTGGCCAGGGAGCCGGCGTAGGTGAGGTTCGGACCGAGGTTCACGCCGATCAGGACGGCGAGCACGGGGCCCGGCCCGGCCGTCGCGACGAGCGGCAGCAGGGCCAGCACCACCGGCAGGTTGTTGATCAGGTTGGCCAGCACGGCGGCGAGCGCCGCGACCGCCAGCAGCTCGGGCAGTCCCGCACCGTGCGGCAGCACCCGGTCCGCCGCGCCGGCCAGACCGTTGTCGACCACGGCCTTGACGACGACGCCCAGCGCCAGCACGAACAGGCAGAACAGTGGGTTCGCGGCGCCCGCAAGGCCCCGTACGGTCGTCCGCCCGCGGCGCAGCCCCCGCGCCCCGAGCACCACCGCGCCGGCCAGCGCCGCCCAGGCGGGGTTCACCCCGGCCAGGGACGTGACGGCGAAGCCCGCGAGGGTCAGGGCCACGACGACGAGGGTGAACACCGGGAGCGCGGGCCGTGGCACCGGCTCGGCGGCGCGCGCGGGGGCGGCCAGGTCGGCGGCGAAGAACCGGCGGAAGACCAGGTACTCCAGGCCGATCGCCACCAGCCACGGCAGCGCCATCACCGCCGCGAAGCGGGTGAAGGAGAGCCCGGCCGCGGTGAAGGCCAGCAGATTGGTCAGGTTGGAGACCGGCAGCAGCAGCGACGCCGAGTTGGCCAGATGGGCGCACGCGTAGACGTGCGGCCGGGACCTGACGCCGGCGCGGGCGGCCGTCACGATGACCACCGGGGTCAGCAGCACCACCGTCGCGTCCAGGCTGAGCACGGCGGTGATCAGCGAGGCGACCGCGAACACCCCGGCCAGCAGCCGGCCGGGCTCGCCCCGGCAGGCACGGGCCATCGCGTCCCCGGCCGCGGTGAACAGTCCGGCGTCGGCGCAGAGTTCGGCCAGCACCAGCACGGCGGCGAGGAAGCCGACGACCGGCAGCAGCTCACGGGTCTGCGCCCAGGCGTCCTGCCACGTCACGGCGCCCGTCACGGTCACCAGCACCGCGGCCGGGACCGCCGCGGCGGCCTCCGGCCAGCCGCGCGGGCGGGCCACCGCGAACCCGAGCACCAGCAGGAGCAGGACGACGGACAGGATCTCGGCGGCGGTGCTGCTCAGGGTCGGTCTCCATGGCACATGCGGCGATCACGGGACGGGGCCGCGGGAGGCGGTCGCACACGTGACGGGGTCAGGAGCCAGCATGCACCACGGCGCCGACAGGTCCCGGGCGGGACCGGCGAGTCCGGGTGACGTCGTTCCGGCCCCCGGGTCGAGTCCGGGTGACGTCGTCCCGGCGGCCGGTCAGGCGCTCATCGCGTCGGCCAGCGTCAGGGTGTGCAGATGGTCCGGGGGCCCCGGCCGGGCGTAGTACCAGCCCTGGGCGGTGTCGCAGCCGAGCAGTCCCAGGTGCTCCGCCTGGGTGCGGGTCTCCACGCCTTCGACCGTCACGGTGAGGCCGAGCGTGTGCGCGAGGGAGACGATGCCCTCGACGATCTTGAGGTCGACGGGGTCGGCCGGGTGCTGCCGGATGCCCCGGGTGAAGGCCCGGTCGAGCTTGAGGTTGCTGATCGGCAGCCAGCGCAGCGACGACAGGTTGGAGTAGCCGGTGCCGAAGTCGTCGAGGGCTATGTCCACGCCCAGGTCGACCAGCCGGCGCAGTGGCTTGAGGGCGTCCTCGTCGGCGCCGATCAGGGCGCTCTCGGTCACCTCCAGGCACAGGGCGGTGGGGTCCAGCCCGGTCTCGTCCAGTACGGCGGCGACCTCGTCGACGAGCCCCGGGTGGTACAGCTGGCACGGGGACAGGTTGACGTTGACGCGGACCGGCAGGCCGTCGGCGCTCCGGCGCTGCCACTCGCGCGCCTGCCGGGCGGACTCCTGCAGCACCCAGCGGCCGAGCGGGACGATCTGCCCGGTGCTCTCCGCCAGCGGTATGAACTGGTCGGGCCCGAGCACGCCGTGCAGCGGATGGCACCACCTGACGAGGGCTTCCGCGCCCTGGACGCTGCCGTCGGCCAGCCGGATGAGCGGCTGGTACTCGATAAAGAACTCGCCGCGCTCCAGCGCGGTCGGCAGCCGGTTCGTCAGGCCGTGCCGGGTGATCGCGCGGGCGTCGGAGTCCGGGTCCGCGACCTCGTAGCGGTTGCCGCCGGCGGCCTTGGCCCGGTACATCGTGATGTCGGCGCTGCGCAGCACGTCGGCCGCGCCGCGGGTGCCGGTGGGGCCCTCGACGATGCCGATGCTGCCGTGGACGGGCAGCTCGCGGCCGTCCAGGCGGACCGTGGTGGACAGGGCCGCGAGGATCCGGTCGGCCAGATCGGTGACCTCGCCCTGCGTGGCGGGATCGACGATCAGTGCCGCGAACTCGTCGCCGCCGATGCGGGCCACCAGTTGGTCGGGCGAGGTGACGCAGGCCTGCAGCCGCTCGGCGACCGCGACCAGCAGCCGGTCCCCCACCGCGTGGCCGAGGCTGTCGTTGACCGCCTTGAAGCCGTCGAGGTCGAGGTAGCACAGGCCGAGGCGTTCGGTGCCGGTGCCGGGCGACAGGGCCTGTTCCAGGCGCTCGAAGAACAGCGCCCGGTTCGGGAGTCCGGTGAGGGTGTCGTGGGTCGCCTCGTGGCGCAGCCGCTCGGTCAGCAGCCGGGCTTCGGTGATGTCCTCCATGAGCGCCAGCTGGTACTGCGGGACGCCGGAGGAGTCCCGCAGCAGCGACACGGAGAGATTGGTCCACAGCGCGGTGCCGTCGGGGCGGTAGTACGGCTTGGTGATGCGGTAGTCGTCGCGCTCGCCGCGCACCAACTCCCCGTACAGTCCCCAGACTTCGACGCCGTCGTCCGGGTGCACGAAGTCGCTGACGTTCCGGTTGCGGACGTGGTGCTCGCCGCCGAACATCCGGGTCAGCGCGTCGTTGAGCTCCAGGATCCGGCCGTCGAGGTCGGCGATGCCGATACCGACCGCGGCGCCCTCGAAGACCGCGCGGAAGCGGGCCTCGCTGGCCTGGAGCGCGGTCTCCGCCTCCGCGCGGGCGGCGATCGCCGCCCGGGAGATGGCCTCCTGCTCGTAGCGGGTGCGCTCGACCAGCGCGCGGGCGAACCCGGCCGCGACGGCGTGCTGCAGCCGGGCGCAGCGGGCCCGGCTCTCGTCCGCCGGCAGCTCCCCCGGCGGGCAGTAGAGCACCAGGTAGGCGTCGACCACCCGCAGGATGCTGGGCAGCACCTCGGGGTCGGTGCAGTGCGCGGCGACCAGCGCGGAGCCGACCTCGAAGGCCGGGCGCGGGTCGAACGGCGTGGCCCGCAGCGCCTCGTCGAGCACGCCGGCCAGCGGGAGCAGGTACTCCTCGAATTCGGCGCGCGTCATCGAGGTCGCGGTGGCCGGGTAGATCGCACGGCTCCAGATGGTGGCGAACCGCCGCAGCCCGTCGGCCCGTTCGTCCTGCCCGGTGTCCCCGGTTACGTCCTGCCCGGTCTCCCCGGCCACGTGCAGCCCGGTGTTCCCGGTCCCCGCCGGCTGTGGTGTCACGCCTTGAGCCCCACGCCGGCGAAGCCGACGAAGGCCGCGGGATCCTCCTCGTGACCGGCCGGGGTGTCCGGGTGCCAGTCGGGCATCGGGACCAGACCGGGTTCGATGAGCTCGAACCCGTCGAAGAATGAGGCCACTTCGGCGCGCGAGCGCATGATCAGCGGGGAGCTGGCCTTGCGGTAGACGCCCTGGACGCCGCCGCCCTGCTCGGGCGAGATGGGGCCGCCGTCGGTCGAGGCGTGCGTCAGTACCAGCAGGCTGCCGGGGGCGAGCGCGTCCCGCAACTCGGCGACCGCGGTGGCCGGGTCGTCCTCCTCGGCCAGGAAGTGGAGGACGGCGACGAGCAGCAGGGCCACCGGCTTGTCGAAGTCGAGCAGCTCGCCGGCCTCGGGGCTGGTGAGGATGTCCTTGGGCTTGCGCAGGTCGGCGGCGGCGATGCGGGCCGTCGGGTTGCCCTCGAGAACCGCCCGGCTGTGCGCCACGGCCACCGGGTCGCTGTCGACGTAGAGCACCCGCGCGCCGGGGCTGGCGGCCTGGGCGACCTCGTGCACGTTGCCGAAGGTGGGTATGCCGGAACCGATGTCCAGGAACTGGGTGATGCCCTGGTCCACGGCGTATCGGACCGCCCTGCGCATGAACGCGCGGTTGGCCTGCATGATCTTGGGGAGCCCCGGGAAGATCTCCATGGCCTGGCGGGCGGCCTCGCGGTCCACCTCGAAGTTGTGGGAGCCACCCAGGTAGTAGTCGTAGATTCGCGACACACTCGGCACCGAGAGGTCAATACCCTGGGGTGCCCAGGCGGGACGCTCCATCACGGTCTCCAGCTCATCAGATGATCTTGGACTGACCAAGATACCGGCCTGCTCTCGACCCGAGGCTATCGATCACCTGAGCCAAGCGGAATATCATCCGGAAATGGTCCGTCCGTTTTCGGCGAGAACTCCCGGCATATGCACCTGCCAAAACGCGCAGCGGCGGATTCGCGCACATGTGCGGGGCCCACCGGCCGTCGGCCGGTGGGCCCCGCACATCGCCACTGTTCCCGCAGCGCATGCCGCGACAGGGGTTCAGTCAAATGTCAGCAGGCGCCTTCGTCCACCCAGACACCCCATTCGCCGGTGGTGCCGGGCTCCTCGTTCTGGGTCCACCACTTGGCCTTCCACTTGTGGCCGTTGTGGGAGACCTCATTGGTGTTCACGTATATCGCAGTACTGCTCCACGCCGCTACCGTGCACTGGCCGGGCGGGGTCGTCGGGGGCGTGGTCGGGGGCGTCGTCGGAGGGTTCGTGGGCGGGGTCGCGCCGGCGAACTTCACCGAGAACTTGGCGAATTCCCACGGGGTCTGGGCGACGCTGCTGCAGACTCCGGAAGTGGTTCCGTTGTCCGGCGGGGTGCACTGACGGTCACGGTTGAGTGACCAGAAGGTGAACCGGCCCATTCCATGACTGGTGGCGTAGTCCAGCACCGTCTGGAAATCGGCCTGGCGGAAGTACTCGCCGGTGTCGCTGCGGCCGTTCATTCCGGAGAAGCCCTCATGGGCGTAGGCGGTGGCGGCGTTCCAGCCGAACGTCGTCTGCAGGATCGAGTTGAAGTTGGTCAGCGCGCCGGTCTGCGCCGCCGCTCCGTTGAAGCCGCCGTCGAACGGCATGATCGAGAAATTGTTGGGCGTGAAGCCCTGGGCCTTGGCCTCGTTCAGCATCTGCTTGCCGAACCAGCCGGTGCCGTCGGCGGTGCCGGCCGTGGTCACCGAGACGTAGAGGCCGGGATTGTTCTGCTGGAGGATCTTCGCGGCGCCGATCTCGTGGGAGATCGCGGTGGCGTTCTCGTACTCCGGCTCTTCGAGGTCGAAGTCGATCGCCTTCAGCTGGTACTTGGTGATGACCTGCTGGTAGGCGGCGGCGGTCTCCGCCGAGGTGGAGCAGGCCTGGCCGAGCTTGGTGCCGCCGTAGCCGCCGATGGAGACGGACACGTCGCCGCCCTTGGCGCGGATCCCGCTGATCACCGAGGCGACCGCGGTGTCGGAGGAGACAGCGGCCGTTCCGTCCCAGGTCGGGCTGCAGCCACCGCCGTTGGGGGCGAGGATGAACGCGAGCTGGAACGCCTTGAGCCCGGTGGCGTCCATGATCGCGCCCGCGTCGGGGGGATTGTTGTCCCGCGGCATCAGGTAGGGCGCCGCCGCGTACCAGTTGTTGCCCAGGGGGGTCGCCGAGGTCTCGGCGCCGGACGCCTGGCCCGTACCGAGGGTGGCGGCGGCAGCGAGGCCGGCTGCCGCGAGGGTGGCTGCCGCCACCCCGGAACAGAGTGCTTTGAGGCGCTTCACGTCGTACCTCCTGTGGGGGGAAACGCAGCCAGAATCCAGCCGTGACGCGACCCCGTCAAGGCTTTGGACTAGACCTAGGACTAAACCACTAAGAGGCTGCCACCTGGCGTGCCATCAGATTCCGAAGAGGATCGACGCGTTGTCGTGGCACACGGCGCGCAGCCAGTCGTCCCCGAGGCCGAGTCGTCGGAGCGACTCCAGGCCATGGACGTAGGGGTACGGGATGTTGGGGAAGTCGCTCCCCCACAGGATCCGGTCGCCGAGGTCCGCGAGCCGCGCGTACTCCACCCCGGGCAGCGGCGAGGACTCCTCGGAGAAGTCGGTGAACGCCATCGTCGTGTCCAGCAGGATCCCGGGATGGCGGTCGGCCAGGTCCAGGAAGGCGGTGTAGTCGGGCATCCCCATGTGCGCGACGACCAGCCGCAGCCGGGGATGCCTGGTCAGCAGCCGGGCCACCGGGCCGGGGCCGGTGAACTTGCCGGGCACCGGCCCGGACCCGCAGTGGGTCACCACCGGTATCCCAGCCTCGGCCAGCAGCCCCCAGACCGGCTCCAGCCAGGCGTCGTTGGGGTCGTAGCCGCCCACCTGGACATGCGACTTGAAGACCCGGGCGCCGCCCTCGACGGCCGCGCGCACGTACTCCGCGGCCCCCTCCTCCGGGAAGAAGGTGGCGGTACTCAGGCAGTCCGGCGTCCGGGCGGCGAACTCCGCCGCCCAGCTGTTCAGCCAGCCGGCCATCCCCGGCTTGTGCGGGTAGACCATCGATGTGAAGGCCCGGACGCCGAACCCGCGCAGCACCGCGAGCCGCTCGTCCTCCTGGTGGCGGTAGGTGATGGGCCAGTGGCGGCCGACGAGCGGCCCGGCGGCGTCGAAGTACGCCCACACCTTGTCCAGCACGCGCTCCGGCATGAAGTGCGTGTGCACGTCGATCAGGCCCGGCAGCCCCAACCCGCGCCAGAACGCGGTCACCTGTGCGTCGTCCGCGCCCGTCTCCACCATGCGGGGGCCTTCCGTCCGATCCGTACGGTCCTGGTTCCGTCCGGTCCGGCTTCAGTCCGGTGCTGCTTCAGTCCGGTTCCGGGGTCCGTCCGGGACATGATCGCAGAGGGCCCCGAGGGGGCGTTCCCGGTATCCCGGCGTCCGGCACGAGCGGTTCCGAGGCGTCACGGGCGAGATCCCTGACGACGGTCAGCAGCCGGCCGTCGTCCTCGGCGACGCCGGGTCGGCGTATCGTCCCAGTTCAGCGGCATGGGCCAGGGTCCGGAGACGCCACTTCGGGCCTTGCTCGACGCCCCGGCCGACGCTTTCGGCCTTCCCGCCGACCGGGTCAGGTCGCAATTGTGGGTCCGGCGGCGGATCCTGGCCCCATGGGAAACACCTATCGGGGCTGGGCGACAGTGATCGCCGACGGGATCGGAACGCCGGTCGAGGCCGATCTCTACGCGATTCAGGAAAAGGGCCGCCTTTCGGCCTGGCACGGCAGCCTCCACGCGGGCGCAGGCGCGAGCCCGTGGGCGGTGCGCGGCAAGATGCTGGACCTGCGGCTGCCCAACGGGCGGCAGGGGGAGTGCGTCATCACCAAGGTATTTCCGGAGACGGGACGGGCCGAAGTGACCGGAAACGGCCCGGTGCCCTTCGGATCGGAGCACGAGAGGTAGCCACAGAACCGAATCCCACGGGACCGAACCACACGCACCTCACCGCACCAGCCGAACCGCCTCAAGCCGCACCGCACCGGCCGGCAGCCGGCTGCGCGGAGAACGGCAGCCGCCCCGGTCCCTGGACGCAGGATCGGGGCGGCCGGACCCACTTGGCGAACTGTGCCTCCCGACAACCCGTGCGCTTCCGTGGGCCGCCCGGACCGGCGGGCAGGAGGCCCGCCGATCAGGCGTCCGGAGCAGCGCGGCGCCCAGGCCGCACGCGATGGGTCCCACCGTGCCCAACGGTCCCTCGGGCCCCCTGGGCACGTCACTCGATCGAGTGAATACTCCCTCCGCATATGACGGCCGGGATGCACCGTCAGCAGTCGAGGGAGAGCGGCGGTCGCCATATGCCGCCGTCCCCGGGGGTCCCGCTCGCGGTACCGAAGGTCAGCGGCACGAAGACGGCCCCGGCGTCGGTCTCGTTCCGGCTGCCGGTCCACAGGTCGATGCCCTGGAAGGCCTGACCGTCCACGAGGCTGACGGTGCGGGGCTGGCCGCCGCAGGAATTGGCGGAGAAGACCCGGCGGCCGTTCGCGGGCTGGCCGAAGCCGAGGTTCACGGGCGCGGTCCACGAGCCGTACAGGCTCGGGGCCGTCGCATACCCGGTTCCGGTTCCGGTGCAGTAGCCGCAGTTGGCGTCGGAGTAGGTCAGGACGTACCGCCCGGTGGCCGCGTCGTACCAGCCGCCCGGACTCTCGATGCGGGCCAGGCCGGCGACACCCTGGACGCCCGTGCCATCACCTCCCACACCCCAGGTGTTGAGCTCCTCGATGTTGAGTGCGGCGCTGCCCGGCATCGTGCACACCAGGGCCGGGCGGGCGCCGGGGGTCGCGCTGGAGATGAACCCGAAGTCACCGTTGCCCGCGCAGATGGTCAGTGACGGCTTGGTGTAGGAACCGTGCGGCGGGCCGGCGGTGGGGCCGCACGGGCCGAGGGGTCCGTTGCACCCCATGGCGTTGTACGCGTTGGCGTGGTTCCGGGCGTAGTCGGCCGGGGAGTTGAACCACAGGATGAAGGTGCCGTCGTTGCTGCCCCAGCCGGTGCGCTGGAGCATCCGCGCGTTGAAGCATCCGTAGGCCGATCCCCCGCCGCACTCGGTCTGCCACGTGGTGCTCGTCCACGGGTCGGTGTCCGCGGGCGAGAACAAGCGGACCGGCGTGGACCAGGGCCCGTTCAGGGACGGCGCGCTGGATGCCCCGAACCCGCACCACGTGCTGGGGACCTGCCACTGGAAACCGCAGTGGTACTGGGTTCCGTAGGCGTAGTAGGTGTCGCCGAACTTCTGGACTACCCCGTCGTGCAGGTCCAGCGAGAGCGGCAGGGTGAAGGCCGGTGGGGGTGGGTCGGCCTGGGACGCGGGCGCACCGGCACCCAGGAGGAGGGAGACGGCTAAGAGGACAAGAGCGGCGAGCAGGGCCCGGGTACGGGACACGACGCCTCCTGTTCCGATTGGAGAGTCGATCCGCGCGGCTTGCGCCCTCGTAAGATTACGTAAGTATCGGATATGAGGTCAAGATGATGAACCGTTATATTCCGTAAGATTCAGCAACTAAAGGCCATGGGTCGAGATTCGCTAGGGTCGTACTGCCGGATCTTGCTAACTTGTTGTCTGTTGTTGCCCGGCGTTTACCAGGAGAGCTGGAGTCGTGAATCGGGACCCCGAAGCGTGGAAGAGGCTCGGCAGGCTGCTCCGTGACGCTCGGGACCGACGGGGACTCACCCAGGCGAAGTTCGCCGACGAGGCCGGGGTCTCCGCCAAGGCCGTGTACAGCGCCGAGGCCGGAACGACGCCCATGAAGCAACTGCCGCGCACCGTCGTCAAGATCGCCGCGGCTCACGGCTGGACCCCCGAGAGCATCCATGCCGTGCTCGACGGCGGCGATCCGGTACTGGTCCACCGGGCCGGGCCGGCGGAGGAGCCGACAGCGGCTCAGGCGACCAGGGAGGTGGCACCCCTCAGGGGCCCCGGACTGATCGAACTGATGCCCAGGGTCTACGAGTTCGGTCGCCTGTGTTCGGCGCTCGGCGGGGACCCGGACCTGCGCGACGCCTTCGAGACCGCGGTCCAGCGGCTCGTCGAGTCGATCCCCCGCGAGGTCGTGGTGACGCAGGAGAGCCACCACCTGGCGGCCTACCGCCCCCACGCGGAGGGTGAGGGGCCCGCGAGCGACGACGAGGAGCGGATCCTGCGGGCGATGGAACGCGCTACGGAGTAGCCCACCGAGAACCCCGCCCCGTGCGCGACTCCGTCGGCCGTCTGCCCCTTCTCCACGGCAGACTGAAGGATTTCGGAAGGTTTCCTTCCATTAATCGCGCACTTGAGGTACATATGTTGATCTGTCAGGGTGCCTCCCACACGTCTGAAAGACGTAGGGGGACCTATGCCCTATTCGCCGGCCGCACTCCTGGACGAGATGCACATCCCCGTGGTGCGCGAGTGGCTCCGCGACACGTGGGGCGCCTGGTCACCGGTCCACCGGAAGATCGTCATCGCGGCGGGACTCAGCCCCGTCCAGGAACGGTGCGTCCTCGCGCACGAGCTCGAACACGTCCTCAGCGATGACGCGGCCTGCGGGTTCGGCGTCCTGAGCATCCATCAGGAGAGGCGGGCCGACATCGAGGCCGCCCGCAAACTCGTCGCCATATCGGACCTTGCCGAGGCGGCGCGGTGGGCTCCCGATGTCCGGACCGCGGCGGCCGGACTCGGCGTCACCGAACGCATCCTGCGGATCCGCCTCCACGACCTGCGCGGCGAAGGCTGGCCCTGGCCGGCCGCGGCGGAGCGGACCGAGAGGTACGGGTTCCCTCCGGTGCTGCCGGAGGGAACCCGTCCGTGATCAACGGATGCCGAGGGCGGCCAGCGCGCGGCGCTGCCCGGGGCTCGGGTGGGCGGGCCAGTAGACGTACGCGACACCGCCGGTCCCGCTGCTGACGTGGCCCGAGGCGTTGTAGCGCTTGGTCCGCAGCCAGATCGTCTCGAACTGGGCCCGCTTGTAGACATTGCGCACGGCGTCGTCGCTGGAGCAGGCCGGGTCGTTGGCCACCACATCGCCCTCCGCGGTGAAGCCGGCGATGCACATCAGGTGGCCGGAGGTGCCGTAGCCGGCGCCGTCGAGCTCGGTGGCGAGGAAGGACTGGGACGTTATCACCGGGATGCCGGCGCGGATCAGCCGTTCGACGTCGTTCAGCGAGTGCAGGCGCGTGATGATGCCCTGCAGGTCAGGGTAGGTGGCGGCGTAAGCGGCGTTGAACGGCCAGTTGCCGCAGCCCTTGTACTGGTTGTCGTACGTGAAGCGGGCCGCGTGGTCGACCTGCGGGTCCACGTACTCCGGGTTCACCCAGGTCAGGTCGGCCGCGGTGGGCTTACGGCCCCAGTACTCGATGACCATCTCCGACGAGGTCGGGCTGCACCAGGCCTCGCCGCCGTTGTCGTACTCCGGGTACTGGCCCTTGTGGATGTTCTGCGAGTAGCGCGGCACCGGGAGTTCGATCCCGGCGCCCGCGCCGGGCACCGAGACCGGGACCGTGAAGCGGTCCGGGATGGTGGAGGCCATGGCGCCCAGCCGCCAGAGGGTCGGGGTGAGCCGGCTGCCGGGCTTGCGGTAGAGGGTCACCCGCAACCGGTACGAGGCGAGCAGCGGTCCGGCCGCCGCGTCGTCGATGGAGAAGGTGTCGGTCCAGATGCTGCTTTTGCCGTCGGTCTGGTCGTCGACCGAGGTGCGCTTGATGTCGCCGTCCCCCGAGGCCCAGCGGCCCATGACGTAGGCGGGGGTCGCGGTGCCGTCGGTGTAGGTGCCGAGCAGCTCGACCTGGAGCCAGGTGCCGGCCGGGGTACGGGCGTTCCACGAGGAGATCAGCTCGCTCGCGGGGTGCCGGAGGGTGTGCACCGGGGAGGTCCAGGTCGCGGAGTCCCAGGTGGAGGTGGTGCCGGTGTGCGGGTCGGTGTAGTCGAGCGAGCCGCTGGGCCGGTCGATGACCAGGCCGGGCCGCACCCCCGGTACCGGGCGGGTGCCGCCGCGTTCGCCGCACCGCCAGTCGGTGTACGAGGTCCAGCCGGTGTAGTCCACCGGCGCGGTGTCGGCCGGCGTGCTGTGGTCGGCGCCCCGGTCCGTGGCCCCCGCCGCGCCGGTCCTCCCGGCGGCTCGCGGAGCGGCCGCGGCCTGGGTGGCGGGAGCGGCCGCAGTGGCGGCCACCGCGGCGAGCGCGGCGGCCAGGACGGTGCGCCGCGGAGCGGGTCTGGTCATGGCGGTGTTCCCCTCGCTGTGAACGACGGAGTCGGTCCGGCCGCATCGGCCGGCACGCGGCGGATGCGCCTTACTATCGCCGCTCTTCCGGCACTTCTGCCAGAGTTTCCGGCGCGCGCCACGGACCAACATTGGATCAGACCACTGGCGCCCCGCCGGACGAACACCCAGGTCCCGCGCGGCAGGTGGCCAGACCGGGGCCGGAATGCCCCCGAACCGGCCACCGCCGCGCCGCCGTCCCCGCCGTCGCCGCGCCCAGGTCGTGTCGTCGAACTCCCTAGCCCGGCAGGACGACGAGGTCACGGCCCGTCAGGTTCAACCGCTCGCCGCCGTTCTCGGTGCAGACCGCGATGTCCTCGATGCGGGCGCCGAACCGGTCGGGGAGGTAGATGCCGGGTTCGATGGAGAAGGCCATGCCCGGCTCCAGCGGGCGGCCGCTGCCCGCCACGATGTACGGCTCCTCATGGGTCTCCAGGCCGATGCCGTGCCCCGTGCGGTGGATGAAGTGCTCGCCGTACCCGGCGTCGGCGATGATGTCGCGGCCGACGGCGTCCAGCGCCTCGGCGGTGATCCCCGGGCGCACGGCCTCGACCTGCGCGTGCTGGGCGCGCTGCAGCACGTCGTACAGCTCCCGGAAGTCGGGGTGCGGCTCGCCGACGGCGTAGGTGCGCGTCGAGTCGGAGCAGTAACCGTCCTCGGTGGTGCCGCCGATGTCGACCACGACGGGATCGCCGGAGCGGACGACGCGGTCGGAGACCTCGTGGTGCGGGCTCGCACCGTTGGGTCCCGAGCCGACGATGACGAAGTCCACGGTCACGTGGTCGGTCGCGAGGATCGCGTCCGCGATGTCGCGGGCGATCTCGCGCTCGGTGCGGCCGGGCCGCAGCCACTCGCCGATCCTGCGGTGCACCCGGTCGATCGCGGCGCCCGCCCGGCGCAGCGCCGCGATCTCGGCCGGACTCTTGCGCATCCGCAGCTCCTGCAGCACCTCACCGGCCAGCACCGCTTCGGCCCCTGGCAGCGCGGCGGTGAAGGCGAGCAGCTTCTCGGCCCACATGTGGTTGTCGACGGCGACGCGCCGGGCGCCGGCCGGCAGCCTGCGGGCGATCAGCTCGTAGGCGTTGTCGGTCTCGGCGAAGCCGGTGATGTCGATACCGAGGGCGCCGACGGGCGAGGCCAGCGCGGCCGGCTGCTCCAGGGCGGGGACGACGAGGAACGCCTCGCCCTCGGTGGGCACCACCAGACAGGTGAGGCGCTCCAACGGCGGCGCCTGGTAGCCGGTGAGGTAGCGCAGATCGGCGCCGGGCGAGATGAGCAGGGCGTCCAGACCCGCGTCGGCGGCGGCCTTGCGGGCGAGTTCGAGGCGCTCGGCCGGATACAGCCCGGCGGCGGCGGAGGCGGAAGCGGAGGAGTCGGTCACGCGTCACACGGTAGACGCACCTGGCGCCGGGTGGAGGCCTGCCGGCAGGACCCGTCGGGACCCGGCCGCGCCGTACTCTGGGCCCGATGAACGATCACGCCGTTTCCGCCCCGGGCGACCCTCTCGTGGAGTTCGCCGCGCATCTGCGACAGCTGCCGCCGTCGTGCGGTCCGGTCCGGATCGTCGCGGTGGACGGGCATGCCGGCTCCGGCAAGACGACGTACGCCGCCCGGCTCGCCGAAGCGCTCGGCGGGGCGCCCGTCGTCCACCTGGACGATCTCGCCACCCATGACGAGCTGTTCGCGTGGACCGGCCGGCTGCGGGAGCAGGTGCTGGAGCCGCTGGCGGCCGGCCGGACGGCCCGGCACGGGGTCTACGACTGGACGCTGCGGCGCTTCGCCGGCGTACGCGAGGTGCCCCCGGCGCCCGTCGTCGTCCTGGAGGGCGTCGGGAGCGGACGGGCCGCCCTCCGCCCGCTGCTGGCGCATCTGCTGTGGCTCGAGGTCTCCCGGGACACGGCCAGGAACCGCGGGCGGCTGCGGGACGGCCCGGAGCTGGACGCGTTCTGGGCCTCCTGGATGCGGGCGCAGGACGCGCACTTCGTGTCCGATCCCTCACAGCCGTTCGCCGATCATCTGGTACTGCTGCGACCAGAGGGATACGAGATGCTTCCGGGGCCCGGGAGGCACTCCCGAACGCCATGATCGCTCACGGACAGTGAGCGATTACCGTCGGTGCGCTGCCACTGCGGAAGGGCCCCGACGGAGCCCTTCTGAGCGGCTTGACCGGGGGGGTGTACAGGAATTACGTTCTCAATACGCGGCCAGTGCGGGCCGCTCCCATGATCCGAAGCCCCCGGTTGTTCCCCCGTGACCGGGGGCTTCGCTGCGTCCCGACCCGGTTCGCCGGCCCCCTCGGGCCCCGTTTTCCTCACCCACTGTCACCACCCGGAGTCCGTGCGTCGAACGGCACGGAGCCGAGCGGAGCCCTGCGCCGCTCTACGGCACGCCGGTCATCGCAGGTACGATGCGAACGGGGTGCGGTCGCAGGTGGGGGCAGAACACCCCTGCGCCAACTCCCGTCCCGGTCCTCAGGGTTGGGACGGGAACAGCAGCAAGCCGCGGGGGAACGGTTGGTGGGGACCTGATGGACTTCGGGACAGAGCGCTCGGGCGCCCCCGCCGGCCTCGCCTGGCTGCGCGCCGTGGACGCCTACACCGTCGGGGCGTACGCGCAGGCCGAGGAGGAGTTCCGGGCCGCCGTCCGGCTCGATCCGGGCATGGCGGACGCCTGGCTGGGCCTGCACGCGCTGCGCGCGGACACCTCGACGGCGCTGCTCCAGATGTACCGCCACCGGGACCGTTTCGGCGAGGAGCGCAGGGCCCACCGCCGGTCGATCAACTCCTGGTACTGGCTCGGCTGGTGGGTGCAGCCGGTGCTGGAGTCCGACCGCGATCTGCTGCTCGCGCACGCCTCGCACTGGCTGGACGGCAGGCATGTCGCCGAGCTGGACCGGGCGCTGGCCGAGTGCCCGCCGGTCGACACCGACCGGCAGGTCCGCTTCCTGCACGCCTGCCGGGCCTATCTGGTCAAGGACTGGGAGCAGCTGGTCCGCAACACCGAGCCCCTGCTGGGCGATCCGGTGCTCGGTATCGAGGCGGGCCTGTTCGGCGGGATGGCCCGTGTCCGGCTGGAGCTGTGCGGGCAGGCCGAACCGCTGCTCGCCGCCGCGCTGATGCGCTGCCGCAGCGAGCAGCCGCAGCGCAAGGAGCTGCGCTACTGGCTGGCCCGCGCCTACGAGGGCACCGGCCGCACAGCCGCGGCGCTGCCGCTGTACCGAGCCGTGCACCGGGTGGACCCGGCCTTCATGGACACCGCCGCCCGGCTGGCGGCGATCAACGAGTCCGACGGGCTCGACGAGGGTGCGGGCGCCGGTCTGGCGGCCGTCTCGCTGACCGGCCTCGGCCAGGCCTCTCCCGACGTGCTGGACAGCCCGGACTCCGCGCTGCTGACGGGCGAGCCGATGGACGGCCGCGGCCCCGGCGCCGAGCTGGACGAGCCCGCGCTGACGCTCGGCCCGCCGGACGACGACGTACGGGAGAAGGCCGGTGTGCCGTCCATGGCCCTGCCGCCCCCGCTGTCGATGACGGCGCCGGACCCGATGCTGCTCGGCCAGGCGCTCGCCGAACTGGACCGCATGGTCGGCCTGGAGCCGGTGAAACGGCAGGTGCGGGCGTTGTCGGCGCAGCTGCGGATGGCCCGGTTGCGGGCCGGCCAGGGGCTGCCCGTGCAGCCCCCCAAGCGCCACTTCGTCTTCTCCGGCCCCTCCGGCACCGGCAAGACCACCGTGGCCCGGATACTCGGCCGGGTCTTCTACGCGCTGGGGCTGCTCGGCGGCGATCATCTCGTCGAGGCCCAGCGGTCCGACCTGGTGGGCGAGTTCCTCGGGCAGACCGCGGTCAAGGCCAACGAGCTGATCGATTCCGCGCTCGGCGGGGTGCTCTTCGTGGACGAGGCGTACGCCCTGTCCAACTCCGGCTACTCCAAGGGCGACGCCTACGGCGACGAGGCGCTCCAGGTGCTCCTCAAGCGCGCCGAGGACAACCGCGACCGCCTCGTGGTGATCCTCGCCGGCTATCCGGAGGGCATGGACCGGCTGCTGGCGGTGAACCCCGGGCTCAGCTCCCGCTTCACCACCCGGGTCGACTTCCCCAGCTACCGGCCGCTGGAGCTGACCCGGATCGGCGAGGTCCTCGCCGCGGACAACGGCGACCACTGGGACGAGGAGGCGCTGGAGGAGCTGCGGGCGATCAGCGCCCATGTCGTCGACCAGGGCTGGATAGACGAGCTGGGCAACGGCCGGCTGCTGCGCACCCTGTACGAGAAGAGCTGCGCCTACCGCGACCTGCGGCTGACGGACTACCCTGGCTCGCCCAGCCGCGACGATCTGTCGACGCTGCGGCTCCCGGACCTGATGCAGGCGTACGGCGAGGTGCTGTCAGGGCGCGGCCCGGGGGTGCCGCCGGGCGAACCGGCCGAGTAGCACCGGCCCGCCACGGCGGTCGAGGGCTGCCGGTCAGGCCCGTCCGGCGATCGTCGGCAGCTCGCGGTGGGCCGGGTCGCGGACCTCCCCGACCAGCATCTCCAGGACGTCCTCCAGCGCGACCAGCCCGATCGGGTGCCCGTCGGCGTCGGCGACCGCCGCCAGGTGCGAGGCCGCGCGCCGCATCTGCGTGAGCGCGTCGTCCAGCGGCAGGTCGGCGCGGAGCGTCGCCATGGGGCGCCAGAGCCGCTGCGGTACCGGGTGACTGCCGTCCTCGACGTCCAGGACGTCCTTGACGTGCAGATAACCCAGAAAGGCGCTGTCGGGGCCGACGACCGGGAACCGTGAGTACCCGGTGTGCACGGTCAGTTCCTCGACCTGGCGCGGGGTCACCGACGGATCCACCGTGATCAGCTCGGCGGGGCGCAGCAGTACTTCGGTGACCGGGCGGGTGCCCAGTTCCAGGGCGTCCTCCAGGCGTTCCTGCTCGTCGTGGTCGAGCAGCCCGGCCCGCCGGGCGTCCTCGACGAGCACCGTCAGCTCCTCGCTGGTGAAGACGGAGTCGACCTCGTCCTTGGGCTCGACCCGGAACAGCCTCAGGATCAGCCGCGCGCAACTGCCCAGCACCGTGATCACCGGCCGGAACACCCGGGCGAAGGCGACGAGTCCGGGGCTGAGCCACAGCGCGGTCTTCTCCGGGGCGGCCATCGCCAGGTTCTTCGGCACCATCTCGCCGATCACCAGGTGCAGCGAGACCACCACCGCGAGCGCCAGCACGTACCCGACGGGGTGCACGAGCCCTTCGGGCATCCGGACCGCCTCGAAGAGCGGTTCCAGCAGGTGGGCGATGGTCGGTTCGGCGACGGCGCCCAGGGTGAGCGAGCAGACGGTGATGCCGAACTGGGCCGCCGCCATCATGCGCGGCAGGTTCTCCAGCCCGTACAGGACGGTACGGGCCCGCCGGTGTTCCGCGGCGAGCGGTTCGATCTGGCTGCGGCGTACCGAGACCAGGGCGAACTCCGCGCCGACGAAGAAGCCGTTGGCGAGCACCAGCAGGGCGGCGAAGAGCAGTTGGAGGATGCTCATCGGGCGGCCCCCCGCTCGTCGTGGGCACCGTCGGCGGTACCGGTGCGCACGATGCGCACCCGCTCCGCGCGGTGGTGGGAGACCTCCCGCACGCGCAGCTGCCAGCCGGGCAGCTCCGCGATGTCACCGGGCTCGGGGATCCGCGCCAGCAGGTCGGCGACGAGCCCGGCGACCGTCTCGTACGGTCCCTCCGGTGCCTGCAGCCCGATCCGGGCGAGGATGTCCACCCGGCAGCCGCCGTCGGCGTCCCAGGCCGGCAGGCCGTCCTCGGCCGGGGCCTGCGCCAGTTCCGGCAGGTCCGCGGCGTCGTGCTCGTCGCGCACCTCGCCGACGAGTTCCTCGATGATGTCCTCCAGGGTCACGACGCCGGCCGTGCCGCCGTACTCGTCGACGACGACGGCGATCGGCTGCTGGCTGCGCAGCAGTTGCAGCAGCTGCCGCCCCGCCAGCGTCTCGGGGACCAGCAGGGGCGAGACCGCGATCCGGCCCACCGGGGTGCGGTCGCGCAGCGGGGCGGCGACGGCGAGGGCGTCCTTGAGGTGGACCATGCCGATGATGTCGTCGAGACGCTCCCGGTAGACCGGGAAGCGCGACAGGCCGGTGGCCCGGGTGAGGTTGAGGACGTCGGCGGCGGTGGCGGTGTCCTCCAGCGCGCTGACCCGGACCCGTGGCGTCATCACGTTGGCGGCCGTCAGGTCGCCGAGCGAGAGGGTACGGACGAACAGGTCGGCGGTGTCCTGCTCCAGGGTGCCGGCCTGCGCCGAGTGCCGGGCGAGCGAGACCAGTTCGCTGGGGGTGCGGGCCGAGGCCAGCTCGTCGGCCGGCTCGACACCGAGCATCCGCACCAGCCGGTTGGCGATGCGGTTGAGCACTTCGATGACCGGCCGGAAGACCGTGGAGAAGACCCGCTGCGGGCCGGCCACGAACCGGGCCACCCGCAGCGGGTGGGAGACCGCCCAGTTCTTGGGGACGAGCTCGCCGACGACCATCTGTACGGCCGAGGCGAGCATCATGCCGATGACGACGCCGACCCCGGGGGCCGCGCGCTCGGGCAGCCCGACCGAGGTGAGCGGGCCGGTGAGCAGCTGGGCCAGGGCCGGTTCGGCGAGCATGCCGACCACCAGCGAGGTGATGGTGATGCCCAGCTGGGTGCCGGAGAGCTGGAACGACAGCTTCCGCAGCGCGGCCACCACGCTCCGGGCCCGGCGGTCGCCCTCGGCGGCGGCACGTTCCGCGGCCGGCCGGTCGACGGTCACGAGACCGAATTCGGCGGCGACGAAGAAGCCGTTGGCGAGGATCAGGACGAATGCCGCACACAGCAGCAACCACGAGGTGCTCATGCCGCCGCTCCGGGAATCACGAGAACTCCGCTGGAGGGAGGGGCGGCGCAGGTACTACCAGACGATTTGGACATCGTCGTTTGGGTGTCACTCCTTGGGTCGGTGGGGCCCCGCGGGCAGTCTCGGAAAGCACTGCCCGACTCCAGAGTAATCAAGAGCGGGGCTCGGTCGGCAGCCCTATCCGGCGCTCGGCCGCCCTGTGCCGCGCGCTTCGGCCAGCGCCCGCAACTGGCGGGCGGCGCGGACCGCCTGGTCCCGGCCGCCACCGGGCTGGATGCCCATGGCGGCCAGGCTGGTGCCGTCGGTCAGGTCGAGATAGACCCACGGGTCGCCGGTCCGCAGATTGACCCTGACCACCTCGGCCCATTCCAGCCGGCGGCTGGCGACCAGGTTCACCACGGTGATCCCGTTGTCGTCGGCGACCACCTTGGGCCGGCTGAGCACCGCCAGCAGCGCGAAGATCAGCAGCCCGGTGACGATCATGGTGGCCCGGTCCCCCGGGCCCCAGGGCTGCGCTCCGCCGCTGGGCATCATCAGGGCGACGACGGTGAGCACGACGAGCAGCCCCGCCCCGACCGTCAGCAGCACCACGCGGGTGCGGACCGGACGGAAGGTGACGGGCAGCTCGGGCAGGACCGCGGCGTCGGACGGGCCGGATTTGCCGGACATCACAGGCGGGCGGCGTGGATGCCGGTGGTGAGGATCGCCCGGGCGCCGAGCTCGTACAGCTCGTCCATGATCCGCTGGGCGTCGCGGCTGGGGACCATGGCGCGGACGGCGACCCACCCCTCGTGGTGCAGCGGCGAGACGGTCGGCGACTCCAGGCCCGGGGTGAGGGCCACGGCCCGCTCGACCTGCTCCACGCGGATGTCGTAGTCCATCATCACGTAGCGGCGGGCGACGAGGACGCCCTGCAGCCGGCGCAGGAACTGCGCGACCTTGGGGTCCTCGCCGTCCACACCGGTACGCCGGATGACGACGGCCTCGGACTCCATGATCGGCTCGCCGAAGACCGCCAGGCCCGCGTTGCGCAGCGAGGTGCCGGTCTCGACGACGTCCGCGATGACCTGGGCGACGCCCAGCTGGATCGCGGTCTCGACGGCGCCGTCCAGGTGCACGACGGAGGCGTCGATGCCGTTGTCCGCGAGGTGCTTCTCGACGACGCCCTCGTAGGAGGTGGCGACCGTCATGCCGCCGAGGTCCTTCACCGACTCCGCCGTACCGGGCTCCGCGGCGTAGCGGAACGTGGAGCGGGCGAAGCCGAGCTGCAGGATCTCCTCGGCGTCCGCGCCCGAGTCCAGCAGCAGGTCGCGGCCGGTGATGCCGATGTCGAGCCGGCCGGAGCTGACGTAGATCGCGATGTCGCGCGGCCGCAAGTAGAAGAACTCCACCTCGTTGTCGGTGTCGACGAGAACGAGCTCCTTGGACTCCTTGCGCTGCCGGTAGCCGGCCTCATGGAGCATCGCCGACGCAGGCCCGGAGAGTGAACCCTTGTTGGGAACGGCGATGCGCAGCATGAGGACAGCTTCCTTTGCGTTTCGGGGTGTTCGGGACGCGAGCGGGGATGCGGGTGCCGGCTCAGAGATGAGCGTAGACGTCGTCCAGGGAGATTCCCCGGGCGACCATCATCACCTGCAGGTGGTAGAGGAGCTGGGAGATCTCCTCGGCGGTGCGGTCGGCGCCTTCGTACTCGGCGGCCATCCACACCTCGGCGGCCTCTTCGACCACCTTCTTGCCGATCGCATGCACACCGCTGCCCACCAGCTCGGCGGTGCGCGAGGTACTGGGGTCGCCGGTGGCGGCCTTGTGCTGGAGCTCGGTGAAGAGCTCCTCAAATGTCTTCTTGGCCATGGTGGCTCACACCCTACGCGGAAGTGCCGGACGCTCAGCGCCAGGGTTCGGATACTGAACGCAGGATGGTCGCGGTGGCCACCGCGGCGGTGACCGCTTCGTGGCCCTTGTCCTCGTTCGACCCGGGCAGACCGGCCCGGTCCAGCGCCTGCTCCTCGGTGTCACAGGTCAGCACGCCGAAGCCGACGGGCACCCCGGTGTCCACGCTGACCTGGGTGAGGCCGGCGGTGACACCGTGGCTGACGTACTCGAAGTGCGGGGTGCCGCCGCGGATGATCACGCCGAGGGCGACGATCGCGTCGTAGCCGCGGCCGGCCAGCACCTTGGCGACGACCGGCAGCTCGAAGCTGCCGGGCACCCGCAGGACGGTCGGCTCGTCGATGCCCAGTTCGGTCAGGGCGCGCAGCGCGCCCTCGACCAGGCCGTCCATGACCTGGACGTGCCACTGGGCGGCGATCACTGCCACGCGCAGGTCACCGCAGTTCTTCACGGTCAGCTCGGGGGCGCCCTTACCGCTCACGTCTCTCCTCAGTTCCGGTGTTCGTCGTGCATGTCGTACGGGGTGCTGGGGTGGTGCGGGTCCTACTGGTTGCCGCAGGGGCTGGTCACGACCGGGTCGAGCCACGGCAGGTCGTGGCCCATCCGGTCCCGCTTGGTGCGCAGGTACCGCAGATTGTGCTCCCCGGCCTCGATCGCCATCGGCTCGCGGGCGAGGACCTTCAGGCCGTGGCGGGTGAGCGCGTCGACCTTCTCCGGGTTGTTCGTCAGCAGCCGCACGGAGCGCACACCGAGGTCGGTGAGCATCTGCGCGGCGGCGCCGTAGTCGCGGGCGTCGGCGGGCAGGCCGAGCTCCAGGTTGGCGTCCAGGGTGTCGCGGCCGCGCTCCTGGAGTTCGTAGGCGCGCAGCTTCGACAGCAGGCCGATGCCGCGGCCCTCGTGGCCCCGCAGATAGACCACGACACCGCGGCCCTCGGAAGCCACCCTTTCGAGCGATGCCTGGAGCTGCGGTCCGCAGTCGCAGCGCTGCGAGCCGAAGACGTCGCCGGTGAGGCATTCGGAGTGCACCCGCACCAGGACGTCGTCGCCGTCGGTCAGCGCGCCGGTCGCGTCCAGGTCACCGGCGATGAGCGCGATGTGCTCGATGCCGTCGGTGGTGCTGCGGTAGCCGTACGCCCGGAAGTCGCCGAAGGCGGTCGGCAGCCGGGTCGCGGCCTCGCGGCGCACGGTGGGCTCGGCCGCCCGGCGGTAGGCGATCAGATCCTCTATGGAGATGATCGACAGGCCGTGCTTGCGGGCGAACGGCACCAGCTCGGGGAGCCGGGCCATGGTGCCGTCCTCGCGGGCGATCTCCACGATGGCCGCGGCCGGCCGCAGCCCCGCCAGCCGCGCCAGGTCGACGCCCGCCTCGGTGTGGCCGTTGCGGACCAGGACGCCGCCCGGACGGGCGCGCAGCGGGAAGACATGGCCGGGGCGTACGAAGTCGCCGGCGACGGAGGAGGGGTCGGCGAGCATCCGGATGGTGGTGGCCCGGTCGGCGGCGGAGATGCCGGTGCTCACGCCGTGCGCGGCGCTCGCGTCGACCGAGACGGTGAACGCCGTCTTCATCGACTCGGTGTTGGCCTCGACCATCTGCGGCAGTTCCAGCCGGTCGAGCTCCGGGACCTCCATCGGCACGCAGATCAGCCCGCGGCACTCGGTCATCATGAAGGCGACCAGCTCGGGGGTGGCCTTCTCGGCGGCGATGATGAGATCGCCCTCGTTCTCACGGTCCTCGTCGTCGACCACGACGACGGGACGGCCTGCGGCGATGTCGGCGATGGCCCGTTCCACCGGGTCCAGCGTGAGATCACCGTCGTTGTCGGCGTACCAGGTCTGCAGCGCGGTCATGCTGTGGCTCCATCCGGGACGGTCCCGCTCGGCGCCCTGTCGGTCCGGGTCTGCAGCCACCAGGCGCGCATACCGAAGACGACGAGGACGAAGTAGATGACGTAGACCAGACCCGAGAAGGCCAGCCCGTTGTTGAAGGCAAGGGGGACGCCGACCACGTCGACGGCGAGCCACGCGAACCAGAACTCCACCCAGCCGCGGGCCTGGGCGACCATCGCGGTCAGCGTGCCGACGAAGATGTACGCGTCGGGCCACGGATCCCAGGACAGCTTCGGGTAGGCGGTGAACAGCAGCGCCAGGGCGACGGTGCCCGCGGCGGTACCGGCCACCAGCCAGGCCCGCTCGGTCCAGGTCGCGAACCGGATCGCCAGCCGGCCCTCGGTGGCTCCGCCGCGCCGCCACTGCGCCCAGCCCCACACCGCGACGGTGACGACCACGAGCTGCTTGCCGATACCGCCGCTGAGGTGCGCGGAGGCGTACGCGGCGACCAGCACGACGCCGGAGAGCAGCTGTACCGGCCAGGTCAGCATCGAGCGGCGCCAGCCGAGCGCGAGGGCGCCCAGTCCGAGCAGGTTGCCCGCCATGTCCGACCAGAGGATGTGCTGGTCGAACACGGTGAACGCCTCGCTGTTGAGCCAGTCGAGCGCACTCATGGGGTGGTCTCCGTCCGGTCCGCGCCGAGCAGCCGCTCGACGTACTTGGCGAGTACGTCCACCTCGAGGTTGACCGGGTCGCCGGGCTGCTTGAAGCCGAGCGTGGTGAGCGCGAGGGTGGTCGGGATGAGGCTGATGGTGAAGTAGTCGGGGCCCGCGTCGACCACGGTGAGGCTGATGCCGTCAACCGTGATCGAGCCCTTCTCGACGACGTAACGGGCCAGTTCCGCGGGCAGCGAGACCTTGACGATCTCCCAGTGCTCGGCCGGCCTGCGTTCGAGGATGGTTCCGGTGCCGTCCACGTGGCCCTGGACGAGGTGGCCGCCGAGGCGTCCGCCGAGCGCCATCGGGCGCTCCAGGTTGACGCGGGAGCCGGCGGCCAGCGCGCCGAGGCTGGAGCGCTTGAGGGTCTCGGCCATCACGTCGGCGGTGAACTCGCCGTCCCCGAAGTCCACGACGGTGAGACAGACGCCGTTGACGGCGATCGAGTCGCCGTGCTTGGCGCCTTCGGTGACGACGGGGCCGCGCACGCGGAAGCGAGCGGAGTGAGTGGGGGTCCCCCCAGCGGTAGCTGGGGGAGCTTCGGCCAGCTCCTCGACTGCGGTGATCTCGCCCAGTTCTTCGACGATTCCGGTGAACACTCAGTTCTCCTCGACGTGCGGATATGCGGTGATGCGGAGGTCGGGACCGATGCGGACCGTCTCGGTCACATCGAGCCGCAACGCCTGCGTGATGGTGGTGATTCCGGCGTCGGCCAGTGCGGCCGGTCCGGCGCCGAGCAGGACGGGGGCGAGATAGCCGACGACCTTGTCGACCGCGCCCGCGGCCACGAAGGCGCCGGCCAGGGTCGGGCCGCCCTCCAGGAGCACGGAGCGGACCCCGCGCTCGTACAGGGCGGTGAGCAGGTCGGGGATGTCCAGCCCGGGACCGGCGGCCGCGCGGGGCAGCCGGACGGTCTCGGCGAGGCCGTCCAGGTGCGCGGTCCCGGTGTCCTGGGCGACCGCGATCAGGGTGGGTGCGGCGCCGTCCAGGACCCTGGCGCCGGGCTTGACGGTGGCGGCGGTGTCGACGACGACCCGCAGCGGCTGGGTGGCGCCGTCCAGGCCGCGCACCGCGAGGTGCGGGTCGTCGGCGCGCAGGGTGCCGGAGCCGGCGACGACGGCGTCCGCCTCGGCGCGCAGCCGGTGGACGTCGGCGCGGGACTCGGCGGAGGTGATCCAGCGGCTGGTGCCGTCGGCGGCGGCGATCCGGCCGTCGAGGGTGCTGGCGTACTTCCACACCACGAAGGGGCGGCGGCGGGCGAGGGTGGTCAGCCAGACCTCGTTGCCGCGGGCGGCCTCGGCGGCGAGCAGCCCGCCCTCGACGTCGATCCCGGCGGCGCGCAGGGTGGCGGCGCCGCCGGTGGCGTCGGGGTTCGGGTCGGCGACCGCGTAGACGACGCGGGCGATGCCGGCCTCGATGAGGGCCTGGGAGCAGGGGCCGGTCCGGCCGGTGTGGTTGCAGGGTTCGAGGGTGACCAGCGCGGTGCCGCCCCTGGCGGCCTCTCCGGCCGCGCGCAGCGCGTGGACCTCGGCGTGCGGGCCGCCGGCCCGCTGGTGCCAGCCCTCGCCGACGGTGCGGCCCGCGGCGTCCAGGACGACGCAGCCGACGACGGGGTTGGGGCTGGTGGAGCCGAGCCCGCGGGCGGCGAGCTCGATGGCTCGGCGCATTGCCGCGATGTGGGCCGGAACAGCTGTGGCCACCGGGTCCTCCTGCCTCTTCGGGCACGGACTCCGGGGCTGTCACGAAGACAGGAAGCGGACAGTTGCACCAGGAGACGCCGAGGCCGGAAACACGGTTCGCCCGAGGACGAGCCGACAGCAGCGGCGCACCGGTGATTGCCCGCCGCGCACTGCCTCCCATCCGGACTTTCACCGTCGGTCCAGGAATTTCACCTGGTCAACCGGCCGCTGGCTGCGGTCGGGTCGCGGACTGTAACCGCCGGTTCGGAATTACACCGACCCCGGAGTGCGCAAACGTCACTGATACATCCCTCAGTCTGCCACGTCCGATCACAGCACCGGTAGAGAGGCGACTGTGCTCTGGCTCACGAGAGGGGCCGCCGCACGGCCCGGCAGGGGTTCCACAGGGGCGGCCGCCACCGGACGGGCGTTCACGGCGCGGGGGCGAACAGGACTTCCTGGGCGGCGTCCATGGCGGAGAGCACCGCGCCGCGCAGCACCGCGCTGCCGGTGACGGTGCCGGCCCGTACGTCGGTGCTCAGCGGCGACATCAGCGGGAGCCGCTCCGCGACCCTTCCGGCCAGCGCCTCGCCGCCGGCCCGGCCGATCTCCCCGGCCAGCACCACGCAGCCGGGGTCGAGGACCGCGCAGACCGCGGCGGCGCCGATGGAGATCCGGTCGGCGAGCTCGTCCAGGAACGCTTCGCTGCGCTCCCCCGGCCCGGGTCCGCGGGCCCAACGGACGGCGGCCTCGGCCGTGTCGACACCGTCGCCGGGGTCGGGGAAGCCGTGCCGGCGCGCGAGCGCGCAGACCGCGGCGGACCCGGCCAGCGAGTGGAACCCGCCCTCGCAGTCGGCGACGGACGGCAGCCGCGAGGTGCCGGGCACCGGCAGGAAGCCGATCTCGCCGGTACCGCCCGAGGCGCCGCGCCGTAGCTGACCGTCGAGCACGACGGCCGCGCCGACGCCCGCGCCGAGCCACAGCAGGACGAAGGTCTGCTGGCCGCGTGCGGCGCCGACGCGCTGCTCCGCGATCGCGGCCAGGTTGCACTCGTTCTCCAGCAGGACCGGGATGCCGAGCCGGCCGCGCACCTCGGTGACGATGTCGCCGTGCCAGGCGGGCAGATCGCCGGTGGCGCGGAGCTGGCCGGTGTCGGGGTCGACGAGGCCCGGCGCCCCGAAGGCGACGGTGTGCAGCGCTCCGACGCCCGCCTCGCGTGCGGTGCGCTCCAGCAGGGCGGTTCCGCGCCGTGTCACCTGCTCCGGGTCGTCGGACGGGCCGACGGGCATGGCCGCGACGCCGACGGTGCGGCCGAGCAGATCGGCCACGGTGATGCCGATGCTGTAGGTGCGGATGTCCACTCCGGCGATGTACGCGCGGTCGGCGACGATCGCGTAGAGCCGGGCGTTGGGGCCGCGGCGGTCCTCCCCCGAGGTGCCGACGACCTCGATCAACCCGGCGTCCTGGAGCCGCTCGACGAGGTCCGCGACGCTGGGCCGGGAGAGCCCGGTGAGGTTCTTCAGCTGGGCGGCGGTCAGCGGCCCTTCGCTCTGCAGCAGCCCCAGCGCGAGGCGGTCGTTGATGACACGGGCCGTGCGCGGCGAGGCGGTTGGGCCGGTGGGCGCGAGGCCGGTGTGCGCGCGGGTGGCGGTCATGCCGGGATCCTTCCAGACACGGGCTGCCGAACGGGCATCCGAAAAGCCGTTTCTATCAGGCAGGCTCCCTGATAGTTTACGCGCCATGACAAGTGCAGGGACGCGGGAGGCCGAACCGGGGCTCCGCCGGGCCCATATCGCCATCGCGACGGTTTTCGCCGTGCACGGCTCGGTCACCGGCAACTTCGCCACCCGGATCCCCTGGATCAAGGACCACCTGGATCTCAGCGCGGGACAACTCGGGCTGGCGCTGGTCTTCCCGGCCCTCGGCGCGTCGCTGGCGATGCCGCTGGCCGGTCGCATCATGCACCGGTTCGGATCACGGGCGGCGCTGCGCGGGCTGCTGGCCCTGTGGTGCGCGGCGCTGGCGCTGCCCGCCGCGGCGCCCGGCCTGGTGTGGCTCTGCGGCCTGCTCTTCGTCTACGGCGCCACGTCCGGCGTGGCCGACGTGGCGATGAACGCGCTGGGTGTCGACGTCGAGCAGCGCAAGGGAAAGTCGATCATGTCGGGGCTGCACGGCATGTGGAGCGCGGGCACCCTGGCGGGCTCGGCGATCGGCGTGGCCGCCGCGCACGGGGGCGTCGACGCCCGACTGCATCTGGCGCTCGTGGCGGCGGTGCTCGTCCCGCTCGGCTACCTCGCCTGCGCGGGCGCTCCCGACATCCACCCGGAGTTGGAGACGGAGGCACCGCCGCGGTTCGCCCTGCCGCCGCGTTCCGCCCTGGTCATCGGGGCGATCGGCTTCTGCGCGGTCTTCGCGGAGGGCGCGAGCATGGACTGGTGCGCGGTCTACCTCCGCGATGTCACCGGCGCCTCGGCCGGCGTCGCCGCGGCCAGTTACACGGCCTTCGCCTGCACCATGGCCGCGACCCGGCTCGCCGGGGACGCGGTGGTCCGGCGGCTCGGCCCGGTGCGGACCGTACGGGCCGGCGGCGTACTCGCCGTCGTGGGCGGGCTGTTGGTGGTCGCGGCCGACGCGCAGCCGCTGGCCATCACCGGCTTCGCGCTGCTCGGCGTGGGCATCGCGGTGGTCGTTCCGCTCTGTTTCGCCGCCGCCGGGCACGCCGGGCCGGTGCCCAGCCAGGCGATCGCCGGTGTGGCGACCGTGACGTACACCTCGGGGCTGGTGGCCCCGGCCGCCATCGGGGTCATCGCCAACGCCAGCTCGCTGACGGTGTCGTTCGGGCTCGTGACACTGCTCGCGGCGGGGCTCGTGGTGGGCGCCGGGGTACTGCGCCCGGCCGCCGGACGGGCCGTCACCGACCCGTCCGGCGGATGAGCGGTGGACTCAGCCGGTGATCGAGTCCAGTTGCTCGGCCGCGGGACGCAGCGCCCACAGGTCGCCGCCGGGCGGGACCTGGAGGGCGGGCACCGCCGCGCGGGCCTTCGCGTCCCCGGCGTCGGCGGCGGCATGGACGATGTCGCTCGCCGCGTAGGCATGGAAGTCCAGTTCCGGGTGCGGCCAGGGCGCCTTGCCGGTCGCGGCGGGCAGCAGGTAGTCGACCGCGGTGGAGAGCCGTTGCCCGGCCGGACCCCGGTAGGCCCACAGATCGACGCCGACGTGCCGGCCGATCGCGGCGAGCCGGGTGAACGCCACCAGGTTGAAGGTGGAGTAGTGCCAGCTGCGGGTGCGGGAGATCTCGCCCGGCTGGCTGCCGTCGGCGGCGATCTGCGGGTCGATCCGCCCGGCGCGCGCCTTCAGCACCGTCTGCCTGGCGAGGCCGGTGTGACCGGTGGCGAGCTGGAGTGCGGCCAGCTGCATGTCGAAGAAGGTGCCGTGGTTGTTGGCCGCCGCGGCCTCCTCCTTGCCGAAGGCGCCGCCGAGCCAGCCGCGGAAGCCCTCGTACCAGGTACGCATCCCGCCGCGGTCTCCCGTGGTCCAGCCGGGGGCTCCGGTGTCGAGGATCGCGGTCGCGTCGAGGACGCTGGTGAAGCCCTGGGAGAAGTCGATGATGCCGATCGCCCGGCCGTCGTACTTGCAGGGGATGATCTGCGCGTGGTCCAGGTTCGGGTTCATCCGGGTGGCCGGATCGGTGAACCAGGTGCGCAGGATCTCGGCGGCGTGCCGCGAGTAGGCCGGGTTGCCGGTGTAGTACCAGGCGAGGCTGAGGGTGTAGGCGGAGGCGAACACCTCACCGCGCTCGTCGTGGTCGGTGAGTTCGTCGACCTCGGGATTGCGCTGGCCGTCCTTCTGGACGTACGGGCACCCCATCGGGTTGTCCGCGGTCTTTGGTTGGCTCGCCCACCAGTACGGGGCCTGGCTGAGGTAGTCGTGTTTGTCGCCGCCGGGTGGTGTGCGGTCCTTGTCGGTGACGGTCCACGGTCCCTTGCCGAGCCAGCCGTCGGCCTGTGTCCTGAGGTCGGCGACGGCCCGCCGCAGTGCGGGGTCGCCCTTCGACAGCCGTGCTTTCGCCTGCCGCAGCGCCTCGCCGTCCAGCACGACGGTCTTCGGAGCCTTCGGCGCGGACCGGGCGTGCGCCGGTGCGCGCACGGGCGCCGCGGACGCCGGCGATGCCATGGGCACGAGCAGGGCGGCGAGTCCGGCCACGGTGGCGAGCAGCGCTCCCCGGCCCCTACGTCTTGCGCTCATCACAGACTCCAATCACATACATGAATGGCGTTCACACTGACAACCGTGTGAGCGTAAGGCAGCCGCTCATGCCTGACAACGCTTCGCGCACGATTCACGGATGAGACCGGGAAGGGGGAGAAATGCCATCCACGGAGCCGATCCCCCATGACCGGATGCCGGCCAGGTACCGACTGACGGGCGGGGGCCGATCCACCCGCCCGTTACGCTAGATTGCCCCTCCTCGGCGCCAGGCGTTTCCACCTCGGCGGCCGGATCCTGATTTCCCCCCACCCTCTCTTTGCTGCGGCCATTACCTAGGAGGCGACCGTGACCGAGAACGTGACCGATAAATGGGTCAGCGTCATCATTCCGGTCTACAACGCTGTCGACTTTCTGGACGAATGCCTGGAATCCGTTGTCAACCAGACGATCGGAATCGACCGTATCGAGGTCGTGGCGGTCAATGACGGATCGACGGACGGCAGTGGCGAACTGCTCGACAGCTGGTCGGCGAGGCACCCGGAGATCCGGGTCCTCCACCAGGAGAATTCGGGCGCTCCCGGCGGCCCCCGCAACCGCGCCATCGATGTCGCCACCGGAGAGTTCCTCTTCTTCGCCGATCCCGACGACTATCTGGGCACGGAGGCCTTCGAGCGCATGCTCGGGGCGGCCCGTCGCGACGATTCCGACGTGGTGCTCGGACGGATCCGCGGGGTGGGCAGGACCGCGGCGGCAGGACCGTTTCGGCAGAATGTCGAACGCGGCGACATCTACAGCACCAAGGCGGTCTGGAGCCTGACCGCGCACAAGCTGTTCCGCCGCTCGCTGGTGGCCGAGCACGGATTGCGCTTCGCGGAGGGTGTCCGACTGGCCGAGGAGCAGATCTTCATCGTGCCCGCCTATTTCGCCGCCAAGGCGATCTCGGTGGTCGCGGACTACGACTGCTACTACCTCATGCTGCGGGACGGATTCCCCCATCTCACCCAGCAGGGGCCCGACCCCGAGGTCTTCTACGCGGGCATCCGCAAGGTCCTGGAGACGGTGGTCGAGAAAACCGAACCCGGCGAGCGGCGCAACAGCCTGTTGCTGCGCTGGGGTCAGGTGGAGATTCTCGGCAAGTTCGGCCGTAATTTCCCGCGTTGGCCCGAGGAGCAGCAGAAGGCCTATGTGCGGCTGGCCGCCGAACTCCTCGAGGACTTCATCCCGGAAGAGGTCCTCGCACCGCTGTCCCCGCTCGACCAGACCCGCGGACAGCTGCTCCGCGGCGGTCAGTTGGACGAACTGATCGCCCTCGCCCGGTTCGAACAGTCCGACTGGGCCGACATCACCGATGTGGCCTGGCTGCCCGACAACCGGCGGTTCACCGTCGGCCTGCGCACCCGGCTGCGGGCCGCCAGCCGCCCCGGGAAACTGGAGCACCATTTCGTGCTCCAGCGGGTGGGCGACGGCCACGAGGTCGTGGTGCCCACCGGGGATCCGGGCGGCGACGAGACGGAGCTGACCTTCACGACCGTCTTCGACGTGCGCCATCTGGGCGCCGAGGTCCGCCGGCCGGGAGCGTGGAAAATACTGCTGCGACTGTCGTACGGCGACCAGTCCAAGGACTTCCCGATCCGCTTTCCCGGAACGAAGCTCCCGGCGAGCGCGGCGGGCCGCAAGAGGTTCCACTCCGGCCTCCGCCCGATGCTGGTCTGGCTCTCCCGCGACCCGGAGAGCCAGGCGGAACTGATCGTCACCAACTGGCGCGGCATCGCCGGAACGGTCAAGCGCAAGATCCGCAAGCGGCTCTCCCGGTGAGCCCGCACGCCGGCGCGGTCAGCCGCGACCGCTCGGCGTGAGGTCCTGCAGCCCGACCACCCGCAGCAGCCGCAGCCGCTCGTAGGAGTCGGTGCCCGGCCGCGCCGAGTAGACGATCAGCCGCTGGTCGTGCTCGGCGCTCAGCAGGACCTCGCAGTCCAGTTCCAGCAGCCCCACCACGGGATGCTGGAACCGTTTGACCGAGGAGCGCCGCACGGCCACCTCGTGGGCCTCCCACAATCGCGCGAACTCGGCGCTGGACGCGAGCAGTTCCGCCACCAGGGCAGCCGGCCGGGGATCGTCGGGCCGGGCCGCGAGCACGGCCCGCAGATTCGCCACCTGGCTGCGCGCGAGCCCGTCCCGGTCCTCGGCCGGGAACAGCTCGCGCGCCGTCGGGTCGGTGAACATCCGCCGGACGATGTTGCGCTGCTCGGGCGGGCCGGAGAACACATCGCCGACCAGCGCCGCGGCCAGCGCGTTCTGCGCCAGTACGTCGCCGACGTCGCTCATCACCTGCGCCGGGGTGTCGTGCAACCGGTCCAGGACCAGCAGCAGGGCGGGCCTGACATGGACGGATCCGGCGCGGTCGTACGCCGGGTTCCCCCGCCGGTGGGCCGGGGACGGTTCCTCCCCCGCCAGATGGAACAGATGGTCGCGCTCGTCCTCCGTCAGCCGCAGCGCGCGGGCCAGCGCGGCCAGCATCTGCCGGGACGGCCGCGGGCCGCGGGCCTGCTCCAGGCGTGCGTAGTAGTCGGCGGACATCCCCGCCAGCTGCGCGACCTCCTCGCGGCGCAGGCCCGGGGTGCGGCGGCGGGCGCCCCCGGTGAGGCCCACGTCCGCGGGGCTGAGGCGCGCGCGGCTGCGGCGCAGGAAGTCGGCGAGTTCGGTTCTGTCCACCCCTCCAGCATGCGGCCGCGGCCGGACGGTATCCAGGGACTGCTGATCCCCGGATGGACGGGTCTCTCCCGCCGCGCGGCATCCCGCCGCACGCTGGGCCACGGCGGAGCACGATCCGCCGGCACGGCTCAGACGGCTGATTCGAGGGGCACGACATGCTGACTTTGGTGACAGGTGCGACGGGCGAGGTCGGACGGCGGTTCCTCCCCCGGCTGCTGGCGCGGACGGCGCCCGGCGAAGGGGTCCGGGTACTGGTACGCGACGAGGAGCGCGGCGCCGCGGCCGCCCGGCTCGGGGCGCAGGTCGCGGTCGGCGAGCTGCGCGACCCGGAAGCGGTACGCAAGGCGCTGGCCGGAGTGGACACCGTGCTGAACATCGCGGCGGCCTTCCGCGGTGTGCCGGACGAGGAGGTCTGGGCGGTCAACCGTGACGCCGCCGTGGAGCTGGGCCGGGCCGCCGTGGAAGCCGGCGCCGGCCGCTTCGTCCAGGTCAGCACGAACCTGGTGTACGGCGCGGGGCGCGGGCGCCCCGCGGTGGAGGACGACGAGCCGCTGGCCGGCTCACCGATGTGGGGCGCGTACCCGGCCTCGAAGGCCGAGGCGGAACGCGGTCTGCTGGCACTGCACCGCGAGCACGATCTCGATGTGCGGATCGGCCGGCTCGCCTTCGTCTACGGCGAGGGTGACCCGCACCTGGCGCAGTCCCTGCGGTGGGCGGGCGGCTGGGCCGGGCACAAGCGGCTGACGATGGTGCACCACGCGGACGTCGCCCAGGGTCTGCTGCGGCTGCTGCGGGCGCCGGGAGCGGCCGGGCGGGTCTACAACATCGCCGACGACGCCCCGGTGACCGCGGTCGAACTGCACCAGCTCAACGGGGTCGAGGTGCCCGCCGGAATGGACGACCGGCCGCTGGAGGACCCGTGGGACGGCGTGGTGTCGACCACCCGTATCCGCGACGAGCTGGGCTTCCGCCCCTGCTACCCCTCGGCGTGGACCGCGCGGGACGCGGGCGCTCTCTGACCTGGCGGCCCGACCGCTGCGGCGATCACCCGTTTCAGGGACGCACCGGCGCGCGGCCGTGCCCCGCGCCCGCCGGCTGGGACGCTGGGCACATGACGACGGCGCAGCGGACAGTCCCCGGTGACGTGGACGAAGTGGTGGCGCGGATGCGCGCGTTGGACGCCTCGCTGCCGCCGCACGACGGCGTCGCGGTCTTCAACCGGGTCTATCTCTCCGTCACCGAGGAGATGCGGCGGCTGATCACCGCGGGGCTCTTCGACGATCCGGACGCGGCGGCCGAGTTGGACGTGCGCTTCGCCGGCCGCTACCTGGCGGCGGTCGGCGCGGGCGCCTCCCGGCGCCGGGCCCCCGCCTGCTGGCGTCCACTGCTGCAGCTGCGCGGGCACCGGGGGGTACGGCCGCTGCAGTTCGCACTCGCCGGGATCAACGCGCACATCGGCCACGACCTGGCGCTCGCCCTGGTCGACACCTGCCGCGCCCTGGACCGCGAACCCGCCACGATGGAAGGGGACTTCGAGCGGATCGGCGATGTTCTGGTGGCCATCGAGGAGCGGGTGCGCGAGGAGCTCATGCCGGGGCCCGACCTGCTGGACATCGCCGACCCGCTGACCCATCTGGTCGGCTCCTGGAGCCTGGAACGGGCGCGGGACGCGGCCTGGGCCGCGTCCCGCCTGCTCTGGTCCTTGCGGCACACCGGTGAGATGTACCAGGAGTGCGCGGACCGGCTCGACGCGGGCGTGGGGCTCGTCGGCCGGTTCCTGCTCACCCCACTGGTCCGCCGATGACAGCGGATCGGGCGGGTCGGGTGGGTCAGACGGATCGGAGGGTCAGCCGAACTGCTTGACGGCCTGGTAGTACGTCCAGGCGAGGCTGTTGCAGGCCGCCTTCGTCACCACGTTGTAGCCGTGCGAACCGCACACCCGCTTGAGGTCCTCGTACAGCATGCTGTCCAGCCGCGGCTTGTTGGCGGTGAACTGTCCGGCGGCCTTGTAGTTGCGGTAGCCGAAGTCGTGGTGGGCGCAGGAGAGATTGAACGGGAAGCCCAGCGGGTTGTCGGGCGACGACGAGCAGTAGTCCGTGGACCAGTCGAAGCCGTAGGCCGACCAGGCGCCCTGGTTGTTGCGCGCCGAGATGAAGGCGTTGTAACTGGTGACCGTGGTCTGCGTCCAGCTGGACAGGACCTGGGGTTTGTCGGCGGGAGCCGCCGACGCCGGAACTGCGGCGCCGACTAACGCGATCAGCGCGGCGGTCGGAACGGCCAGGGCTACGGGCAGGCGACGTCTCATGCGCTACCTCCGGGATCCGGCGGCCCGCGTGGGGCGGACCGCGTACACGGAGGATTGCACCGCGCGGCACTGGCGTCCCGCTATACAACTCCTTAAGCCCGGGACACGTTACGACGTCAACCCGACCGGCGGTACGTGTCCCGGCGGCGCTCAGTCCTCGTCGAGGAGGACCGGCGCGATGTCCTCGTACACGTCGCCGGGACCGGGGTTGGTCGCGTCGGTACCACCGCCGAAGTGGTGCATGACGCCCCACACCGCGTTGAGCGCCGTCTGGACCGCGCCCTCGGCCCAGCCGGCCGTCCAGGAGATGTCGTCGCCTGCGAGGAAGATGCCGCGCTTGTCCTGCGGCAGCGCGTCCTGCATGAAGTGGGTGAACAGCCGCCGCTGGTAGCGGTAGTGGCCCGGCAGGTTCGCCTTGAAGGCGCCCATGAAGTAGGGCTCGTTCTCCCACGACACGGTCACCGGGTTGCCGATGATGTGCGAGCGGATGTCGACCTTGGGGTAGATCTCACCGAGCGAGGTGAGCATGACCTCCATGCGCTCGTTGGCGCTCAGCGGAAGCCACTTGAGGCTGTCGTCGCACCAGGTGTACGACAGGCAGATGGTCGCCGGCTTGTCCGGGCCGTCGTCGAGCAGGTACGTGCCGCGGGTCATCCGGTCGGTGAGCGTCATGCTCATCACGTCGCGGCCGGTCTCTTCGTCCTTGTCGAGCCAGAACGGCCGGTCGACCGGTACGAAGAGCTTCGACGACTCCATGTAGTGGGTGCGCTCGATCGCCGTCCAGTGGTCGATCGGGAAGAGCGAGTCGTCGCAGGCGATCTTGGACAGCAGCATCCAGGACTGCGCGGTGAAGACCGCCGCCGGATAGGTCCGGATGTCGCCCGCCGCGTCGGTGACCGTGATCCGGTTGCCCGCGGTGCGGTGCAGCCGGGTGACCGCCGGGCGCGGTGTGCCGCCGTGCAGCGAGGAGAGCGAGGTGCCCCGCTCCCAGTGCACGAGCTTGTCCGGCTCGCGGTCCCACAGCCGCAGCGGCAGCTGCTGGCTGCCGCCGACGATGCCGCGGTGGTCGTCGTCGGCGCCGGTGTAGACGACCCGCAGGATCTCCAGGATGGAGTTGGGGAAGTCCGTGTCCCAGCCACCGGTGCCGAAGCCGACCTGGCCGAAGATCTCCCGGTGCCGGAAGGACTTGAAGGCCGGGGAGTCGCAGAGGAACCCGTAGAACGTCTGATTGTCGAGCTTCTCGACCAGCGCGGACCAGATCGCGCGGATGGCGGGGATGTCGCGCTCGCGCAGGGCGCGCTGCATCGCGGAGAAGTCCGCGCCGTCCTCCAGGCACGCGTTCCACGCGTGCATCACCTGGTGGTAGACCTCGGGCAGGTCGTCGACGGAGGTGGCGTAGTGCGACTCGCCCTTGAGGTCGACGACGGTGGAGGGGGTGCCGGGCGACAGCGGGTTGGGGAACGGCCGGGTCTGCAGGCCCACCAGGTCGACGTAGTACTGGAACGCGGTGGAGGACGGCGGGAAGCGCATCGCGCCCATCTCCGCCGTCAGGTCGGCGTCACAGCCCTCGAAGCCGACGGTGCGCAGCCGGCCGCCGATCCGGTCCGCCTCGTAGACGACCGGCTTGAGGCCCATCTTCATCAGCTCGTAGGCCGCGATGATGCCGGAGAGCCCGCCGCCGATGACCGCGACCTCGGTGCCGTGCTCGGTCGCCGGTATGGAACCGAGCCCGGCCGGGTGCGCCAGGAAGTCGTCGTAGGCGTACGGGAAGTCCGGCCCGAACATCGTGATGGGGGGCTCGGCCTGCGCCTGGACGTGCTGCTCGTCATGGACCGCGGTGGGCACGGACGTCATTGGGGGTGTCTCCTCGCGAAAAATGGTCAGACGAGCGTGCTGTACAACTCGGGCCGCCGGTCGGGCAGATACGGGGTCTCGTCCCGCGCGGCCCGGAGCACCTCCGGGTCGGCGTCGGCGATCACCAACTCCTCGCCGGTGCCCGCGCGGGCGCGCACCGTGCCGTCGGGGCCGGCCAGGGCGCTGAGCCCGGTGAAGTGGAACTCGCCCTCGGCGCCGCTGCGGTTCGCGTAGGCCAGATGCAGCTGGCTTTCGTACGCGCGGGCCGGGACGAGGGTCTGTGCGACGAACTCGTACGGGCGCATCAGCGCCGTGGGAACGACGAGCAGGTCGGTGCCCGCGAGGGCATGGGCCCGGACATTCTCCGGGAATTCGACGTCGTAGCAGATCAACAGCCCGATGCGGGTGCCGTCGAGGTCCGCCTGGACCACCGCGGTGTCGCCGGGGGTGAAGTGCTCGCGCTCGAAGTCGCCGAACAGATGGGTCTTGCGGTAGTTCGCCAGCGTGGTGCCGTCCGGGCCGATGAGCTGCGCGGAGTTGAAGACCGCTCCGTCCGCCCGCTCGGGATAGCCGTACACGATCGCGATACCGTGCTCGGCGGCGATCTCGGCGACGCGCCGTGCGCCGGGACCGTCGGCGGGCTCGGCCAGCTCCGGAATCCGGTCGCCGAGCGCGTACCCGGTCAGATACATCTCGGAGGTGGCGAGCAGCCGGGCGCCGGCGGCCGCCGCGCGCCGGGCGGCGCCGTCCAGCGCGGCCAGGCTGGCGCCGGTGGAATCCGGAACGCCGCCGGGGCCTTGGTACAGCGCGATGCGCAGCGGCGGCATGGATCCTCTTCGTCGCTCGATGGTCTGTTCGGGGTCTCTTAGAAGGTACGTTTCCAGCCACCCGCGCAACAAGATCTGAATCTTGCGCACCGACCAGCGATCCGTTGCGTCTCGGAAGCAGCCGGCGGCGATCTGTTGCGCGGATGCTCTAGGTCGGCGAGCCCGAGGTGTAGCGCCGCAGCAGCGGCGACAGCACCAGGACGGACTTGGTCCGCTCGACGAACGGCTCCCCGGCGATCCGTTCCAGCACCCGCTCGAAGTGCCGCACGTCGGAGGCGAAGACCTGGACGAGGGCGTCCGCCTCGCCGGTGACGGTCGAGACGGTCGCCACCTCGGAGTAGCGGGCGAGGCCGCGCAGGATGTCGCCGGGGCCGGTGTTGCGCCGGCAGTAGATCTCGACGAACGCCTCGGTCTCCCAGCCGAGCGCCGCCGGGTCCACCCGTACGGTGAAGCCGGTGATGGCGCCGGAGGCCAGCAGCCGGTCCACCCGGCGTTTGACGGCCGGGGCGGAGAGCCCCACCTGGGTGCCGATGTCGGCGTAGGAGCGGCGGGCGTCCTCGGCAAGGGCATGGACGATGCGTTCGTCGAGATCATTCAGGCGCACAGCGGGTGGTTCACACTTCTTCTCGGGCGAGCTGGGAGCGGCGCATGCCGTACGTGAAGTACAGCACGAGTCCGCCGGCCATCCAGATTCCGAACCACTTCCAGGTCTGGGCGCCGAGGCTGGTCATCATCCACGCACAGAGCAGGAACCCGATGGCGGGGGTGACCGGCGAGAACGCGACGCGGAAGGTGCGCGGCAGGTCCGGCCGGGTGCGGCGCAGGATGATCACCGCGACATTGACCAGTGCGAAGGCGAAGAGCGTGCCGATGCTGGTGGCGTTGGCAAGCTCGCCGAGCGGCACCAGGGCCGCCAGGACGCCGCAGAAGAGCGAGACGATCACGGTGTTGGCGCGCGGGGTGCCGGTCCTCGGGTCGACCTTCGAGAAGATCCTGGGCACCAGGCCGTCGCGGGACATCGAGAACAGGATGCGGGTCTGCCCGTACAGCACCGTCAGCACCACGCTGGCGATCGCGATGACGGCGCCGGCGGCGAGCAGCACCGCCCAGAAGCTCTGGCCGGTGACCTGGCGCAGGATCTGCGCGAGGGCGGCGTCTGCGTCGCTGAACTGCTGCCACGGCATGGCGCCGACGGCGACCAGCGCCACCAGGCAGTACAGCACGGTGACGATGAGCAGCGAGAGGATGATCGCGCGCGGCATGTCGCGCTTGGGGTTCTTCGCCTCCTCGCCGGCGGTGGAGGCGGCGTCGAAGCCGATGTACGAGAAGAAGAGCGTGGCGCCCGCGGCGCTGACGCCCGCCATGCCCAGCGGCATCAGCGGGTGGAAGTTCCCGGCCCGGACGCCGGTGAAGGCGACCGCGCAGAAGAGCACCAGCGAGGCGATCTTCACGACGACCATGACGGTGTTGACGCGGGCGCTCTCCCGGGCACCGCGCAGCAGGAACGCCATGGAGAGCAGCACGACCAGCAGGGCGGGGATGTTCACGACGCCGCCGGCGCCCGGCGGGTTGGCGAACGCGTCGGGGATGGTGACGCCGATCGTGCCGTCCAGCAGCTCGTTGAGGTACTGGCCCCAGCCGACCGCGACCGCGGCGACCGACACCCCGTACTCCAGGATCAGGCACCAGCCGCAGAGCCAGGCGATGAACTCGCCCATCGTGGCGTAGGTGTAGGAGTAGGAGGATCCGGAGACCGGTATGGAGCCCGCCAGTTCGGCGTAGGAGAGCGCCGAGAACAGTGCGGTGAACCCGGCGATGACGAAGGAGATCACCACCGCGGGACCGGCCTTGGGGACGGCCTCGCCCAGCACCACGAAGATGCCGGTGCCCAGCGTCGCACCGATGCTGATCATCGTCAGCTGCCACATGCCGAGTGAGCGCTTCAGCTCCCCGCCGTCGCCGTGGCCGCCCTCGGCGACGAGCCGGTCGACGGGCTTTCGCCGCATCAGCCTGCTGCCGAAGCCGCCGCCGGGGTTGGGTCCGCCCGGGGCGGGCGTCGCCCCGGTCCGGTCGGAGGTGGACGGCGCTGTGCCAGTTCGTGCCACTGCGGGAGCTCCTTGGTCGTGCCGGCTCGGATGGCGGCGGCAAGGGCGCGGCGGCACCGTACGGGAGCGCGCGTCCCGGCGCACTACCGGTGGGAACCGCCGAGCTTGGGGTCGCCACCGCTCCACGTACAGGGCATGACCTTACGAGGTATGACGAGTGCCCGTAATGCGGGTCTATTGCGCATCTGCGGATGATCGTTGCGCGAAACCGCCGGAGTGCGCCGAATCATTGCCCCCGCTGCGGCAGGTCGTTGCGTTGTCCGCTTTGTGGGGGTCGCCAACGCGACAGCGCCGGACCGGCTGGAATCCAGCCGGTCCGGCGCTCGGTGTCGCTGCGACGTTGTGGGGCTGTCAGCTCCAGCTGGCGTGCAGGGCCTTGCCCTCGGCGTAGCCGGCGGCGCTCTGGATGCCGACGATGGCCTTCTCCTCGAACTCGGCGAGCGAGCCCGCGCCCGCGTAGGTGCACGAGCTGCGCACTCCCGCGATGATCGAGTCGATCAGGTCCTCGACGCCCGGACGCGTCGGGTCCAGGAACATCCGCGAGGTGGAGATGCCCTCCTCGAAGAGCGCCTTGCGGGCCCGGTCGTACGCGGACTCCTCGCTCGTGCGGTTGCGCACCGCGCGGGCCGAGGCCATACCGAAGCTCTCCTTGTACAACCGCCCGTCGGCGGTCTGCTGGAGGTCGCCAGGGGACTCGTACGTCCCGGCGAACCAAGAGCCGACCATGACGTTCGACGCGCCCGCGGCCAGCGCCATCGCGACATCGCGGGGGTGCCGGACGCCGCCGTCCGCCCAGACGTGCTTGCCGTACTTCTTCGCCTCGGCGGCGCACTCCAGGACGGCGGAGAACTGCGGGCGGCCCACGCCGGTCATCATGCGGGTGGTGCACATGGCGCCGGGGCCCACACCGACCTTGATGATGTCCGCGCCGGCCTCGATGAGGTCGCGGACGCCCTCGGCGGCGACGATGTTTCCCGCCACGATGGGCACCTGCGGGTCGAGGGCGCGTACGGCCCTGACCGCGGCGAGCATCGACTCCTGGTGGCCGTGCGCGGTGTCGACGACGAGCGTGTCCACGCCCGCGTCGAGCAACTGCTTGGCCTTGACCGCGACATCGCCGTTGATACCGACGGCGGCGGCGATGCGCAGCTTGCCGTTGGCGTCGGTGGCGGGGGTGTACAGCGTGGCGCGCAGCGCGGCCTTGCGAGTCAGGATGCCGACCAGCCGGCCGTCCGCGTCCACGGCGGGGGCCAGCTTGCGGTTGGCGGCGTCGAGGCGGTTGAAGGCCTCGCGCGGGTCGATGTCGGCGTCCACCAGCAGCAGGTCGCGCGTCATCACCTCGGTGAGCTGGGTGAAGCGGTCCACGCCGGTGAGGTCGTGGTCGGTGACGACGCCGACGGGCCGGCCGTCCTCGACGACGACACCCGCGCCGTGCGCCCGCTTGGGCAGCAGCGACAGCGCGTCGGCGACGGTCTGGTGCGGTGCCAGCGTGATCGGTGTGTCGAGCACCAGGTGGCAGCTCTTGACGTGCGCGACGACGTCCGCGACCACATCGATCGGGATGTCCTGGGGGATGACGACCAGGCCGCCGCGGCGCGCGACCGTCTCGGCCATCCGGCGACCCGCGATGGCGGTCATGTTCGCGACGACCAGCGGGATGGTGGTGCCCGTGCCGTCGGGGGACGCGAGGTCCACCGCCTGCCGGGACCCGACCGCGGAGCGGCTGGGCACCATGAAGACGTCGTCGTACGTCAGGTCGTAAGGGGGCTTTGCGTCATTGAGGAATTTCATACTAACTCTCTCACCTGCGGTTATACGTCTGGGGCGGGTGGGGAGTCAGCACCGAACCAGCGCCGTCCAGGCTGCGGCTCCTACGCCATCATCGCCGATGCGACCAAGTTCTGGCGAACCGGCGCCCCCCGTTCTGTGCCTTCCACCAGGGGGCTCAGAGCTGGTTTGTGGCTTCCTCCACGATCACGTGAAGGGGGGTTTGGGTGTGCTGCCAGAAGTCGGAGGCGTCACGGAGGATCTGTGTGACGATGCGCCACTCGCGGGGCGAGGCGGCGGCGTACTCCTGCCAGCCGGTGACCCGCAGCCGGCGGTGGGTCGTGGCCGGGCACCAGGACAGATCGGTGAGGCAGTCCGCCAGGGCGTCCCAGTTCCGGCCGAAGTACTCGGGCAGGTGCAGCGAGACGGCGCAGCGGTCCATGAACTCGTGCCGGGTGGTGACACCGGCGAGGTCGAGCACGGTGGGCGTCATCGCAGCACCGCCTTGAAGGTCTTGTAGTGGTCGTCGGTGTAGTAGAACTCCCCGCCCTCGCCGGTGATGATCCGGCGGGCGCCGCGGTCGCGCGAGCCCGGGGTGGTGACGGTGTACTCGTGGTAGTAGCCGGACTTCCTGCGGGGCAGTTCCTTCTCGAAGTTGCTGAACACGGCCCCGTCCTTGGGGTACGGGTAGGGGCCGCCCCGGTCGATCAGCGCCAGGGTGTTGCGTGCCTCGGCGGGCAGCCGGCCGGCGGCGACCGTCGCCCGGCCCGAGGCCCAGCCCGGGACGCTAGCGGTGGGGCCGTAGACGGAACCCGATGATGCGGGGGTACGCGTCGCGGTGCCCGTCCCGGCCGTCCCGGCCTGCGAGGAACAGCCGGTGAGGAGCGCGACGAGGCACATCAGGAGCGCGGCGGCGGCCGCGCGCGTGGCGGACCGCAGCAGCATGCGGCCGATGCTGCCACACGGCCCCGGCCGGAACACGGTGGCGCGCGCGTCAGACGGTGGGCGTGACCTGGGGACCCGCGGCGTCCGGCGGGCCGACGAGAGCCAGCTGGGAGACGAGCCGGTAACGGTCGCCGCGGTAGATGGCGTGCGTGTACTCGAAGAGCCGGCCGTGCTGGTCACGGGTGACGCGCTCCGAGGAGAGCACCGGCGCCCCCGCACTGATCCCGAGCAGGGACGCCTGCACGGTGTCGGCCGACAGCGCCTCGTGGATCTGCTCCGCCGCGGTGGGCTCGATGCCGTAGCGGTCGCGGAGCAGGTCGTAGAAGGAGCCGCTCCCCACATCGTCCGCGGTGGCGCCGGGCACCAGCTCGCCGAGTACGTGGATGGTCTCCAGCGCCATCGGCTCGTCGTTGACCAGCCGCTGGCGGGCCACCCTCAGTACGGGGGTGGCGGCCTCGACGCGCAGCCGGCTCCCGATGCTCATGCCGGCCGGGATCACCGAGTGGTCCAGGACGCGGCTGGTCCAGGTCCCCGGGGCCGCCGGGTAGCCGGACTGGTCGGCGGCCGGCGCGGTCACGATCCGCTGGGAGATCTTCGGCGTGCCGACGAACACCCCGCGCCCGTGCTCGCGGACCAGCCAGCCGTCCGCCACCAGCTCGTCCACGACGGCGCGCAACGTCGGCCGGGACGTCTCCAGCTCCACGCAGAGCTGCCGTTCGGCCGGGATGGCCTGCCCGACCGCGCGGGCCTCGATCAGCGAGATCAGGTGTTCGCGGATCAGGTCGCGTTTTCTCAGTCCGGCAGTCATCGAGTACGCCGCTCCCGCGCAGTGAGCACACAGTGGTCAGTCCTGTGCCGGCAGTTTAGGTCACCAGCTTGGCTGGCGTAAAAAGACTGACCACTTGTTGACCAATTGACGCCTCCTGAGCCACCATCACCCCAGCGCCATCCCCCCCACTGGTCAAAGATTCTGGTAAACGCCCCGGAGGCCAGCACCATGCGCAATCGCCGACTTCTCACCGCCGTAGCCGCGGCAGCCGCCTGTACGGTCGCGGCTTTCACTGCCGGATCGGCCATGGGATCGCCGGCGGGCGGCACGCCCGCCCCGTCCCACGCCGCCCCTGCCCGAGCCGCCGCCCCCGCCGCGTCTGGTGTGCAGCTGCAGGGCTGGCTCTACCCCGGCTCCGCCGGTGAGCCGCAGTGCGCAGGCCAGGCCGAGTACGCCGACAACCGGCTCAGGAGCGGAGCGCTCAAGCCTGAGTACTGGGCGGTCCAGCCCAACGGCACCCTGCTCCTGGAGACCACCGCCCAGGGCCTGTGCAACGCCTACAGCGCGGCCAACGTCGCCGATCTCAAGGCGCATTCGACGTACCAGTACCCGACCGTCTCGGGCATGGACACACCCACCGTCCGTGCCCTGGTGAGCAGTTCGGCCAGGCGCGGTCAGGCCGTCCAGCAGCTGACAGCGATGACGGTCGACGCCGGACTGACCGGTATCGACGTCGACATGGAGGACTACTGGTCCTGGACCACCACCGACTTCGCCAACTACCGCACCTTCCTCACCCAACTCGCCACGTCGCTGCACGCGTCCGGCAAGCGCCTGCAGGTCGACGCCCCGGCGATGACCGAGGACGCGCCCTACTACGACTACGCGGCGGTGGTCGCGACGGGCGTCGACGAACTCGCGATCATGGCCTACGACGAGGAGTACGACTCGGACGCGGGCGGTAGGTGCAAGGCCATCACCCCGTACGCCTGGCTCAAGCAGGTCGTCCAGTACGCCCGGAGCACGGTGCCCAACCGCGACAAGCTGGTGATCGGGCTGCCCTCGTACGGCTACAGCGCCCCCGCGGCGTGCGACACCTCGGCCATCGAGGGCAACATCCCGTTCAGCGTGATGCGCGGCAAGCCCGGCTGGTCGGGCAACGCGTCCACCATCGAGCAGCGCCGGGACAGCGGATCCGGCGAGATCCGCTGGACCTCGGGCGGAAAGCTCTACGACTACGTCGACCAGACCGCGATGGACCGCAAGTTGCAGGTCCTCACCGGACTCGGCGTCACCAAGGTCTCGGTGTGGTCCCTCGGCGGGAACCCCTGGTTCACCCGCTGACAGTGCTCTCCCCGGACCCCGGCGGACTACGGTCCGTCGGGGTCCGCGCGGTTCAGGGCGGGGCGCGGGGCGGATCCGGTCGAGTACAGGAGATGGTCGGCGGCGGCGGTGTCCGTCACCAGGCTGGTGACCAGCCCGGAGCGCAGCACGGCGTCGATCGCGCCGGCCTTGCGCAGCCCGCCCGCGATGGCCAGTACCTCGGGGATCCGGCGGAGCCGGTCGGCCTCGATGGTGATGCAGCGCTCGCCGAGGTCGCGGCCGACCCGGCGCCCCTCGGCGTCGAACAGGTGCGAGGACATCTCGGCGGCGACGCCGAGCCCCGCGTAGTGCTCGCGCTCGGCGTCGGTCAGCGCGTCATGGACGGTGGAGATGCCGGCCGCCCAGGAGCCGATCGAGACCACGGCGACGGTGACCTTGTCGAAGTACCCCATGGCGGCGGCGATTCCGCTCTGGGCGCGCAATGTGGCGGCGGTCGCCGGGTCCGGCAGCACCATCGGCGCGTACAGCGGGTGCGCCTCGCCGCCGGAGACCGCGGCGGCGGTCCGCACCGCCTCGACAGAGCCGCGCTCGGCGGTGCCCACGTCGTAGACACCGGTGAGCTGGACGACGGTGCACGGCGGCAGCCGGTCCAGGGCGTTGGCCATGGTGATGATGGAGCGGCCCCAGGCCAGGCCGAGCACGTCGCCCTCGGTGACCAGTTCGCCGAGCAGGTCGGCGGCGACCTTGCCCAGGTTCTCCGGGTCGGGCGCGTCGGACTGCTCCGGCGGCGTCTCGACGACGACCGCGTGCCGCAGGCCGTAGCGGGCGCGCAGCGCGTCCGAGCGCTCGGCGTCCAGCTCGGCGGGGACCCGGATCTCGATCCTCACCAGGTCACGTTCGAGGGCGGTCTCCAGCACCCGGGCCACCTTGAAGCGGCTCACGCCGAACTCCTCGGCGATCTGGATCTTGGACTTGCCCTCGAGGTAGAAACGGCGCGCCATCGCTGCGGCCTGGACCATCTCGCCGGGGCCCATGCGCACCTGTGTGCGGCCTGTGGTCACGTTGCTCTCCCCAGTTGCCCATCTGATCGGCTCCGCGCTCATCCTCGCAGATGGCGCGGTGTTACGGACGCGTAGCCCGAGCGTCAATGGGTGCAGGCCGCCGAGGCCAGCTCGCGCAGCCCCCGCACCGCCGCCGCCGGGTCGTCCGCACCGTAGACCGCCGAACCGGCGACGAAGACGTCCGCGCCGGCCTCGGCACACCGCTCGATGGTCTGCGCCGACACCCCGCCGTCGATCTGCAGCCACAACTGCAGTCCGTGCTTGTCGATGAGCTGCCGGGTACGACGGATCTTGGGCAGCATGATGTCGAGGAACGCCTGGCCGCCGAAGCCGGGCTCGACCGTCATGATCAGCAGCATGTCGAGCTCGGGCAGCAGGTCCTCGTAGGGCTCGATCGGGGTGGCGGGCTTGAGCGCCATCGACGCCCGCGCGCCCTTCGCCCGGATCTCGCGGGCGAGCCGCACCGGCGCGGCCGCCGCCTCGACGTGGAAGGTGACGGAGCCGGCACCGGCCTCGACATAGGCCGGGGCCCAGCGGTCCGGGTCCTGGATCATCAGATGGCAGTCGAGCGGGATGTCCGACGCCCTGCTCAGCGACTCCACGATCGGCACACCGAGCGTCAGGTTGGGCACGAAGTGGTTGTCCATGACGTCGACATGGAGCCAGTCGGCGCCTTCCACGGCCTTCGCCTCGTCGGCGAGCCGGGCGAAATCGGCGGAAAGAATACTGGGGTTGATCTGCACGCTCATATGCCCAGCAAACCAGATGCCGGAGGATGCCAGACCACTGCCCGTGCAGGGAACGCCCCCGTTCCGTAAAATGGCAGAACGATCTCGAACACCGGTGCCATGCTGGATCACCAAACGCTCTCCCCACAGGGATTCGGGAGGGTCGGCAGCACGTACGCAAAGCGGGGAGACTCGTCGTGGGCGGAACCGGACGGTGGGCGCACCTGGTGTGCGGTCGGCGCAGCAAGTGGGTCGTGCTCGTCCTGTGGCTGGTGCTGTTGGTGGCGGTCTCGCCACTGGCGCAGAAGTTGACGGACGAGCAGAAGAACGACTCGTCGACGTGGCTTCCCGGCAGCGCGGAATCCACCCAAGTCCTCAACCTCCAGAAGGAGTTCCTCCCCGACACCGCTCCCGCCGTCGTCGTGTACGCGCGGCCGGGCGGCCTCACCGAGACCGACCGCGCCAAGATCGCCCAGGACGCGGCGGCCATCAAGGCCATGTCGCAGCACGGCATCCTCGGCGCCCGCACCGTAGGACCGGTGCTGGAGAAGACCGGCGAGCCGCGCGCCGCCCAGCTCATCGTCCCGATCAGTGTGGACGCGGGCGGCTGGAACGGGCTGGCCGACGCGGTGAAGGACATCCGCGGCACCGCCGACCGGAACACCGCGGGCCTCGATGTGCACATCACCGGGCCGGTCGGCTACGCCTCGGACTCGGCAGAGGCGTTCAAGGGCCTGGACGGCACCCTGTTGTTCGCCGCGCTCGCGGTGGTCGTGGTGATCCTGCTGCTCACCTACCGCAGCGTGAGCCTGCTCTTCCTGCCGATCATCTCCGTCGTCGGCGCGCTGTTCACCGCCCAGGCGGTGATCTATCTGCTCGCCAAACACGCCGGTCTGGTGGTCAACGCGCAGAGCGCGGGCATCCTCACCGTCCTGGTCTTCGGCGCCGGCACGGACTACGCGCTGCTGCTCGTCGCCCGGTACCGCGAGGAGTTGCGCCGCCACGAGGACCGGCACGAGGCGATGGCCCTGGCCCTGCACCGGGCCGGGCCCGCGGTGCTCGCCAGCGCCTCGACGGTCGCGGTCAGCATGCTGTGCCTGATGGCCGCCGAGATGAACTCGACCTCGGGCCTCGGACCGGTCGCGGCCATCGGCGTGGTCGTCGCCCTGCTCGCGATGACCACGCTCTTCCCCGCGCTGCTCGTGATCGTCGGACGCTGGGTGTTCTGGCCCGCCGTGCCGCACATGGGATCCGAGGAGCCGACCCGCAGCGGGCTGTGGGCGCGGGTGGGCACACGTATCTCCAAGCGGCCGCGCGCGGTCTGGGTGACCACCGCGGTGGTCCTCGGAGTGCTCTCGCTGGGGCTGATCGGCCTGAAGGCGAACGGCCTGACGGCTGCCCAGGGCTTCACCGGCACCCCCGACTCCGTGGTGGGCCAGCAGGTCGCGGGCCGCTACTTCCCCGCCGGCGCCGGACAGCCGCTCGTCGTCATCGCGAACGCCGGGGCGGCGGACCAGGTGCGGACCGCCCTAGGCTCGGTCCAGGGCGTCGCGCCCGGTTCCGTGACCACCCCACCGGGTGTCCCCGCCGAGAAGAACGGCCGGGTCTATCTGGAGGCCACGTCGACATCGGCGGCTGACAGCACCACGGCCAAGCAGACCGTCGACCGGGCCCGTGACACGCTGCACGCGGTGCCGGGCGCCGATGCCAAGGTCGGCGGCGGCACAGCGGTCATCCAGGACGCCAACCGGGCGACCTCGCACGACAACATGCTCCTGATCCCGATGATCCTCGCCGTCGTGCTGCTGATTCTCGGGCTGCTGCTGCGGGCGCTGGTCGCCCCGCTGATCCTCATCGCGACCGTCGTGCTGTCCTTCGGGGCCGCGCTCGGGGTGAGCACGTTCGCCTTCCACCACCTGTTCGGGTTCGAGGGCGAGGACACCTCGTTCCCGCTCTTCGTCTTCGTGTTCCTGGTGGCGCTGGGCATCGACTACAACATCTTCCTGATGACCAGGATCCGCGAGGAGACGGCCCACTCCGGCACCCGCACCGGAACGCTCACCGGCCTCGCGGCGACCGGTGGCGTCATCACCTCCGCGGGGCTGGTCCTGGCCGGCACGTTCGCCGCCCTGGGCACCCTGCCGCTCGTCGGCTTCGCCGAGATCGGGTTCGCGGTCGCCTTCGGCGTCCTGCTCGACACGTTCATCGTCCGGTCGATCCTGGTCTCCGCGATCACCCTCGACCTGGGCCACCACGTCTGGTGGCCCAGCAAGCTCGACGCTCCGGGCGCACCGCCGCACGCCCCCGCCCGCCGGCAGGACGACGACATGGCACAGCGGTCCTAGGCGCCGCGGCCGCGCGGCGCCGCGCGGCTCAGGAGGTGCGGCGCAGCAGGGCCAGGTACATGGCGTCGGTGCCGTGCAGATGCGGCCAGAGCTGGACGTCCGGGCCGTCGCCGACGGCGGGGACGCCGGGCATCAGGGGGCGGGCGTCGATCCACTCGGCGGTCGGCGGCTCGTCCGGCCCCCAGCTAACGCTGGGAGGTGCCCCCAAGCCACCGCTGGGGGATGCCCCCAGGCCGCGCAGCACGTCGTCGACGACGGCGCGGGTCTCCGCCGGGTGCGGCGAGCAGGTGGCGTAGCCGACGACGCCGCCGACGCGAACGGCGCGCAGCGCCTCGGTGAGCAGTCCGCGCTGGAGCGTCGCGAAGCCCGCGACGTCCTCGGCCTTGCGGCGCCAGCGCGCCTCGGGGCGGCGGCGGAGCGCGCCCAGGCCGGTGCAGGGCACATCGACGAGCACCCGGTCGAAGGAGCCCGCGGCCCACGCGGGACGGGTGCCGTCGGCGACGATCACCTGGTAGGGGCCGGGGTTGCCGGCCAGCGTGCGTTCCACCAGCCGGGCCCGGTGCGGCTGCTTCTCGGACGCGACGAGCAGCGCACCGCGCTGCGCCGCGAGCGCGGCGAGCAGGGCGGCCTTGCCGCCGGGGCCGGCGCAGCCGTCCAGCCAGAGCGCGTCCCGGCCGTCCAGCGGAGCCGCCGCCAGCGCGGCCGCGACCAGCTGGCTGCCCTCGTCCTGCACTCCTGCGCGACCCTCACGGACGGCGTCCACGGCGCCCGGGTCGCCGCCCTCGGCGAGCCGGACGGCGTACTGGGACCAGCGGCCGGGCTCGGTCGCCTCCGGCGGCAGCGAGGCGGCCACCTCCTCGGCCGTGGAACGGCCGGGGCGGGCCACCAAGGTCACCTCGGGCCGCTCGTTGTCGGCCTCCAACAGGTCCTCGATACCGGCCCGGCCGCCGCCGAGCGCGTCCCACAGCGCGGAGACGATCCAGCGCGGATGCGAGTGGACCACCGCGAGGTGCGCCTCGGGGTCGTCGTCGTACGGCGGGGCGACCTGGGCGACCCAGGCGTCGATGTCCTGCGCGGCGATCTTGCGGAGCACCGCGTTGACGAACCGCGCCCGGCCGTCGCCGAGCACGCAACGGGCCAGCTCGACGGTGGCCGAGACGGCGGCGTGCGGCGGGATGCGGGTGCCGAGCAGCTGGTGCGCGCCGAGCGCGAGCACGTCCAGCACCGGTGGGTCGACCTCGCGCAGCGGCCGGTCGACGCAGGCGGCGATCACGGCGTCGTAGGTGCCCTGGCGGCGGAGCGTGCCGTAGACCAGCTCGGTGGCGAGGGCGGCGTCCCGGCGGTCGAACTCGCCGCCCTTCTTGACCGCTTCCGCCTCGGCGTTGCGCAGCAGCGAGGGCAGCACGAGGTTGGCGTACGCGTCGCGCTCGTCGACCGCCCGCAGCGCCTCGAAGGCGAGGATGCGGACCGGATCCCGCTGGGGCCTGCGGTAGGGCTTGCCCTTCGGCTTGCCCTGGGACTTCCCCTGCGAGGTGCCCTGCGGTCGGCTGCGCGGCTGGTCGTTCACGATCAATGTGCTCCGGACTCGGTCGGAAAAAACTGCTGCGCCCGTGCGGCGGGATGCCCCCTCCCGCGCACAGGGCGTGAACAAAGCGTACGGCCGCGGACCCCGCGACCGCCCACCCGGGCGATCGGGGCCGCTGGTGACCGGCCGGGCAGGCGGCCTGGTCGGTGCCGGGCCGGTGGCCTGGCCTAGGCGCCCAGGCGGGTGCCGGAGTCGAGGCGGACGCCGCGGGCCCAGTCGGCGGCGCGCATCCGCTTCTTGCCCTGCTGTTGCACCTCGCCGAGTTCCACGGCGTGGCTGCCGGTGCCCGCGTACACCGCGTTCTTGGCGACGGACAGCTCGCCGGGGGCCAGTCCCGCGAGGTCCTCGCGGCCGGGCAGCAGCGTCACGGGCCCGAGCTTGAACCGTTCGCCGTCGAGCAGCGTCCAGGCGCCGGGCGCCGGGGTGCAGCCGCGGATCAGCCGGTCGATCCGCAGCGCGGGCGCGTTCCAGTCCACCGCCGCGTCCTCGACGGTGATCTTGGGCGCGATGGTGATGCCCTCGGTGGGCTGCGTACGGGGCACCAGCCGGCCGTCCTCGATGCCGTCCATGGTCGCGGTGAGCAGCTCGGCGCCGCTGCGCGCGAGCCGGGTGAGCAGATCGCCGCTGGTGTCGGTGGGCCGGACGTCCTCGGTGACGACGCCGTAGACCGGGCCGGAGTCCAGGCCCTGCTCGATGAGGAAGGTCGTGGCGCCGGTGACCTCGTCACCGGCCATCACCGCTTGCTGCACGGGAGCCGCGCCGCGCCAGGCGGGAAGCAGCGAGAAGTGCACGTTGACCCAGCCGTGAACGGGGATCTCGAGCGCCGCCTTGGGCAGCAGCGCGCCGTACGCGACGACCGGGCAGCAGTCCGGGGCGATCTCCCGGAGCCGGGCGAGGAAGTCCTCGTCCCGCGGCTTCGCGGGCTTGAGCACCTCGATTCCGGCCTCCTCGGCCCGCTGGGCGACCGGGCTGGAGAGCAGCTTGCGGCCGCGTCCCGCGGTCGCGTCGGGCCGGGTGACGACGGCGACGACCTCGTGCCGGTCGGACGCGAGCAGCGCCTCCAGGGCGGGGACGGCGACCTCGGGGGTGCCTGCGAAGACGAGCCTCATCGTGGGTTCTGTGCCTCTCGGTGGCAGGGGGGACGGCCGTGGACGACGGTGCGGGCGGCGGCAGTCACAAGGCGCTGCCGAACGTGCTGTGCGGGGAGACCTTCACCTGCGGCACACCCAGGTCCGCCCACTCGGCCTCCCGGATCGCCTTCATCGCGGCCTTGCGCTGCTCGGCGTCGAGCCGGTCGATGAAGATGATGCCGTCGAGGTGGTCGGTCTCGTGCTGGATGCAGCGGGCCAGCAGCTGGGTGCCCTCGATGGTGACCGGGTCGCCGTACATGTTGAAGCCCTTGGCGACGACACCGTGCGCGCGGACGCAGTCGTAGGTCAGGCCGGGCAGCGACAGGCAGCCCTCGGGGCCGTCCTGCTCCTCCTCGCTCAGCGTGAGGTCGGGGTTGACCAGATGCCCCAGTTCTCCGTCGACGAAGTAAGTGAAGACCCGCAGCGAGACGCCCAGTTGTGGGGCCGCGAGGCCGGCGCCCGGCGCCGCCTGCATGGTCTCGGTCAGATCCTGGACGAGGGTGCGGAGTTCCTTGTCGAAGGTGGTGACAGGCTGCGCCGTCATGCGCAGCACCGGGTCGCCGAAGAGGCGGATGGGCGTGACGGACACGGCTGGCGGGCTCCCGTGGTCGGACGGATCTGGAGGCACCCTCCCGGCCGAGGCCGGGGGCACCGCCCAGCAGCGGTTGGGGGACGGCCTCCAATTCTAGGGGCCGACCCGTTCGGGGGTGCACGGGGCAATACGCGCCCCCCGGAAACGTCAGCACGCCCTTGATGCGTGACTCGATGGCCCGCTGGAGCGTTGGTCAAGAGAGATTGACCGAAAAGGGGCCATCGCACCACGGACACGGCCCGATCCTTATCAACGCCGGTTGGAGAGGCTTGTTGATGCCCGACCACGCAACCCATGACGCCCAGGCCCGGGCAAGCCTGCACCTACTGGTGCGGGACATCGAAAGGGTCCGCCGACAGGTGGACGCGCTGCGGACCCTGACCGCCCAGCTGGGCAATGTGTACCGACCGCGGCGCAGCGGTCCCGCCGCCGGGTTCGTCGTCTACGGACGCGCCCCCGCACCCACCGTGCGGCTCGCCCAGGAGCTCCGCGACAGCGTGGAGACCCTGGTCACGGCGGCGGTGGAGTTCGACCGCTCGCTGGGATTCTCCTGGGACGCGGTGGGCTCCGCGCTCGGGGTGACGAAACAGGCGGTGCACCGGCGGTACGGGGCGCGCCGCCATGCCGTCCACGGTACGGAGAGCGAGTCCTCGCTCCCGGACACCGGTGGGGTGCACGCCGCGGCGGCCGCTCCCCCGATGGCCGGGGTGCCGGCGGCGCGCTCGATGCCGGACCAGATGCCCGCGCCGATGTCCGGACCGATGTCCGGGCACCTGTCCTCGCAGGGGTCCGGGCCGTTGCCCGCGCAGCTGCCGCAGCAGATGCCGGGACATGTGCCGGGGCATGTGCCGATGAACGCCCGGGAGGACGCCTTCCCCGGCGCGCTGCCCGGCCCGCGCAGCGGCTGAGTCCGGCACCACCCGCAGCACGACACCACCCGCAGCACCCGCAGCACTCCGCAGCACGGCACCGCCGCAGCATCCGCGGTGTGTTCCGCAGGACCAGCCGCCCCGCCGCCCGCCACGCCGACAGGTCGGACGTCGGGGCGGCGTCATGTCCGGGACCGGACGCCCCGGCCCGGCCGCCCAGGAGGGGTCAGCCGATGTCGAGCGGGTCGATCCGCACCAGGACCTGATCGGTCTGCTTGAGGCCCGTACGGGCCACCTGCGCGGCCTTGAGAGCGGCGGCCAGCGCCGCACCGCTGCCCGGCGGGACCCTGATCAGCATCCGCTCCCAGTGCTCCCCCGCCGGAGCCTCCCCCACCCTGCGCGGGCCGCCCGGCCCGTCGGAGACCGGGACCGGCCCCAGCACGGCGGCCCCTTCGGGCAGCCGGGCCAGCTCGATCAGGCCGGCGACCGCCGCGGGGTTCCCGGTCACGGAGGCCATCCGCGAGACGGGCGGGAAGCCCAGTTCGGCCCGCTCGGCCAGTTCGCGGGCCGCGTGCCCGGCGGGATCCCAGCGCACCAGCGCCTGGACCGGCCGCAGCGTGGGCTCGGCCAGCACCAGGACGGTGCCGCCCTCGGTCGCCGGCCTGACCAGCGCGGCCGCGCCCGTCCAGCGGCGCAGTGTCTCCTCGCCGGCGCGCAGGTCCGGCCGGTTGAGCAGCGCCCAGCCGTCCAGCAGCAGCGCGGCCGCGTAGCCGCCCTCCGCGACCGGCTCGGCGCCCGGGGTGGAGATCACCAGCGCCGGCGTACCGGTGACGGCCCCGAGGATGCCGTCCCGCCCGGAGGTGCGGACCGGGACCTTCGGGAAGGCCCGGCCGAGCTCGTCGGCGGTGCGCCGGGCGCCGACCACCTGGGCGCGCAGCCGGAACCCGCCGCACTCCTGGCAGTGCCACGCCGCCTCGGGGCGGCCGCACCAACCGCACTGCGGCGCGCTGTTGCCGTCCGCCAACTCCAGCGGTCCCGCGCACTTCCCGCACCGGGCGGGTTCACGGCAGCGTTCGCAGGCCAGCCGCGGCACGTAGCCGCGGCGCGGGACCTGGACGAGGACGGGGCCGCGCAGCAGTGCTTCGCGAGCCACCTGCCAGGCCAGGCTGGGCAGCCGGGCGGCGCGGGCCGCCCCGTCGCGCGCCTGGTCGCCGTCACCGATGGTGCGGACGAGCGGCGCCGCCGCCCGGACCGCCTCGCGGGTGGCGTCCACCGGCAGCGCCCACCCGGTCTCGACGAGCTGGGCGCCTTCGACGGTGCGGATGAGGCCGCCGAGCAGGAAGGCGGCACGCTCCTCGGTGGCCCGCAGCAGCAGCACGTCCCGGGCGTGCGGCATGGGGGCGTGCGGTTCGGCGTGGCTGGAGTCGCCGTCGTCCCACAGCGCGACCAGACCGAGGTCCTGTACCGGGGCGAACATCGCGGCCCGGGTGCCGACGACGGCCCGGACGGCGCCCCGGCTGACCGCCAGCCAGCGCCGGTAGCGCGCCTCGGGACCGGAGTCCGCGGTGAGCAGGACGTGGTGGCCCTCGCCGAGCAGCGCGGTGAGCGCCGCGTCGACGCGGGCGGCGGCCCGGCCGTCCGGCAGCACGGCGAGCGCGCCGCGGCCGGAGGCGAGGGTGGCCGCGATGGCAGTGGCCAGTTCGGCGGGCCAGTGCGGACCGGGCAGCGCGGTCCACACGGCACGTGGGGAGTCGCCCCGCCCCAGCGCGCGCAGCAGTGCGGGGCCGGTCGGATAGCGCGACCAGGTGCCGGGATCGGGCGGGGCGGGGGTGGCGGGCGGCTCCGGGGACGGCTTCTTCTCCACCCGGCCGTGCCGGGCGGGCACGGCGAGCTGGATCACGTCGGCGAGCGATCCCGCGTACCGGTCGGCGACCGCGCGGCAGAGCCGTAGCAGGGCCGGGCTGAGCACCGGCTCCGGGGACACCACCTGGGCGATCGCCGCGAGCGGTCCCGCGTAGTCGGATTCGGTGAGCCGGGCGACGACGAAGCCGTCGATCAGCCCGCCGCCCTCACGGCGTCCGCTGACGACGTTGTGCGCCCCGGCGCCGAAGCGGACCCGGACCCGGACTCCGGGCTGGGCGTCGGCGTCCATCGCGGCGGGCACGGCGTAGTCGAAGTACTTGTCGAGGTGCAGCACCCCTTTGTCGACCAGGACGCGCGCGACGGGCAGCCCCTCGGCGAGGTCGGCGCCGCGCCAGGTGCCACGCCTGGCCTTGGGTTCCTTCGCCTTGCGCACGGACTCGCGAATGAGTGCCAACTGCTCCCCCGCCGGTGGATTGGTCCGCTCGTCCTCGCTGCTCACAAGCCCAGTCCTACCAGACGTCTCGGACAGCGCGACGGCCCCGGACCTCAGGGGTCCGGGGCCGTGCGCGTGGTGCGGGTGTGTCTGCTGCCGGGTCCTACAGACCGGCGGCGGCGCGCAGCGCCTCGACACGGTCGGTGCGCTCCCAGGTGAAGTCCGGCAGCTCGCGGCCGAAGTGGCCGTACGCGGCGGTCTGGGAGTAGATCGGACGCAGCAGGTCCAGGTCGCGGATGATCGCGGCCGGGCGGAGGTCGAAGACCGTCGCGATGGCCTGCTCGATCTTCTCGACGTCCACGGCCGCGGTGCCGAAGGTCTCGACGAACAGACCCACCGGCTCGGCCTTGCCGATCGCGTAGGCGACCTGGACCTCGCAGCGCGAGGCGAGGCCCGCGGCTACGACGTTCTTGGCGACCCAGCGCATGGCGTACGCGGCGGAGCGGTCGACCTTGGACGGGTCCTTGCCCGAGAAGGCACCGCCGCCGTGACGGGCCATGCCGCCGTAGGTGTCGATGATGATCTTGCGGCCGGTGAGGCCGGCGTCGCCCATCGGGCCGCCGATCTCGAAGCGCCCCGTCGGGTTGACGAGCAGCCGGTAGCCCTCGGTGTCCAGCTTGATGCCGTCACCGAGCAGCGCCTTGAGCTCGTGCTCGACGACGAACTCGCGGATGTCGGGCGCGAGCAGCGACTCGAGGTCGATGTCCGAGGCGTGCTGCGAGGAGACGACCACGGTGTCGAGGCGGACGGCCTTGTCGCCGTCGTACTCGATGGTGACCTGGGTCTTGCCGTCCGGACGCAGGTACGGGATGGTCCCGTTCTTGCGGACCTCGGAGAGCCGGCGGGCGAGCCGGTGTGCCAGGTGGATCGGCAGCGGCATCAGCTCGGGGGTCTCGTCGCAGGCGTAGCCGAACATCAGGCCCTGGTCGCCGGCGCCCTGCTTGTCGAGCTCGTCCTCGTCACCCTCGACACGCTGCTCGTAAGCGGTGTCCACACCCTGGGCGATGTCGGGCGACTGCGCGCCGATGGACACCGAGACGCCACAGGAGGCACCGTCGAAGCCCTTCTTCGACGAGTCGTAACCGATCTCGAGGATCTTGTTGCGCACCAGGGTCGCGATGTCCGCGTATCCCTTGGTGGTGACCTCACCGGCGACGTGCACCTGGCCGGTGGTGATCAGCGTCTCGACCGCGACCCTGGAGGTCGGGTCCTCCTTGAGGAGGGCGTCGAGAATCGTGTCGCTGATCTGGTCAGCGATCTTGTCGGGATGTCCCTCGGTGACGGACTCCGAGGTAAACAGGCGGCGGGACACATTGCTCCCTGGGGTTGCAGCGGCTGCTGGCTGATCATGGGGTGGATCGCGCGGGGCTGCGCCCGGCGTTCCGTGGCTAGTTTATCGTTCGCTTCGGCCGGACCGACAAGCCATCTCGGTACTTGGATATGCCGTGACCTGCGACACCACTGGCGCCGGTACGACGATCCCCCCTGTTTAACAGGCAGAATGCCGCAGAATTCCGGTTTTGGTACACCCGGAAGAACGATTTCACGTCAACCGGGTGAGCGTGAGATCCCACACCTGGTCGGCGAGGGCCTCCTTCGGACCGTACGGTACCGGCGTCTCGCTGCCGTCGGCGCCGAGCACCACGGCCTCGTTCTCCTCGGACCCGAACGCCTTGTGGTCCCCGACCTCATTGACGACGAGCAGGTCACAGCCCTTGCGGAGCAATTTGGCCCGGCCGTTCGCCAGTACATCGTCGGTTTCGGCCGCGAAGCCGACGATGAGCTGTCCGGGGTATGAACGCCCGGTGGCGAGTTCGGCGAGAACATCGGGGTTGCGGACGAGCTCCAGGGGCGGCTGCTCCCGACCGTCCTTCTTCTTGATCTTGCCTTCGACGTAGTGCGCCGGCCGGAAGTCCGCCACGGCCGCCGCCATGACGACCACATCGGCGTCCGCCGCCGCCTTCAGTACCGCCTCGCGCAGCTGCACGGCCGTGCCCACCCGCACCACATCGGCGCCCGCCGGGTCGGCGAGGTCGGTGTTGGCGGCCACCAGGGTGACCCGGGCGCCGCGGGCGACCGCCGTACGGGCCAGCGCGTACCCCTGCTTGCCCGAGGAGCGGTTGCCCAGGTAGCGCACCGGATCCAGCGGCTCGCGGGTCCCGCCGGCGCTGATCACCACATGACGTCCGGAGAGATCCGCCGCGAGCCCCTGCGGTCCCCGGGCGAGCACCCGGCGGCAGACCTCGAAGATCTCGGCGGGGTCGGGCAGCCGGCCCTTGCCGGTGTCCACCCCGGTCAGCCGGCCGACGGCGGGTTCGATCACGATCGCGCCCCGGCGCCGCAGGGTGGCGACGTTCTCCTGGGTGGCGGGGTGCTCCCACATCTCGGTGTGCATGGCGGGCGCGAAGACCACCGGACACCGCGCGGTGAGCAGGGTGTTGGTGAGCAGGTCGTCGGCGAGGCCGTGCGCGGCCTTGGCGAGCAGGTCGGCGGTGGCCGGGGCGACCACGACGAGGTCGGCGTGCTGGCCGATCCTGACGTGCGGGACCTCGTCGACGTCGTCCCAGACCCGGGTCGAGACGGGGTTGCCGGACAGCGCCGACCAGGTGGCCTCGCCCACGAAGTGCAGCGCCGAATCGGTGGGGACCACGCGTACACCGTGCCCGGACTCGGTGAGCCGCCGGAGCAGCTCGCACGCCTTGTAGGCGGCGATCCCGCCGCTCACCCCCAGGACGACCTGTGGCTGGCCCATCGTCTCTCCCGCCGAGCTGTGGATTGTCTTGCGTCCATCACACACCACGGGCCCGGCAGCGGTGCTGCCGGGCCCGTGGTGACAGGGATTCGGGTACTGCTAGCCGGCCGACTCGATGGCCTCGGAGGTCAGCAGTCCCGCGTTGATCTCGCGCAGCGCGATCGACAGCGGCTTCTCGTGGACATGAGTGTCCACCAGGGGGCCGACGTACTCCAGCAGGCCTTCACCGAGCTGGGAGTAGTACGCGTTGATCTGGCGCGCGCGCTTGGCCGCGTAGATCACCAGGCTGTACTTCGAGTCCGTGGCCTCGAGCAGCTCGTCGATCGGCGGGTTGATGATGCCCTCGGGCGTGGTGATGGAAGAGGACATTCTCTACCTACCCCTACTTGCTTGTGGAAAAGAATGGAAGTGGATCATACAACTCGCATCAAGGCTAGCAGCTCGCGTGCTACGTCCTCGACTGAGGTATTGACAAGAGTGATGTCGAACTCGGCTTCGGCAGCCAGTTCGATCTTGGCCGCGGCCAACCGCCGCTCGATCACCTCGGGTGATTCGGTGCCCCGCCCGGTGAGCCGGCGGACCAGCTCGTCCCAGCTCGGAGGGGCCAGGAAGACGAGCTGCGCCTCGGGCATCGACTGGCGGACCAGCCGGGCACCCTGCAGATCGATCTCCAGCAGCACGGGTTCGCCCGCGTCGAGCCTGTCCAGTACTGCCTTGCGCGGAGTGCCGTAGCGGTTGCCCGCGAACTCGGCCCACTCCAGCAGCTCGCCGTTGGCGACGAGCTTGTCGAACTCGTCGTTGTCCACGAAGAAGTAGTGCACTCCGTGCTGCTCGCCCGGCCGTGGCCGTCGAGTGGTGGCCGACACCGAGAGCCATACCTCGGGGTGGACCTTGCGCATATGAGCGACGACCGTGCTCTTGCCGACCCCGGAGGGGCCGGAGAGCACGGTCAGCCGCGGACGTACGTCCGGGGGCACGGGGGACGTCCCCCGGGATGTTGCAGCCATGAAGCGATTATCCCGGTTCCCGGAGGTGCTGGGGACCGTCAGGCGGCGCCGCCGCCGAACTCACGCTCCAAAGATGCGATCTGGTTGGAGCCGAGACCCCGCACCCGGCGGCTTTCGGAGATGCCGAGCCGCTCCATGATCTGCTTGGCACGGACCTTGCCCACGCCGGGCAGGGACTCGAGGAGGGCAGAGACCTTCATCTTGCCGATGACATCGTTCTCTCGGCCCGACTTGATCACCTCGTGCAGCGAAGCGCCGGAGTGCTTGAGCCGATTCTTGACCTCGGCGCGCTCCCGGCGAGCCGCGGCGGCCTTCTCGAGCGCGGCAGCGCGCTGTTCAGGGGTAAGGGGCGGAAGAGCCACGCCTACGTCACCTCGGATATCGAACTGTCGGATACGGACCGGTTGTGGAACCTAGTCGCCCCCACCTGCAGGGCAACGAACGAAGCACTTGCGTGCTCGCTCTCGTCGGAGACTAGCGGTCACGGCGGCTCAAGTCAGCGAGAACAGACGAAAAGTCCTGGTCAGACTCGATCCGCTGGGATTTTTAGGACATATCGGCACCGGTTGACGCTGTGACGGCTCCCGGCCGGGCTCGGAAGGGAGCCCGGCGGCGCTCAACCCGCCACGGCGACACGTACCTCGTCGGCGAACCGGGCCGCCGCGTCCCGCAGTCCGGCCGCGTCGGGTCCGTGCCGCAGCACGTCGCGGCTGACACTCGGCAGGACGTTGCCGACCGCCGACCCGAAGAGCCCGGGAAGACCGGCGGGCGTCGCGCCCTGGGCGCCGATGCCGGGGGCGAGCAGCGGCCCGTTGATGTCCAGGTCCGCACCGACCTCGCCGAGCGTCGCACCGACCACGGCGCCGACGGATCCGAGCGGCCGGTCGCCGGCGTTCTCCGCCGCGATGTGGTCGAGCATCACCTGGGCGAGGGACCTGCCGTCCGCCGCGGTGGCCCGCTGGACCTCGGCACCCTCCGGGTTGGACGTCAGGGCGAGGACGAAGACCCCGGCGCCGGAGATCCGCGCCGCGTCCAGCGCGGGGCGCAGCGAGCCGAAGCCGAGGTACGGGCTGACGGTGACCGCGTCCGAGAAAAGCGGGGAGTCCTTGTCGAGGAACGTGGCGGCGTAGGCGGCCATCGTGGAGCCGATGTCGCCGCGCTTGGCGTCCATCAGCACCAGCGCGCCGGCGGCGCGGGCGTCGGCGACGGCCCGCTCCAGGACGGCGATGCCCTTGGAGCCGAAGCGCTCGAAGAACGCGCTCTGCGGCTTGAGGACGGCGACCCGGTCGGCGAGCGCCTCGACCACGGTGCGCGTGAAGCGCTCCAGGCCGGCGACGTCGTCGTTCAGGCCCCAGGAGGTCAACAGCGCCGCGTGCGGGTCGATGCCGACGCAGAGCCGGCCCCGGGTGTCCATCGCGTGGCGCAGGCGCGCGCCGAAGGGTTCCAGGTTCTCCACGCTCATGAGGTCACCTTCCGGTGTTCGGCGCCGACCGCGTCGGCGAGGGTGGCGTACGGGCTCGCGGCCAGTCGTGCCGCGAGGCCCTTGTGGAGGGCGCGGCACCAGAACGGGCCCTCGTAGATGAAGGCGCTGTACCCCTGGACCAGGGTGGCGCCGGCCAGGATCCGCTCCCAGACGTCGTCGACGGTGGTGACACCGCCGACACCGACCAGCGTGATCCGGTCGCCGACCCGGGCGTACAGCCGGCTCAGGACCTCCAGCGAGCGGGCCTTCAGCGGAGCGCCGGACAGGCCGCCCGTCTCCTGGACCAGCGCCGGGTCCGACGCCAGTCCCAGGCCGTCGCGGGCGATCGTGGTGTTGGTGGCGATGATGCCGTCCAGGCCGAGTTCGACGGCGAGGTCGGCGACCGCGTCGATGTCGTCGTCGGCCAGGTCCGGGGCGATCTTGACCAGCAGCGGTACCCGGCGGGTGGTGACCGTGCGGTCGGCGGCCTCGCGCACCGCGCTCAGCAGCGGGCGCAGCTGGTCGACGGCCTGCAGGTTGCGCAGGCCCGGGGTGTTGGGCGACGAGACGTTGACGACGAGATAGTCCGCGTGGGCCGCGAGCCGCTCGGTGGAGGTCACGTAGTCGGCGGTGGCCTCGTCCTCTGGGACCACCTTGGTCTTGCCGATGTTGACGCCGACCGTCGTGGCGCCGTGCTTCTTGCCCTGGGCCGCCGCGCGGGCCGCCAGGCGCGCGGCGACCGCGGCGGAGCCCTCGTTGTTGAAGCCCATGCGGTTGATCAGCGCGCGGTCCGGGACCAGCCGGAAGAGCCGCTTGCGGGGATTGCCGGGCTGCGGCTGCGCGGTGACGGTGCCGATCTCGATGTGGTCGAAGCCGAGCATCGTCATGCCGTCGATCGCCACGGCGTTCTTGTCGAAGCCGGCCGCGAGGCCGAACGGGCCGTGCATGCGCAGGCCCAGCGCCTCGGTGCGCAGCGCCTTGTGGCGGGGCGCGAGGACGGCCGCGACCAGGGTCCGCAGGACCGGGACGCGGGCGGCGAGCCGGATCCAGGCGAACGCGAGGTGGTGCGCGCGCTCGGGGTCCATGCGCCGGAAGATCAGCTTGAAGAAGAGGGGGTACATGCGGAGCCTTCTACGGGATTCTGCGGGGAGGCGGTCACATGGCGAGGGGGACACCGCTGTGGTGTCCCCCTCCTGGCGCTATCCCTCGCGGGCGGCGTTCAGACGTTCCGCGTGTTCCTGCAGCGATCTGACCCCGATGTCACCGCGGTTGAGGGCGTCGATGCCCTGGACGGCGGCGGCGAGCGCCTGCACCGTCGTCAGGCACGGGACACCGCGGGAGACCGCGGCGGTCCTGATGTCGTAGCCGTCGAGACGGCCGCCGGTGCCGAACGGGGTGTTGACGATGAGGTCGATCTTGCCGTCGTGGATCAGCTGGACGACGGTCGGCTCACCGTCCGGGCCGGTGCCCTCGCTCTGCTTGCGCACGATGGTGGCGTGGATGCCGTTGCGGCGCAGCACCTCGGCCGTGCCGGAGGTGGCGAGCAGTTCGAAACCGTGGTCGGCCAGCGCGCGGGCCGGGAAGACCAGGTTGCGCTTGTCGCGGTTGGCCACCGAGATGAACGCGGTGCCCTTGGTGGGCAGCGCGCCGTACGCGCCGGCCTGGGACTTGGCGTAGGCGGTGCCGAAGACCGAGTCGATGCCCATGACCTCGCCGGTGGAGCGCATCTCCGGGCCCAGCACGGTGTCGACGCCGCGGCCGTGGATGTCGCGGAAGCGGCTCCACGGCATGACGGCCTCCTTGACGGAGATCGGCGCGTCCAGCGGCAGGGTGCCGCCGTCGCCGGTCTTCGGGAGCATGCCCTCGGCGCGCAGTTCGGCGACGGTCGCGCCGAGCGAGATACGGGCGGCGGCCTTGGCCAGCGGCACCGCGGTCGCCTTCGAGGTGAAGGGGACGGTGCGCGAGGCTCGCGGGTTGGCTTCGAGGACGTAGAGGATGTCCCCGGCCAGCGCGAACTGGATGTTGATCAGGCCCTGGACGCCGACGCCCTTGGCGATGGCCTCGGTGGAGGCGCGCAGCCGCTTGATGTCGTAGCCGCCGAGTGTCATCGGGGGCAGTGCGCAGGCGGAGTCGCCGGAGTGGATACCGGCCTCCTCGATGTGCTCCATGACGCCGCCGAGGTAGAGCTCGGTGCCGTCGTAGAGCGCGTCGACGTCGATCTCGATGGCGTCGTCGAGGAACCGGTCGACCAGGACCGGGCGGGTCGGGCTGATCTCGGTGGACTCGGCGATGTACGAGGAGAGCCGGGCCTCCTCGTAGACGATCTCCATGCCGCGGCCGCCGAGCACGTACGACGGGCGGACCAGGACCGGGTAGCCGATCTCGTCGGCGATGGCCTTGGCCTCGTCGAAGGTGGTCGCGGTGCCGTGCTTGGGGGCGGGCAGTCCGGCCTCGGCCAGGACCCGGCCGAAGGCGCCGCGGTCCTCGGCGAGGTGGATGGCCTCCGGCGAGGTGCCGACGATCCGCACGCCGTTGTCCTTGAGCGCCTGCGCCAGGCCCAGCGGGGTCTGGCCGCCGAGCTGGACGATGACGCCCGCGATCGGGCCGGCGAGGGACTCGGCGTGCACGATCTCCAGCACATCCTCGAGCGTCAGCGGCTCGAAGTACAGGCGGTCGGAGGTGTCGTAGTCCGTCGAGACGGTCTCGGGGTTGCAGTTGACCATCACGGTCTCGTACCCCGCGTCGTGCAGCGCGAAGGAGGCGTGGACGCAGGAGTAGTCGAACTCGATGCCCTGGCCGATGCGGTTGGGGCCCGAGCCGAGGATGATCACGGCGGGCTTCTCGCGCGGGGCGACCTCGGACTCCTCGTCGTAGGACGAGTAGAAGTACGGGGTGTTGGCGGCGAACTCGGCGGCGCAGGTGTCGACGGTCTTGTAGACCGGGCGTACTCCCAGCGCGTGCCGGACCTCGCGGACGACATCCTCGCGCAGTCCCCGGATCTCACCGATCTGGATGTCCGAGAAGCCGTGCCGCTTGGCGTCGGCGAGCAGTTCGGGGCCGAGCTTGTCGGCAGCCGCCAGGTCGTCGGCGACCTCCTTGATCAGGAAGAGCTGGTCGGTGAACCAGGGGTCGATCCTCGTCGCGTCGAAGATCTCCTGCGGCGTCGCACCGGCACGGATCGCCTGCATGACGGTGTTGATCCGGCCGTCGGTGGGCACGGCCGCCGTGGCGAGCAGCTCCGCCTTGTTGCCGGGCGCGCCGACGAAGGTGAACTGGCTGCCCTTCTTCTCCAGCGAGCGCAGCGCCTTCTGCAGCGCCTCGGTGAAGTTGCGGCCCATCGCCATGGCCTCGCCGACCGACTTCATGGTGGTGGTCAGCGTGGCATCGGCGGCCGGGAACTTCTCGAAGGCGAAGCGCGGCACCTTGACGACGACGTAGTCGAGCGTCGGCTCGAAGGACGCCGGCGTCTTCTCGGTGATGTCGTTGGGGATCTCGTCGAGCGTGTAGCCGACCGCGAGCCGGGCGGCGATCTTGGCGATCGGGAAGCCGGTGGCCTTGGAGGCGAGCGCCGAGGAGCGCGAGACACGCGGGTTCATCTCGATGACGATGACGCGGCCGTCGTCGGGGTTGATCGCGAACTGGATGTTGCAGCCGCCGGTGTCGACCCCGACCTCGCGGATGATCGCGATGCCGACGTCCCGCAGGTTCTGGTACTCGCGGTCGGTCAGCGTCAGCGCCGGGGCGACGGTGATGGAGTCGCCGGTGTGGACGCCCATCGGGTCGAAGTTCTCGATGGAGCAGACGACCACGACGTTGTCGTTGCGGTCGCGCATCAGCTCCAGCTCGTACTCCTTCCAGCCGAGGATGGACTCCTCCAGGAGCACCTCGGTGGTCGGCGAGAGCGTGAGGCCCTGGCCGGCGATGCGGCGCAGCTCCTCCTCGTCGTGGGCGAAGCCGGAGCCGGCGCCGCCCATGGTGAAGGAGGGGCGGACGACGACGGGGTAGCCGCCGAGGGTGTCCACGCCGGCGATGACGTCGTCCATCGAGTGGCAGATGACGGACCGGGCGGACTCGCCGTAGCCGATCTTGGCATTGACGGCCTCGACGACGCCCTTGAAGAGCTGGCGGTCCTCGCCCTTGTTGATGGCCTCGACGTTGGCGCCGATCAGCTCGACGTTGTACTTGGCGAGGACGCCGTTGTCGTGCAGCGAGATCGCGGTGTTGAGCGCGGTCTGGCCACCGAGGGTGGGCAGCAGCGCGTCCGGCCGCTCCTTGGCGATGATCTTCTCGACGTACTCCGGGGTGATCGGCTCGACGTAGGTGGCGTCGGCGATCTCGGGGTCGGTCATGATCGTGGCCGGGTTGGAGTTCACGAGGATGACCCGCAGGCCCTCGGACTTCAGCACCCGGCACGCCTGGGTACCCGAGTAGTCGAACTCCGCTGCCTGGCCGATGACGATCGGGCCGGAGCCGATGACCAGGACGGACTGGATATCGGTGCGCTTAGGCACGCTGGCCCTCCATCAAAGAAACGAAGCGATCGAACAGGTAGGCGGCGTCGTGCGGACCCGCTGCCGCCTCGGGGTGGTACTGGACGCTGAACGCCGGCCGGTCGAGCAGGTGCAGACCCTCGACCACGTTGTCGTTCAGGCAGACGTGGCTGACCTCGGCCCGGCCGTAGGGCGTGTCGGAGACCGTGTCGAGCGGCGCGTCGACGGCGAAGCCGTGGTTGTGGGCGGTGACCTCGACCTTGCCGGTGGTGCGGTCCTGGACCGGCTGGTTGATGCCGCGGTGGCCGTACTTGAGCTTGTAGGTGCCGAACCCGAGCGCGCGGCCCAGGATCTGGTTGCCGAAGCAGATGCCGAACAGCGGGGTCCCGCGCTCCAGCACGCCGCGCATCACCGCGACCGGGTGGTCGGCGGTGGCCGGGTCGCCGGGGCCGTTGGAGAAGAACACCCCGTCGGGCGCGACGGCGTAGACGTCCTCGATGGTCGCGGTGGCGGGCAGCACATGGACCTCGATGCCGCGCTCGGCCATCCGCTGCGGCGTCATCGCCTTGATGCCGAGGTCGACGGCGGCCACGGTGAAGCGCTTGGTGCCGATCGCCGGGACGATGTACGACTCCTTGGTCGCGACCTCCGCGGACAGGTCGGCGCCCTTCATCTGGGGCGCCTGGAGGACCTTGGCGAGCAGCTGCGCGTCGGTGCCGACGGCGGTGCCGGAGAAGATGCCGACCCGCATGGCGCCGCGCTCGCGCAGGTGGCGGGTGAGGGCGCGGGTGTCGATGCCGCTGATACCGACGACGCCCTGGTTGACGAGTTCCTCGTCCAGGGTCCGACGGGCGCGCCAGTTGGAGGAGACGCGGGCGGGGTCGCGGACCACGTAGCCGGCGACCCAGATGCGGGACGACTCAGGGTCCTCGTCGTTGACGCCGGTGTTGCCGATGTGCGGGGCGGTCATGACGACCACCTGGCGGTGGTACGACGGGTCGGTCAGCGTCTCCTGGTAACCGGACATGCCGGTGGAGAAGACGGCCTCGCCGAAGGTCTCCCCCACCGCTCCGTAGGCACGGCCGCGGAAGATCCGGCCGTCCTCCAGGACGAGTACGGCGGGGGTCCTGTCTGCCCGCTGGGTGGAGGTCGTCATCGTGGGCCTTCCTGGTGAAGCGGGGCGGCGACGGCACTGTCGCCGGGGTGCTGGTCGGGTACGGGGGCGCCGTCCGTGGAGGTCGCGGCCCGGGATGCTGTTGCCATGGAGTCGACCGCGTCGACCCAGCCGGCGTGCTCGGCCGCGTGCTCGGAGCGGAAGCCCGAGTCGATGAGCCGGCCGCCGTGCTCCCAGGTGATCACCAGCAGGCCGCCCTCGGTGAGGACCTTGCCGGCGATGCCCTTGTCGAGCCGGGCGCCGCGCAGCGCGGCGGTGGGGACGAAGAAGTCCGGCGCACCGGTCCGCTCCACGTCCAGGCCCTGCTCCGTCAGGGTGAGCGTGGCCATGCTGCGCACCCCGAGGCCGTGCGAGACGATGCGGTCCAGCCACTGACCCGCGGTGGTGCTGCCGTGGTAGCGGCCCTTGAGGGTCAGCAGCGGCTCCGCGCCGTCCTCGGGGGCCGTGGGCAGCTCGGGCAGGCCGCCCTGGAGGGTGCCGCGCCACTTCCAGCCTTCGCGCATCAGCCAGTAGACGAGCGCGACGAAGAGCGCCAGGCCGACGATCCAGCCGATCCGCGAGGACCAGTCGGTGACCTGCTGGGACTTCTGGTCCGCCGCCAGCAGAAGAGTCAGAGATGTCACGCGAGCTTCCCGTCCACGACCGTCGCCCTGCCCCGCAGGAAGGTGGCGATCACCCGGCCCGGCAGCTCACGGCCCTCGTACGGGGTGTTGCGGCTGCGGGAGGCGAAGCCCGCGGGATTCACCACTCCACGGTAAGCCGGATCGACGAGCGTGAGGTTCGCGGGCTCGCCCGCGGCGATGGGGCGGCCGTGGCCGGCCAGCCGGCCGATGACGGCGGGCCGCGCCGACATGCGGTCGGCGACGCCGGCCCAGTCGAGCAGGCCGGTGTCGACCATCGTCTGCTGGACGACGGACAGCGCGGTCTCCAGGCCCACCATGCCCATGGCGGCCGCGGCCCACTCGCAGTCCTTGTCCTCGTGCGGGTGCGGCGCGTGGTCGGTGGCGACGCAGTCGATGGTGCCGTCGGCCAGCGCCTCGCGCAGCGCCATGACGTCGGCCTCGGTGCGCAGCGGCGGGTTGACCTTGTAGACCGGGTTGTACGAGCGGACCAGCTCGTCGGTGAGCAGCAGGTGGTGCGGGGTGACCTCGGCGGTCACGTTCCAGCCCTTGGACTTGGCCCAGCGGACGATCTCGACGGAGCCGGCCGTGGACAGGTGGCAGATGTGCACGCGGGAGTCGACGTGCGCGGCGAGCAGCACGTCGCGGGCGATGATCGATTCCTCGGCGACGGCCGGCCAGCCGATCAGGCCCAGCTCGCCGGAGACGATGCCCTCGTTCATCTGGGCGCCCTCGGTGAGGCGGGGCTCCTGGGCGTGCTGGGCGACGACACCGTCGAAGGCCTTCACGTACTCCAGCGCGCGGCGCATGATCACCGCGTCGTCGACGCACTTGCCGTCGTCGGAGAAGACCCGCACACCGGCGGCGGAGTCGGCCATCGCGCCGAGCTCGGCGAGCTGCTTGCCCCCCAGGCCGACGGTGACGGCGCCGACCGGCTGCACATCGCAGTAGCCGGACTCGCGGCCGAGCCGCCAGACCTGCTCGACGACGCCCGCGGTGTCCGCGACGGGGAAGGTGTTGGCCATCGCGTGCACGGCGGTGTAGCCGCCGATGGCGGCCGCGCGGGTGCCGGTCAGGACCGTCTCGGAGTCCTCGCGGCCCGGCTCGCGCAGATGGGTGTGCAGGTCGACGAGGCCCGGCAGAAGGATCATGCCGTCGGCCTCGACGACGGTGGCGCCGTTCGCTTCCAGCGCGGTTCCGACGGCGGCGATCGTCTCACCGTCGATCAGGACGTCCTGCGGCTCGCCGCCGAGCACCTTGGCGCCTCGGATCAGGGTCTTGCTCATGACTGGTGGTTCTCCTCGGTGCGGGCGGCGGGGGCGGCGGTGGCGATGGCGGGTTCGTTCCCGCCGAGCAGCAGGTACAGGACGGCCATCCGGATGCTGACGCCGTTGGCGACCTGCTCGACGACCGTGCAGCGCTCGGAGTCGGCGACCTCGGCGGTGATCTCCATGCCGCGGTTCATCGGGCCGGGGTGCATGACGATGGCGTGCTCCGGCAGTACGGCCATCCTGGCGCCGTCGAGGCCGTAGCGGCGGGAGTACTCGCGCTCGGTGGGGAAGAACGCGGCGTTCATCCGCTCGCTCTGCACCCGCAGCATCATCACGGCGTCGGACTTGGCGAGCACTGTGTCCAGGTCGTAGGAGACGTCGCAGGGCCAGGTGTCGACGCCGATCGGCAGCAGGGTGGGCGGGGCGACCAGGGTGACGTGGGCGCCGAGCGTGTTGAGCAGGTGGACGTTGGAGCGGGCGACCCGGCTGTGCAGGATGTCGCCGACGATCGTGATCCGACGGCCGGCAAGGTCCCGGCCGGTACCTCCCCCGACCTCCGGCCGGGGGGACCCCCAAGAGCCCCGGTGGAGGGGGCCGCCGTCCTTCGCGCCCGCCAGGTGGCGGCGCATGGTGAAGGCGTCGAGCAGTGCCTGGGTGGGGTGTTCGTGGGTGCCGTCACCGGCGTTGACGACGGAGCCGCCGATCCAGCCGGAGGTGGCGAGCCGGTGCGGGGCGCCGGAGGAGCCGTGCCGGATGACGACGGCGTCGGCGCCCATCGCCTCCAGGGTCAGCGCGGTGTCCTTCAGGGACTCGCCCTTGGAGACCGAGGAGCCCTTGGCGGAGAAGTTGATGACATCGGCGGAGAGGCGCTTGGCGGCGGCCTCGAAGGAGATGCGGGTGCGGGTCGAGTCCTCGAAGAACAGGTTGACGACCGTACGGCCGCGCAGGGTCGGCAGCTTCTTGATCGGCCGGTCGGCCACGCGGGCCATTTCCTCGGCCGTGTCGAGTACGAGGATGGCGTCGTCGCGGGTCAGGTCGGCGGCCGAGATCAGGTGGCGCTTCATCGGGTCACTCCGAAGGGGGTACTGGGGCGGCGGAGGGCATGCTCGTGGGGCCGGACCCGCTGGGGGTCCGGGACGTGCTTGCGCTATTCGTCCGCCGGGGAGCCCTCGCGCACGCCGAGGAGGACCGTGTCACGGCCGTCCTCTTCGGTGAGGTGGACCTTGACGGTCTCGCGCAGCGAGGTGGGGAGGTTCTTGCCGACGTAGTCGGCCCGGATCGGGAGTTCGCGGTGGCCGCGGTCGACCAGGACGGCGAGCTGTACGGCTCGCGGCCGGCCGATGTCGTTCAGCGCGTCGAGGGCGGCGCGGATCGTGCGGCCCGAGAAGAGCACGTCGTCGACGAGGATCACCAGCCGGCCGTCGACGCCGTCACCGGGAATGTCGGTACGGGCCAGCGCGCGGGCCGGGTGCAGCCGCAGGTCGTCGCGGTACATGGTGATGTCGAGCGACCCGACCAGGACCTTGCGGCCGGTGATGTCGGCGAGCTTGTCGGCCAACCTGCGGGCGAGGAAGACACCGCGGGTGGGAATGCCGAGGAGCACCACGTCGTCGGCGCCCTTGGCGCGTTCGACGATCTCGTGGGCGATACGGGTCAGGACCCGGGCGATGTCCGGTGCTTCGAGCACCGGGCGTGCGGGTGTACTGCGGTCTTCAGCCATGAAGGGCTCTCCTTCCCCGCCTCACGGGACGGGTCTTAAAGGACGCCAGGGATACGCCCTCACGTTACCAGGCGCGCAGGTCGCGTTCTCGGGCGGGCGCCCGCAGGATAGGCACACCGGTACGAACCGGGCGCTCCCGCAGTACAGGGAGACCGGTCCGGACCATTCGGCTTGACGAAGTCAAATTACGCTGCGTAACCTCACAGTGAGTCACCGAGATTCCGTCCGGGGAGCCTTATGTCCAGCGATTACGCCAAACAGCTCGGAGCCAAGCTCCGCGCCATCCGCACGCAGCAGGGTCTCTCCCTTCACGGCGTCGAGGAGAAGTCCCAGGGCCGCTGGAAGGCCGTCGTCGTCGGCTCGTACGAGCGTGGCGACCGCGCCGTGACCGTACAGCGACTGGCCGAGCTGGCGGACTTCTACGGAGTGCCGGTCCAGGAGCTGCTGCCCGGCACCACGCCGGGCGGGGCCGCCGAGCCGCCGCCGAAGCTCGTCCTCGACCTGGAGCGGCTGTCCCAGGTCCCGCCGGACAAGGCAGGCCCGCTGCAGCGCTACGCCGCCACCATCCAGAGCCAGCGCGGGGACTACAACGGCAAGGTGCTGTCGATCCGCCAGGACGACCTGCGCACGCTGGCCGTGATCTACGACCAGTCGCCGTCGGTCCTCACCGAGCAGCTCATCGGCTGGGGCGTCCTCGACGCGGACGCGCGCCGCGCGGTTCAACACGAGGACAGCTGACCAGAACACAGTGCAGAAACGTACCGCCCGGGGCGGTGTCCGCAAGGACACCGCCCCGGGCGGTTCTGTTCTCCCCCGGACCCCGGAACGGGCCCGCGGCGGCCCCCTTCACCCGGACGGTCCAGTCGGCGCCCGCAAAACCGTCCAGGGAGCCGCCGGCGGCTCCCTGGTGCCCTGCGGCGCCGCGTCCCGACCACCTGGACGTCGGGGAAACGCACCAGGCCCGGAGCAGAAGCTGTGGTCAGCTTCTGCTCCGGGCCTGGGCGGTGCGGGTGACGCTATCGCCGAAGGGTCGGCTTGAGGTCCTTCAGACGGGCCAGCAGCCCGTTGACGAAGGCCGGCGACTCATCGGTGGAGAATTCCTTCGCGAGCTGGACCGCCTCGTCCAGCACGACGGCGTCCGGGACCTCGTCCTCCCAGATCAGCTCGTATGTGCCGAGCCGCAGGACGTTCCGGTCGACGACCGGCATCCGGTCCAGCGTCCAGCCGACCGAGTAGGTCGCGAGCAGCTCGTCGATACGGGGCGCGTTGGCGGCGTACCCCTCGACCAGCTGCATGGTGTACTCGGTGACCGGCGGCTGCCGGTCGTCGGTCCGGGCGAGCCGGATCCAGTCCGCCATGGCGGTCTTCGGGTCGACACCCCGCTGATCCGCTTCGAAGAGGATCTGGAAGGCGCGCTTACGGGCCTTGTTCCGAGCAGCCACGTTAGCTGTTCACCCGGCCGAGATAGTCACCCGAACGGGTGTCGACCTTGATCTTCTCACCGGTGGTGATGAAGAGCGGGACGCCGATCTCGTAGCCGGTCTCGAGACGGGCCGGCTTGGAGCCACCGGTGGACCGGTCGCCCTGGACACCCGGCTCGGTGTACTCGATGACCAGCTCGACGGAGGCCGGGAGCTCGATGTAGAGCGGAGCGCCCTCGTACATCGCCACGACGGCTTCGAAGCCTTCGAGGAGGTAGTTGGCAGCGTCGCCGACGACCTCGGGGGTGATGTACACCTGGTCGAAGGTGTCGGTGTCCATGAAGACGAAGTCGGTGCCGTCCTTGTAGGAGAACTGCATACCGCGCTTGTCGACGTTGGCCGTCTCGACCTTGATGCCGGCGTTGAAGGTCTTGTCGACGACCTTGCCGGACAGCACGTGCTTGAGCTTCGTGCGGACGAAGGCGGGGCCCTTGCCGGGCTTGACGTGCTGGAACTCGACAACGGTCCAGAGCTGGCCGCCGTCGAGCTTGAGCACGAGGCCGTTCTTGAGGTCGTTCGTGGATGCCACGGTTGCGGAATCTCCTGAAAGTGCAGCTTCGGAGACCGAGGGGGCGCGCCCTTTTACAGGGCGAGCAGCTCCTTGGTCGTAATGGTGAGTAGCTCGGGCCCGCCGTCCGTCGGAGGACGTACGACGAGTGTGTCGTCGATGCGGACACCGCCGCGGCCCGGAAGGTGGACCCCCGGTTCGACGGTGACCGGCACGCAAGCGTCCAGTTTACCCATGGCCGCAGGTGACAGCCGAGGGTCCTCGTCGATTTCGAGGCCCACGCCGTGTCCTGTCACCTCACCCAAGGCCTCCCCGTAGCCCGCGGCGGCCAGTACCGAGCGCGCCGCGTGGTCCACATCACGGCAGGCCACACCGGGTGCGAGGGCCTCCCGGCCGGCCCGCTGGGCGTCGAAGACCAGGTCGTACAGCTCGATCTGCCAGTCGGCGGGAGAAGTCCCCACGACGAAGGTGCGGCCGACCTCGCAGCCGTATCCGCGGTAGCGGGCGCCGAGCCGGACGGTGAGGAAGTCGCCCTCCTCGACACGCCGGTCGGTGGGCACGTGCCGCGCGGCCCCCGAGTGCGGCCCGGTGCCGACGCAGGTGGGGAAGGCCGGGCCGTCGGCGCCGTGGTCGACCAGCCGGCGTTCCAGCTCCAGCGCGAGGTGCCGCTCGGTCCTGCCGACCAGGATCGACTCCAGCAGCTCGCCGAGGGCCTGGTCGGCGAGTTCCGCCGCGATCCGGATCGAGGCGATCTCCTGCTCGTCCTTGACCACCCGCAGCTGTTCCACGGCCCCGGCGAGGTCGGTCAGCCGCAGGCCGGGCGCGACCGAGCCGATCGCCCGGTGCCGGGCCACCGTGAGGTGGTGCTCCTCGACGGCCAGCGTGTCGCCCCGCCGGTCGAGGACCAGGCCGGCGGCGGCCACCACCGGGTCGCCCTCCGTGCGCGGCAGGACCACGATCCTCAGGTCGTCCGGCGGCTGCCCCTCGGACAGGTTCCCGACGGCGGGCCTGCGGCGGACCAGGGCGTCCTGTTCGCCGGGGCCGACGAGCAGTACCGCGCCGGGCAGCGCGCAGCCGGTCAGGTAGGTCACGTTGGCGGGGCGGGAGACCAGCGCCGCCGCCGCTCCTGACGCCGCGCATCGGTCGCGCAGGCGTTCTCTGCGGGCTGCGTGCACGTCGGACATGTCGCGAGCGTACGTGCGGGCCGTCCGGGGGGCCGCCCGAGCGCGTCCGACCGGGGCGGGCCGCCCCGGCCCACCGGGTCCGCGGCCCGCCGGCTACCAGACGGGCGGGCCCTGGACGCTGCGGGCCACGACCCGGTCCAGCGCCGCGGCCGCCGCGGCCACGTCGAGCTGCGAGTTGTCGATGATCGGCAGCCCCGATCCGTACCAGCCGGCCATCCGGCCGTGGATCCGGGCGACCTCCTCGTCGGAGAGCCGCCGGTTGCCGTTGCGCGCGGCGTTGCGGGCAAGGACCACGTCCAGGCCCGGGAGCAGCACGACGGGGAGCAGACCGGGGCCGACGTGCCGCTTCCAGCCGCCGAGGCCGACGACCGGCCGGTCCGGGAAGACCGCGTCGTCGATGATGCACGATATGCCGTTGGCCAGGAAGTTCCGGGCCGAGAAGCCGCAGGTGCGGCGGGCCAGCCGGTACTGGGCCTCGGAGTGCTCGTTCCACCCGGCCTGCGGGTCCGCGAAACCGGAGCGGACCCACTCACGGACGTCGTCGAGGCTGATGTGGGCGGTCGGTATGCCGCGGTTGTCGGCCCAGTGCCGGGCGATGGTGGTCTTGCCGGCCCCGGCCGCGCCGATCAGCAGGACCGCCACGGGCCCGGCGCCGCCGCCCGGCAGCGAGCCGCCGGAAGCGGCCGGCAGCTGGACCGGGCCGGCGGCGGGCAGGGGGAAGTGTCCGGTGGTGCTGGTGGCCGGCTGAGGTCCCGGCCGGCCGGGCTGCGGTGCCCCCACAGCGTGCTGCATCCCGTCCCACTCCATCTCGTGCCGGAGGTTCTGCTTCCGTGACGGCCGGGAACAGGCCGTTCGAACCGAACCGTACCGTCCCCGGAGGTACTTGTGTGAACGGCCGGGGAGCGGCACTGGTGCCCGGAGCACGATGTCAGCCGGTGATTTCCTCCGCCAGGGCGCGCAGCGCCAGCCGGTACGAGCCGATGCCGAAGCCGGCGACGGTACCGGTGGAGACGCCCGCGATGACCGAAGTGTGACGGAACTCCTCACGGGTGTACGGGTTGGAGATGTGCACCTCGATGAGCGGGGCGGTGCGCTGGGCCGCCGCGTCCCGGATCGCGTACGAGTAGTGCGTGAAGGCGCCCGGGTTGATGACGACCGGGATCCGCCCGTCGGCCGCCTCGTGCAGCCAGCGGATCAGCTCGCCCTCGTCGTTGGTCTCCCGGACCTCGACGTCGAAGCCGAGCTCCTTGCCGAGGGTGGTGCAGGCCTCGACGAGCCCGGCGTACGAGGTCGCGCCGTACACGTCGGGCTCCCGGGAGCCGAGCCGGCCGAGGTTCGGCCCGTTCAGCACCAACACGCGGCCGGTCACGCCGGTCACTTGGAGATCTCCGCGTAGGCGGCCACCAGGACCGCCGGGTCCGGGCCCTCCAGGACGGTGGGCTTGGCCAGCCCGTCCAGGACGATGAAGCGCAGCAGGTCGCCGCGGGACTTCTTGTCGACCCTCATGGTGTCCAGCAGCTTCGGCCACTGGTCACCCCGGTAGGTCAGCGGCAGCCCCACCGACTCCAGTACGGTGCGGTGCCGATCGGCGGTCTCGTCGTCGAGCCGGCCGGCCAGCCGGCCCAGTTCGGCGGCGAAGACCATGCCGATGGAGACCGCGGCGCCGTGCCGCCAGTTGTAGCGCTCGTTCTTCTCGATGGCGTGCGCGAGGGTGTGGCCGTAGTTCAGGATCTCGCGCGGGCCGCTCTCCTTGAGGTCGGCGGAGACCACGTCGGCCTTGACCTGGATGGAGCGCTCGATCAGCTCGGCGGTGTGGGGGCCCTGCGGCGTACGGGCGCCGGCCGGGTCGGCCTCGATCAGGTCGAGGATGACCGGGTCGGCGATGAAGCCGGCCTTGATGATCTCGGCGAGACCGCTGATGTAGTCGTTGGGCGCCAGCGAGTCCAGCGCCGCGAGGTCGCACAGCACCCCGGTCGGCGGGTGGAACGCCCCGACCAGGTTCTTGCCCTCGGCGGTGTTGATGCCGGTCTTCCCGCCGACCGCCGCGTCCACCATGGCCAGCACGGTGGTGGGGACGGCGATCCAGCGCACCCCGCGCAGCCAGGTCGCCGCCACGAAGCCGGCGACGTCGGTGGTGGCTCCGCCGCCGACGCCGACGATCACGTCGGTGCGGGTGAAGCCGGTCTGGCCCAGTGCCTTCCAGCAGTAGGCGGCGACCTCGACGGTCTTGGCCTCCTCCGCGTTCGGCAGCTGGATGGCGATGGCCTCGAAGCCCTGCTCGGCGAGGTCCGCGCGCAGCGCCTCGCCGGTGGCGGCGAGCGCCTCCGGGTGCAGTACCGCCACCCGCTTGGCGGCCGGCCCGATCAGGGCGGGCAGCTCGGCCAGCAGCTGGCGTCCGACCAACACCTCGTAGGGCTCCGTACCCGCGGTGCCGGCGATCGCGATACGGGTGGGGTTCTCGCTCATGCGTCCTTCAATTCCAGTGCGTCGAGGACCGCTTCGGCGGCGTCCTCGGGGGTGCGGCTGTCGGTGGAGACGACCGCGCGGGCGACCTCGGTGTACAGCGGGCGGCGCTTCTCCATCAGCTCGCGCCACTGCTGGCGCGGGGCGACGGCGAGCAGCGGACGCGGGGCGTCGAGACCGACCCGCTTGACGGCGTCGTTGACGCCGACGTCCAGGAAGACCACGGGCCGGCCGCGCAGCAGGCTGCGGGCGACCGGCGACATGATCGCTCCGCCGCCGAGCGCCAGTACGCCGGTGTGCTCGGCGAGCGCGTCGGTGACCGCGGCCAGTTCGAGCTGCCGGAAGTGGTCCTCACCGTCGTTGATGAAGATCTCCGGGATCGACTTGCCCGCCGTCTGCGCGACATCGGCGTCGGTGTCCCGGTAGGTGGTGCCGAGCCGGGCCGCGAGCAGCATGCCGACGGTGGTCTTGCCCGCACCGGGCGGGCCGACGAGGACGACCAGCGGCCCCGTCATCGGATCGCCAGGTTCTCGAGGTACCCCTGGACGTTGCGGCGGGTCTCGCCCACCGAGTCGCCGCCGAACTTCTCCGCGACGGCGTCGGCGAGGACCAGCGCGACCATGGCCTCCGCGACGATCCCGGCGGCCGGCACCGCGCAGACGTCCGAGCGCTGGTGATGGGCGGCGGCGACCTCACCGGTGGTGACGTCGACGGTGGCCAGTGCGCGCGGCACCGTCGCGATCGGCTTCATCGCGGCGCGCACGCGCAGCAGCTCACCGGTGCTCATACCGCCCTCGGTGCCGCCGGAGCGGCCGGTGGTGCGGCGGATGCCCTCGGGGGTCGGCACGATCTCGTCGTGCGCCTGCGAACCCGGCACGCGGGCCAGGCCGAAGCCGTCGCCGATCTCGACGCCCTTGATCGCCTGGATGCCCATCAGGGCGGCGGCCAGCCGCGCGTCGAGCCTGCGGTCCCAGTGGACGTGGCTGCCGAGCCCGACGGGGACGCCGTACGCCAGCACCTCGACGACGCCGCCGAGCGTGTCGCCGTCCTTGTGGGCCTGGTCGATCTCGGCCACCATCGCCTTGCTCGCGTCGGCGTCGAGGCAGCGGACGGGGTCGGCGTCGAGCCGGGCCTCGTCGGCGGGCACCGGCACGACCCCGTACGGGGCCTTGGCCGCGGCCAGCTCGACGACATGGCTGACGATCTCGATGCCCGTCGTCTCCTTGAGGTAGGAGCGGGCGACGGCGCCCAGCGCGACGCGGGCGGCGGTCTCCCGGGCGCTGGCGCGCTCCAGGATCGGCCGGGCCTCGTCCAGCGCGTACTTCTGCATTCCGGCGAGGTCGGCGTGGCCGGGGCGCGGGCGGGTCAGCGGCGCGTTGCGCCCCAGACCGGCCAGGATCTCCGGGTCGACGGGGTCGGCCGCCATGACCTGTTCCCACTTGGGCCACTCGGTGTTGCCGACCATGACCGCGACCGGGCTGCCCATGGTCAGGCCGTGCCGTACGCCGCCGAGGAAGGTGACCTCGTCCTGCTCGAACTTCATCCGGGCACCGCGGCCATAACCCAGCCGCCGGCGCGCCAGCGCGTCCGCCACCAGCGCCGTGGTGACGGGCACGCCGGAGGGCAGCCCCTCCAGCGTCGCGACGAGTGCGGGGCCGTGCGACTCCCCCGCGGTCAGCCAGCGCAACCTGCTCAACGGTGCTCCTCTTGCTCGCGCCTCGAACGTCCGAAATTCAACGGCACGGCCGGGTGCGCGGCCCTGGCCCGCCACCACCGATCCTCCCACGACCGGGGCAGACGTCCCGCCTCCGGTCCAGGGTGTGGACGTGGCGGAGCGGCGCGTTCAGGACGAGCGGGCGGGCGGTGCTGTGTGTCAGACGCTGCCCAGCGCCGCCTCGCCGGCGGCGCGCATCGCGGCGAGCGGCGCCGGCGTCCGGCCGGTCATCCGCTCGACCTGGAGCACGGCCTGGTGCACCAGGAGGTCGAGGCCGCCGACGACCTCGCCACCGCGGGCCGTCCAGGCGGCCGCGAGCGCGGTCGGCCACGGGTGGTACAGCACGTCGAAGAGCGCGCCCGGCCGCTCCGGCACGAACTCGGCCAGCGCGTCGGTGGCGCCCGCCGGGGTCGTGGCGATCACCAGCGGCGCCTCGAACGCCTTCGCCGCGTCGCCCCAGTCCTCGGTGCGCACCCGCACGGCCAGCCGCTCGCCCCACTCGCGCATCTCGGCGGCGCGCGCGGCGCTGCGCACGTACACGGTGACCTCGCCGGTGCAGATCCGGGCGAGCGCGGCCAGCGCGGACGAGGCGGTCGCCCCGGCGCCGAGCACCACCGCGGACTCCACGCTCGTCACGCCGTGCTCGCGCAGCGCGGCGGCGATTCCGGGGATGTCGGTGTTGTCACCGGTCAGCCGGCCGTCCGCGGTGAAGACCAGTGTGTTGACGGCCTCGACGGAGGCCGCCGTGGCACTGACCTCGTCCAGCAGCGGGATGACCGCGCGCTTGAGCGGCATAGTCAGGGAGAGCCCGGCCCATGGGCCCGGCTCGCCCGTGCCGTCCCGGAGCCCGGCCAGGAAGCCGGGCAGCGCGGCCTCGTCCACCTCGAAGGGGTCGTAGCGCCAGCCGGTCAGACCGAGCTCGGCGTACGCGGCCCGGTGCAGCACCGGTGAGAGCGAGTGGGCGATCGGCGAGCCGAGGACTCCGGCCCGGCGCGGTTCCGGCATCAGCCCGTGCCCTTGCTCTTGTTGAACTCCGCAACGTTCTTCTGGTGCTCGGCGAAGCTGTCGGTGAAGCGCGTGTCGCCCTTCTTGACCGTGACGAAGTACAGCCAGTTGCCCGCCGTCGGGTGCAGCGCCGCGTCGATCGCCTGGTGCCCCGGGTTGCCGATCGGACCGGGCGGCAGCCCCTTGTGCAGGTACGTGTTGTACGGCGACGGGAACTTGGTGTCCTTGGTGGACGTGTTCAGCGTGGAGCGGCCCATGGCGTAGTTGATCGTCGAGTCGAAGCCCAGCGCCATGTCCTTGTCGAGCCGGTTGTAGATGACCCGCGAGACCTTGCCGAACTCGTCGTCCTCCTGCGCCTCGGCCTGGATGAGGCTGGCGATGGTGACGATCTGCAGCGGCGTCTTGTGGACCTTCTTCGCCTCTTCCTCGATGTTGTCCTTGGTGTACTCGGTCTGGGCCTGCTTGACCATGTCCTTGAGCAGCTCGAGCGGCTTGGTGCCCTTGCCGATGCTGTACTTGAACGGGAAGAGGAAGCCCTCGACGTTGCCCTGCGCCCAGGCGGGCAGGCCCAGGTCGACGCCCTTGGCGGCGGCCTGCGTGGTGCCCGCCTTGAGGTCCAGCCGCTTGTCGATCGCGTCGTAGACCTCGGTGCCCCGCAGCCCCTCGCGGAAGATTATGGCGCTCTGCTTCGCGGGGTCCGTCATCATCGTGACCGCCGCCGCCGCCGACATCTCCTTGTGCAGGATGTAGATACCGGCCTGGATGGACTTGCCCTTGGGGTTCTTGCCGGCCGCCGCGGTGAAGGCGTCGACGCTCTTGACCACGCCCGCGGTCTTGAGGATGTTGCCCATGTCCGTGAGCGTCGAGCCCTTGGGAATGTCGACCTGCACGTCTCCGGTGCCCTCGCCCGCGAAGTCGGGCGCCGCGCCGAAGTGGCTCTCGTAGAACTGGTAGCCGAAGTACCCGGCGCCGCCGACGCCGCCGCCGAGGACCAGCAGGACGACCAGGCAGGCGCAGCCGCTGCGGCGCTTCTTGCCCTCTTTCTTGCCGCCCTTGCCGCCGCGCTTGCGGCCGCCGCGACCGGTGTCCTCGGCGTCGTCGCCCGGCTCGTCGTCGTCCGTGCCGTCGGAGAAGAAGGCGTGCGTCTCCGGCTCGGCCTCGGCCTCCCACTCCCCGGTGTTGTCCGGGGCGGACCGCATCGGCTGCTGGGGCTGCTGCTCCGGCGGCTGCCGGCGCTGCGGCTGCTGCGGGGGCGGGTAGCCGTCCTGCCCGTAGAAGTCGGGCTGCTGCTGGGTGCCGTAGGGATCGGCGGGCGGTTGGCCGCCGTAGGGATCGCCGGGGTTGGCACCGTACGGGGCGGACGAACCGCCGGAGGTGTCCCAGTCGTTGTACTGCTGCTGGGGCTGCTGCTGTTGCGGGTACTGCTGTTGCTGCGGCTGCTGTTGCTGCTGGGGGTAGCCCTGCTGCGGGTACTGCTGCTGCGGGTGCTGCTGGGGGTACTGCTGCTGTTGCGGGTGCGACTGCTGCGGGTACTGCTGCTGCGGGTGCTGCTGGGGGTACTGCTGCTGATGCTGAGGGGCCTGCTGCTGCGGGTACTGCTGCTGGGGAGCCTGCTGACCGTCGTACGGATACTGGGGCTGCTGTCCGGTGGCGTAGGGGTCCCAGTCGTCCTGCGGCTGCGGCTGGCGCGGCTGCTGCTGGTAACCCTGATCACCGAAGAGCGGGTCCTCGGGATGCCACGGTTCGGAGCCGGAGCCCCGGCCATAGTCAGTCATCGGTCCCCTTGGTACGCGGGGCGATCGCTTTGTCCGAGTTGACCGCCCCTTGCGAAACGGGCGGCGCCAGGTGGCGCCGCCGTGTCGCGCGGAACGTTACCGTACCGCGATCAGATGACCACTTCGACGCTCTCCCCCGCTGGTTTCCCCGACACCCGTTCGGTCTCGAGGGCGCTCTGGAGGATGACGATCGCGGCGGCCTGATCCACCACCGCACGCCCCTTCTTGGCCTTGACGCCCGACGCCCGAAGGCCCTGGGTGGCGGTGACCGTGGTCATCCGCTCGTCCACCAGCCGCACCGGGATCGGCGCGATGATTTTGGCCACATCCTGCGCGAACGCCCGGACCTTGACCGCCGCGGGGCCCTCGTTGCCGCTCAGCGAGCGCGGCAGTCCCAGAACGACCTCGATCGGCTCGTACTCCTCGATGATCGCCGCGAGGCGGCGCAGCGCCGCCGGGACGTCCCGCCCCGGAACCGTCTCGACCGGCGTCGCGAGGACCCCGTCGGGGTCGCACGAAGCGACCCCGATCCGGGCATCCCCGACATCGACGGCGATACGCCTGCCTCTGCGCACCGTCAGGCCTTCTCTTCGACCAGGCGCTGGACCGCGGCCACGGCCTCGTCCACGGCGGCCGGGTTCTGGCCGCCGCCCTGCGCGACGTCGTCCTTGCCACCGCCGCCGCCGCCGAGCGTCTTGGCGGCGGACCGGACCAGCTCGCCGGCCTTGATGCCGCGCTCGCGGGCGGCCTCGTTGGTGGCGATGACGGTGAGCGGGCGGCCGCTCGCCACGGTGAACAGCGCGACGACGGCGGCCCGGCCGCCCCCGATGCGCTGCCGTACGTCCAGCACCAGCTTGCGCAGGTCGTCGGCGCCGGTGCCCTCCGGCACGGTGCCGGTGACCAGCGCGACGCCCTTGATGTCCTGCGCGCCCTGGGCCAGTCCGGCCGCGGCCTGCAGGACCTTCTCGGCGCGGAAGCGCTCGATCTCCTTCTCCGCGTCCTTGAGCTTGGCGAGCATGCCCGAGATCTTGTCGGGCAGCTCCTCGGGACGGCCCTTCACCAGCTCGGTGAGTTGCGCGACGACCGTGTGCTCGCGGGCCAGGAACTTGTACGCGTCCACGCCGACCAGGGCCTCGACACGGCGCACCCCGGAGCCGATGGACGACTCGCCGAGCAGCTTGACCAGCCCGAGCTGGGCGGTGTTGCCGACGTGCGTGCCGCCGCAGAGCTCCTTGGAGAAGTCGCCGATGGTGACCACGCGGACCCGGTCGCCGTACTTCTCGCCGAACTCGGCGATGGCGCCCTGCTTCTTGGCCTCTTCCATGCTCATGACCTCGGCGGTGACGTCGAGTTCGCGCGCGAGCACTTCGTTGATCTTCTGCTCGACGTCGGTGAGAACCGTGCCGGGTACGGCGGCGGGCGAGCCGAAGTCGAAGCGGAAGCGGCCCGGGGAGTTCTCGGAACCGGCCTGCGCGGCGGTGGGGCCCAGCGCGTCCCGCAGCGCCTGGTGCGTCAGGTGCGTCGCGCTGTGGGCGCGGGCGATGGCCCGGCGGCGCACCAGGTCGATCTGGGCGAGCGCACCGGCGCCGAGGGTGACCTCGCCGACCTGGACGACACCCTTGTGCACGCTGACGCCGGCCACCGGCTGCTGCACGTCGCGGATCTCGATGATCGCGCCGGTGTCGATCCTGATCCGGCCGGTGTCGGCGAGCTGGCCGCCGCCCTCGGCGTAGAACGGGGTGCGGTCCAGGACGATCTCGACCTCGTCGCCCTCGTGGGCGGCCGGCGACGGGACGCCGTCGACGAGCAGCCCGACGACGGTGGCCTCGTTCTGGTTGGCGCTGTAGCCGGTGAACACGGTGGTGCCGGAGCGGTCGGCGACCTCACGGTAGGCCGAGAGGTCCGCGTGACCCTGCTTCTTGCCGCGGGCGTCGGCCTTGGCGCGGTCCCGCTGCTCCTTCATCAGGCGGCGGAACCCCTCCTCGTCCACCGACAGCCCCTGCTCGGAGGCCATTTCGAGGGTGAGGTCGATCGGGAAGCCCCATGTGTCGTGGAGCAGGAACGCCTTGTCGCCGGAGAGGACGGTGCCGCCTGCGGCCTTGGTCTCGCTGACCGCGGAGTCCAGGATGTTGGTGCCGCCGCTGATCGCCTTGAGGAAGGCGACCTCCTCGGAGAGGGCCACGGTCTCGATGCGCTTGCGGTCGGTGACCAGCTCCGGGTACTGCTCGCCCATCGTCTTGATGACGGTGTCCACGAGCTCGCCGACGACCGGCCCGGTGGCGCCCATCAGCCGCATGTTGCGGATGGCGCGGCGCATGATGCGGCGCAGCACGTAGCCGCGGCCCTCGTTGCCGGGGGTGACCCCGTCACCGATGAGCATCACGGAGGTGCGCATGTGGTCGGCGACGACGCGCAGCGAGACGTCGGTGCCGTGGTCGGCGCCGTAGCGGACACCGGTGAGTCCGGTGGCCGTGTCCATCACCACGCGCAGGGTGTCGGTCTCGTACATGTTCTGCACGCCCTGCAGGATCATCGCGAGGCGTTCGAGGCCGAGGCCGGTGTCGATGTTCTTCGACGGCAGCTCGCCGAGGATCTCGAAGTCGTCCTTGCCCTGGCCGGGGCCGCGCTCGTACTGCATGAAGACCAGGTTCCAGATCTCCACGTAGCGCTCGTCGTTGACGGCCGGGCCGCCCTCGACGCCGAACTCCGGGCCCCGGTCGTAGTTGATCTCGGAGCAGGGGCCGCACGGTCCGGGGACGCCCATGGACCAGTAGTTGTCGGCCTTGCCCAGGCGCTGGATCCGCTCGGCGGGAACGCCGACGACCTCGCGCCAGATGCGCTCGGCCTCGTCGTCGTCCAGGTACACGGTGACCCAGAGCTTCTCGGGCTCCAGGCCGTAGCCGCCGTCCACCACGGAGCTGGTGAGCAGCTCCCAGGCGTACTTGATGGCGCCTTCCTTGAAGTAGTCGCCGAAGGAGAAGTTGCCGCACATCTGGAAGAACGTGCCGTGTCGGGTGGTCTTGCCGACCTCTTCGATGTCGGGCGTACGCACGCACTTCTGCACGCTCGTGGCGCGCTCGAAGGGCGGCTTGACCTCACCGAGGAAGTACGGCTTGAACGGGACCATGCCCGCCGGGACCAGCAGCAACGTCGGGTCGTCGGCGATGAGGGACGCCGAGGGCACGACCGTGTGCCCGCGCTCCTCGAAGAAGCGCAGCCAGCGGCGGCGGATTTCTGCCGACTCCATCAGTGATTGTCCTTCCGGTTGTACGACTGCTTGTGCGACTGCTTGTAGGACTGCCGGGGGTGCTGCTGCGGTGCGTCGAGCGCGGGCCTGCGCTGCTCGGGGAGGTCCGCCTCGGCGGCCTCCAGGCCCAGCGCGTCCTTGAGTTCGATCTCGCGCTCGGTCATCCCGGCGCGCACGTCCTGGGCGAACAGACGCAGGCGGGCGCCGGTTTCGAGCGCTTTGTCGGCCGCCGACGCGGCGAGGCTGTCCGGGGAGAGCCTGCGCACCGCGCGGTTGACCTTGGTGGTGGCCCAGACGCCCGCGGCGGCGCCGGTGAAGAACCAGAACAGGCGGCGGAACATGGTGTGTCAGCCCTTCGAACGGTTGCGTCGGCTGCCGCGCCGGGCGGCCGGCAGCGCCTTGCCGACCACGACGGTGCGGGTCTTCCCCGCGCCCTTGGCCTGCAGGCCGACCGCGCGCCGCACCCCGTAGCCGAAGGCGGCGACCTTCACCAGCGGCCCGCCGAAGGTGGAGGCCACGGTCGAGGAGAGCGCGGAGGCGTTGGCGGTCACCTCGGCGACGTCCGCGGTGATCGTGTCGACCCGGTCGAGCTGGGACTGTGCGGAGCGGAGCGCCGAGGTCGCCTCGCCGAGCAGCGGAACCGCCTGTTCGGTGACGTTCGCGACCAGTTCGGTGGTCTTCCTGAGTGTCTGGGACAGCCGGACGAGCGCCACCGCCAGGAACGACACCAGGATCGCCCAGAAGACGGCCACGATCAGGCCGGCCACCTCTCCACCGGACACGTTGCTGCGCTCCCTCACCGTCACCACTTCACACCGACAATCAGCTACCGACCCTATCGCGCCCGGCCTCGGCGTCCGTACCGCATTCCCGGCGCGGCGGGAGCGCCGCAGGGTAGTGCTCCGGGCCCGCGGATGTCGCGTGATTGTACGTTCTGTTCATGACCCCGTACGCTCCGTGAACCATGGACACAGCGGGAAACCTCCCCGCCGAGCTCAACAGCTTCGTCGGGCGGGCCGCCGAACTCTCGGCTCTCGCCGGTCTGCTGGAGCACGCGCGGCTGGTCACCATCACCGGGGTCGGTGGTGTCGGCAAGACCCGGCTCGCGGCGCGGACGGCACGGCGGGTGGCGGGCCGGTTCCCCGACGGGGTGTGGCTCGTGGAGCTGTCCGCCCTGTTCAACGCGGAGTTGCTGGAGCACAGTCTGGCCGAGGCGCTGAAGCTGGCCGACCACACCGGGCGGCCGCCGCGTACGGCGCTCGCCGAGGAGCTGGCCGAGCGCGAACTGCTGCTGGTGCTGGACGGCTTCGAGCATGTGGTGCAGGAGTGCGCGGAACTGGTCGCGGAGCTGCTGCGCCGGGCGCCGGGCCTGCGGGTGCTGGCGGCCGCGCGCCGGCCGCTGGGCATCACCGGCGAGCACACCGTCCCGCTGGCGCCGCTGTCCGCGGCGGCCGCGGACGGTGACGCCGTCCGGCTCTTCGCCGACCGGGCGGCCGCGGTGCTGCCGGGCTTCGCGATCACCGCGGCCAACCAGGAGTCCGCCGTCGAGCTGTGCCGGCGTCTCGACGGCATTCCGCTGGCCCTGGAGCTGGCGGCGGGCCGGCTGCGGGCGCTCTCGGTCGACCAGGTGCTGCAGCGCCTCGACGACCGTTTCCGGCTGCTGACCGGCGGCGACCCCAGCGCGCCGTCCCGCCACCACACCCTGCGGACCGCGATCGGCTGGAGCCACGAACTGTGCTCGCCGGCCCAGCGGCTGCTGTGGGCGCGGCTCTCGGTCTTCGCCGGGCAGTTCGACCTGGAGGCCGCGGAATACGTGTGCTCCAGTGCGGATCTGGCCGCCGGGGACGTCATGGAGACGGTCTCGGAGCTGGTGGCGCAGTCGGTCGTGGTGTACGAGGAGACCGCCGGGGGCGTCGGCTACCGGATGCTGGAGACGGTCCGCGAGTACGGCGCCGGCTGGCTGGAGGCGCTGGACGACACCGCTCGTATGCAGCGCCGGCACCGCGACTGGTACCTCGGGCTGGCCACCTGGTGCGAGCTGGACTGGTTCAGCCCCCGGCAGGCCGAGGTCGCCGCCCGGGTCGAGGCGGATCTGCCCAATCTGCGGCTGGCGCTGGAGTTCAGCCTCAGCGGCGCCGAGGACCCGCACGTGGGCCAGTACCTCGCGGCGACCCTGTGGTTCTACTGGGTGGGCTGCGGGCGGCTGTCCGAGGGGCGGCTCTGGCTCGCCAGGGCGCTGGAGCTGGAGACCGCGCACGCCGAGGCACGCGCGAAGGCGATGTGGGTGTACGGGTACGTGGCCGTGCTGCAGGGCGATCCGGTGTGCGCGCTGGGTGTGCTGCAGGAGTGCCGTGACGAGGCGGAACTGACGGGCAACGCGCCGGCCTCGGCGTACGCGGTCCACCGGCTGGGGTGCCTGGCGCTGCTCTCGGACGACATGGTCAGGGCCGAGGAGCTGATCGGGGCGGCGCTGGACGCCTACCGCGAGATCGGCGAGCTCAACAGCAACGTCCTGATGGCGCAGGTCGAGCTGGCGATGGCGGTCGCCTTCCGGGGCGATCTGGAGCGGGCGGTGGCGCTGAGCGAGGAGGTCCGCGACATCTGCCACGACCACGGCGAGCGCTGGGCCCTGGCCTACGCGCTCTACGTGCTGGGATACGCGGCCTGGCTGGGCGGGGACCCGGCCACCGCGCGCGAACTGGTGGAGGAGTGCCTGGTCATCGACCACGCCTTCCACGACCTGGTCGGGGCGGTGCTCGCGATCGAGCTGCTGGCACTGATCACCGAGGGCGAGGGCGCTCCGTACGAGGCGGCGGTGCTGCAGGGCGCGGCCGGCCGCGTGTGGCGCTCGGTGGGCCTGCGGCTGTTCGGTTCGCAGTTCTTCAACGCGCCGCACGAACTGTGCGAGAAGCGGGCCCGGATCGCCCTGGGGGACGCCGGTTACGAGGCAGGGCTGGCCGAGGGCGCGCGGTTCGGCCTGGACGCGGCGGTGCGGCGGGCGCTGTGCGACCTGCCCGCGGAGCAGTCGGGCCGGCTGGGCACGGTGGCGCGGGCGACCGGCCCCGTTACGCATGAACCCGCCGCCTCCCCTGCCGTGGGCGGCGGGGAGACGGCGGGCTGAGAGTATTCGTGCCCTCGCTGGATCAGCGGGCGTAGTACTCGACGACGAGCTGCTCGTCGCAGATCACCGGGATCTCGCGACGGTTCGGGTCGCGGTCCAGGCGGAAGGCCAGGGCCTGCAGGTTGACCTGCAGGTACTTCGGCGTCTCGCCCTCGCCGGCCCAGCCACCCTCACGGGCGACCTGGAACGGGGTCTTCTCGCGGCTGCGCTCGCGGACCATGACGACGTCGTCGGGGCGCACGCGGAAGGAGGGCTTGTCGACCTTGCGGCCGTTGACCTCGATGTGACCGTGCACGACCATCTGCCGGGACTGGTAGATGGTGCGGGCCAGGCCGGCCCGCAGGACGAGCGCGTCCAGACGGCGCTCCAGCTCGATGATCAGCGCTTCGCCTGTCTTGAGGTCGACCTTCCGAGCGCGGTCGTAGGCACGGCGCATCTGCGTTTCGCTGATGTCGTACTGGGCACGCAGACGCTGCTTCTCGAGCAGACGGGTCTTGTAGTCGCTGTTCTGCTTGCGACCGCGGCCGTGCTCGCCGGGCGGGTACGGGCGAGCCTCGAAGTACTTGACTGCCTTGGGGGTCAGCGCGATGCCGAGCGCACGCGACTTCTTGACCTTGGGACGCGACTGGTTCACGTGGAACGATCCTCCATGTAAATTAGGTAAGGCTTACCTTAGCTGAGGAGATCGCATGATTCGACCCGGGAACCCCATGCCTGCGCACGGTCAGCCGCGCCCCGACGTGGACGATGCGCTCCGGATGCCATCGGCAGCCGAACGCGCGCGAACTCTAGTCGAGGGTAACCCGTCGGCTGTCCTGGTCATTCCCGGGCTGGACCCCGTACTGCCCGGTCAGCTGGTGCCCGAGATGCGCAGCGTCGGCCCCGAGGGCGACGTGTTCATGCTGTTCCCGGCCGACTCCCCTGCCGTCCGGGCCGCCACCCACGCCGAGGCCGACGAGCTGACCGCTGTGTTGGAGATCACCGATGTGGCACCGGTCTCGGTGCCGCACCGGATCCGCGGGCGGGCCTGGATCGCGGGCTGGCTCACCCCGGTGCGCGACGAGCCGGTCGTGCCCGGCACGGCGCTGCTGCGGCTGGAGGTCGGCGAGGCGTCCGTCGACGATCTGTGGGGCGCGGAGCAGGTGGAGCCCGACGAGTTCGCCGACGCCACCGCCGACCCGCTGGCGCCCCACGAGACCGAGCTGCTCCAGCACCTGGCCGCCGCGCACGAGGACCAGGTCGGGTGGTTGTGCGGGCTCGTCGGCGGCTACGGCGGGCGGGGCGCCGAGTGCGCCGGCACCCGGACGGCGGTGCCGGTGGCCCTGGACCGCTTCGGACTGCGGGTGCGCTTCACCGACTCCGACGGCACCTTCGACGCCCGCTTCGACTTCCCCGAACCGGTGCGCGGCCACGAGGAGTTGCACCGGGCGATGCACACCCTCTTCGACGCGGCACGCGCCTCGGCGGACGATCTTCACGGGGCGTAGCCTGATCATCATGTTCGTACTCGACATCACGTACACCGCTCCCGTGGAGCAGGTCGACGCCGTGCTCGCCGACCACGTCGACTGGCTCGACCGGCAGTACGCGGCCGGGGTCTTCCTGGCCTCGGGCCGCAAGGAGCCGCGCGAGGGCGGGGTGATCCTGGCGGTCGCCGGGGACCGGGCCGCGATCGAGGAGATCGTCGCGGGCGACCCCTTCGTCACCGCGGGGGTCTGCGCCTACCGGATCACCGAGTTCATCGCCACCAAGACCGTGCCGGCGATGGCGGAGTACCGCCAGGAACTGCCGGCCTGATCACGGGCTTGATCAACGACCCGGGTCGGGTCCGGCGGGGTCACTCCCCCGACAGGCGCTCGCGGACCCGGTCCAGGATGTCGGCGTACCGGGCCTCCGCGCCGTAGCGGGTGGGCTCGTAGTACTGGCGGCCGTGGATCTCGTCGGGGGCGTACTGCTGGGCGGCGATGGCGCCGGGCAGGTCGTGCGGGTACTGGTAGCCCTGGGCGTGGCCGAGCTTTGCCGCGCCCTTGTAGTGGCCGTCGCGCAGATGCGGCGGCACCGGTCCCGCCAGGCCCTTGCGCACATCGGCGAGCGCCGCGTCGATCGCCTTGTACGCCGCGTTGGACTTCGGTGCCAGGGCGAGGGCGATCGCGGCCTGCGACAGGATGATGCGGGCCTCGGGGAAACCGATCAGCGCGACGGCCTGCGCGGCGGCGACCGCGGTCTGCAGCGCCGTGGGGTCGGCCATGCCGACGTCCTCGCTGGCCGAGATCATCAGCCGCCGGGCGATGAACCTGGGGTCCTCGCCGGCCTCGATCATGCGCGCCAGATAGTGCAGCGTGGCGTCCACGTCCGAGCCCCGGATGGACTTGATGAGCGCGCTCGCCACGTCATAGTGCTGGTCGCCGTCCCGGTCGTACTTGACCGCGGCCCGGTCGACGGCCTCCTCCAGCGTGCTGAGGGTGATCTCCTTCTCGCTCTTGGCGAGGGCCGAGCCGGCGCCGGCCTCCAGGGCGGTCAGGGCCCGCCGCGCGTCCCCGCCCGCGATGCGCAGCAGGTGGGCCTCGGCGTCGGCGGGGAGGGTGACGGCTCCGCCGAGCCCGCGCTCGTGGGTCAGCGCCCGGTGCAGCACGCCGCGCAGGTCCTCGTCGGTGAGCGGCTCCAGGGTGAGCAGCAGCGAGCGGGACAGCAGCGGGGAGATGATCGAGAAGTACGGGTTCTCGGTGGTGGCCGCGATCAGGGTGACCCAGCGGTTCTCGACGGCGGGCAGCAGCGAGTCCTGCTGGGCCTTGCTGAAGCGGTGGATCTCGTCCAGGAAGAGCACCGTCTCCCGGTCGTAACCGCCGGACTGCCGCTTGGCGCTCTCGATGACCGCGCGGACCTCCTTGACACCCGCGGTGATCGCCGAGAGCTCGACGAAGCGCTTGTTGGTGGCCTTGCTGACCACGTACGCGAGCGTGGTCTTGCCGGTGCCGGGCGGGCCCCACAGGATCACCGAGGACGGTCCCGCCGGGCCGCCGCTGCCTTCGCCGACGAGCCGGCGCAGCGGTGAGCCCTGCTTGAGCAGGTGCTGCTGTCCGACCACCTCGTCCAGGACGCGCGGACGCATCCGCACGGCGAGCGGGCTGTTGCCCGGCTCCCTCTCCTGGCGGTCCTCTGCGGCTGCGGTGAACAGGTCGGGCTCCATTCGTCCGAGCCTATGGCACGCCTGTGACAGCGCCCCCGGCCGCGGCCAGCAGCGCCAGCACCAGCCGCGGGTCGGAGCCCATCTCGGGGTGCCACTGCACGCCCAGCGCGAAGCCGGGCCCCGGCAGTTCGACCGCCTCCACGGTGCCGTCCTCGGCGTACGCGCTCACGGTCAGACCGGCGCCGAGGATGCCGACCGCCTGGTGGTGGTAGGTCGGCACCTTCTCCGGGGCCGGGGCGATACGGGCGAGCAGGGTGCCCGGCACCGGTGTCACGAGGTGGTCGGCGAAGACGCCGGGCGTGACGGCGTGACGGTCGTGGCCGACCGTTTCGGGGAGGTGCTGGACGAGCGTGCCGCCGCACAGCACGTTCAGCAGCTGCATCCCGCGGCACACGCCGAGGACGGGCGTGCCCGAGTCGATCGCGGCTCGCAGCACCGCCAGCTCCCACCGGTCGCGCTCGCGCGCCCGGGGTCCGGTGCGCGGATGGCGCGGCTCCCCGTAGAGCGAGGGCTCGACATCGGGACCGCCGGCGACGATGACGGCGTCCATCCTGGCGACCGCCGCGACCGCCACCTCCGGATCGTCCGGCGGCAGCAGGGCGGCGATGCCGCCCGCGGCGCGGACCATGCGGGGGTAGACCGCCGGCAGGAGAACGGCGCTGGCGTCCCAGACGCCCCACCGGGCGGTGTCGAGATAGGTCGTGACGCCGACCAGCGGCTGCTCGGGCATGAACTGATCCTCCTGGATGACGGGGTCGATTGTGGCGCGGACACGGCTGCCGGCAAAGGTTTGAACGAATACCTTTATAGCTGTCGCGGAGATGCGCAAGCCCCCGCGGCGGCCCGACGGGCCTGCCCGCCGGCCGCGGCCGGATCAGGCGAGGAAGCCGCGCAGCAGGGCCGCGGTGCCCTCCGCGTGCTCGCGCATCACCGCCGCGGCGACCGCCTCCTCGCCGCCGAGGATGGCCTCGACCAGCGCGGTGTGCTGGCCCTGGGAGTGTTCGAGGTTGCGCACCAGGATGGGGATGCAGTCCAGGAGTTCGTTGACCTGGGCGCGTACCGCCGCGTACTGCGTGGCCAGCGACGGGGAACCGCAGAGCTCGGCGATGGTCAGGTGCAGCAGGGTGTCGGCGCGCCGGTAGTCGGCGGTGGCCGCGTCACCCGTCTCGCGCAGCCGGCGGCGCAGCAGGGCCGTCTGCTCGTCGGAGAGTTCGGTGCGGGCGCACAGCCCGGCCGCACCGACCTCCAGCACCTCGCGGAAGCGCAGCACGTCGTCGAGGCCGCCGGCGCCCAGCCCGGCCGCCCTGCGGCGCAGCTCGTTCTCCGCGGCCGCCCGGCCCGGGCCGTGGGAGGGCGGCCGGTTGCGGACGAAGGTGCCGCCGTGCCGGCCGCGGCGGGTCTCGACCAGCCCCTGCTCGTGCAGGACCTTCAGCACCTCGCGCAGGGTGACCCGGCTGATCCGCAGCCGTTCGGCGAGTTCGCGCTCGGCGGGCAGCCGCTCACCGTCGGGCACCAGGCCCAGCCGGACGACCTGGAGCACCTGCTCCAGCGCCTCCTCGAAACCATTGCCGCCGCGGACCGGCCGCAGCACCGGGGCGAGCGGATCCACGGAGATTTGACGCTCGCTCATGCGCGGACCTCTTCCCAATCAATGGTTCCAACCCATACCTTAGTGCTCCCGTCCGATCCGAGAGGACCTCCCTCGTGGCCGATCGCACACCCCCCTTGTCCGTCGACGCCCTGCGCATCCTCGTCGAAGCGGGGAAGATCCACACCGTTATTCTGGGCTTCGCCGATATGCAGGGACGGTTGCAGGGCAAACGATTCGCCGCGCCGTTCTTCCTCGACGAGGTGCTCGCCCACGGTACCGAGGGGTGCAATTACCTGCTCGCCGTGGACGTCGATCTGAACACCGTCGACGGCTACGCGATGTCCTCCTGGGAACGCGGTTACGGCGACTTCGCCATGCACCCCGACATCAGCACCCTGCGCCACGTCCCCTGGCAGGACGGCACGGCCCTGCTCGTCGCCGACCTCGCCTGGAACGACGGCTCGCCGGTGGTCGCCGCGCCCCGGCAGATCCTGCGCCGCCAGCTGGGCCGGCTGGCCGAGCAGGGCTGGACCGCCCATGCCGGCACCGAGCTGGAGTTCATGGTCTTCCGCGACACCTACGAGCAGGCGTGGGACGGCGGCTACCGCGGCCTGACCCCCGCCAACCAGTACAACGCCGACTACTCGGTGCTCGCCACCTCCCGCGTCGAGCCGCTGCTGCGCCGGATCCGCAACGAGATGGCCGGGGCGGGCCTGACCCCGGAGTCCGCCAAGGGCGAGTGCAATCTCGGCCAGCACGAGATCGTCTTCCGCTACGACGAGGCGCTCGTCACCTGCGACCAGCACACCGTCTACAAGACCGGGGCCAAGGAGATCGCCGCCCAGGAGGGCGCCTCGCTCACCTTCATGGCGAAGTTCAACGAGCGCGAGGGCAACTCCTGCCATATCCACCTCTCCTTGCGGGACGAGGCGGGACGCCCTGTCATGGCGGGCGAGGACGGGGAGATGTCGCCCGTCATGCGGCACTTCCTGGCCGGGCAGCTCGCCGCCCTGCGCGACTTCTCCCTGTTGTACGCGCCCAACATCAACTCGTACAAGCGTTTCCGGCCGGGCTCCTTCGCCCCCACGGCGGTCGCCTGGGGCGTCGACAACCGCACCTGCGCGCTGCGCGTCGTCGGGCACGGCGCCTCGCTGCGCCTGGAGAACCGCGTCCCGGGCGGCGACGTGAACCCGTACCTCGCCGTGGCGGGCATGGTCGCGGCCGGTCTGTACGGCATCGAGCACAAGCTGGAACTGCCGGCGGCCTGCGCGGGCAACGCCTACACCGCCGACTACGAGCAGGTGCCCGGCACCCTGCGGGAGGCCGCCGAACTGTGGGCGGCCAGCCCGATCGCGCGGGCGGCCTTCGGCCAGGACGTCGTCGACCACTACAGCAACATGGCGCGGATCGAACAGGAAGCGTTCGACACCGCCATCACGGACTGGGAGCGGTTCCGCTCCTTCGAGCGGATGTAAGGAAGCAGCCCGTGACCGAGCACCACCAGGTACTCAACCCCGCCACCGAGGAGATCGTCGCCACCGTCGCGGCGACCACCCCGGAAGGCGTGGACACCGCCGTCGCCGCGGCGGCCAAGGCCCAGCAGGGCTGGGCCGCGCTGGCCCCGGCCGACCGGGCGCGCGGTCTGCGCCGGTTCGCCGCCGAGGTCGACGCGCACGCCGAGGAACTCGCCGCGCTGGAGGTCCGCGAGGCCGGCCACACCCTCGGCAACGCCCGCTGGGAGGCCGGAAACGTCCGCGATCTGCTCGACTACGCCGCCGGCGGCGTGGAACGGCTCAGCGGCCGGCAGATCCCGGTCGCCGGCGGCCTCGACCTCACGTTCCACGAGCCGATCGGCGTCGTCGGCGTCATCGCCCCGTGGAACTTCCCCATGCCGATCGCCGCGTGGGGCGCCGCCCCGGCGCTCGCGGCGGGCAACGCCGTCCTGCTCAAACCGGCCGAGACCACACCGCTGACCGCGCTGCGACTGGCCGAACTCGCCCTGTCCGCGGGCCTGCCCGAGGGACTCTTCCAGGTACTGCCCGGCGCGGGCCCGGTCACCGGGACCCGGCTCGTCGAGCACCCGGACGTGCGGAAGATCGTGTTCACCGGCTCCACCGCGGTCGGCAAGCGGATCATGGAGCAGTGCGCCCGGCAGGTGAAGCGGGTCACCCTCGAACTCGGCGGCAAGAGCCCCAACATCGTCTTCGCCGACGCGGACCTGGAGAAGGCCGCGGCAGCGGCTCCCATGGCCTTCCTGGACAACGCGGGCCAGGACTGCTGCGCCCGCACCCGGATCCTGGTCCAACGGGAGGTCTACGAGCGGTTCCTGGAGCTGCTGATCCCGGCGGTCGAGGCCGTCAGGGTCGGCGACCCGTCCGACCCCGCCACCGAGATGGGCCCGCTGATCTCGGCCGTCCAGCGCGAGCGGGTCCGCTCGCTGGTCACCGACGACCTGCCGGTGGCCGCCCGCGGCAGCGCCCCCGAAGGACCCGGCTTCTGGTACCCGCCGACAGTCCTTGCCCCGGTCGGCGCCGCCGCCCCCGCCGCCACCGAGGAGATCTTCGGACCGGTCGCCGTCGTCCTGCCCTTCGAGGACGAGGCGGACGCGCTCCGGCTCGCCAACGCCACCCGCTACGGGCTCTCCGGCTCGATCTGGACCCGCGACCTCGGCCGGGCCATCCGGATGTCGCGCGGGGTCGCGGCGGGCAACCTGTCGGTCAACAGCCACAGTTCGGTCCGCTACTGGACACCGTTCGGCGGCTTCGGCGAATCCGGCCTCGGCCGGGAACTGGGCCCCGACGCCCTCGCCGCCTTCACCGAGACCAAGAACGTCTTCATCAGCACTGAGGAGTAGCAGCGCATGTCAGAGCCATCCACCACCGAAGTCTGCCGCCGCCTCGTCGGCCGTACCGCGGTCATCACCGGCGCCGGCAGCGGCATCGGCCTGGCCACCGCACGCCGCTTCGCCTCCGAGGGCGCCAACGTCGTCGTCGCCGACATCGACGAGGGGTCGGGCAAGGCTGCGGCCGAGGAGGTCGGCGGGATCTTCGTCAAGGTCGACGTCACCGACCCCGAGCAGGTCGAGGCGCTGTTCAAGACGGCGTACGACACCTACGGATCGGTCGACATCGCCTTCAACAACGCCGGGATCTCCCCGCCCGACGACGACTCGATCCTCACCACCGGCCTGGACGCCTGGCGCCGGGTCCAGGAGGTCAACCTGACCTCCGTCTACCTGTGCTGCAAGGCCGTGCTCCCGTACATGCGGCGGCAGGGCAAGGGATCGATCATCAACACCGCGTCCTTCGTGGCCAAGATGGGCGCGGCCACCTCACAGATCTCGTACACCGCGTCCAAGGGCGGGGTCCTGGCCATGACCCGCGAGCTGGGCGTGCAGTTCGCCCGCGAGGGCATCAGGGTCAACGCGCTGTGCCCCGGCCCGGTCAACACCCCGCTGCTGCAGGAGCTGTTCGCCAAGGACCCGGAGCGCGCCGCCCGCCGGCTCGTGCACATTCCGGTGGGCCGCTTCGCCGAGCCGACGGAGATCGCCGCCGCGGTGGCGTTCCTCGCCAGCGACGACTCCAGCTTCATGACGGCGAGCGAGTTCCTCGTGGACGGCGGCATCGGCGGGGCGTACGTCACTCCCCAGTAGCCGCAAGGCCCGCCGCGCCCGGGAGACGGGTGCGGCGGGCCTTCAGCGGCCTCGCGGCCCCGGGCTCAGACGAGCGTCTTCCAGTACGACCACCAGCGGGTCAGGATCAGCATCGCGATGATGCCGTACCAGAGCACCGGAACGACCCAGTGGAACTCCAGGACCGCGGTGCGCACCCCGGCCGGGACCTTGATGATGCCGTGCTTGATGTTGTGCACGCCCGTGTACCAGAAGAGGGCGATCGTGACGACCCACGCCAGGCAGCACCACAGGCACAGGGAGTTGATGTTGTAGAGCGACTGGTACTGCAGCCACGTCACGAAACCGGCGCCGAACAGGGTGCCGGCCTGCAGGCCCAGCCAGAACCAGCCGCGGTAGCGGGCGCCCGCGAGCAGGCCGACGCCGATACAGAGCACGATCGGGTACGCGATCATGCCGATCATCGGGTTCGGGAAGCCGAACGCGTGGGCCTGTTCGCTCTTCATGATGTTGCCGCAGGAGATGATCGGGTTCAGGCTGCAGGCCGGGACGAAGTTCGGGTCCTCCAGCAGCTTGAACTTGTCATCGGTGATCACGAAGGACGCGAGCGTCCCGAGCGCGCCACAGATGATCAGCAGCCACGCGTAGGCGCGCCCCGTGCCGATGGTGCCCCTGGAGGTATCGCGGTCACCGTCGGTGAGCGTCTGGTCGAGCGCCGAAGTCGTCATATCGCCGTTCCGTAGATCCGTCGTTAGCCCGCGCGACTTTCATTGTGCACCAGCGGCATGGCCCGCAGGTGCCCGGAGGTCCATCGAACGGTGGACACGGAAGTGTCCTCCTGGTCGTCCCCCGCGGCCCCCGCCGGGAGGAGTCTTACCGGCATGGGAAACGAAGCGGTGCGGGTGCGGGGCCTTTACAAGCGGTACGGCGAGGTCACCGCGGTCGACGGAGTCGATCTCGACATCGAACGCGGTGAGGTGCTCGGGATCCTGGGCCCCAACGGGGCGGGCAAGAGTACGACGGTCGAGATCCTGCAAGGGCACCGATCGAGGGACGGCGGCGAGGTGACGGTCCTGGGCGAGGATCCGGACTCGGCCGGACGCGCCTGGCGCTCGCGGGTCGGCATCGTCTGGCAGGACGAGTCGGCGCCGGCGGAGCTGACCGTCCGCGAGAGCGTGCGGCACTTCGCGCGGTACTACCCGCGACCGCGCGATCCGGAGGACGTCATCTCCCTGGTCGGCCTGGAGGAGAAGGCCGACAGCCGCATCAAGTCGCTCTCCGGCGGCCAACGGCATCATCACGCAGAGCGCCGAGCTGGCCGAACTCGCCGACGCCATCCGCGCGGCCGCCCGCGGCTGATCTGACCCCGCTTCCCGTACAAGGCGAAGGGCCCGGACAGCGATGGCTGTCCGGGCCCTTCCCCTCGGGTCAGGCCAGCTTTTCCTGCAGCGTGGCGACCAGCGCGTCCAGCGCGACCGCCACCTGCTCCCCGCTGCGCATGTCCTTGAGCTGCACCAGACCCTCGGCCAGATCACGCTCACCGGCCACGACGGCGAAGCGGGCGTTGGCGCGGTTCGCCGACTTCATCGCGTTCTTCAGGCCCTTGCCGCCGAACGCGAAGTCGGTGGCGATACCCGCCCGGCGCAGCTCGGTGACGGTGCCGAAGAGCGCGCGGCGCGCCTCCTCGCCGAGCGGTACGGCGAACACGTCGGTGGTCGCGGGCAGTTCGAGCTCGATGCCCTCCGCCTTGAGCGCCAGCACCGTACGGTCCACGCCCAGCGCCCAGCCGACGGACGGCAGCGCGGGGCCGCCGATCATCTCGGACAGGCCGTCGTACCGCCCGCCGCCGCCGACGGCGGACTGCGAGCCGAGACCGCCGTGCACGAACTCGAAGGTGGTGCGGGTGTAGTAGTCCAGGCCGCGAACCAGCTTCGGGTCGTCCTCGTACGCCACGCCCGCGGCCGTCAGCAGCTCGCGCACCTGCTCGTGGTACTCCTTGCACGCCTCGCACAGGTAGTCACGGAGCATCGGGGCGCCGGTCAGCTGCCTCTGCACCGCGTCGCGCTTGTCGTCGAGAACCCGCAGCGGGTTGATCTCCGCCCGGCGCACGGTGTCCTCGTCGAGGTCCAGCCCACGCAGGAACTCCTGGAGGGCGGCCCGGTAGACGGGACGGCACTCCCTGTCGCCGAGCGAGTTGAGCAGCACCCGGAAGTTCTTCAGGCCCAGTGCCTTGTACGCGTCGACGGCCAGGATGATCAGCTCGGCGTCGAGCACCGGGTCCTCGGTACCGATCGCCTCGGCGCCGACCTGGGAGAAGTGCCGGTAGCGGCCGGCCTGCGGGCGCTCGTAGCGGTAGTACGAGCCCGAGTACCAGAGCTTGACCGGCAGGTTGCCGAGCTTGTGCAGGTTGTTCTGCAGGGCGGCGCGAAGCACGGAGGCGGTGCCCTCGGGGCGCAGCGCGAGCGTGGTGCCGCCCTTGGTGGTGAGGGTGTACATCTCCTTGCTGACGATGTCGGTGGATTCGCCGACGCCGCGGGAGAAGAGTTCGACCGCCTCGAACCCGGGGGTCTCGATATAGCCGTAGCCGGCCCGCTTGAGCGGTGTGGAGATCGCCTCGCGCACCGCGAGGTACGCCGCGGAGTCCGGCGGGATCAGGTCGTACGTGCCCTTGGGGGCCTGGAAGGTACTCACAGGAAGCCTTGTCACAATCCTCGTCGCGGAGCCGGCGAACCGGCTCCGAAGCCGCGGGCCGCTTCCCCCAGGTAGGGGTTGGCGGCGCGCTCGCGGCCGATGGTCGTCTGGGGGCCGTGGCCGGAGAGCACCACGGTCGAGTCGTCGAGCGGCAGGCACACGCGGGCCAGCGACTCCATCAGCTCGTCCGCGGAGCCACCGGGCAGGTCGGAGCGTCCGACGGAGCCGGCGAACAGCAGGTCGCCCGAGAAGAACACCGACGGCACGTCGGAGGACTCGGGGAGCCTGAAGGTCACCGACCCCTTCGTATGGCCCGGCGCGTGCGAGACGGTGAACTCCAGGCCGGCCAGCGCGAGGGCGGCGCCGTCGGTCAGCTCCCTGACGTCGTCGGGCTCGCCGATGGTCAGCTCGCCCATGAGCTGCTGCCCGATGGAGCGCCCCAGCGCCTTCTCCGGGTCGCTCATCATGTAGCGGTCCTGGGGGTGGATCCAGGCCGGGACGTCATGGGCCCCGCAGACCGGCACGACGGACGCCACATGGTCGATGTGGCCATGGGTGAGGATGACGGCGACGGGCTTGAGGCGATGCTTGGCGAGCGTGTCCTCGACGCCCTGGGTCGCTTGGTGACCCGGGTCGATGATCACGCACTCCTCACCGGCGGCGGGGGCGACCACATAACAATTGGTCCCCCAGGCCCCGGCGGGGAACCCGGCAATAAGCACGTTCGTCCTTCTGTCGTCCGCGGAGGTGTCGGCAGCTCACGAGCCTACCGGCGCGGGAGTGGCGGCGGCGAACCCGTATCGTCCCCGCAGGGGCGCCCGGCCGTACCGCACGGGTACTGGACTGCGGGCCGTGTGGGGCGCGAAGATCTGCCGCACGCGGATTCACGTTCGAGATGACGTTTTCGAGAAGACTGAAGTAGAAGACCGGGAGACGGCGAAGTGGTCACCAAGGAACAGCGGCGGCGACAGCTCGCCCGAGAGAAGTTCGAGCGGCAGCAGCAGCGCAGGACCGCGGAGCAGTCCAAGGCCCGGCGGCGCAACAGCGTGATCGCCGCCGTGGTGGCCGTCGTGGTCGCCGCGGGTGCCACCGCGTACGCGACGGGTGGCCTGGACAGCAAGGAGAAGCCGAAGACCGACGCGGCCGCCAGTCCGTCGGCCACGACGCCCTCCAAGGCGCCGGACCCCTGCGCCAAGCCGGGCGCGGGCACCCCGGGCAAGTCGCAGTGGAAGTCGGAGCCGGCGATGGCGATCGACAAGAGCGCCAAGTACACCTTCACGCTCCAGACCACCTGCGGTGACATCGCGATGACGCTGGACGCCGCGAAGGCGCCGGCCACGGTGAACTCGTTCAAGTTCCTCGCCGACAAGGGCTTCTTCGACCACACCAAGTGCCACCGGCTCACCGCCGAGGGCATCTACGTCCTGCAGTGCGGCGACCCGACCGGTCAGGGCAACGGCGGCCCCGGCTACACGATCCCGGACGAGAACCTGACCGCTCTGGGCAAGGCGCCTGCCGGCGGCACGGTCACCTACCCGGCCGGCACGGTCGCGATGGCGAACACCGGGCAGCCGCACACCGGCAGCAGCCAGTTCTTCCTGGTCTACAAGGACAGCCCGCTGGCACCGACCTACACCCCGTTCGGCACCATCGGCGCGGACGGCATGAAGGTGCTCCAGAAGATCGCGGCGGCGGGCGCGGCAGCCCCCGACGCCCAGCAGAACACTGCCCCGAACGCGACCGTGGTGATCAACAAGGCGGTCGTCAAGCAGTCGTGAACCCCTGATGAGCCGGGCCCCGGCGGTAACGATCTGCCCCGTGGTGGGGAGTGGATCCGCGAGCCCACTCCCTGACCACGGGGAAGGTCGTAATTTCGCGTGTGCTGGATGCGGACAGCCGGGGCGCCGGTCGCCTATGTTGGCGTTGGACCGGTCAGGGCGCAGCCCGGCCGGAGGAAACTGTGAACGATGCCGGCGAGCCGGACAACGGCCGGGCATCACGTGGAGGAGGCGCTGTGAGCAGCGACCCATGGGGCCGCGTCGATGAGACGGGGACCGTGTACGTGCGTACGGCCGACGGGGAGCGGGAGGTCGGTTCGTGGCAGGCGGGGTCTCCGGATGAGGCGCTGGCCTACTTCGAGCGCAAGTACGAGGGGCTTGTCGTCGAGATCGGCCTCCTTGAACGGCGGGTGAAGACCACCGACCTCGCGACCAAGGACGCGCTGACCGCGATCGAGCACCTTCGGGCGTCGGTCACCGAGGCGCACGCGGTGGGCGACCTGGCGGCGCTCGCCACGCGGCTGGACGCGCTCGTCGGGCTGGTGGAATCGCGCCGCGAGGAACGCAAGATCGCGAAGGCGAAGGCGACCGACGAGGCCAAGGTGGCCAAGGAGGAGCTGGTCGCGGAGGCCGAGGGGCTGGCCGAGAGCGAGCAGTGGCGGACCGCGGGCGAGCGGCTGCGCGCCCTGGTCGACACCTGGAAGGCGCTGCCGCGCCTGGACCGCAAGGCCGACGACGAGCTGTGGCACCGCTTCAGCCACGCCCGTTCGGTCTTCTCCAAGCGGCGCAAGGCGCACTTCGCGTCGCTGGACTCCCAGCGCGAGGAGGCCCGCCGCGCCAAGGAGAAGCTGGTCACGGAGGCGCTCGCGCTGTCGAACTCCACCGACTGGGGTCCGACCGCCGCCCGCTACCGCGAGCTGATGACGGAGTGGAAGGCCGCGGGCCGCGCGCAGCGCGAGTCCGAGGACGACCTGTGGAACCGCTTCCGCGGCGCCCAGGACCAGTTCTTCCAGGCCCGCACCGAGGTCTTCAACGAGCGCGACTCCCAGGAGCGGGAGAACCTCGCGCTCAAGGAGGAGCTCGCCATCGAGGCCGAGAAGATCCTTCCGGTGACGGATCTCAAGGCGGCTCGTGCGGCGTTCCGCGCGATCAACGAGCGCTGGGAGGCCGTCGGCCATGTGCCGCGCGACGCCCGGCCCCGTATCGAGGCCCGGATGCACGCGGTGGAGCGCGCGATCCAGGACTCGGAGGAGAACGAGTGGCGCCGGACGAACCCGGAGGCACGGGCCCGCGCCGCGGGTCTGACGGGCCAGCTCCAGGCCGCCGTCGACAAGCTGCGCACCCAGGCCGAGGCGGCACGGGCGGCGGGCAACGCGTCGAAGGCCGACAAGCTCACCCGTGAGCTGGAGGGCCGGCAGGCCCTGCTGGACCAGGCGCTGAAGGGCCTGGAGGAGTTCGGCGGCTGAGCAGGCCCTCAGGCCCGCGGAGCGGACGAAGCGGCCCCGGTACGGAACTCCGTACCGGGGCCGCTCGCGTACGGTCTCAGCGCTGGCGGCCCGAGGTGACGCGGTACACGTCGTAGACGCCCTCGACGCCGCGTACGGCCTTCAGGACGTGTCCCAGGTGCTTCGGGTCGCCCATCTCGAAGGTGAAGCGCGAGGTCGCGACCCGGTCGCGGGAGGTCTGGACGGCCGCGGACAGGATGTTCACATGCTGGTCGGACAGGATCCGGGTGACGTCCGACAGCAGCCGCGACCGGTCCAGCGCCTCGACCTGGATGGCTACCAGGAAGACGGACGACTGGGTGGGCGCCCACTCGACCTCGAGGATCCGCTCGGGCTCCTGGGACAGCGACTCGATGTTGACGCAGTCCGTGCGGTGCACCGACACGCCGCTGCCCCGGGTGACGAAGCCGATGATCGGGTCGCCGGGCACCGGGGTGCAGCAGCGGGACAGCTTGACCCACACGTCGTCGACGCCCTTGACGACCACGCCGGGGTCGGCGTTGGCCCGGCGCTTGGAGCGGTTGCGCGAGGGGGTGGTGATCTCCTCGATCTCCTCCGTCGCGCCCTCCTCGCCGCCGAGTGCGTCCACCAGTTTCTGGACGACGGACTGGGCGGTGATGTGGCCCTCGCCGATCGCCGCGTACAGCGCGGAGATGTCCGGGTACCGCATCTCGTGCGCGAGGGTGACGAGCGAGTCGCCGGTCAGGACCCGCTGGATCGGCAGGTTCTGCTTGCGCATGGCGCGCGCGATGGCGTCCTTGCCCTGCTCGACGGCCTCCTCGCGGCGCTCCTTGGAGAACCAGGCGCGGATCTTGTTCCGGGCGCGCGGGGACTTCACGAAGCCCAGCCAGTCGCGCGACGGGGCGGCGCTCGCGGCCTTGGAGGTGAAGACCTCCACCAGGTCGCCGTTGTCGAGCGTCGACTCCAGCGGGACCAGCCGGCCGTTGACCCGGGCTCCTATGGTCCGGTGGCCGACCTCGGTGTGGACCGCGTAGGCGAAGTCCACCGGAGTGGCACCGGCCGGCAGCGCTATCACGTCGCCCTTGGGGGTGAAGACGAAGACCTCGCTCTGCGAGAGGTCGAAGCGCAGCGACTCCAGGAACTCGCTCGGGTCCTCGGTCTCCTTCTGCCAGTCCAGCAGCTGCCGCAGCCACGCCATGTCGTTGACGGCGTTGACACCGGTGGTGGCACTGTCGCTCTTGCGCGGGGTGTCGGTGCGCACCTTGGAGGCGCCGGAGACCGGCTCCTGCTTGTACTTCCAGTGCGCGGCGATGCCGTACTCGGCGCGGCGGTGCATGTCGAAGGTGCGGATCTGCAGCTCGACGGGCTTTCCGCTGGGCCCGATGACCGTCGTGTGCAGCGACTGGTACATGTTGAACTTGGGCATCGCGATGTAGTCCTTGAACCGCCCGGGCACCGGGTTCCACCGCGCGTGGATGGTCCCGAGTGCCGCGTAGCAGTCGCGGACGGTGTCGACGAGGACGCGGATCCCCACCAGGTCGTAGATCTCGGCGAAGTCGCGGCCTCGCACGATCATCTTCTGGTAGACGCTGTAGTAGTGCTTCGGGCGGCCGGTGACGGTCGCCTTGATCCGGGCCGCGCGCAGGTCCTGCTGGACCTGGTCGGTGACGACGGCGAGGTACTCGTCGCGCTTGGGGGCGCGCTCGGCGACCAGCCGCACGATCTCGTCGTACATCTTGGGGTAGAGGATCGCGAAGGCGAGGTCCTCCAGCTCCCACTTGATGGTGTTCATGCCCAGCCGGTGCGCCAGCGGGGCGTAGATCTCCAGCGTCTCGCGGGCCTTTTTCTCCTGCTTCTCCCGCTTGAGATACCGCATGGTGCGCATGTTGTGCAGCCGGTCGGCGAGCTTGATGACCAGGACGCGGGGGTCCTTGGCCATGGCCACGACCATCTTGCGTACGGTCTCGGCCTGCGCGGCCTCGCCGAACTTCACCTTGTCGAGCTTGGTGACGCCGTCCACGAGCAGCGCGACCTGGTCGCCGAAGTCCCGGCGCAGCGCGTCCAGGCTGTAGTCGGTGTCCTCGACGGTGTCGTGCAGCAGTCCCGCCATCAGCGTGGCCGGGTCCATACCCAGCTCGGCGAGGATCGTGGTGACCGCCAGCGGGTGCGTGATGTAGGGGTCGCCGCTCTTGCGCTTCACCCCGCGGTGCCAGCGCTCGGCGACCTGGTAGGCGCGCTCGATCTGGCGCAGCTGCGCGGTGTCGCCCTTGGGATCGTTGCCCCGGACTATCCGCAGCATCGGCTCCAGCACCGGGTTGTACGGGCTGGAACGCTGCACGCCGAGCCGGGCGAGGCGGGCGCGGACGCGGTTGGAGGAGCCTGCGGCGCGCGACGGGGTCGCGCTGGCGGGGGTCCGTACGGGCCGGACGGCAGGCGTCGGCGGCTCGGGGGCGGCTCCGTTGCTCCCGGCGGGGGAATCGGTCCCGCCTTCGGCGTCGAGCGGCTGGGCCTCGTCTGGCAAGAGCACTCCTCACGCGGGTGGGAGCACCCATGGTATCGATCTGTGGCAGGAGGCGGGGGGGGGGGGGGGGGCGGGGGGCCCCCCCCCGGGGGGGGGGGGGGGGGGGGGGGGGGGGGGGGGGGGGGGGGGGGGGGGGGGGGTGGGGGGGGGGGGGGCCGGCCCCCCCCCCCCCCCCCGGGGGGGGGGGCCCCCCCCGGTTGTTCGGGGGGGGGGGGGGGGGGGGGGGGGGGGGGGGCCCGCGCCCCCCCGCCTCCGGGGCGGTGCTGTGTGCCGTGAGGCGCTGTGCCTGTGGTGTCAGACGATGATGAGTGCGTCCAGCGGGGCGCCCGCGAGGGCGGCGGTGAGCCGTTCGCGGCCGCCGAGGAAGCCGAGCTCCAGCAGGACCGCGACCCCGGCGATCTCCGCGCCGGTACGCCGGATGAGTTCCAGCGAGGCCTCGGCGGTGCCACCGGTGGCCAGCACGTCATCGATGACCAGGACCCGGTCGCCGGCGCCGAGGGCGTCCTGCTGCACCTCGATCTCGGCGCTGCCGTACTCCAGCTCGTAGCGCTGCGACAGCGTCGCGCCGGGCAGCTTGCCCGCCTTGCGCACGGGCACGAAGCCCAGGTGGGCCCGGGCCGCCGCGGGGGCGGCGAGGATGAACCCGCGCGCCTCCAGGCCGGCGACCTTGGTGGCACCGTGGCGCGCGCAGAGCACGGCCAGGGCGTCCACCAGGGCGTTGAACGCGTCGGGGTCCGCCAGCAGCGGGGTGATGTCCTTGAACATCACACCCGGCTGCGGGTAGTCCGGCACGTCCCGGATACGGCCGAGCAGCTGATCACGCAGCGCGTCGGCGCCGGCTGCCGTCGCCGTCACCGCCGCTTCCCCGAAGGACGGTTCTTGCCGCGGTTGCGGGCGGCGGCGGCCTGGGCACGCTGGCCGACCACACCACCGGCGGCGGCGTGGTCGCCGTCCTCCGGCTCGTCGCCCTCGTCCTCGGCGGCAGCGTCCTCACGGGCCCGCTGGTCCTCCTCGGCCGGGTCGACGCCCTTGGCGGCGTCGGCCTTGCGCTTGGCCAGCACGCGCTTCTTGAGGGCCTTGATCTCCGGGTCGCGCTCCTTGAAGTCCGCGACCAGCGGGGTCGCGATGAAGATCGAGGAGTACGCACCGGCGGTGAGGCCGACGAAGAGCGCGAGCGCGATGTCGTTGAGCACACCGGCCCCGAGGATGCCGCCGCCGATGAACAGCAGCGCGCCGACGGGGAGCAGCGCGACGACCGTGGTGTTGATCGAACGCACCAGGGTCTGGTTGAGGCTGCGGTTGGCCAGCTCGCTGTACGTGAAGCGGTTCTGCTTGGTGATGCTCCGGGTCGTCTCCTTGAGACCGTCGAAGACGACGACGGTGTCGTAGAGGGAGTATCCGAGAATCGTCAGCAGACCGATCACGGTGCCCGGGGTGACCTCGAAACCGACGATGGCGTAGACGCCGACGGTGATCGTGAGGTCGTGGATCAGGGCGACGAGGGCGGCGATGGCCATCCGCCACTCGAAGGCGATGGCGAGGTAGATCACCACCAGGATCATGAAGATGATCAGGCCGGTGAAGGCCTTCTGGGAGATCTCCTCACCCCAGCTGGGGCCGACGATCTGTGCGTCGATCTTGGTCGAGTCCAGCCCGAGGTCGGTGGCGACCCGCTGCTGGATGTCCTTCGACTCCTCCGTGGAGATGTCGCTGACCTGGATCCGCACGCCGCCGTTGCCGAGCTTCTGCACGGTGGCGTCATGACTGCCGGTGTGGCCGGCGATCTTGTTCTGCACATCGGTGACCGAGTACGACGTCTTCGCGGTGGTGAAGACCGCGCCGCCGGAGAACTCGATGCCGAGCTTGAGACCGTTGATCGCCAGGCCGGCGATGGCCACGATCGTGATCAGGATCGAGACGCCGTACCAGAGCTTGCGCTTGCCGACGAAGTCGTAGGCGATCTCGCCACGGTGCAGCCGGTGTCCGAGCTGTCCGAGATTGCCGAGCTTGGACATCAGGCCTCCTTCGTCTCGGTGCTCGTCCTGCGGCGGACGCGGCGGATGGGGGCCTGGACACCCAGACCCTTCGGGTCGAGGCCGGACCACCTGTGGCCGTCGGCGAAGAACTTGTTGCGGGCCAGGATCGTCATCAACGGCTTGGTGAAGAGGAACACCACCACGACGTCGAGCAACGTGGTCAGACCCAGGGTGAACGCGAAGCCCTGGACCTTGCCGACCGTGACGGCGAAGAGCACCGCGGCGGCCAGGAAGGACACGAAGTCCGACACCAGGATGGTGCGCCGGGCGCGCGGCCAGCCGCGGGCCACCGAGGGCTGCAGCGAGCGGCCCTCGCGCAACTCGTCACGGATCCGTTCGAAGAAGACGATGAACGAGTCCGCGGTGATACCGATGGCGACGATGGCTCCACAGACGGCCGGTAGGTTCAGCGCGAAGCCGATGGCCGGGCCGAGCAGGGACATCAGCGCGTAGGTGAGCGCCGCCGACACCATGAGGCTGACGATCGCGACGAGGCCGAGGCCCCGGTAGTACGCCAGCATGTAGAGCACGACCAGCGCGAGGCCGACGGCGCCCGCGATGAGGCCGCCTCGCAGCTGCTCGCCGCCGAGTGCGGCGGAGACCGTGGTCACGTCGCTGATGTCGAAGGACAGCGGCAGCGAACCGTACGACAGCACGTTGGACAGGTCCTGTGCGGACTGCTGGGTGAAGCTGCCGAAGATCGTCGCGCTGCCACCGGGCAGGGCCTGCGAGACCGAGGGCGCGGAGACGACGTTGCCGTCGAGGTCGATCGCGAACTGGTTCAGCGGGGGCTGCTGGGCGGCGAGCTGGGTGGTGACCTTGGTGAACTTCTTGGCGCCACCGCCGGTGAAGCTCAGGTCGACGACCCAGCCGTTGCCGGACTGGGTGTCGAACTTCGCGCTGGCCTTGGAGACGTCCTTGCCGTCGAGGACGGCCGGGCCGAGCGCGTACTTGTACCAGATCTTGTCCTTGCCCTCGCCGCGCTGGCCGCAGCCGACGACCTTGTTCTCAGGCTTGACACCCTGGTTCGCCGCGAGGCGCTGCTTCGGGTCGTTGCAGTCGAGCGCGGTGAACTTCGCCTGCAGATCGGCCGGAATCGTGCTGTCCAGCGTGCCGGCCGGGGGCGCGGGCGTGCTGGGCGTCGGCGTCGGGGTGGGCGCCTTGGCGGGGGTCGCCTTCAGACCGTCGGTGACCGCGCGGCCCTGGGTGCTGGCACTCGACGAGGGCGTGGCCTTCGTGGACGACGGCGTGGCCTTCGGCGTGGTCGTCGCCGTCGGCTTGCTGCCCGGCTTGCCCGTCGGGGTCGTGGTCGGGGAGGGCGTCACCGGCGCCTTGGCGGCCGGGGGGTTCGCCTGCTCGGCGAGCACCTGCCGGAAGTACAGCTGAGCGGTCTGGCCGACCTGCTCCTGCGCCTGCTTGGGGTCGGTGCCCTTGGGAATGTTCACAATGATGTGATTGCTTCCCTGGGTCTGCACCTCCGCCTCGGAGACACCAAGACCGTTGACACGCTGGTTGATGATGCTCACAGCGGTGTTCATGTTGGTCTTGTTGACCGCGCCGGCCTGATCGCTCTTGGCGGTCAGCGTGATGCTGACGCCGCCTGCGAGGTCGATCCCGAGTCGCGGGGTGGTGTTGTGCGAGAGGAACATCGTCCCCGTCAACGCCACGAGCGCGATCAGGATCACGGCCAGAGCGCGCCCGGGGTACCCCTGACTCCCCGAGGACCTGCGGCCCTTCTTGGGTGCTGCCACCTTCTTGTATCTCCCTGTCCAACCAGCCCCCGGGCCTGCGCGCCCGTGGGGTGGCCACGAAGTGATGTGAGAGTCCGGACCGACCGCGCCTTACTTGGGGTCGGTGCCGTCCTTCTTCGGCTCGTCCTCCGTCTTGCTCAGGTCGATGTGCTCGTCATCGGCGGCCTCGGCCGTCACGGCGTCCTCGGCCGTGGTCGCGTCCTCGTCCGTGTCCTCGGAGCCGTCCTCCGCCTCGTCCGGCTCGATGCCGTGGACGATCCGGTCGTACTCCGCCTGGTCCAGGACGGCGCCGATGGAGTTCTTGGCGAAGTGCGCGTGCACTCCGTCGGCCAGCTCCAGGAGGACGGTGTCCTCGTTGATCTCCTTCACCACGGCGTACATACCGCCGATGGTGCGGACACCGGAGCCCGGTTCCATCTGGTTCCGCATCGTCGCCGCCTGCCGCTGCTTGTTCTTGGCAGACCGGGTCATGAGGAACATGGCACCGATAAGGATGATGAACGGGAGGAGCAAGCCGATACTCACGATTTACAACGTTCCTTCGCACGGCCGCGGGTGGCTGGCCTGATCTACGGGGGTGTATGCCGTTCCGGAGGAAGGGCGTCGGCGGAGTCTAAGCGAGTCCTCGCCGGTGAAACAACGCCCAGCATGGCACCGAGGTTCCTGGGGGGCGAGTCTCCATGCCGTCACGGTCCGAACAGGCCACCCTGGCCGGGACTCCCGGATTGCTGGGGCGGGACCAGGCCCAGGTGCGTCCATGCCGCCCGGGTAGCCACCCGACCACGGGGAGTGCGCGCCAGCAGGCCCTCCCGGACCAGGAAGGGTTCGGCGACCTCCTCGACCGTCTCGCGCTCCTCGCCGACGGCGACCGCGAGCGTCGACAGCCCGACGGGGCCGCCGCCGAAGAGCTGGAGGAGGGCGCGCAGCACGGCCCGGTCCAGCCGGTCGAGGCCGCGGGCGTCCACCTCGTAGACCTCCAGGGCCTGGGTGGCGATCTCGCGGGTGATCCGGCCGTCGGCTCTGACCTGCGCATAGTCCCGGACCCGGCGCAGCAGCCGGTTGGCGATACGGGGCGTGCCGCGGGAGCGGCCGGCGATCTCCGCGCCGCCGTCCGTCTCGATCTCGACGTCCAGCAGCCGGGCCGAGCGGTGGATGACGCGCTCCAGCTCGGCGGGGGCGTAGAACTCCATGTGGCCGGTGAAGCCGAAGCGGTCCCGCAGCGGGGGCGGCAGCAGGCCGGCCCGGGTGGTGGCGCCGACCAGGGTGAAGGGCGGCAGCTCCAGCGGGATGGCGGTGGCCCCGGGACCCTTGCCGACGATCACATCGACCCGGAAGTCCTCCATCGCCATGTAGAGCATCTCCTCGGCGGGCCGGGACATGCGGTGGATCTCGTCCAGGAAGAGCACCTCGCCCTCCTGGAGGGAGGAGAGGATCGCGGCGAGGTCGCCCGCGTGCTGGATGGCCGGGCCCGAGGTGATGCGGATCGGGGCGCCCATCTCGGCGGCGATGATCATCGACAGGGTGGTCTTGCCGAGGCCGGGCGCGCCGGAGAGCAGCACGTGGTCGGCGGTGCCGCCGCGCTTCTTGGCCGCCTTCAGCACCAGATCCAACTGCTGGCGCACCCGTTCCTGCCCGACGAACTCTTCGAGGTCCTTCGGCCGCAGCGCGGCCTCGACGGCCTGGTCCTCACCATCGGCATCGGAGCCGACCAGCCGGTCCGGCAGCTCACCGGCGGTCGGGGGTGCGGGCTCGTCCCAGTTCACCGCGTCCCACCTCGCGTCGCCGCCTGCCGCGGCCCGGACGGCCCGGCCTTTCGCAGGGGTACGGGGAGTCGCTCCCCGGGGAAACGCAGCATGTCGGGACTTTCGGGTCGTCGGTGCGGGATCGTCGGGTCGGTGCGGCGGCGGGGGCGGGTCGTCCGTGCGGGGATCGGGTCGGTGCGGCGGCGGGCCCTCAGCGGGTGCGGTTCAGGGTCTGGAGGGCCGCGCGCAGCAGGGCGGAGACATTGGGCGCCCCGCCCCCGGCCAGCTCCGCCTCGGCCTGTGGCGCGACCGCGGAGACCGCTTCGTCGGCCTCGCGGGTGGCGTAGCCGAGGCCGATGAGCGCCGCGTGCAACTGGTCGCGCCAGGAGGCGCTGACGGGGCTGCCGATCCCGCGGTTGGCTCCGGGGCCGACGGGCTCGCCGAGCCGGTCCTTCAGTTCCAGCAGGAGCCGCTGGGCGCCCTTCTTGCCGACGCCGGGGACGGCGGTGAGCGCCTTCTCGTCCCCGGTGGCCACCGCGATCCGCAGGGCGTCGGGAGAGTGCACGGCGAGCATCGTCTGGGCGAGGCGCGGGCCGACGCCGCTGACGGTCTGCAGCAGCTCGAAGACCAGCCGCTCGTCGTCGTCCGCGAAGCCGTACAGGGTGAGCGAGTCCTCGCGGACGATCAGCGACGTCGAGAGCCTGGCCTGCTGGCCGGTCCTGAGGGTGGCGAGGGTGCCGGGGGTGCACAGCACGGACATCCCGATGCCGCCCACCTCGATGACCGCGGCGTCCGGGGCGAGTGCGGCGACCGGGCCGCTGACGAAGGCGATCATGCTCGGGGCTCCTGGATTCGTGCGGGCCGGTGGGCGGCGATGGCCTGTTGGAGGCGGTTGGTGGCGGTACCGCGCCAGATGTGGCAGATGGCCAGCGCCAGCGCGTCCGCGGCGTCGGCCGGCTTCGGCGGGGCGTCCAGCCGCAGCAGCCGCGTCACCATGGCGCCGACCTGGGCCTTGTCCGCCCGACCGCTGCCGGTGACGGCCGCCTTGACCTCGCTGGGCGTGTGCAGATGAACGGGGAGCCCGCGCCGGCTGGCGCAGAGCATCGCGACGGCGCTGGCCTGGGCGGTGCCCATGACCGTGCTGACGTTGTGCTGGCTGAACACCCGCTCCACGGCGACGACTTCCGGCCGGTACTCGTCCAACCACGCCTCGATGCCGCGCTCGATGAGGACGAGGCGGTGGCCGATCTCCGCATCGGCCGGGGTGCGCACCACGCCGACCCCCACCATCGTCAACGGCCGCCCCGGGACGCCGTCCACGACTCCGATGCCGAGCCGGGTCAGCCCCGGGTCCACGCCGAGTACCCGCACCCCGTCACCCCTCAAGCCCTGTCGGTCAACTGTTCCTGCAGGTTAGCCGTTCCCACTGACAACGCCGCCGACGCCGACGGGCCGGCGGGGTGTGTCCCGCCGGCCCGTGGTGTGTACAACGCGGAATCAGGCGTCGACCTGCTCCATGACCTCGTCGCTCACGTCGAAGTTGGCGAAGACGTTCTGCACGTCGTCGCTGTCCTCCAGCGCGTCGATCAGCTTGAAGATCTTGCGGGCGCCGTCCTCGTCGAGTTCCACCTGCATGGTGGGGACGAAGTTGGCGTCGGCCGAGTCGTAGTCGATGCCCGCGTCCTGGAGCGCGGTACGGACCGCGACCATGTCGGTGGCCTCGCTGATGACCTCGAAGGACTCGCCGAGGTCGTTGACCTCTTCGGCCCCGGCGTCCAGCACCGCGCCCAGCACGTCGTCCTCGGAGAGTTCACCCTTGGGGACGATGACGACGCCCTTGCGGTTGAACAGGTAGGAGACCGAGCCCGGGTCGGCCATGGCCCCGCCGTTGCGGGTCATCGCGACACGGACGTCGGAGGCCGCGCGGTTGCGGTTGTCGGTGAGGCACTCGATGAGCACCGCGACACCGTTCGGCCCGTAGCCCTCGTACATGATCGTCTGGTAGTCGGCGCCGCCGGCTTCCAGACCGGCACCGCGCTTGACCGCGCTGTCGATGTTCTTGTTCGGGACCGAGCTCTTCTTCGCCTTCTGGATGGCGTCGTAAAGGGTCGGGTTACCGGAGATGTCACCGCCACCCATGCGCGCCGCCACCTCGATGTTCTTGATCATCTTGGCGAAGAGCTTGCCGCGCTTGGCGTCAACCACGGCCTTCTTGTGCTTGGTGGTAGCCCATTTAGAGTGGCCGGACATCGCCAGCTCCTTACAACGTCGCCAGTAGAAATGAACAGAAGAGATCCTACCGGGGTCGCGCGAGGTCCTGTCGTCAATGTAGCGCCGTCCGCCCGAAGGGCGGGCCCGGCGGCGTCTGGTGCGTGCGATCGCAAGGCGGAGGGTCGCCCCTGTACTGGACGTACTGGGGTGGGCCCGACAACGCCGCGAGCGTGCGTGCCAGACGCCGCCGGGCAGGCGCTACTTTGACGACAGGGCCTAGCCCGCGGTGCGCACCATGTCGACGAAGAGCTCGTGAACCCGGTGGTCTCCGGTCAGCTCGGGGTGGAACGAGGTGGCGAGCAGGTTTCCGGAGCGCACGGCGACGACGGTGCCGTCGTCGAGCCGGGCCAGTACCTCGGTCCGCGCGCCGGTCGATTCCACCCAGGGGGCGCGGATGAAGACGCCCTCGACCGGTCCGCCGCCGATGCCGGTGATCTCCACGGCCGCTTCGAAGGACTCGTTCTGCCGCCCGAAGGCGTTGCGGCGCACGAGCATGTCGATGCCGCCGATGGTCTCCTGGTCGTCCCGGCCGTCCAGGATCTTGTCGGCGAGCATGATCATGCCCGCGCAGGAGCCGTAGGCCGGCATCCCGGCCGCGACCCGCTCGCGCAGCGGCTCCAGCATGCCGAAGATGACCGCCAGCTTGGACATCGTGGTGGACTCGCCGCCGGGGATGACCAGGCCGTCGACCTCGGCGAGCTCGGCCGGCCGGCGCACAGGCACGGCCTGTGCGCCGGCGGCGGTGAGCGCCGCGAGGTGTTCGCGTACATCGCCCTGCAGGGCCAGTACGCCGATGGTGGGTATGGCGCTCACGGTCCGGTTACCAGCCGCGGTTGGCGTAGCGCTCGGACTCGGGGAGGGTGTCGCAGTTGATGCCGACCATGGCCTCGCCCAGACCGCGCGAGACGTCCGCGATCACCTTGGGGTCGTCGTAGAAGGTGGTGGCCTTCACGATGGCGGCGGCGCGCTGCGCCGGGTCGCCGGACTTGAAGATGCCGGAGCCGACGAAGACACCCTCGGCGCCGAGCTGCATCATCAGGGCGGCGTCCGCCGGGGTGGCCACACCGCCGGCGCTGAAGAGCACGACGGGCAGCTTGCCGAGGCCCGCGACCTCCTTGACCAGCTCGTACGGGGCCTGGAGGTTCTTGGCGGCGACGAACAGCTCGGTCTCGTCCAGGGTCCCGAGGCGGCGGATGTCGGCGCGGATCTGGCGCATGTGGCGCACGGCCTCGACGACGTTGCCGGTGCCGGCCTCGCCCTTGGAGCGGATCATGGCCGCGCCCTCGGCGATACGGCGCAGGGCCTCGCCCAGGTTGGTGGCGCCACAGACGAAGGGGGTGGTGAAGGCCCACTTGTCGCTGTGGTTGACCTCGTCGGCCGGGGTCAGGACCTCGGACTCGTCGATGTAGTCGACACCGAGCGCCTGCAGGACCTGGGCCTCGACGAAGTGCCCGATGCGGGACTTCGCCATGACGGGGATGGAGACCGCGCTGATGATGCCGTCGATCATGTCCGGGTCGGACATACGGGCCACGCCGCCGTCCTTGCGGATGTCGGCGGGCACCCGCTCCAGGGCCATGACCGCGACGGCGCCGGCGTCCTCGGCGATCTTCGCCTGCTCGGCGTTGACGACGTCCATGATCACGCCGCCCTTGAGCTGCTCGGCCATACCGCGCTTGACGCGCGCGGTGCCGGTCTCGGGGTTCTGGGCGGTGGCGGGGGTGGTGGACACGGTATGACCTCACTCGATGACGAATGGTGCGTTGTAGCCATCGTGAACCGGTCCACCTGGCCGGAAAAGGGCCAATCCGGGGTCAGTGGCCTGCCGCGCCGTCCGCTGTGAACGCCGTCGGTGGCTCGTCGTCCATCTCGAAGGCCAGCGGGAAGGGCGCGTGGCCGGCCAGCCGGAACCAGCGCACCACCCGGTGCTTGCGCACCGCCCGCGCCGCGCGGACCGCGTCGTTGTGGAAGCGCCGGGCCATCGGCACCCGGCGTACGGCCTGGGTCAGTTCGCCGACGGTCTCCTCGCCGCCGGGCGCGGCCAGCACCGCCTCGACGGCGGCCGGCTCGGCGAAGACCGCGCGCAGCGCCTGGCTCAGCTCGCTCTCGGCCACCTCGCGGTGCTCGTCCTCGGACTGCCGGGCGGCGTGCGCGGACTGGTACAGCACGATGGACGCCGCCGGGTCCAGCACCCCGGACGTCGCGAGCTCCTGGGCCACGGAGGCACGGCGCAGCAGCTGTGCGTCGAGTGCGGCACGGGCGGCGTCGATACGGGCGTGCAGGCGGTCGAGACGGCCCGCGGTCCAGCTCAGGTACAGGCCGATGGCAACGACAGCCACCGCGACCCAGATGAAGGTGGTCACGGGCGGCAAGGCTACCGTCGCGCCGGGTACTTCAGTCCCGGGCGAGCCCCAGGCGGGCGCGCAGGGTGACGCGTTCGTCGGTGGCGACGGCGGTGGCGCCCTCCGTCACGGTCTCGTAGACGGAGAGGATGTCGGCGCCGACGGTGCTCCAGTCGAAGCGGCGTACGTGCCTGCTGCCCAGTTCCCGCAGTTCCGCGAGGCGTTTGGGGTCACCGAGCAGCCGCACCGCGGCGGCCGCGAGCGCGTCGGCGTCCTCGACCGGGAACAGTTCGCCCGCCACTCCACCGTCCAGGACCTGGCGGAAGGCGTCGAGATCGCTGGCGAGCACCGGGGCGCCCGCCGACATCGCCTCGACGAGGATGATGCCGAAGCTCTCGCCGCCGGTGTTGGGGGCGATGTACAGGTCGACGCTGCGCAGCAGCCGGGCCTTGTCCCGGTCGCTGACCACGCCGAGGAACTCCACCTGGCCGCGCAGGTGTTCCGGCAGGGTCTCGACGGCCTCCTTCTCGTCACCCTTTCCGGCGACCAGCAGCCGGGTGCCCGGGCGTTCGGCGAGGATCTTGGGCAGAGCCCGGATCAGGGCGGGCAGTCCCTTGCGCGGTTCGTCGATGCGGCCGATGAACCCGATCGTTCCGCCCGTCCGGGGACCGTCGCTCCCGTCGGCACTGCGCGCCCCTTCCGACTGCCACTTCGGCTCGGCCTCCGCCGTGGCGAAGAAGTCGACGTCCACGCCGTTGGGGATGACCACCGCGTCGCCGCCGAGGTGCTCGACCAGGGTGCGCCGGGCGTACTCGCTCACCGCGATGCGCGCGCGGATCTTCTCCAGCGCGGGCTGCAGGATCGGGTAGGCGGCGATCATGGCCCGCGAGCGGGGGTTGGACGTGTGGAAGGTCGCGACGATCGGGCCCTGGGCCGCCCAGCAGGCGAGCAGTCCGAGCGACGGCGAGGTCGGTTCGTGGATGTGGATGACGTCGAAGTTGCCGTCGTGCAGCCAGCGACGCACCCGGGCGGCGGACAGGAAGCCGAAGTTGAGCCGGGCCACCGAGCCGTTGTAGGGCACGGGGACGGCGCGGCCCGCGGAGACCACGTACGGCGGGAGCGGTGTCTCGTCGTCGGCGGGCGCGAGCACGGAGACCTCGTGGCCGAGCTTGATCAGGTGCTCCGCGAGGTCGCGGATGTGGAACTGGACGCCTCCGGGGACGTCCCAGGAGTACGGGCAGACGATCCCGATCCTCACGGATTCTCCGTTCCGGAACTGTTCGGGCGCGCTTCGAGATCGGCGAGCCACAGCCGTTGGAGCATGTGCCAGTCCTGGGGGTGCTCGGCGATCCCGGAGGCGTAGGCATCGGCAAGGTCCTGGGTCATGGCCGCGGCCTTCTCGGCCCGTTCCCCGGTCTCGGGGACGTCGATCGGCGGGTGGATCCGGCCGCGCATGATCCTCGAGTCGTCGTACCAGAGGGTGACCGGCAGCAGCAGTGCGCCGGTCTGCTGCGCGAGCATCGCGGGCCCGGCGGGCATCCGCGTGGCCTCGCCGAAGAACTTCACCTCGATGCCCGAGGCGGACAGGTCGCGGTCGGCGACCAGGCAGACCAGGCCGCCCGCGCGCAGTCGGCGGGCGAGGGTGCCGAAGGCGGAGCCGCCGGTGTGCGGCAGCACCTCCATGCCGAGTCCCTCGCGGTAGGCCACGAACCGGTCGTACAGCGTCTCGGGCTTGAGACGTTCCGCGACGGTGGTGAACGGGATGCCGATCTTGGTGGTCACCCAGGCGCCGGCCAGGTCGTAGTTGCCCATGTGCGGCAGCGCCAGGATGACGCCCTTTCCGGCGGCCAGGCCCTCCACCAGGATGTGCTCGTCCTGGATGTCGACATCGGTACGGAACCGCTCCCGGTCCCAGGCGGGCATCCGGAAGGACTCCATCCAGTACCGCAGGTACGAGCGCATCCCGGCCCGGGACAGCTCGCGCAGCCGGGCTTCGTCCGCGTCCGGTACGACGCGGGCGAGGTTGGACTCCAGTCGGAGCACGCCCTTGCCGCGCCGGCGCCAGACCAGGTCGGCGATCCGTCGGCCGAGGGCGTTCGCCACCGGCTCCGGCAGCTTCTTGACCGCGCCCCAGCCCAGGCCGTACAGGCCGTCGGTCAGCCGGTCCTTCACGCGGCGCCGCCCCCGTTCGCGCCGGCGACCGTGTCGGCCGCGTCGGCCTCCGCCGCCTCGCGGCGTACGGTGACGACCCGCTGGATCAGGGTCACCAGACTGCCCGCGGCGACCACCCACAGGGCGATCGGCAGAAGCCACTCGATATAGGGAACGCCGAACTTGTGCAGCCCGGCGAGACCGCACAGGACCAGGGTGATGACGAGCCGCTCGGCGCGCTCGACCAGCCCGTTGACGTTCACCGGCAGCCCGATGGCCTCACCGCGGGCCTTGGTGTAGGACACCACCTGGCCGCTGGCGAGGCAGAAGATCGTCACCGCGCAGAGCACGAGGTTGTCACCACCACCGGCGTACCAGAGGGCGAGCCCGCCGAAGACCGCGGAGTCGGCGACCCGGTCGAGGGTGGAGTCGAGGAAGGCGCCCCAGCGGCTGGAGACCCCGGACTGCCGGGCCATGTTCCCGTCCACCAGGTCCGAGAAGACGAACAGGGTGATGACGACGGTGCCCCAGAAGAACTCGCCCATGGGGTAGAAGACCAGCGCACCCGCCATCACTCCCCCGGTGCCGATGAGGGTCACCGCGTCCGGGGTGACCCCGAGGCGAAGCAGGAATGAGGCGAACGGCGTGAGAACACGCGTGAAGAATGCACGCGCGTACTTGTTCAGCATGGCCTTCCCGGATGGATCGGTGGATGTCGGCTGGCCCGGTCGGCCACTGGATGGCCCATCGTAGCCAGCCCTCGTCCCCCGTATGCGTGAGGCACCCGCCGGTACCCTTGGACGTACGACGTATGGACGCACCGTGACCGCCGTGGGAAGGTCGAAGAACCGCGGGCGTCGCCGGAAACCCTCCCCTCGTACCCCGTCCCGGGGCACCTCCGGTGCGGTCTCCCGTGACGTTGCGCGTTTGTGCCCCTGCAGAGGGCGCGGTCCCCCATGCAGTGACGGACATGGAGGCGAGACCCGTGGGTGGAGCAGCCGACAGGAGAGACGTACATCCAGGAGCCGCCGGAAGGGCACCGGCGGCCGGCCGGCCCGAGAAGGTGCGCAATGTGGTGCTGGTCGGCCACAGCGGAGCGGGAAAGACCACACTCGTCGAGGCCCTGGCGCTGGCAACCGGCGCGGTGAACCGGGCAGGGCGGGTGGAGGACGGCGGATCGATCTCCGATCACGACGAGATCGAGCAGCGGCAGCAGCGGTCGGTGCAGCTGTCACTGGTGCCGGTGCTGTGGGGCGATATCAAGATAAATCTGCTGGACACTCCCGGATACGCCGACTTTGTCGGGGAGTTGAGGGCCGGTCTGCGAGCAGCGGACGCGGCCCTCTTCGTCGTCTCGGCCGCGCAGGACGCCTCGGGCGTGGGCGGGGCGACCCGCCTGGTGTGGGACGAGTGCGCGGCCGTCGGGATGCCGCGGGCGGTGGTGGTGACGCATCTGGAGGCGGCACGGTCCGACTTCGACGAGATGACGGCGCTGTGCGCCAGTGTCCTCGGCGACGACTCACCCGACGCGCTGCTGCCGCTGTACCTGCCGCTGCACGGCGCGCAGGGCCCGGACGGGCACGCCCCCGTCACCGGCCTGATCGGACTGCTCTCGCAGCGGGTCTTCGACTACTCCGCGGGCGAGCGGACCGAGCGCGGCCCGGAGCCCGGGGAGCTGCCGCTGATCGAGGAGGCCCGCAACCGGCTCATCGAGGGGATCATCGCCGAGAGCGAGGACGAGACCCTGATGGACCGCTACCTCGGCGGCGAGGAGCTGGACCTCAAGACCCTCACCGAGGACCTGGAACGGGCGGTCGCCCGCGGCAGGTTCCACCCCGTGCTCGCCGCCGCCCCCGCGGCCGACGGCGCCCGGCAGGGGCTGGGCACCCTGGAGCTGCTGGAACTGATCACCGGCGGCTTCCCGACCCCGCTGGAGCGCGAGGCGCCGCCGGTCAGCACCCTGCAGGGCGCCTCGTGCCCGCCACTGACCTGCGATCCGGAGGGGCCGCTCGCCGCGGAGGTGGTGAAGACCTCCTCCGACCCGTACGTCGGGCGGATCAGCCTGGTGCGGGTCTTCTCCGGGACGTTGCGGCCGGACGAGACGGTCCATGTCTCGGGACACGGCATGGAGGACCGCGGCCACGCGGACCATGACGTGGACGAGCGGGTGGGCGCGCTCTCCTCGCCCTTCGGCAAGCAGCAGCGCGGGGTGGGCAGCTGTGTCGCGGGCGACCTGGCCTGCGTCGCCAAACTGACCCACGCCGAGACCGGCGACACGCTCTCGTCCAAGGACCGGCCGCTGCTCATGGAGCCGTGGGTGATGCCCGACCCGCTGCTCCCGGTGGCCATCCAGGCGCACAGCAAGGCCGACGAGGACAAGCTCTCGCAGGGCCTGGCACGGCTGGTCGCCGAGGATCCGACGATGCGGCTGGAGCAGAACCCGGACACCCGCCAGGTGGTGCTGTGGTGCCTGGGCGAGGCGCATGTCGATGTCGCGCTGGAGCGGCTGCGCAGCCGCTACGGGGTCCAGGTGGGCGCCGTGCCGCACCGGGTGCCGCTGCGCGAGACGTTCGGCGAGCAGGCCACCGCGCGCGGCCGGCACGTCAAACAGTCCGGCGGGCACGGCCAGTTCGCGATCTGTGAGATCCAGGTCGATCCGCTGCCGGCCGGCTCCGGCATCGAGTTCGTCGACAAGGTCATCGGCGGGGCGGTACCACGGCAGTTCATCCCGTCGGTGGAGAAGGGTGTCCGCGCGCAGGCCGCCCGGGGCGTAGCCCTCGGCCACCCGGTGGTGGACATCCGGATCACCCTCACCGACGGCAAGGCGCACTCGGTGGACTCCTCCGACGCCGCGTTCCAGACCGCGGGCGCGCTCGCCATGCGGGAGGCGGCCGCCGGGGCCAGGATCGACCTGCTGGAACCGGTCGCCGAGGTCGGGGTGCTGGTCTCCGACGACTACGTCGGCTCGGTGATGAGCGATCTGTCCGGACGGCGTGGCCGGGTCCTGGGCACCGAACCGGCCGGACCGGGACGCACCCTGGTACGCGCCGAGGTGCCGGAGATCGAGATCGGCCGGTACGCCGTCGACCTGCGCTCGTTGTCGCACGGCACCGGCCGTTTCAGCCGCGCCTACGCCCGCCACGAGCCGATGCCCCCGCCGCTCGCGGCCAAGCTCAGGGAAGAGGCGGACAGCGCCAAGTAGAGCCGCTGGAAGGCCAGTAGGCGGTCCGTGCGCCCCCGCACGGACCGCCGCGCCGATACTGTGGTCATTGCTCCAAAAGTGTGACGGCCCCGCTCGCGGGGAATGGGCCGGTGGAGCCGTTGTGCCCGCGGGGTCGTGTGGGGGAATGAGGGGGCGGTAGTGGCAGACGGCAAGGGGTTCGACTTCAGCCCCGGGGCGCAGGTCCCGCTGATCGGTACGGAGGGCGGCACCGCCGCGACCCAGGCCCTGTCGTCCGCGGCCTACCGGGACTCCCCGGTCGAGGACCTCAGGAAGGCCAACGAGGACGCCGTCTTCACGCCGCCCAGACTCTCGCTCTTCGAGCCCAACCTCGGTGAGGCGTTCGCCCGTTCCGTCCAGGTGCGGATGCTCGGTCCCGCGCGCGGGGAGCTCGTCCAGTCCTTCGGCGCCGAGCCCCAGTCCGTCGTCGAGCACTGCCTCGCCGCGAACCGCATCCGCCAGGAGCGCGACAACCGGCTGACCGTCGTCATGGCCGTCTTCGGGCTGCTCTTCCTGCCCGGGGTGCTGATCTGGCTCGGCGCGTTCCAGCTGCGCAGGTCGCTGGCGAAGGCGCAGGACTCGAAGGCCGGCCCGCTGGGCGCGGTGATCCTGCTGGTCGTCGTCGCGTTCGCCGCCCTGCTCGTCATCAGGCCGCCGCTGACCGGCTTCTGGCGCCAGTATCTGCGCGTCATGATGCTCGTCCCGGTGCTGGGCTGGTTCTGGGCCAAGCGCATCTGCGAGCAGACCGCGAAGGACCTGCGCGAGCGCTGGTCCGGCCTGGTCTCCGGCACCGGCGTCGGCGCCAAGATCCCCGAGGCCGTGCCGCGCAACCCGAACCAGACCCGGGCCGAGACGATGCGCCAGAGTCTGGCCAAGCTCTCCGCCGAGCAGAACAGCAACGTGGTCTTCTACGCCGGCCCCCGGGGCATACTCGGCATGGGCACCCGCTGGGGCAGCTGGCAGATGGCCGAGGAGCTGGTGCCGCGCGAAGGACTCGCCGAGATCCACCCCTTCCGCAGCTGGGACGTCATCCGCGCCATCCACGACAAACTGCGGATGCTGGAGCGCGGCCCGCTGCACACCGGCGGCTTCCCCAAGGCGTCGATACGGCACTGGGTCGTCGCCCCCACCGGGGAGAACGCCAAGGCCATCTCCCGGCCCACCGGCGCCGAGGTCGAGGCGTTCACCGTCAAGGACTTCGAGATCCAGCGGATCTGCAACAACCAGCAGTTCGGCAAGGGCAACCGGCACTACCTGGGCATCCAGTTCGTCCTGTGGGACGGCCAGTTGGTGATAACGCTGATGGTCACCGTGACCGTGCTGGCGCAGACCCTGCGGGTCGAGGTGACGGGCCACGCGCTCGGCCCCGTGCACCCCATCTTCACCGCGCCGCCCGCGCCCAACTCCAAGATCGTCTCCCATCCGGTCAAGTTCTGGGAGACCCACACGGTGCAGCTGCCGCTGATCCACCCCGGCGAGGTGGTCCGGCTGGCGGCCCGCGCGCCGCTCACCCGGTTCCCCAGCGTGCTGGACCACCTCGGCGGCTCGCTCGCGCTGCCCGAGCCGTTCGGCCTCCGGCACACGTGGGCGGACAAGCCGTGGAAGCACCGCTTCATGGCCGACGACGCGCTGCGCGCCGCGACCCCGGTACTGCGGGCGGTGCACGCGGCGGCGATCCACGTCATGAAGGAGAACGGCGTGGACACCTCGCACTTCACCAGCCGCTCGCTGATGCTGAGCGGCCTGGTCCAGGGCGCGGAACCACGCAAGGCCGACGTGTACGACGCGTGAGCCCTTCCGGCGGATCGGAGGGCCTGGCGCGTGCGCGTCGTGGGTCCGGGGGCCGGTTCCTGAACCCCTATTCCCGCGGCCAGACGTCAGCGAGCATCTTGCGCGTGTCCGCCAGCAGTTGCGGCAGCACCCGGGTGTGGCCGATGACCGGCATGAAGTTGGTGTCGCCGCCCCAGCGCGGCACCACGTGCTGGTGCAGGTGCGCGGCGATCCCCGCGCCCGCCGCCCCGCCCTGGTTCATGCCGATGTTGAAGCCGTGCGCCCCGGACGCGATCCGCAGCGCCGTCATCGCGCGCTTGGTCAGCTCGGCCAGCTCCGCGGTCTCCGCCAGATCCAGCTCGGTGTAGTCCGCGACGTGCCGGTACGGGACCACCATCAGGTGGCCGCCGTTGTACGGGTAGAGGTTGAGCACCGCGTAGACGTGCTCGCCGCGCGCGACGATCAGGCCGTCCTCGTCGGATTTGGCCGGGATCGAGCAGAACGGACATCCGTCGCCGGCCTCCGGGCCGGTCGGCTTGTTCTCACCCTGGATGTACGCCATACGGTGCGGGGTCCACAGGCGCTGGAACGCGTCCTGCGTACCCACTCCGATCTGCTGCTCCGGCTCACTCGTCATGCCGATCAGCATAGGACTTCCGGTCCCTGCCCCGTGTCGCAGGGGCGGTTCCCGCGGCAACGCGCAGGCCCCCGGGATGCGAGTCGCTCGCACCCCGGGGGCCCACGGTCGTGCGTCGTCCGTCAGACCTGGACGCGGTCCTCGACGGCCTTGGCGATCTCGGCGACCGCCTCGTCGAGCGGCACGCCGTTCTTCTGCGAGCCGTCGCGGTAGCGGAACGAGACCGCGCCGGCCTCCATGTCCTCGTCACCCGCGATGATCATGAAGGGCACCTTGGCCTTCTGGGCATTGCGGATCTTCTTCTGCATCCGGTCCGAGGACGCGTCCACGTCGACCCGCAGCCCCTTGGCCTTCGCCTTGGCGGCGAACTCCTGCAGGTACGGGACGTGCGCGTCACCGATCGGGATGCAGGTCGCCTGTACCGGCGCCAGCCAGGCCGGGAAGGCGCCCGCGTAGTGCTCCAGGAGCACCGCGAAGAACCGCTCGATCGAACCGAAGAGCGCACGGTGGATCATCACCGGACGCTGCTTGGAGCCGTCACCCGAGGTGTACTCCAGGTTGAAGCGCTCCGGCAGGTTGAAGTCGACCTGGATGGTCGACATCTGCCAGGTCCGGCCGATGGCGTCACGCGCCTGGACGGAGATCTTCGGGCCGTAGAAGGCGGCGCCGCCCGGGTCCATGACCAGTTCCAGACCCTGCTTCTCGGCGGCCTTGCGCAGCGTCTCGGTGGCCTCGTCCCAGTTCTCGTCCGACCCGATGAACTTCTCCGGGTCCTTGGTCGAGAGCTCCAGGTAGAAGTCCTCCAGGCCGTAGTCGCGCAGCAGGTTCAGCACGAAGGTGAGGGTCGAGTCGAGCTCGTCCGCCATCTGCTCCTTGGTGCAGTAGATGTGCGCGTCGTCCTGGGTGAAGCCGCGGGCCCGGGTCAGGCCGTGCACCACACCGGACTTCTCGTACCGGTACACGGTGCCGAACTCGAAGAGCCGCAGGGGCAGTTCGCGGTAGGACCGGCCCCGGGCGTCGAAGATCAGGTTGTGCATCGGGCAGTTCATGGGCTTGAGGTAGTAGTCCGTGCCCTCGTCGAGCTGCATGGGCGGGTACATGCCGTCCGCGTACCAATCAAGGTGCCCGCTCTTCTCGAAGAGCGCGCCCTTGGTGGCGTGCGGGGTGTAGACGAACTCGTACCCCTCCTGCTCGTGCCGCTTGCGCGAGTAGTCCTCCATGACCCGGCGGATGACACCGCCGCGCGGGTGGAAGACCGCCAGGCCCGAGCCGATCTCCTCGGGGATCGAGAAGAGGTCCAACTCGGAGCCGAGCTTGCGGTGGTCGCGCTTCTCGGCCTCGGCGAGGAACTCCAGGTACGCCTTCAGCTCGTCCTTCGACGGCCACGCGGTGCCGTAGATGCGCTGCAGCTGCTTGTTCTTCTCGCTGCCGCGCCAGTACGCGGCGGCGCTGCGCATCAGCTTGAAGGCGGGGATGAGCCGGGTGCTGGGCAGGTGCGGACCCCGGCACAGGTCCTTCCAGCACAGCTCGCCGGTCCGGCTGTCGATGTTGTCGTAGATGGTCAGCTCGCCCGCGCCGACCTCGACGTTCGCGCCGTCGTCGGAGGAGGCGGAGCCCTTGAGGCCGATCAGCTCCAGCTTGTACGGCTCGGCCGCCAGCTCCTCGCGGGCGTCGTCGTCGGTCACCACGCGGCGCGAGAAGCGCTGCCCGCGCTTCTGGATCTCCTGCATCTTCTTCTCGATGCTCTTGAGATCCTCCGGGGTGAAGGGGGTCTCGACGTCGAAGTCGTAGTAGAAGCCGTCCTTGATGGGCGGGCCGATGCCGAGCTTCGCCGACGGGAACAGCTCCTGCACGGCCTGGGCCATGACATGCGCGGCGGAGTGCCGCAGGATGTTCAGCCCGTCCTCGCTGGCCAGGGCGACGGCTTCGACCTCGTCGCCGTCGGCGACCGGGTACGCCAGGTCCTTCAGCGCGCCGGCGACGCGCGCAGCGACGATGCTGCGGTCGCCGTCGAAGAGCTCTCCGGCGGTCGTCCCGGTCGTGACCACCCGCTCTTCCCGCTCAACGGAATCGCGAATGATGATCACACGGACGTCTGACACCGGTTCTCTCCCATGACTCAATACCGCAGGGCGGCGGATGCCGCACGGGTGAATCGTACCGAGCCCGGCGGGTGCGCCGCGAAGTGATGGGGGACGGTGAGCGACCGGCAGGCCGTTCTCCGGTCAGGAGTCTCCGCCGCAGGCGTCCTCGAAGGTGTCGACGCCGCCGTGCAGCGACTTCAGCAGCCGGTCCCGCTCGGCCTCGTCCACCTGGACCGGGGTGACGCCGACGGCCTCGGTGAGCCGGCGGAAACCGCCCCGGCTCTCCAGCCGCCCGCTGACCCGGATCGGCAGCCCGACCAGGTGGGCGTGGGCGGCGATGCGGTACGCCTCCTCGTCCAGCCGGACGCGGACCTGGCGGACGTCGGCGCCGGCGAGGACGCGGAGCCGGACCGAGCCGCCGCCGGACGGGGTGGGCCGGCGCAGCCGCACGACGGTGCCCGTCAGCCGGACCGGGACCGACGGCTCGCGCCGCAGATAGCGGGCGCTCGCCGCTTCCAGGGCGGGCAGGTCGCCAGGCGAGAACTCCACCGGCTCGGGGCGGCCGGCGAAGCCGCCGGGCGGGCCGGCCACCGGCGACCAGGCGAGCGCCACCTCCATGCCCTCGGTGCCGCGCACCAGACGGACCAGCGCCTCGGCCAGCTCGTGGCAGACGCCGAGGTCGACCGCGGCGTCGAACGCCTCCATCCCGCCGGTGGCGCGCTGGAAGTCCACGGCGTCCCGGGCCGCCTGCAGTGCGCGCAGCAGCGTCGAGGTCGCCGGCCGGCCGTCGGGGACGGGGGCGTACGCGGTCAGCAGATGGCCGCCGGTCACCGGCCCGACCAGGACCTGTTCCAGGAACCCGGCGGCATGCGGCCCGTGCCGTTCGCCGAAGTAACCGGCGGTCTGCCGGGCCGCGCGCGCGGCGGCCATCAGCATCGCCCGGGCGCCGGCCCGCAACTGTTCTGCCGTGGTCCACGGCACCGCGTCGCCTATGCGCGGCACATCGCGCCGCCAGCGGATCTCGTCACCGGGGACGGTGAGGGCGAGCAGCACCTCGCGGGCGGACGGCGCGGCGGAGCGGGCGAGCGCGATGAGGGCCTCGCCGAGCAGGTCGGTGTGGTCCGCGTACCCCGGGTCCGCGCTCCGGCCGCGGCGCGGGCGGCCCTCGGGGACGAGCAGGCTGGTGCCGGTGCCGTTCCCCGTCGCCGGTCCGGTGTCCGCCCCCGCGTCCTGCAGGCGGACGGCGCTGCCGGGCGGGGTCCAGCGGCTGTAGCGGCCGGGGGCGCCGCCGCGCCGCTCCCAGCCGTGCCGGACGAGCAGCGCGGTCAGTACCGCCGGGTCGACCCGCTCGGGGTCGGGCAGTACCGGCTCCTCGGTGTTGGTGGGCCGGTGCATCACGGTCTTCCTCCCGCCCCGACCCGCGCCATGATCTGGCACAGCGCGCGGTCGTCGAAGATCCGCGCGGTCGGTATCCGCACTGTGGTCTTGCGCTTGCCCGTCACGGCGACGCCGGCCAGGTTCGTCCAGTAGCAGCAGTGCCGCAGTTCCAGCCGGTCGTGCCCGGCTTCCAGCCACTCGTCCTGGGTGCGCGGCACGAGCATCACCACCAGGATCTTGTGCACCGACGCCGGGGTCCTGGCGAGTTTCACCAGGTGCTCGTTCTCCAGCGTGAAGCCGAAGGTCGGCCCCGCCGGATGCGGGGCGACCTGGTAGGTGCACTTGAGCTGCACCTTTATCGTCACCTCGTCGTCGACGGCGTGCGCGCGCGAACTGTGGCTGAGATGCCAGTCGATGCCGTTGTCCGGGAAGGGTTGGGCGAGCGAGCAGCCGGCCGCCGCCGCGACCGCGTGCAAATACCCCACCTGCAGGGTCTCCATGCAACTGGTGGTGGCGAGCCCTCCCCGGAGCGGTGCCGCCCGCTCGGCCGTCGGCTCGCCCGGGGCGGGCTGCGTGAGCGCCATCGCTCTTCCGTGCCTTCCGAGCCGTGCGTTGTCAGTGCGTATCCGTCTCCTGTGTCATCTCCACCAGCGGAGGGTCGCAAACAGTTGCGGTTCAGTGACCACGAGTTACGGGTACATACCGCTCAGAGGCGGCAGATCTGACCGCCCGTCAACCTCCCCGACATCCTTGGGAGTACCCCATGCCTCGCTGGTACGACGGACCTCTGGCCTCCTTCGACACCGAGACCACCGGCGTGGACGTGGAGCACGACCGCATAGTCTCCGGGGCCCTCGTGGAGCAGGAGGCTCCCGGGGCCGAACCCCAAGTCATGCGCTGGCTGGTGGACCCGGGCGTGCCCGTTCCGGAGGGCGCGCGGGCCATACACGGGCTCAGCGACGCCTTCCTGCGGCAGCACGGCCGCCGGCCGGGTCCGGTGGTGGAGGAGATGGCGCTGGCGCTCGCCGGCCGGGCGGCCCGGTCCGTCCCGCTGGTGGTGATGAACGCGCCGTTCGACCTCACGCTGCTGGACCGGGAGTTGAAACGGCACCGCGGCACGTCGCTGAACGGCCGGCTGGACGGGGCGACGCTGTGCGTCGTGGACCCCCGGGTGCTCGACAAGGCGCTGGACCGCTACCGCAAGGGCCGGCGCACCCTCACCGATCTGTGCGCGCACTACGGCGTCGAACTGGCGGACGCCCACGACGCCGCGGCGGACGCGGCGGCTTCCCTCGACCTCGCCCGGGCGATAGGCCGCCGCTTCGCGGAGCGGCTCGCCGAGCTCGGCCCCGCCGAGCTGCACGACCGGCAGGCGGTCTGGCACGCGGGCCAAGCCCGTGGTCTGCAGGCCTACTTCGCCAAGAACGGTTCGTCGGAACGGTGCGACCCGTCCTGGCCGCTGCGCCCCGCTCCGATGATCCCGGCGCAGCGCGCCCGGCCCCCGGCCGCCTGAGCAGCACGCCCGCCGCAACCGGCAGGCCCGGCACGCACGAAACCGGCCGGTCCATCAGGACCGGCCGGTCTCACTGCTGTGGGCGATACTGGGATCGAACCAGTGACCCCTTCGGTGTGAACGAAGTGCTCTCCCGCTGAGCTAATCGCCCGGGACGTCCCGAACAATACAGGGCGCGGGGCCGTCGGTTCAAACGCCATTGCCGGCCGGGCCGGCCGCGAGCAGGTCCCGCAGCCCCTGCCGCCCCTGGCGCATCATCAACGCGTGGTTGGCCTTGAAGAACGGCCGGCAGGGCACCGCGAGGCGGCGCATCAGGGGCTTGCGTACGACCACGTCCTCCTCGAAGAGCAGCTGTGTGCCGGTGCCGTCGGTCCCCACCGTCCAGCGGACCCAGCCCTCCAGGTCACCGGTCATGGCCACCTCCAACACCCCGGCGGCGTCGTCGTGGCGCGTCTCGTGCGCGTGCACCACCAGGTCGTAGGGGAGCACCGAGCGGAACGTGAGGGTGCCGGTGGTCTCGCCGGTGCGCCGCACCTCGCGCACCTGCCGCCACCACAGGGGGTATTCGTCGGGGCGCTCCAGAACGGCGTAGACGGCGTCGGGCCGGGCGCCGAGTCGCCAGGCGCTGCGGAAGCTGTAGCGGCTCCAGTCCATGGAGCCAGTGTGGGTACTCAGGTGCGTTCTGAGTACCGCACCGGATGACGGATCTCGTGGTCCACGCCACACTCCATCGGCATGGAGCCCATGCCGCCACCCGCCCAATGCCCCGCCTGCGGTGCCTTTTCGCACCCGGCGGCGCCCGTCTGCCCGCGCTGCGCGCTGCCGCTCACCGGGGAGATCGCCGCGGAACTGCGGGCGATCGGGATCGCGATCGCCGGGGTGGACGCCGAACGCGGCCGTCTCCTGGGCCGCCGGGCCCAGTTGCTCGCCGCGGCGCGCCCGGTGGCCTACCCACCACCGCCGCCCGGCTGGGGCCCGCGCCCCGGGCCGGCCGGGCGACCGGCCCGCGAGACGTCCCCGCCGAGCGCGCAGAATCTGCTGCTCTCCCTCGGCGGCGTCCTGCTCGCCGTCGCGGTGACCGCCTTCACAGTCGTCAGCTGGGGACAGCTCGGTATAGGCGGCCGGTCCGTGGTCCTCGGCGCGCTGACCCTCACCGCGCTCGCCGTACCCGCGCTCCTGCTGCGCCGCGCGCTGTCGGCAACCGCCGAGGTGATCGCCTGCCTGGGGCTCGTCCTGCTGCTGCTCGACGCGTACGCCGTGCGCCGGGTGACGTCCCTCGGCGAGGTCGACGCGCTGGTGTACACGGCGGGGTGCCTCGCCGTCGTGAGCGTGCTCTGGGCGGGGTACGGGCTGCTGCTGCGCGGCCGGCTCGTGCTGCCCGCACCCGTCGCGCTGGTCCTCGCCCAACTGCCGTTGCCGCTGTGGGCGGGGGCGCACGGTTCCGTCCGCGGTTTCGCCGCCGCCATGATCGTGGCCGCCGCGTCGGACGCCGCCCTGGCCGTGACGGCACCGGACCGCCGGCTGCCGCGCGGCCTGCGGACGACCGGCGCCGTCGCCGGCACGGTGACGGGCGTGCTGGGTCTGGCCACCGCGCTCCGGCTGTCGTGGGACGCCGGAACGACCGGCTCCGCGGCCCAGGCCTGCGGCTTCCTGTTGGCAGGTGGTGCGGTGGCCCTCGCGGCCGCCCACCGCCTCCCGGCGGTGACCCCGGCCCTGCCGGCTCCCGCTCCCGGCGCCCCCGTCCGCAGCGCCCCCAACACCCCGCACCCCGCCGCTGTGCTGCTCGCCGCGCTGGCCGGTCTGGTCACGGTCGCCGGGACCGGTGGGGTCGTGCGGATGTGGGTCGCGGACGGCTGGGTCGTTCCCGGCTTCCTGGGCTGCGCGGTGGCCCTGCTGGCGGCGGCCGTCGCGCTGCGCGGCGGGTCGCGCCGCGTGACGGCCGACGGGGTCGCGGCGGGAGCCGCGGCGGCGCAGCTGCTGGCGGCGCTGTGGGCGGTGCCCGCGCTGGCGGTGAGCTGCTTCGGGCCGCTGGGCTGGGCGGGCTCGATCTGGTCCGGCGCCCCGGACGGCGCCCGCGACGCCCTGACACCCCACGGCTTGCGGGTCGCTCCGCCGTCCATGGTGGCGGTGGCCGGGCTGCTCGCCCTCGTCCTCGCGGCGACCGCGCTGCGGCGCCCCGCATGGCGGGCGGCGGGCCCCGCGGCCGTGGTGTGCGGCGCGGTGGCCGGCGCGGCGCTGCCCGCCGCCGTCGGCGCGACGTACCCGGTGGCGCTCTCCCTGCGGCTCGCGCTCGCGGTGGCGCTGCTCGCGGCGGCCGCGGCCGTACGCGTCCCGCCGCTGTCGCGTACCGCGCTCGTCGCCGGCGCCGCCACGTCGGTGACCGCGGTGGCCTGGGCCCTGACCGGCCGGCCCGCCACGTTCGCCGCGCTGGGCGTGCTGCTGGCGGCGTTCGCGGGGACCGCTGCGGTGCGCGGTGACGCCGTGCGACGGACGGTGGGCGCCGTCGGCACGGCGGCGTGCGCGACCGGGCTGGCCTGGGCCGGCCCGTCGGCCGCGGGCCGCCCGTCGTACGTGGCGGCCTTCCTGGTCCTGGCGGTCGGCGCCACCGCCGTGCTGTCCGCGGCGCGTGCCGGGCGGTCCCGGCAGGCCCTGGAGTCGGCGGGGTGGATCGCGGCGGCGCTGGCCGTCGTGCTGGCCGCCACGGACGCTCCGGCGCTCTCCCTGGTCCTCGCGGCCGCCGGGCTGCTGGCGGGCGCTCTGGCCCTGCGCCAGGACCGCCGGCGGGCCGTGTACGCGGCCGGCGCCCTGACGGCGGCGGCGAGCTGGGTGCGACTGGCCGCCTCCGACATCACGACGCCGGAGGCGTACACGCTGTCGCTGTCGGCCGCGGGGCTGCTCATCGGTTGGCTGCGCCGCCGCCGTGACCCGGCGGCGTCGTCCTGGTCCGCGTACGGCCCGGGGCTGGCCGTGACCCTGCTGCCCAGCCTGGCGGCCGCCTGGGGTGATCCGCACTGGCAGCGTCCGCTGCTGCTGGGCGCGGGCGCGCTCGCGGTGACGCTGCTGGGTGCGCGGCACCGGCTGCGGGCTCCGCTGCTGCTGGGCGGCGCCGTCCTGGCGCTCGACGCGCTGCACGAGCTGGCCCCGTACGTCGTCCAGGTCGTGGGCGCGGCGCCGCGCTGGCTGCCGCTCGCGGTCGCGGGTCTGCTGCTGCTGGCGATCGGCACGACGTACGAGCGCCGGCTGCGCGACGTCCGCCGGGTGCGGGAGGTCCTCGGCCGGATGCGCTGAGTGCGCGCTCCCGGGGCCCGGGAGGTCCGGAAACGCCGAGGGCCCGGAAGCTTTTCGGCTTCCGGGCCCTCGGTCGGGGTGGGCGATACTGGGTTCGAACCAGTGACCCCTTCGGTGTGAACGAAGTGCTCTCCCACTGAGCTAATCGCCCCTGTGCGGGGACAACATTACCGCACCTCAGACGGTGCCCAGGACCACCCGGGGGTCAGCCGATCCGCCACGGCATCTCGAATCCGAACCGCCAGAGGTAGTACCCGAGCAGGGCGCCGATGATCACCAGGCCGACGGCCGTCAGGATGATGTTGCGCCGCCGCACCTTGGGGTCGAGCGCGCGCTGCGCCGCCTCGGTCACCTTGCGCTTCGTCCAGCGCAGCACGAGCTGCGCCCAGACGAACTCGGTGGCCCAGATCGCCATCCCCGCGAAGATCACCAACCAGCCGGGACCGGGCAGCGGCAGCATCACCACGCCGGCCGCCACCACGGCCAGCCCGACGATGAACACGCCCACCTGCCAGCTGAGGTGCAGCCCCCGGGACTTCCTGATGAATTCAGGAGCCTTGGAACCGAGACCCCGATCCATGGCCACGTCCTCCTGAATCTCGTCACTCTCCGCAGTCATGGCGTCAAACCTACCCGACGGGCGGAGATCACCGGAATGGCCTTCGACACCGTAAAAGTACTGGGCCGGACGAGGTACCAGAAGCCTCACAAACCAGTCAGAGGGGTTTACAACGTCCCCGCAGGTGGCATGTCGATTTCGCCGACGTGCGAATCCCCGAGCGCACACTGAGCGAAAGGCCCTGGCGCTTATGAACACCACGGTCAGCTGCGAGCTGCACCTGCGCCTCGTTGTGTCGAGCGAATCCTCACTGCCTGTACCCGCAGGCCTGCGGTACGACACGGCCGATCCCTATGCCGTGCACGCCACATTCCACACTGGTGCCGAAGAGACGGTCGAATGGGTGTTCGCCCGCGATCTGCTCGCCGAGGGCCTGCACCGGCCTACCGGCACCGGAGACGTCCGGGTCTGGCCGTCCCGCAGTCATGGCCAGGGCGTCGTGTGCATCGCCCTCAGCTCCCCAGAGGGGGAGGCGCTGCTCGAAGCCCCGGCGCGGGCACTGGAGTCGTTCCTCAAGCGGACCGACGCCGCCGTGCCCCCGGGCACCGAGCATCGTCACTTCGATCTGGACACCGAGCTCTCCCACATCCTCGCGGAGAGCTGACCCCACCCCACCAGCCGTCCGACGCCGTCCTACTCGGGGGCATGGCTCGGACCCGACAGCCGTACGAAGCCAGGCACACGCTTCACAGAGCCACCGCCGTGGACCACGACACCCACGGCGGTGGCTCTCGCGCGCTAGAGTCGCCGGAACGCAGCCGCCCGACCCCCACCGGCCAGGGAGCGATTCCGTGTTGATCAACCATGACACCAGGTACGCACTCGACTGTGTGGTGGACCTGATCAACACCTCCCCGGAGAGCGAGGGCCGGGAGGGTCTGCACGATGTCGCGGCGCTGCGCGCGTTCGTCGAGGAACACCACGTGAGCGAGGTGGGACGGCTCGGCGAGCACGACCTCGCCACCGTCCGCCGGGTGCGCGAGCGGTTCGCGCAGGTCTTCTGCGCCCCCAACGCCCAGGCCGCGGCCACCCTGCTCAACGCCATGGTCGCCGAGGCCGGGACCACGCCGCGGCTGACCGACCATGACGGCCACGACTGGCACGTGCACTACTTCGCCCCGGGCGCGTCGCTCTCCGACCACCTGGCCGCCGACGGCGGCATGGCGCTGACGTTCCTGGTCGTCGCCGGTGAGTGCGAGCGGCTGCGGCGCTGCGACGCCCCGGACTGCCGCCGGGCCTTCGTCGACCTGTCGCGCAACCGTTCGCGGCGCTACTGCGACAGCCGCACCTGCGGAAACCGCCTGCATGTCGCCGCGTACCGGGCCCGGCAGCGCGAGGCCAGCCGGTAGGACGGGCCCTGGGCGCGGCTCACAGCATGACCATGTCGTAGAGCGCCCCGAACCCGATGAGCCCCGCGATCACGCAGAGGAAGAGCATCAGCGGCGGCTGGGAGAGCGCGAACAGGCACCCGCGGGGCTCGTCGGCGGCCACCCTCGGCCGCGGGATGTCCGGGATGTCTCCGGGGGCCGGCCTCTCGGCCTCAGGTGTCGGCCGTGGGCACGGGGGTGACCCCCCGGAAGATCGCAGCACACCGCGATGATGACGCAGCACCCCATGCCGCCGCGCCCAACACGCGAACTCTCAGGGGTGGTTCTGCGGGCCGAAAGCCGTGCGGCAGGTCAGATGCCGCGGCGCTTGAGGATCTCCTCGATGTCGGAGAAGTCGGACAGCCCGCCGTCGGTCGCGGCCTTGGAGGACTTGGCCGCCGGCTTGCGGCCGGCGGGCAGCGAGGGCGTGGAGGCGCCGGGGGCCACCGCCGGAGCACCCGCGGCCGCCGCGGCGGCCTTGCGCTCACGGCGGCTGCCGACGTCGCGGCCGGCGGCGAAGCGCGTCGCGGTGTAGAGCACCACGGACACCGCGAGCACGCCGAAGCCCAGCCACACCGACGGCTTGAAGACGAGGTCCGCGGCCCAGCTCCCGGTGGCCGTGCCGACCTTGCGGCCCAGCGTCACCAGGCCCGTCATGTACAGCCCCACGGGCAGCAGGGCGAAGGCGGCGGTGCGGACGGCCGCGAGGTAGCGCCGGCGGTACGCGGTCAGCATCGCGATCGCCAGGCCCGCCGCGGACAGTGCGACGCATACGGTCACGGTCAGCATCCAGTGCTCCTGATCCTGTACTCCTGCGGCTGTATCGGGATGTTCCTGTATCCATCGTGCACCCGTCGCGAAGCCGGAGGCCATGTCCTGGGACCCGTCTCAGGGTGATCTCGGGGGAGGGCTCCTCCCCAGGTGCGAGACTGGGCCGCATGAACGACGTCACTCCCCCGGCCACCGCCCGCGCCGTCCTCGAGGTCTGGTGCGAGCTGCAGTGCCCGGACTGCCGCACCGCCCTCGACGACGTACGGGCCCTGCGCGCCCGCTACGGCGACGCGCTCGACATCCAGCTGCGGCACTTCCCGCTGGAGAAGCACCAGCACGCCCTCGCGGCCGCCCAGGCGGCCGAGGAGGCCTGGGCGCAGGGGCAGGGCTGGCCGTACACCGAGGCGGTGCTGGCGCGCACCGAGGAGCTCGGCAAGCGCGGCGAGGAGGTTCTCGTCGAGGTGGCCAGGGAACTGGGGCTGGACGAGGAGGAAGTGGACACCGCGCTGATCGACGGCCGGCACATGCTGATCGTCGACGCCGACCAGGCCGAGGGCCGGGCGATCGGCGTCACGGGCACGCCCACGTATGTGATCGACGGGCAGCGGCTCGACGGCGGCAAGAGCCAGGACGGGCTGCGCGCGCGGATCGAGGAGATCGCGGACCGGCTGCTGGCCGGCTGACGATCAGGCCCCGTTGGGGCAGATCGGGGCCGGCGCCCGGCCCGCGCTAGTGCTCTGGCCGGAAAGGTTTGCCTGGTTCGCGGCGGCCGGCGCGGTGCATCGCAAGGCGGAGGATCGTCCTCGTACCGGGCGTACTCGGACGACTCCGACAACGCAGCGAGGTGCCGTGCCGGGCGTCGCGAACCGGTGAACCTTTCCGGCCAGAGCACTAGATGAGCCGCTTGAACAGATGGCGGCTCGTGGTCGCGTACCCCATCGACTCGTACAGCCGCAGCGCGGGAGTGTTGCCGCCGAAGACGTTCAGGCCCAGAGTGCCGACCCCGGCGCCCAGGCACTCCCGCTCCGCGACGAGCATCAGGGTGCGGCCGTGCCCCTGGCCGCGGTGCTCCTCGTCCACCTCGACGGAGAAGACCCACGCCGGGATCCCGGGGTCGGCCGCGTCCCGCAGCCGTAGCCACAGGGTGCCGACGTCCCGCCCCTCGTGGACCAGGATCAGCAGCAGGGTGCCCGCCGTGCGGGGGCCGTCCGGCAGGGCCGCGCTGTGGTCGGCCTCGGCCCTGGCGGAGGCCTGCGCGAAAGGGACGCCCCGGGTCACGAAGCTGTCCACGTAGTCGATCATCATGCGTTCGTTCCAGGCGGGGAACTCCGCGTCGATCATCGGCCGGACGGTGCTTCCCGCGGGCAGTTCCGGTACGGGACCGGAGAGCCGCTTGGTCATGGCGCGGTTGCGCTCGGTGTAGCCGAGGCTGTCCGCGAGCCGCTGCGCGAGGACGGCTTCGGCCGGAATGTCCACCTGCACCTCGTCGCAGCCCCAGCCGCGGAGCACCTCCTCGGCGGCGAGCGCGGCGACGGTGGCTCGACCGCGCCGCCGGTCCGCCTCGTGGATCTCCAGGCCGGTGATCCGGCCGGTCGTGACGCCGAACCGCGGCCCGGCGGAGAGCTCGATGCCGCCGACCGGCCTGCTGTTGACGCATACCGTGTAGCGGCGCGAACGCGCGCCCGCCACTCCGTGCCGCTCCGGCTGGTCGGGTCGCAGGGTGGTTGTCATGGCGTCACTCCCCCGTGTGGACTGGGGCCAGTTCTACCCCGTCCTTCGCGCCACGTCACGGATTCGCGTCGGCTCCGGCACGTTCGGCGAAGACCCGCATCGCCTTGGCGGTGACCGGGCCCGGCGCTCCCGGCACTTCCCGCCCGTCGACCAGCGGTACGGCCTGGACGTCGCGGAGGGTGGACGTCAGGAAGATCTCCTCCGCCTCGTCGAGTGCCTCCAGCGGCAGGTCCGCCTCCTGCGCGCCGCTCCACTCGGCGACCAGCTCGCGGGTGATGCCCGCGAGGCAGCCGGAGGAGAGCGGCGGGGTGAGCAGTTGCCCGCCGAGCACGACGAAGATGTTGGAGCCGGTGCCCTCGCAGAGCCGCCCGACGGTGTTGCCGAAGATCGCCTCGGAGGCGCCGTGGGAGTGGGCGCGGGCGAGCGCGACGACGTTCTCGCCGTACGAGGTGGTCTTCAGGCCGGTGAGCGCACCCCGCTCGTTACGGGTCCACGGCACCGTGACCACAGCGGTGGTGTCCGGCCGGACGGAGGCCTCACCGAGGGCGATGATCAGGGTCGCTCCCGCGTCGCCGCGGTCGGAGCCGAGCGGGGAGAGCCCGCCGGTGTACGTGATCCGGAGCCGGCCGAGCGGCACGGGGTTGGCCGCCAGGACCGCCTCGCAGCCCCTGCGCACCTCGTCGAGGTCCGGGTCGGGGAGCCCGAGACCGCGTGCGGACCGGGTCAGCCGGTCCAGGTGGCGGGTGGTCGCGAAGGCCGTGCCCTCGACGGCCTTGAGCGTCTCGAAGACGCCGTCGCCCACGGTGAGCCCGTGGTCGAGCACCGACACCGTGGCGTCGTCGGCGTTCCGCAGCGTGCCATCGACCCAGATCCTCAATGTGTGATCCCTTCGTCTCCCAGGTGTGCCCCCGACGCTACCGCCAGCAGCCGGGACGCCTTCAGCTCGGTCTCGTCCCACTCGCGCTCGGGGTCGGAGCCCCAGGTGATGCCTGCCCCGGTACCGAAGCGCAGCAGCGGCTCAGGTCCGGTGCGGTCGAGCCAGAACGTCCTGATCCCCACGGCCAGTTCACCGGTTCCGCGGTCGGCGTCCACCCAGCCGATGCCCCCGCAGTAGGGGCCGCGCGGGGCGGTCTCCAGCTCCTCGATGATCCGCAGCGCACTGGACTTGGGCGCTCCGGTGACCGAGCCGGGCGGGAAGGTCGCGGCGAACAGCCCGGCCCAGCCGGCGTCCTCGCGCAGCTCCCCGCGCACGGTGGAGACGAGGTGGACCAGGCCGGGGTGCTTCTCGATCGCGCACAGCTCGGGGACGGTGACCGAGCCGGTCGCGCAGACCCGCCCCAGGTCGTTGCGGACCAGGTCCACGATCATCACGTTCTCGGCGTGGTCCTTGGGCAGCAGATCCGCCTCCGTACGGCCGGTGCCCTTGATCGGGCCGGATTCGACGAAGGAGCGGTCCCGGCGAAGAAAGAGCTCGGGGGACGCGGTGGCGATCTCCACACCGTGGGCGGGGAGCCGGATGGTGCCCGCGTACGGGGCCGGGTTGCCGTGGGCGAGCACCGAGCCGAGCGCGTCCACGTCGCACCGGGCGGGATCGGGCAGCGGCGCGGACAGCACCCGGCAGAGGTTGGCCTGGTAGACGTCGCCGGCCGCGATGTACTCGCGTATGCGGCGCACACCCGCGATGTAGGCATCCCGGTCGAGCGAGGAGGTCCATGCTCCAGTGGCCGGTCCGCGCCAGCCGTCCGGCGCCGCCGGCGGCGCGCTCCGTACGTCCGCGAAGCGCGCGCAGACCGCCCGTCCCTCGAAGTCCGCGGACACCGCCCAGAAGCCCGAAGAGTCCAGCGCGGCGAGGTCGCTGGTGACATCTCGCAGGTCGGAGGCGACGAGGCCGCCGAAGCGGGCCATGGGGACGAGGTCTCGCACAGTGCTTCCCGGGTCGGTCCGAAGGGGTGTGGCCGAGTCTAGAGCGGCGCCCGTCGTGGCGCCCCGCTGGTCATTCGCTGGTCAGCAGCCCGGCACGCTGCGGAAACCGGTTTTTGAGCTGGACGTGGAATCCGCTAGAGTTCAACACGTCGCCGGGACGCGGAAGCGCCCCGGAGCTACGACACCTGCGGACGTGGCTCAGTGGTAGAGCATCACCTTGCCAAGGTGAGGGTCGCGAGTTCGAATCTCGTCGTCCGCTCGGCGTGGGGGATTTCCCGTCCCCCGCGATGTTGGTGGAGTGGCCGAGAGGCGAGGCAACGGCCTGCAAAGCCGTCTACACGGGTTCAAATCCCGTCTCCACCTCACGCGCGATTAGCTCAGCGGGAGAGCGCTTCCCTGACACGGAAGAGGTCACTGGTTCAATCCCAGTATCGCGCACGCAGCACAGCAGCACTTGTATCGCAGTAGATGTAGGGTCCCGCGCGATTAGCTCAGCGGGAGAGCGCTTCCCTGACACGGAAGAGGTCACTGGTTCAATCCCAGTATCGCGCACGCAGCACAGCAGCACTTGCATGGCAGTAGACGTAGGGTCCCGCGCGATTAGCTCAGCGGGAGAGCGCTTCCCTGACACGGAAGAGGTCACTGGTTCAATCCCAGTATCGCGCACACGTCATGACCGAGGGCCGGAGCGATCATCGCTCCGGCCCTCGGTCGTTCGCGTCTGCGCGGATCAGGAACTGAAGAGCATGTGCCCGAAGCTGCGGTGCTTCTGGTGGTGGCCGTGGTGACCGCCGTGGCCGCCGTGCTGCGGGGCGCCCCAGGCGGGACCCGCGGGGTACGCCTGCGGCGCGGGGTAGGCCTGCTGGGCCGGGTAGGCCTGCTGCGGCGGCGCGGCCGGCTGGTTCCACTGGCCTTCGACACGGGTGAGTGCCTCCAGCTCGCCGTAGTCCAGGAAGATCCCCCGGCAGTTGCCGCATTGCTCGATCTGGACACCGTTGCGATTGAACGTGTGCATCGGGCCCTGGCACTTGGGACAGTGCATCTCCGGCTCAACTCCTCATTTGCGGTGATTCACCACCGGAACGCCGGTCCGGTGGAGCTGGGTTCACGATACGTGGGTGATCCGGGCGCAGGCAGCGGTCAGGTCCTGCTCGACTTCGTCCAGCGGGCGGTCCTCGCGGGCGGCCCGCACCACCGCCAGCGCGGCCGACTGGACGGTCAACGCCCGGGCCGGCACGTCCAGATACGGCCAGGGGTCGCCGTCGGGGGGCACCGCCCGGCCGTCCGCGTCCCGGTAGGCGCCCAGGAAGCGCGTCCAGGCGTCCGGTTCGAGCAGGCCGGTCGCGAACCACATGGCGGGGCGGGCCAGGTCCCAGGCGGGATCGCCGACCCCCATGTCGTCGACGTCGATGAGCTGCCACGGACCGCCGGCGGCGGGATGGCGGACGAGCTGGCCGAGGTGCAGGTCCCCGTGGCACAGGGTGTCGTCACGCGGCTGCGGGGCCTCGGCGCGGGCCCAACCGGGCAGGCACTCCCAGGCCCGCAGCACGGTGTCCACGGCGGGCGACCGCGCGCCGGCCAGCATCCGGGCGACAGCGCGGGCGGCCTTGGCGGGGCCGCGCATGGGCGGCAGTGGGTGCGGAAGTACGTGCGGGGGCACGGCGTGCAGCCGGGCGAGGAGGACGGCGGCGTCCTCCCAGGGCGCGGTGCCGGGCTCCTCGCGGTCCACCGGTTCGCCCAGCGGCCAGGCGGTGACCGGGCGGCCGTGCAGCAGCGAGTCGGTCCTGGGCGCGGGCAGTGACAGCGGGGCGAGGAGGATGCCGCGCAGCAGCGGGTGGGCGGCGACCGCGAGGCGGACCGCGAGGGCCTCCCGGTCGGTGTCGCCGGCGTGGGCCTTGGCGACGAGCGCACCACTGCGGACGACGGTGCCGTCGGGCCGGTGGGCGAGTACCGAGGTCTCGGGCACGCCGGATATCCGGGCCGCGAGCGCGGCGAGCTCCGCCGTCAGCTCCTCCCCCACCACTGTCATACGTTCAGTCAAGCACCCTCGCGGGCCCTGACGTGCGCGATGCCCGGGTACCACCGCTGGTACCCGGGCATCACGGCCGTCCGTCGCACCCCCGTCCCCACGGGGTTTCGTACCGGTTCCCCAGCCCGGACCGCTCTTCCGGGAATGGGGCCGATGCAACGGGGCGCTGAGTCAGCGCCCCATCAGCCCGGCTACGGACGACGCTTGTGTGGCCACCGCGTCGAATCCTCCGAAGAGGAGGGCGAGGAGCACCGCGAGTGGCAGCACCATGGCCGCTGCGACCAGCGGATGGCGCGTGCCGGACGGGCGGGTACCGAAGGCGGCGATCCTGCTGCCGCGCATGGGGCGCACCGTACGACTCGCTGTGTTCGCCATGGCCCTCTCCTGAGGTGTCGGTCGTTCACGCCGGTGGTACGTCTGGTTGTCGGTCAGATGGTTGTCGGTCAGGCAAGCGGCGGGCGTTTGACCTCGGGGGACGAGTGCTACGCCCGCCGCTTGATTTCAAGATTAGGTCCGCGGCACGGCCGGGTCGTCATGCCGTCGTACCGCTTTCCGGGCCTCCGGGAGGATGACGCGGACCCGCCCGGGGTACTCCCCTGGGTGGACACCGGGCCCCCGGTCCCAGGGTGATCCCTGAGGGGGCTACCCCGAGGAAGGAGCGGCCACCCCGGCGGGACCCGGCCGCGGGCGGGATGTGCCGGACTCGCGCTACGCCTCGGTGTCGTCCCTCGGAATGGGCTGTTCCACCAGGGCGAGCACCCGGGTGGACATGAATCGGGCGGTACGTACGACGGTGCCGTTGCGGGTGACTTCACTCACTTCCACCACGCCGCGGCGCACCGCGGTCTCGACCCGGCGGCCGGCCCGGGTGGCCACCACCTCATAGGTACGGGTGGTGTCCCCGGCATCCACGACTATCTCCACGCGATCACCTTTCACGGCGTCATTCCCCCTTGGCAGACGGACCGTTGATGGTGCGGGCACGGCCGTTCCACCCCTTCGAAGCGGCCCGTTCCCACCTCTCAAGGATCCCACCCGGCACTGACAATCCCCCGTCCGGCGCATGCGCGGCCTATCGGCGCACCGGGAGTTCAGTCCGTAAGCTGTGGACGTCCAACTGGCCAGGCAGCGGGGAAGAACATGGCGATGATGCGGCTCCGGCGCGAGGATCCGCGTGTCGTCGGCTCGTTCAGGCTGCACCGGCGGCTGGGCGCCGGCGGCATGGGTGTGGTGTACCTGGGTGCCGACAAGCGCGGCCAGCGGGTGGCACTGAAGGTGATCCGGCCGGAACTGGCGGAGGATCAGGAGTTCCGTTCGCGGTTCGCCCGCGAGGTCTCGGCCGCGCGCCGGATCCGCGGCGGTTGCACGGCGCGGCTGGTGGCGGCCGATCTGGACGCGGACCGGCCGTGGTTCGCCACCCAGTACGTGCCCGGCCCCTCGCTGCACGACAAGGTCGCCGAGGAGGGGACGCTGCAGGCGTCCGAGGTCGCCGCGATCGGCGCGGCTCTCGCCGACGGCCTGGTGGCGGTGCACGAGGCGGGGGTGGTCCACCGCGACCTGAAGCCGTCGAACATCCTGCTGTCGCCCAAGGGCCCGCGGATCATCGACTTCGGGATCGCGTGGTCGACCGGCGCGAGCACCCTGACGCATGTGGGGACGGCCGTCGGCTCCCCCGGATTCCTCGCTCCCGAGCAGGTGCGCGGCGCGGCCGTCACGCCCGCGACCGATGTCTTCGCGTTCGGTGCGACCCTCGCGTACGCGGCCACCGCGGACTCCCCGTTCGGGCAGGGCAGTTCCGAGGTGATGCTCTACCGGGTCGTGCACGAGGAGCCGGATCTGAGCGGTGTGCCGGACGCGCTCGCGCCGCTGGTCTACGCGTGTCTCGCGAAGGATCCCGGGGACCGGCCCAGCACCGTGCAGCTGTCCGAGCGGCTGGCCGAGATCGCGGCCCGCGAGGCGCGCGGCCTCGGTGCGCCGCGGCGCGAGGGGATGCAGAAGACGGTGGGCCCGCGCCAGGAGCGGCCCACCGGGCGGCGGGCCGAGGAGTACGCCGAGCAGCACACCGAGCGGCGTACGGCGGGCGGCACGGCGTCCACGGCGCGCCACACCGGTCGTACTCCGGTGCCGCGGCCGCCGGCGCAGCGCACTCCCGCGCCCCGTACGCCCGCGCCCCGCACGCCGGCGGCACGCCGCTCCGGCGGCCCCGACCGGCGGCTGCTGCGCCAGCGTCTGATCGTCTTCGTCATCGTGACGCTGCTGGCCGCGGCCTGTATCGCGGTCGCGCAGGGCGCCTGGCCGCGGTGACTCCCCAGCAGATGCCGCGCTCCCCCGGGGGCTCTGGCGTCGGCACCCTTGCATCGACTACGTTACCAAGCGCTTGCTTAGTCACGTTGAGATGGATGAGCGGGAAGGACGCGGCGTATGACGACCGAACCGGCGGGCACCCCGGACGAGGAGGGCCTGCGCCGACGCGTGCGGGCGCTGCTCTCCGCGCACGACCCCGCCACCACCGACCGCCTCACATTCCTGCGGGCCCGGTTCGACGCGGGCCTGGCCTGGGTGCACTACCCCGAGGGCCTGGGCGGCCTCGGCGCCCGCCGCTCCCTGCAGGGCGTCGTGGACACCGAGCTGGCGGCGGCCGGAGCGCCCGAGAACGATCCGCGCCGGATCGGCATCGGCCTGGGCATGGCGGCCCCGACCGTCCTGACCTTCGGTACCGACGAGCAGAAGGCCCGCTTCCTGCGGCCGCTGTGGACCGGCGAGGAGGTCTGGTGCCAGCTCTTCAGCGAGCCGGGCGCCGGCTCCGACCTGGCCTCGCTCGGCACCCGCGCGGTACGGGACGGCGACGACTGGGTGGTGACGGGCCAGAAGGTCTGGACGTCCAACGCGCACAACGCGCGCTGGGCCATCCTCATCGCCCGCACCGACCCCGACCTGCCCAAGCACCGCGGGATCACGTACTTCGTCTGCGACATGACCGACCCCGGCGTCGAGGTCCGCCCGCTGCGGCAGATCACCGGCGAGGCCGAGTTCAACGAGGTCTTTCTGACCGGCGTCCGGATCCCGGACGCGCACCGGCTCGGGGCCGTCGGCGACGGCTGGCGGGTGGCCCAGACCACGCTCATGAACGAGCGGGTCGCGATCGGCGGCGCCTCCATCCCGCGCGAGGGCGGCATGATCGGCACCGTCGCCGCCACCTGGCGCGAGCGGCCCGACCTGCGCACCCCGGACCTGCACGACCGGCTGCTGCGCCTGTGGGTGGACTCCGAGGTCTCCCGGCTCACCGCCGAACGGGTCCGCCAGCAGCTCGCCGCCGGTGCGCCCGGCCCCGAGGGATCCGGCCTGAAGCTGGCCTTCGCCCGGCTCAACCAGCAGATCAGCGGCCTGGAGGTGGAACTCCTCGGCGAGGACGGACTGCGCTACGGCGACTGGACGATGACCCGGCCGGAGACCGTCGACTTCTTCGGACGGGACGCGGGCTACCGCTATCTGCGCGCCAAGGGCAACTCGATCGAGGGCGGCACCTCCGAGATCCTGCGCAACATCGTCTCCGAGCGGGTGCTCGGCCTGCCGTCCGAGCCCCGCACCGACAAGGACGCCGCCTGGAAGGACCTGCCCCGATGAACCAGCCGTCGCAGCCACTCACCCCCGACCTGCTGTACTCCGACGTCGAGGACGATCTGCGGTCCGCCGTTCGCGGCCTGCTGGCGGATCGCTGCCCGCCGACCGCGATCCTGGCCCGGATCGAGAGCGGCACCCCGTACGACCTGGACCTGTGGCGCACGCTGGCCGCCGAGATCGGCGTCGCGGGGCTGCTCGTGCCGGAAGAGCTCGGCGGCCAAGGGGCGTCCGCCCGCGAGGCCGCGGTGGTGCTGGAGGAGCTCGGCGCCGCGGTCGCCCCGGTGCCGTTCCTCGGCAGCGCGGTGCTCGCCACCTCGGCGCTGCTGGCCGCGCCCGCCGCGGCGGGTCCGCTGCTGAAGCGGCTGGCCTCCGGCGAGGCGACCGCGGCACTGGCCGTACCGCTGCCGACCGCTCCCGGCGCCGCCTTCCCGCAGGACGTACGGGCCGCCGCGGACGGCACGTTGAGCGGCCGGATCACCAGCGTCGCCGACGCCTCGGCCGCGGACGTGCTGGTCGTACCGGCGGTCGGCCCCGAGGGGCCGGGCCTCTACGAGATCGCGGCGGACGCGCCCGGCGTCAGCATCGACGTACCGGTGGCGCTGGACCTGACGCGGCCGATCGCCGACATCACGCTGGACGCGGCCCCCGCACGGCTGCTCGCCGGTCCCGACACCGCCACCGAAGCGCTGCACGCGGCGCTGCTCACCGGGGCGGGCCTGCTCGCCTCGGAGCAGCTGGGCATCGCCCAGTGGTGCCTCGACGAGACCGTCCGCCACCTCGGCGAGCGGCACCAGTTCGGCCGTCCCGTCGGATCCTTCCAGTCGCTCAAGCACCGGCTCGCCGACCTCTGGCTGGAGGTCGTCTCGGCCCGCGCCGCCGCGCGCAACGCCGCCGACGCGCTGGCGTCGGGCAGCCCCGACGCGCCCGTCGCGGTGGCCGTCGCCCAGGCGCACTGCGCCACGACCGCCGTGCACGCGGCGGAGGAGTGCGTCCAGTTGCACGGGGGCATCGGCATGACGTGGGAGCACCCCGCCCACCTCTACCTCAAGCGCGCCAAGACCGACGAGATCGCCCTGGGCACCCCGGGCCGCCACCGGGCGGCTCTCGCCGAGTTGGTGGATCTGCCGGGCACCTCCGGCTGACCGGTGAAGGTGCGGCATCGAACCCGCTGACGGAGGGCGCGCGCCGCCACGGCACAGGTCGGGGCCGCGGCGGGGCACCTCCTCGGCGCTCGAACCCGCGGGCCGTCCGCACCGTGACGGTGGTGGATTCTCGTCGCCTGCGGGGGCACCCCGCCACGTCCCCTCCGGTCGGCCGGGCGTTCCACGGCTGACTATTGCGGCGCTTCTCAGGCGGTGGGGCGGCCGGATGCCACAGCGTAGAAGGCGACGGCCGCGGCGGCGCCGACGTTGAGGGAGTCGACGCCGTGGGCCATCGGGATGCGGACCCATTCGTCGGCGGCGACGAGAGCCTGGGTGGACAGGCCGTCGCCCTCCGCGCCGAGGAGCAGGGCGACCCGCTCCAGGCGGTGCGGGGCGGCCTCGTCGATGTCGGTGGCCTTGTCGGCCGGGGTGAGCGCGAGCAGCTTGAAACCGGCCTCGCGCACCGTCTCCAGGTCGCGGGGCCAGCTGTCGAGGCGGGCGTAGGGCACCGAGAAGACCGCGCCCATGGAGACCTTGACGGAGCGTCGGTACAGCGGGTCGGCGCAGTCCGGGGAGAGCAGCACGGCGTCCATGCCGAGCGCCGCGGCGCTGCGGAAGATGGCGCCGATGTTGGTGTGGTCGTTGACGGATTCCATGACGACGATGCGGCGCGCGATCCCCAGCAGGTCGTCGGCCTCCGGCAGCGGCTTGCGGCCCATGGAGGCGAGCGCACCGCGGTGCACGTGGTAGCCGGTGACCTGCTCGGCGAGTTCCGGGCTCACCGCGTACACCGGCGCCGGCACCTCGTCGATGACATCACGCATGACATCGACCCACTTGGCCGACAGGAGCATGGACCGCATGCGGTACCCGGCGTGCCGCGCACGCCGGATCACCTTCTCGCCCTCCGCGATGAACAGCCCTTCGGCGGGCTCGCGGCGGCGCCGCAGCTCGACGTCGGTCAGTGCCACGTAGTCGTGCAGGCGCGGGTCGTCGGGGTCGTCGATCGTGATGAGCTCAGCCACAGGCTGATACTGCCCTGTCCCGCGGCACATGCCAACGCCGGGGTGGCTACCTGGCCGGTACCCGCCGGGCTGCCTCTAACCCTGGACGGCGCGTCCGACGGCGACGACGTCGCCGATGACGATGACGGCCGGCGGCCGGATCTCCGCGTCGGCGACGACCTGGGCGACGGTCGCCAGAGTGCCGTCCACCCGCCGCTGCGCCGCCATGGTGCCTTCCTGGATGACGGCGACCGGGGTGTCCGCGGAGCGGCCGTACTCGACGAGCGCGGCGGCGATGGCGCCGATCCGCTCGACGGCCATGAGCAGCACGAGCGTTCCGCGCAGCTTCGCGAGCGCCTGCCAGTCGACGAGGGAACGCGGGTCCTCGGGGGCGACATGGCCGCTGACGACCGTGAACTCGTGGGCGACGCCCCGGTGGGTGACCGGGATGCCCGCGGCGCCGGGCACGCTGATGGAGCTGGAGATGCCCGGCACGACGGTGCAGGCGATGCCCGCCTCGGCGAGCGCCTCGGCCTCCTCCATGCCGCGCCCGAAGACGAACGGGTCGCCGCCCTTGAGCCGGACCACGGCCTTGCCGGCCCTGGCGTGCTCGATGAGCGCGTTGTTGATCGCCTCCTGGGCCATGAAACGGCCGTAGGGGATCTTCGCGGCGTCGATCACCTCGACGTGCGGCGGGAGTTCGTCCAGCAGGTCGCGCGGGCCGAGCCGGTCGGCGATCACCACATCGGCCTCGGCGAGCAGCCGCCGGCCGCGCACCGTGATCAGGTCCGGGTCACCGGGGCCGCCGCCGACGAGCGCCACGCCGGGGGTCCGCTCGCGGTGCCGGGGGGCGACCAGGGTTCCGTCCCGCAGGCCCTCGACGACCGCGTCCCGTACGGCCGCGGAGCGGCGCGGGTCGCGTCCGGTGAGGACGGCGACGGTCACTCCCTCGCTGCGCCCGGTGGCCGGGGTCCACGCGGTGGCGGCCTCGGCGTCGTCGCTGCGCACGCACCAGACGCGGCGGGCCTCGGCCTCCGCGGACGCCGCGGCGTTGGCCGTCGCGTCGGTGGTGGCGATCAGCGCGTACCAGGCCTCCGCGAGGTCGCCCTCCTGGTACGGACGGCGCTCCCATCGCAGCTCGCCCGCGTCGGCCATCGCTTCGACGGAGGGTGTCGCCGTCGGTGACACCAGCACGATGTCGGCCCCCGCCGACACCAGCGCCGGCAGCCTGCGCTGCGCGACGGTGCCGCCGCCGAGAACGACCACCCGCCGTCCGGACAGCCGCAGTCCGACGGGGTAGGCGGGAGCGTCGTTGCGGTCGTCGGCCATGGCTGTACGGCTCCTTGTGGCGAAGTTGCTGCCGCTGCTCCCTTGGAGCGGCTGTGGTGCGTGCGGGGCCCGGCCCCTGCGCCCAACCCTACGGTCCGACACCCCAGGACCGCAGCGCGCAAGATCACACCCGTGTGTCCGCGCGCCCTCGAACGCCAGGCCGGCAAAACCAGCCTGCCCGGCGTTCGAGCGTGCCCGCCGCAGGCGCCGGAGACCGGGGGCTTGCGGCTGAGCCCAGCCACAAACCGGTCGGCCCGGTGCCCGAGGCGGTCAGCCCTTCTCGGTGACTCCCGCGGAGTCGAACGTCGCGACCTCGTGCATGACGCGGGCGGCACTCTGCACCAGCGGCAGCGCGAGCAGCGCGCCGGTGCCCTCGCCGAGCCGCAGATCGAGGTCGATCAGCGGTCGCAGGCCCAGCTTGGTGAGGGCCGCGACATGGCCCGGCTCGGCGCTGCGGTGGCCCGCGATGCAGGCGGCCAGCACCTCGGGGGCGATGGCGCGGGCGACCAGCGCGGCGGCGCCGGCGCTGACGCCGTCCAGGATCACCGGCGTGCGCAGCGCCGCGGCGCCGAGCAGCAGGCCGACCATGGCGGCGTGCTCCAGCCCGCCGATCGCCTCCAGTACGCCGATCGGGTCGGCCGGGTCCGGGCGGTGCAGGTCCAGCGCCCGGCGGACGACGTCGATCTTGCGGGCGTGCATCTCGTCGTTGATGCCGGTGCCGCGCCCGGTCACCTCGGCCGGGTCCTGGCCGGTGTACACGGAGATGAGCGCCGCGGAGGTGGTGGTGTTGGCGATGCCCATCTCGCCGGTGAGCAGCGCCTTGTTGCCGGCCGCCACCAGGTCGCGGGCGGTCTCGATGCCGACCTCGATGGCGCGCAGCACCTCGTCGCGGGTCATGGCGGGCCCGGCGGTGAAGTCCGCGGTGCCGTGCCGGACCTTGCGGGGCAGCAGCCCCGGGGTGCTGGGCAGTTCGGACGCGACACCGACGTCGATGACACAGACCTCGGCGCCGACCTGGTTGGCGAACGCGTTGCAGACGGCGCCGCCGCCGAGGAAGTTGGCCACCATCTGGGCGGTCACCTCCTGCGGCCAGGACGTGACGCCCTGGGCGTGCACCCCGTGGTCACCGGCGAAGATCGCGACGGCCGCGGGCTCCGGGATCGGCGGCGGGCACTGCCGTGACAAGCCGCTGAGCTGCGCGGAGATGATTTCCAGCATGCCGAGCGCGCCGGCCGGCTTGGTCATCCGCTTCTGCCGCTCCCACGCCTCGCCGAGCGCCTTGGCGTCCAGCGGGCGGATGCCGCGCAGCGTCTCCTCCAGCAGGTCGTGCGGCTCCTCGCCGGGCAGGGCCCGGTTGCCGTACTCCTCGTCATGGACCACCCAGGACAGCGGGCGGCGCTGGGACCAGCCGGCCTGCATCAGCTCGGGCTCTTCCGGGAACTCGTCGACGTAGCCGACACACAGGTAGGCGACGACTTCGAGGTGCTCGGGCAGACCCAGCTCGCGGACCATCTGGCGCTCGTCGAAGAAGCTGACCCAGCCGACGCCGAGGCCTTCGGCGCGGGCGGCGAGCCACAGGTTCTCCACCGCGAGCGCGGAGGAGTACGGGGCCATCTGCGGCTGGGTGTGCCGGCCGAGGGTGTGCCGGCCGCCACGGGTCGGGTCGGCGGTGACGACGATGTTGACCGGGGTGTCGAGGATCGCCTCGATCTTCAGCTCGCGGAACTGCTTGGCGCGGGCCTTCGGCAGGGACTTGGCGTACGCGTCGCGCTGCTCGTTGGCCAGCTCGTGCATGCGCTCACGCGTCTTGGCGGAACGGATGACGACGAAGTCCCAGGGCTGCGAGTGGCCGACGCTGGGGGCGGTGTGGGCCGCCTCCAGGACGCGGAGCAGCACCTCGTGCGGGATGGGGTCGTCACGGAAGCCGTTGCGGATGTCGCGGCGTTCGCGGATCACCCGGTGGACCGCGTCGCGGACGGCGGGCTCGTACCCGTCGGCGGCGGGCTGCCGCACGGGCGGTACGGGGGCTTCGACGGGCGGGGCGGCGGACTCGCCGGGCTCGCCGGGGAGTTCGGCCGCGACCGGCGTACCGGGCACGGGCTGCTGCTCCGCCGGAACCGGGTCCGGGGCCGCGGCCGGCTGCTCCTGGACGGGAGCCGCGGGCGCCGGGGCCACCACGGCCTCGACCGGGACGGGGACCGGAACGATGGGCTCGGGCAGCGCGTCGGGCAGGACGTAGGACTCCGTGCCGGGCTGCGCCGCGTCCGCCGGGTGCTGGACGGGGGCCGTCGCAGGAGTGATCGTTTCGGCAGGGACCTCGACGGCCTGCGGCGGCGGCTGGGTCGCGGCGGCGACCGGCGGCACGTTCACGTTCACGCTCGCGTCCACGGGGGGCTGGACCGGCCCGGCGACCGGCTCCGGTGCGACCGCTACGACGGGTACGACCGGCGCAGCCTGTACGACCGGCTCGACGGCGATCGGTGCGGCCGGCGCGGGTACGGCGTCCGGAACGGGAGTGCCCGCGTGCGGCGTTCCCGACCCTTCCTGGGCCGGCACCTGCGCCGGAGCCTGCGCCTGGACCGGCTCCGGGTTCTGGGCCTGCACGGGCTGCTGGACCGGGTCCGGCTGCTCGACCGCTGCCTGCGGCTGCGGCTGGACCGGCTCGGGCGCCGCCACGAGGACGACAGGCTGGAACTCCTGCGGCTGCGCAACGGGAGTGGCGGGCGCGGCCGACGGCCACGCGCTGCCCTGGACCGGGGTGCCCGGCTGCGCGACGGCGGCCGGCTCGGGAGCCTCGCCGTTCTGCTGCGCGGGGATGACGGCGGAATCGCTGTGGGGTACGTCCAGGTACTCGGGTCCCGCGGTGGCCGGGCCGGTCGCGCGCTGCGGGGCGGGCGTCTGGCCCTGGGCCGTCGCCGGTCCGCGGTCGGCGAGCGAGCGGACGGAAACGCCGCTGGAGGCCGGGTCCGGCATGGGCGGCCCCATGTGCAACGGCCGCCGGGGCGGCGCCGGCTGGGCCGCCGCCTGGTCGGCGACGAACGGCTCGGCGGCCGGCTCCGGAGCCGGCTCCGTGACCTGTTGGGCCACCGGCTCCGGTTCCTGGACGGCGGCGGGGGCCGCGGCCTCGGACAGCGGCAGGCCGGCGGGCTGCGCGGCCTGCGGCAGCCGGACCGTCCCGTAGTCGAGGGATCCGGAGTCCCGTCCCGCGGACTCGTGGGACTCGTGCCCGTCACCGTTCAGGGGAGGCGCGACGACAACCTCGGGCTGCGGCGGAACGGGCTGGGGGTCGCTCCAGGAGCCCTGCAGACTGGGCATCAGGAGCAGGTCTTCGTCGTCGTCGACCGCCGGCCCGGAGGGCGCCGACTGGTCGAGGAAGGTGTACGCGGGAGCGCCGTCGCCGCTCAGCGCGTCCGTTCCCCAGCTGGGAGCGGTCGGTTGGTGAGCGGCACTGCCGGGCAGATCGGCGGGCGGCTGCGGAACCGCTTCCCCGACTGCGTTCTCCGGCAGTCCCTCGCCCGGGACCTGGCCGGTGTCAGTCATGCGTGCCCCTCGCCCATCGGTATCGCTCCTTCCAACGCCGCGCCGCGCACACTGTCCACCCGCCGGCCGCAACAGCCGGCAGGCGGGGGAAGCGGCGCGTCGGCACCGCGTGTGCTGCCCGGCGGCGACGGATGACCAACAGATCGACAACGGGTCGATCCGTCAACGCACGACGACGGCACAACGATCCGCCAGCCTACCGCGCGTGCGCCGAAGGACAGTCCAAGGGTCCACAGTGCGGTCGGGCCGGCGGCCCCGCCGTCACCTGCGGTGGCCGCAGAGGGCGAAGGTGACGAGGCGTTCGCGTTCCGCCCAGCCGGAATCCAGTTCGACGGTCTGCAGCAGCGCGCGTTCGACGTCGTAACCGCCCTCCTCCAGGGCCCGGCTGACCGCCTCCGCCTCGTCCCGGTTGCCCGCGCTCGCCACGATCCGCTCCGGGCGGCGGGCGGCGCAGGCCGTGACGACCTCCGCGTCTCCCCCGCCGATCCGGATCACATCGGGCTCGGGAAGGTCCTCCAGCGCCTGCGGTGCGGTGCCGTGGACGACCTGGAGCTGGACGCCGAAGCGCCGGCCGGTGGCCGCGATCCAGTCGCACGCGTCCTCGTCCTGGTCCACCGCGATCACGGCCGCGCCGAACCGGGCGGCCTCCACGGCGAACGCCCCGTCCGCGGAGCCGATGTCCCAGACCAGGTCGCCGGTGCGCGGTCCCAGCCGGGCGAGTTGGAGCGCCCGCAGCTGGTGCGAGCTGTCGCCGCCGTACTCCGAGGAGGGCAGCGCCCAGCCGCGTACCGCGCCCGGGAACGCCGGATCGCGGCCGGCGATCCAGCCGCCGCGGCCCGCGACCGCCGGGTCCGCGGAGGTGATCCCGCCGACGACCAGAACGACGTTGGGATCGCGCCAGATGTGGTCGGCGACCTTGTCCGAGGTGAGGACGCTGACCTGTTCCTGATCGGTGCCCAGTGCCTCGCAGATGACGAAGGTGCGGTGCACACCTTCGAGCAGCAGGGCGAGTTCCGCGGGGCCCGCGCCGGGCGCGGTCAGCACGGCCACCTTGGGGTAGGCGCGGCAGACATTGACCGCGCGGCGCAGCGAGCGGCTGTGCGCGACGACAACGCGGGCGTCCTCCCACGGCATGCCGGCCATGGCGAAGGCCCGTGCGACGGAGGAGACACCGGGCACGACCTCGATCTCCAGGCCGTGCTCCGGATCGCGCAGGGCGCGCACGACGCCGAAGAAGCCCGGGTCGCCGTCGGCGAGCACCACCGCGGTACCCCGGTGCTTGGCGATCCGGCGGGCGGCCAGTTCTATGCTGCCGAGCACGATGCGCTCGGCGGCCGCCGGTACGTAGGGCAGATCCAGATGACGGCGGGTACCGGCCACCAGGGTGGCTGCGGCGAGCGCCGACAGCGCGGCGTCGGACGGCGGGGAGCCGTCCCACCCGATCACGGTGACCCGGTCGGCCATGTCGTCAGTCTCCTGGGCGTGGTCGCGGTCGGGGTCCGGGCGTGGCGCGGTCCCCGGAGAAGCACAGTACCCCGGGGCCCGATCTTGACCGGGCGACGGCACCGCCGGGGCCGCTACTCCCAGTCGGCGAAGGCCACGTACCCCTCGTCCCCGGAGGACCGGCCGGGCAGTACGTCCAGGTCCTCCGGCAGCAGGCTCCACACGATCAGGTCGGTACGGATCTCCGTCCAGCGGCCGCCCGGGTCCTCCTCCGGCCGGCTGCGCACTATGCCGGCGTTGCGCAGCACGCCCTCGCTGATGCACCCGATCTTCTGGGCGACCTGCTGGGAGGCGGTGTTGTCGGCGGCGATGCGCAGTTCGAGGCGCTCGAACTTCTGGTCGTCGAAGAGCCACTGGGTGACGGCGAGCACCGACTCGGAGGCATACCCCTCACCGCGCGCCCAGGGGGCGGTCATGTAGCCGATCTCACTGCTGCGGATGCGCCAGTCGGTGTTCTGCAGGTGGACGGTGCCGACCAGCCGCTGGGTGAGGAACTCGGTGACGGCGAAGACGATGCCGCGGCCCTCGGTGCGTTCCGCGGGGGCGATCCGGGTGGCGAAGGCGCGGGCGTCGTCCTCGGTGTACGGCTGGGCGACGGACGTCCAGGCGGTGACCAGCTCATCGTTCATCATCTCCGCGAGGGCGGGGATGTCGGCTTCCTCGTAGGGGCGCAGCACCAGCCGCTCCGTACTGATGGAGATGTCCGGAAAGGTGGAGGTCATTCGCTGCTCCGTAACCAGGGCATGTGTGGAAGGCACAGCATGCAGCATCGGCCGCGACATTCGCAGAGCGGGCTCGCAGATCGGTTCGCGGGGGGTGATCCGCGAACGCCCTTCCAGGGTAGGCCGAATGACGGCCAGGGGCGGGTATCCGCCGCCGTCATCCGATCCTGCTAGCGTCTGGCCGCGTGACGTTGCACCACGCAGCAGGAGTCGGATCCCAGCGGGCCGCGGGCTCCTACGAGCGCTCCCGCCCCTCGTACCCCATGGCCGCGCTCGCCGCGCTGGCGGACGCCCTGCCGTTGCAGGTGGGCCGGACGGCGGTCGATCTCGGGGCGGGCACGGGCAAGTTCACCCGGCTGCTGGCGCTGACCGGGGCCGAGGTGCTGGCCGTGGAGCCGGTGCCGGAGATGCGGGAGCGGCTGGCGGAGCTGCTGCCCGGGGTGGTGGTGACGGCGGGCACCGCGGAGGCGACGGGGCTGCCGGACGGCTGCGCGGACGCGGTCGTGGCGGCGCAGTCCTGGCACTGGTTCCAGGAGACGGACGCGCTCGACGAGGTGGAGCGGCTGCTGCGGCCGGGCGGCGCGCTCGCCCTGGTGTGGAACACGTACGACACCTCGGTGCCGTGGGTGCGCGACTTCCAGGACATCTACTTCCGGCTGGCGCCGCGCGATCTGCCGAGTCCGCCGCTGGCCTCCGGAATCGGGGATCCGGACAACCGGTGGCGCCGGTCCTTCGAGGGGCGGCCGGGCTGGGGCCGGGTGCACGAGCGGCACTGGCCCAATCCGCACTCGACGACCGTCGAGGACGTCGTCGAGCGGATGATGTCGTCCAGCCACATCGCGGTGCTGGACGCGGCCGAGCAGGAGCGGGTGCGGGCCGAGCTGGAGTCGGTGCTCGGGGCGCACGAGCCGACCCGGCGCGGCGGCGACATCGAGATGCCGTACATGACGGACGTGTACTGGGTGCGGCGCCGGTAGCGGGCGGCGACGCACCGCACCCCGGCCGCCTGGTCGGGCGGCCGGGGTGCGAAGGGCCGGGTGTCAGGCGACGGGCTTGCCGAACGCCGGGATCACCGAACCGTGGTACTTGGTCTCGATGAACTTCCTGACCTCGTCGGAGTTGAGGAGCTTGACGAGCTTGAGGACCCGCGGGTCGTTCTGCTTGCCGTCCTTGACCGCCAGGAAGTTGGCGTACGGGTTGCCCTCGGCCTTCTCCAGGGCGAGGGTGCCCTTGGCCGGGTCGAGCTTGGCACCGAGCGCCACATTGCCGTTGATGACGGCGGCGGCCACGTCGGGCAGCTGGCTGGGGAGCAGCTCCGCCTTCGCGTCCTTGAACTTCAGGCCCTTGCTGTCGGCGATGTCCTGCAGGTTGGCATCGGCGCCGACCCCGGGCTTGAGCGTGATCAGGCCCTTGGAGGCGATCAGCTGCAGCGCGCGGCCCTGGTTGGTGGTGTCGCTGGGCACGGCGATGGTGTCGCCGGCCTTGATCTCGCCGAGCGTCTTGGCCTTGCCGGGGTAGAGGCCGAGCGGTTCGAGCTCGACGTTCACGACCGGCACGATGTGCGTCTTGTTCTTGGCGTTGAAGTCGTCGAGGTACGGCTTGTGCTGGAAGAAGTTGGCGCCGACCTCGCCGTTCTCGGTGGCGGTGTTCGGTATGACGTAGTCGTCGAACTCCTTCACCTCCAGCTTCAGTCCGGCCTTCTCCGCCAGGTTCTCCTTGACGAACTTCAGGATGTCGGCATGCGGCACGGGGCTCGCGGCGACGACCAGCGCGTCGTTCTCGCCGTCCTTCTGGGTCGGGTTGGCGGCGCATGCGCTCAGGCCCAGGGCGAGGGTCCCGGCGGCCAGCACAGCGGTGGTGATCTTGGTGGTGTTACGCACGAAAAGTGCCTCTTTCTCAGTGGATGGTACGAGCCGGAGGGAGCCCGGCGGGTCAGGAGGTCTCGGTGGTCTCCGCGACGCGGGCGGCGCGCAGCAGGCGGAGTTTGGGGGCGCCGGAGGTCCGGGCGCCGCGGCGGGCCAGGGCGCGGGCGGTCAGGTCGCCGATCAGCTGGACGGCGGTGACCAGTGCGATCAGCAGCACGATCGTCGCGACCATGACCTTGTTCTCGAACCGCTGGTAGCCGTAGGTCCAGGCGAGGTTGCCCAGGCCGCCGGCGGAGATCGTGCCGGCCATGGCCGAGTAGCCGACGAGGGCGATGACGGTGGTGGTGAGACCGGAGACCAGCGACGGCAGCGATTCGGGCAGCAGCGCCTTGACGACCACGGTGCGGGTGTTGCCGCCCATCGAGTGGACCGCTTCGACGAGCCCCGGGTCGACCTCGCGGATCGAGGTCTCCACGAGCCGCGAGAAGAACGGGATCGCGCCGACGGACAGCATGACGACGGCGGCGTTGAGCCCGAACGCCGCGCCGACGAGCCAGCGGGTGAAGGGGATCAGCGCGACCATCAGGATGATGAACGGCAGCGACCGCGTGATGTTCACGACGACGCCGATGATTTTGTTCAGCACTACGTTCTGCAGCAGCCCGCCCCGGCCGGTGAGAACCAGGAGCACGCCCAGCGGCAGGCCGATCGCGGCGGTGATCACGGTGGACCAGCCCACCATGTAGAGCGTTTCCCAACAGGCCGTCGTGAGCAGCGGCTGTATTTCGGCCCAGGTCATTTCACGGTCTCCTTCACGCGCGCGGCGGCGGCGGTCTGTGCCACCTCGACCTGGATGCCCTGCTCGCGCAGGAAGCCGATCGGTACGACGTTGTCCTCGAAGGGACCGGGCAGTTCGATCCGCATCCGGCCGATCTGGCGGCCCGCGATGGTCTCCATGGCCGCGCCCAGGATCGACACGTCCACGTTGTAGGTGCGCGCCAGCTGGGAGATGACCGGCTCGGTCGCGCTCTCGCCGTGGAAGGTGAGGTCGATGACGGTGCGGTCGGGGCCTGACGGCTCACCGCCGACCGGGAAGAGCTCGTGTGCGAGCTCCGAGCCGGGGGTGGCGAGCAGCTCGGCGACGGTGCCGGACTCCACGACCCGGCCGTTCTTCATCAGCGCGGCCGAGTCGCAGATCGCCTTGACGACGTCCATCTCGTGCGTGATGAGCAGAACGGTCAGGCCCAGCTGCTGGTTGAGGTCGCGCAGCAGTTGGAGGATGGAGCGGGTGGTCTCCGGGTCGAGCGCCGAGGTGGCCTCGTCGGAGAGCAGCACCTTGGGGTCGCCGGCCAGCGCGCGGGCGATGCCGACGCGCTGCTTCTGGCCGCCGGACAGCTGCGCGGGGTAGGCGCGGGCCTTGTCGGCGAGGCCGACCAGGTCCAGGAGTTCGAGGGCCTTGCGGGAGCGCTCCTTGCCGGAGACGCCGAGGATCTCCAGCGGCAGCTCGACGTTGCCCTGCACGGTGCGCGAGGCCAGCACGTTGAAGTGCTGGAAGACCATGCCGATTCCGCTGCGGGCGGCGCGCAGCGCGGCTCCCGCGCGGTCGGTGCGCCCGCCGAGCGCGGTGAGGTCCTGCCCGGCGACCTCGACGGTGCCGGAGGTGGGGCGCTCGAGGAGGTTGACGCAGCGGATGAGGGTGGACTTGCCGGCGCCGCTCTGTCCGACGACGCCGTAGACCTCGCCCTCGCGGACGTGCAGATCGACGCCGTCCAGGGCGGTGATCTCGCGGTCACGCGAGTGGTAGACCTTTCTCAGGTCCGTGGTGGTGATCACAGGGGTATCCGTCACTGTCGAGTGCGCGGCAGACATAGCGCCGCACAGGGGGCATTCTTCTCGGATCGCGGCACGGATCGGCCCGTCGGGGCCGAGCGGGGATCAGCGGCAAGAAGAAGGAGTCGCTGGAAAACGTGACGCGGGGCTGAGCCCTCGGCTAGTCACACATTCGACACGTACAACGAACACCGGGCGTGGTCGCCTCGGTCGCGCGGCAGCGGCTGTTCGTCGTGGTCATGAGATCCAGTAAAGCAGACCTCCAGGCCGCGTCCCGCATTCCGGGCAGGCCGTTCACTATGCGGACAGCTGCTCATTTCCCGGCGCTGATCTCCGCGCCCTCGGCTGTGACCTGCACCGATACGGCGGACAGATCAGCGACCACCCCATCCGCGATCAGCTCCGCGGCGCCATGGGTTGTGGTCAAGGCCACGGTTCGCATCCCGGCGGCGGCGAGCCGGGCGGCGCCCAGCCGGCCGGTGGCGGAGGTGACCGGGGGGCCGCGTCCGGGCCCGTTTGGCCCGTAATAGAGTCGCGGCATGCTCGACGCAGTCACCATCACGGTCTCGGTCGCGGCGCTGCTGCTCGCGGCGTGGTGCGGTTTCGCGGCCTTCCGCGACCAGCCGACCAAGGACTGGCACTTCATCGGCATGGCCGTGGTCACGGTGCTCGCGCTGGTTCAGCTGGTGATCGCGTTGGTGAAGCTCTCCCACGGTGAGAAGCCCGACCAGGGAACGTTGATCTTCGTGTCCTATCTGGTCGGCGCCGTCTGCACGATCCCGGCGGCCGCCTTCATGTCGCTGACCGAACGCACCCGCTGGGGATCGGCGATCGTGGCCGCGGGCGGAGTGATCCTTGCCGTGCTCGAAGTACGGCTTTTCGACATCTGGGGAGGCGGCAGTGTCTGAGCCCGCACGCGAGGCATCCGAGGCACCGGCCGCGAACGAGGACGGGACCGCGCGGGCCGGGCGGATCGGCCGCGGTCCCGGGCGGCTGCTGCTCTCGCTCTACGGGGTGTTCACCGTCGCGGCGGTGTCGCGCTCGCTCGTCCAGATGATCACGAAGTTCCATGACGCGCCGCTGGCGTACGTGCTCTCGGCGGTGGCCGGACTCGTCTACGCGGTGATCACCGTCGCGCTGTGGCGCGGCGGCGAGGCGGCCCGCAGGGTGGCGCTGGTGTGCTGCTCGGCCGAACTGGCCGGCGTGCTCGCGGTGGGCACCTTCACCCTCGTCGACCCGTCCGCGTTCCCCGACGCGACCGTGTGGTCGGACTTCGGAATCGGCTATCTCTTCCTGCCGCTGCTGCTGCCCGTCGCCGGGCTGTTGTGGCTGCGCAGGTCGGCGCAGCCACAACAGCCGTAACGAGAACCGTTCAGGCGGTGGCGGCGAACGTCACCGCCGGGGCGTCCTTCTCCATGGTGACCAGGCTCAGCCGCCGGTTGACCGGCTCGGCGTCGCCCACCTGCTCGTACCCCAGCTTGCGGTACAGCCGCAGGTTCAGGTCGCTGCGGTGGCCGGTGAACAGCCGGTACCGCTTCGCCTCGCCCTCGGCGGACAGCCGCTCCTCGACGGCGTGCAGCAGCCGGCCGCCGAGGCCGTGCCGCTGCATACGGGGGTGGACGATCAACTTGGCGATCCGCCCGGTGCCGTCGACGTCGACGACTCCGCGTACGGAGCCGACGACCTCGTCGCCGAGCCGGGCGACCAGGACGCACCCCTGAGCCAGCTCGGCGCGCAGCGCATCGAAGGTCTGGGTGAGCGGTTCTATGGTGTAGTCGCCGTAGAGCTCCGCCTCGCTCTGGTAGCAGAGGTACTGGAGTTTGAGGATCTTCTCGGCGTCGTCTGGATTCGCCGTAGAGATGGTCACGCTCATGCCCATGTGCGCAGGCCTCCCCTTCGAGTCCGCCCGGGCTGATGAGGGTGTGATGCGCGCCCGGGACGTGTGCCTGACCGGAGTTGGAACTGGTGTGCGCCGTCTCCGTGGCGCTGATGATCGCACAAACGCCTCGGCGCGGTAGATGCCTCGCAATACCCGCATCCGGTCACGCTCGAACGCGCCATGAACGCCTTGTCGCCGACTGTTTACCGTGCCTTACCCCGTCTTACCGGGGATGCAACCCCAGATTTCAGGATCGCGCGCAGGCAGCCGAGACAGCGGGAGCGCAATGGGCCGATACTGCCCTGTGAGATTCCCAACTCCCGGGAGATTTCCTGGTATGTGGGGTCGGAACGGGACATCAGGGCCGTAACGACCTGCGGGCAGCGTCCCGGCAGTCGCTGGACGGCGGCGTGCACGGCCGCCCGCTGCTCGGCGCTGAGCACCTCGTCCTCGACGGACGGTCCGCGGTCGGCCGCCGGGTCGCGGCCCGGGGTGTACCGCAGCTCGCGGCGGACCCGCCGGCCGGCCTCGCGCACCTCGCGCCGCACCGCGGAACGGAGCCAGCGGGCGGGATCGGCCGGCGGCACGGCCAGTTCGAGCAGCCGCAGCCACACCGCCTGTTCGAGGTCGGCGGCCTCGATGCCGCCGGTCACCTCTTCGGCAGCCGCCTCCGCGGCGATCAGGGGGCGCAGCCGGGTCAGTTCGTCCGCTTTCAGCAACATGGTCATGATCGCCGGGACGACGCGGCCGCACCCGGCGGTTGCCGGGCGCGGCCGTCTTCACTCGTCAGGGTGGATCAGCCGCCCGCGACTGCCGGTTCAGGACTTCAGGAAGTCCTGGCGGGCGAGCAGCGCGGTGTCGGCGTTGTCGGAGAAGATCCCGTCGATGCCCTGCTCGAAGTAGGTCTTGAACGCACCGAAGGCGTCGCCGTAGGCGTTCGGGTCGGTGCCCCTGCGGAAGTCGGCGGGCAGGAAGGTGTTCTCGTTGCGCATCGTGTAGGGGTGCAGGATCAGCCCGGCCGCGTGCGCGTCGCGCACCAGCGTGGTCGGGGTGCCGAGCTTCCCGGCCGCGTCGACGGGAATGATCAGGGTGAGCGTCGGCCCGATGCCCTGCGCGAAGCGCGCGGTCCACTTCAGGCCGGCGGGGGTGATGAGGTCGTCGACGGTGCGCGGGTCGCCCGCCTCGACGAAGTCCCACGGGCGGCTGCCGAGGCCGGAGAGCAGGAAGATCTTGGGGGCGGCGATACCGAGCGAGCCCAGCCGCTGCAGGCTGCTCGACTCGAAGGACTCCAGGAACTGCGGGGAGTTCTTGCGGTCACGGCCGTAGCGGCGCAGCAGCCTCGCCAGCCGCTCCTCCAGGCCGAGGCCGAGCTTGCGGAAGTAGGTGGGGTGCTTGGTCTCGGTGTGCAGCCACACCGGACGGCCCCGCTTGCGCCCCTGCTCGTCGGCCCACTGGAGCACCTCCTCGAAGGTGGGGATCTCCCAGCGGCCGTCGTAGAGGGTGTTGCGCTGCCGGTTGGCCGGCAGCCGCTCCACGGCGCGCAGTGTCTTCAGCTCGGCGAGCGTGAAGTCCTCGGTGAACCAGCCGGTCATGGCAGTGCCGTCGATGGTCTTGGTGGTCTTGCGGCTCGCGAACTCGGGGTGGTTCGAGACGTCCGTGGTGCCACCGATCTCGGGCTCGTGCCGGCAGACCAGGTGGCCGTCCTTGGTGGGCACGAGGTCCTGCTCGATGACGTCCGCGCCGATGTCCAGGGCGTACTGGTAGGAGCCGAAGGTGTGCTCGGGGCGGTAGCCGCTGGAGCCGCGGTGCCCGATGACGGTCGGCACCGGCAGCTTGTACGAGCCGTGTCCGCCGCGGTTCGCCGGCGTCCCCGCCGCGTCCGCCGTGCCCGGCAGGGCGAACACCGCGCCACCGGCGCCCAGGGCCGCCGCCGCGCCGAGGACGGCCCGGCGGGCCGGTCCTGATCCCTGCTGGTCGTGCGTCATGTGCTCTCCCCTGTTTCCGGTGACTGCGGCCGAACGCCTGTGCGGCGCCTGCCCGGGCAACCCGCGCATCGTAGGCGCGTACATGTTTCGTACGAGCCACGACCGGCGAAACATGGGCGGAACGCACGTCAACACTGCGTAGCGGGTGTGTGAACCCGGCGTGCGCTCACCCGGCGGACGGAAGTATCGTCCTCATCCATAGGGGGTGTGCGCCAGTGCGCGTGCGCCCCTGGTCTGCGTTCCATCGATCCCCTGCCCGGAGGGCCCGTTGTTCCGTTTCCTGATCAATACGCTGCTCGTACCGCTCCTCCGCGTGCTGTACCGCCCGCGTGTCGAGGGAATGGAGAACATCCCCGCGACCGGTCCCGTCATCCTGGCCGGCAACCACCTCGCGTTCTCGGACTCGCCGTTCATGACCCTGGTGGCCCCGCGCCCGGTCTTCTTCCTCGGCAAGGACGAGTACGTGACCGGCAGCGGCATCAAGGGCCGCGCCAAGGCCGCGTTCTTCACCACGGTCGGCATGATCCCGGTGGACCGGGACGGCGCCCGCGGCGGCGCGGCGGCGCTGATGACCGGCCGCCGGGTGCTGGAGGAGGGCCAGATCTTCGGCATCCACCCGGAAGGCACCCGCTCCCCCGACGGCCGGCTGTACCGGGGCCGTACGGGTGTCGCCCGGCTCGCCCTGATGACCGGCGCGGTGGTGGTGCCCTGCGCGCTGATCGGCACCGAGCGCGTCCAGCCGGCCGGCAAGAAGCTGCCGCGCATCCACCGGGTGACCATCCGCTTCGGCGCGCCCCTGGACTTCTCCCGCTACGAGGGCATGGACCGCGACCGCTACGTGCTGCGGGCCATCACCGACGAGGTGATGAGCGACGTCATGCGGCTCTCCGGCCAGGAGTACGTCGACATTTACGCGACCAAGGCCAAGGCCGCCTGACCGACTGACCCGAAGCGCCCGGCCCCGCCCTCAGTGGGCGGAGCGGGCCGTTTCCAGCTTGGTGTGGCGCAGCATCCTCCAGGCCCACACCGACGCCCCGATCAGCACCACCGCGCCGACCATGGCCGCGATGCGCAACCCGTCGGTGAACGAGGCCTGTGCCGCCACCAGCAGGGTGTCCGCGCTGCCGGTCGGCAGCGTGCCCGCCACCTCGACGGCGCCCGCCAGGGAGTCCTTGGCCTGCGCGGCGCTGTCCGCCGACAGTCCGGCGGGCAGCGTCAGGTTGGAGTAGACGCCGGTGACGATGGAGCCGAGCAGCGCGATGCCGAGAGCGGCGCCGAGTTCGTAGGCCGTCTCGGACACCGCGGCGGAGGCGCCGGCCTCCTCCTCGGGGACGCTGGAGAGGATCACGTCGGCGGTGACGGTGAACGAGAAGCCCGCGCCCACCCCGACGATCAGCAGCACGGCGAAGAGCAGCGGATACCCGGTGTCCGGGGTGAGGCCGAACAGTCCGGCCAGCGCGAGACCGCTGGCGCCCAGGCCGCCCGCGACGACCAGCCGGACGGAGAAGCGGCGGGCGGCCACGCCCGCGCACAGCCCGGCCCCCACAGCGCCGACCATGGCCGGAAGTTCGGCAAGCCCCGCCTCCAGCGGCGAGCGCCCCTGCACCATCTGCAGGAACTGCGACAGGAAGAAGATCAGCCCGGACAGGCCCAGCACGGTGAGCAGATCGGCCAGCACCGCGGCGGAGAAGCCCCGGTTGCGGAACAGCCGCATGTCCAGCAGCGGTGCGGGCAGTTTGTGCTGCCGCCGGACGAAGGCGTAGAGGCAGGCCAGGCCCACCGCGCCCGCGACGAAGGCGGCGGGCTTCGCCCCGTGCGCCGCGATCTCCTTGATTCCGTACACGACGCCGAACATGCCGACGAGCGACAGTGCGACGCTGACCAGGTCCCAGGGGCCGGGGTTGGGATTCTTGGACTCCGGCAGCAGTTTGTAGCCGACGACCACCAGGACCACCATGACCGGCAGGTTGATCAGGAAGACCGAGCCCCACCAGAAGTGCTCCAGCAGGATGCCGCCGACGACCGGCCCCACAGCGGCGCCCGCCGTCGAGGCCGCGCCCCACACGCCGATCGCGAAGCTGCGCTCGTGGGGGTCGGTGAAGAGGTTGCGGATCAGCGCGAGGGTGGACGGCATGAGGGTGGCTCCGGCCACGCCCATCAGGGCGCGGGCGAGGATGAGCATCTCGGGAGTGTGCGCGTACGCGGCCAGCACCGACAGCGCGCCGAACGCGGCGGAGCCGATGAGCAGCAGCTTCTTGCGGCCGATGCGGTCGCCGAGGCTGCCCATCGAGACCAGCAGCCCGGCGATGACGAAGGAATAGATGTCGCCGATCCACAGCACCTGCGTCGAGGACGGCTCCAGGTCCTCGGTCAGGAACGGCATGGCCAGCCCGAGCACCGTCGCGTCGACCGCGACGAGCAGCAGCGCCAGCGTCAGGATGCCGAGCGCGAGCCAGCGGGAGGGGTGCGGGGGCGTGGGGGGCACGGGGGCGGAGGGCTTGTGCAGGGCGTCGCGGGTCATGACGCGCTCCGCAGCATCCCGCCGAGCAGCAGTTCGGAAACCATACGGGCCGAATCGTTCCGTGCCATACGTCCATCCTGGACGCACCAGGCCGAGGCCGCGATCAGGGCGTACAGCGCCTCGCCCAGCCAGGTCGGCGACAGGTCGTACCGGAACAGCCCCTGCTCCTGGCCGCGCCGGAACAGCGCACTGACCCGCTCGTCCACCTGCGCCCAGCCCTCGTTGACCTCCGGCAGGTCGTAGAGCTGGTTCTCGCCGTAGAGGAAGGCCAGGAAACCGGAGACGGGCATGGCCTCGTCGATCAGCCGGCGGACGGCTTCGACCGGGTCGCCCTCCTCTATGCGGGCGGCGTCCAGTCGCTCGTCCATCTGTGCGATCCCGAGCAGGCCGAGGGCCCGGACGAGGGCGTCGCGGCCGGGGAAGTGCCGGTGCAGGGTGGCCCGGCTGATGCCGGCCGCCTTGGCGATCTCGTCCATGGACGCGGTGGCCCGCCGGCTCAGCAGGGCCGCGGCGTCGCGCAGCACCTGTTCACGATCGAAACTCATGAGACAAATATAGCGCGCATGAGACATTGATGTCTCATTCTTGGCCACAGAACGGGCGGAGGCCGGGCCCTGGCAGCCCGGCGCTCCGCCCGGTCTCAGCGTTCGGCCAGTGCCCAGGCCAGCTGTACGGCCACGTCCCGCTTGACCTCGGCCAGCTGCTCCGCCACCCGGACCGGCGCCGTGCCGCCCCGCCCGTCGCGGGAGGCGAGCGCGCCCTTGACGTTGAGGACGGTGCGGACCTCCGGCGTCAAGTGGGGAGAGATCTTGGCGAACTGCTCGTCCGTCAGCTCGTCCAGCTCGATACCGTCGGCCTCGCAGACCTTGACGCACTCCCCCGCGACCTCGTGCGCGACCCGGAACGGGACGCCCTGCTTGACCAGCCACTCGGCGATGTCGGTGGCGAGGGAGAAGCCGGCCGGCGCCAGTTCCTCCATGCGCGCGGCGTTGACCGTGAGAGTGGCCATCATGCCGGTGAAGGCGGGCAGCAGGACCTCGAGGGTGTCGCAGGAGTCGAAGACCGGCTCCTTGTCCTCCTGCAGATCGCGGTTGTACGCGAGCGGCAGAGCCTTCAACGTCGCCAGCAGGCCGGTCAGGTTGCCGATGAGCCGACCGGACTTGCCGCGCGCCAGCTCGGCGATGTCCGGGTTCTTCTTCTGCGGCATGATCGACGAGCCGGTGGAGAAGGCGTCGTGGAGGGTGACGAAGGAGAACTCCTTCGTGTTCCAGATGATGATCTCCTCGGCGATCCGCGACAGGTCGATCCCGATCATCGCGGTGATGAACGCGAACTCCGCGACGAAGTCACGCGAGGCCGTGCCGTCGATGGAGTTGGCGACCGAGCCGCGCTCGAAGCCGAGTTCGGCGGCGACCGCCACCGGGTCCAGGCCGAGCGAGGAACCGGCGAGCGCGCCGGAGCCGTACGGGGAGACGGCCGTGCGCTCGTCCCACTGCCGCAGCCGCTCGGCGTCCCGGCCCAGCGCCTGTACGTGCGCCAGGACGTGGTGGGCGAAGAGCACGGGCTGGGCGTGCTGCAGATGCGTACGCCCCGGCATGGCGACGTCCGCGTGCGTCTCGGCGAGACCGACCAGCGCCTCCTGGAGCTCGGCGACCAGACCGCCGATCACGCGTGCGTGGTCGCGCAGGTACATCCGGAAGAGGGTGGCGATCTGGTCGTTGCGGGACCGGCCGGCCCGCAGCTTGCCGCCCAGGTCCGCGCCGATCCGCTCCAGCAGGCCGCGCTCCAGCGCGGTGTGCACGTCCTCGTCGGCGATGGTGCCGGTGATGGTGCCCGCCTCGACATCGGCCGCCAGCCGGTCGAGCCCGGCCAGCATCCGCCCCAGCTCGTCGTCGGTGAGCAGCCCGGCCTTGTGCAGCGCGCGGGCGTGGGCGCGGGAGCCCGCGATGTCGTAGGGGGCCAGCCGCCAGTCGAAGTGGACCGACGCGGAAAGCTTGGCCAGGGCCTCCGCCGGGCCGTCCGCGAACCGGCCGCCCCAGAGCCTGACATCGCCGTTGCTGCTCACCGCTGCTCCTCGAAGTGTCGCGTGGATCGTCGTGTTCGTACGCACGGGCGCGGGTGCGCTCGTGGAGAGGGCCGGGAGCCCGGGGCTCCCGGCCCCATGATGCCGGGTCGTGGGTCCGGCGCGGGGTCAGCTCTGCTGCAGGTCGCGCTTCGCGGCGATCTTCGAGGACATGCCGAAGATCTCGATGAAGCCCTTCGACAGGGACTGGTCGAAGGTGTCGCCCGAGTCGTACGTGGCGAGGTTGAAGTCGTAGAGCGACTCGTCGGACCGCCGGCCCGTGACGACCGCGCGGCCGCCGTGCAGCGTCATCCGGATGTCGCCGGAGACGTGCTCGTTGGCCTCGTTGATGAAGCCGTCCAGCGCCCGCTTGAGCGGCGAGAACCACAGGCCGTCGTAGACCAGTTCGGCCCACCGCTGCTCGACCTGCCGCTTGTAGCGGGCGAGTTCACGCTCGACGGTGACGTCCTCGAGCTCCTGGTGCGCGGTGATCAGCGCCAGCGCGCCCGGCGCCTCGTAGATCTCCCGGGACTTGATGCCGACCAGCCGGTCCTCGACCATGTCGAGCCGGCCGACGCCCTGGGCGCCGGCCCTGACGTTCAGCTGCTGGATGGCCTGCAGGACCGAGACGGGCCTGCCGTCGATGGCGACCGGGACACCCTGCTTGAAGGTGATGATCACCTCGTCGGCCTCGCGCGGGGTGGCCGGGTTCTGCGTGTACTCGTAGACGTCCTCGATCGGACCGTTCCAGATGTCTTCCAGGAAGCCGGTCTCGACCGCCCGGCCGAAGACGTTCTGGTCGATGGAGTACGGGGACTTCTTGGTGGTCGCGATCGGGAGGTTCTTCTCCTCGCAGAAGGCGATCGCCTTGTCCCGCGTCATCGCGTAGTCCCGGACCGGGGCGATGCAGGTCAGCTCCGGGGCGAGGGAGGAGATACCGGCTTCGAACCGGACCTGGTCGTTGCCCTTGCCGGTGCAGCCGTGGGCCACGACCGTGGCGCCGTGCTTGCGGGCGGCGGCGACCAGGTGCTTGACGATCGTCGGCCGCGACAGCGCGGAGACCAGCGGATAGCGGTCCATGTAACGGGCGTTGGCCTTGATCGCCGGCAGGCAGTACTCGTCGGCGAACTCGTCCTTGGCGTCGGCCACCTCGGCCTCGACCGCACCGCAGGCGATGGCCCGCTTGCGGATGACGTCCAGGTCCTCGCCGCCCTGGCCGACGTCGACCGCAACGGCGATGACCTCGGCGCCGGTCTCCTCGGCGATCCAGCCGATGGCGACAGAGGTGTCCAGGCCGCCGGAGTAGGCGAGTACGACGCGCTCGGTCACGGGGTTCTCCTCACACTGCAAACGCTGACAGGTATAAGTATGCACTCCACTGCATGATTCGTCAAAGCCGCGGTCCGACGGGTTCCGCCGCCCCGGAAACGCCGGAAGGGCCCCCGCGAACGGGGGCCCTTCCGGGTGGCTTCCAGGTCGTACGGTGCTACCGCGCCGGCTCAGTTCTGCCGGTGGTCGCCCGCCGCGAGCCGGAGCAGGTGGTCGGCCAGGGCCTGGCCGCCCGCCGCGTCCCGGCTGATCAGCATGAGGGTGTCGTCGCCCGCGATGGTGCCCAGGATGTCGTGCACCTCGGCCTGGTCGATCGCCGAGGCCAGGAACTGGGCCGCGCCCGGCGGGGTGCGCAGGACGACCAGGTTGGCGGATGCCTCCGCCGAGATGAGCAGCTCGCCGGCCAGCCGGGCCATCCGCTCCTCCTTCACCGACTCCCCCAGCGGCGCCTGCGGGGTACGGAAACCGCCCTCGGACGGTACGGCGTAGATCAGCTCGCCGCCGGCGTTGCGGATCTTGACCGCGCCCAGCTCGTCCAGGTCGCGCGAGAGCGTCGCCTGCGTGACGCTCAGCCCGTCGTCGGAGAGCATCTTCGCGAGCTGGCTCTGCGACCGCACCGGCTGCCGGTTGAGGATGTCCACGATCCGGCGGTGGCGTGCGGTGCGGGTCTGCGGTACGGCCTGGCCGCCGTGCTGCGCCTCGGTCATCGTCGCATTTCTCCGGATCGTTGGTCGCTGTGTACCGCGTCGAGGACGGCGGGCAGAGCCTGGAGGAACACCTCCACCTCGTCGTCACCGACGATCAGCGGAGGCGCGAGCCGTACCGTGTCGGGCACAGCCGCGTTCACCAGGAGTCCGGCGTCCTGAGCCGCCTGCTGCACCTGCGCGGCGAGCGGCTCCGTGAGAACGATACCCAGCAGGAGCCCCGCACCGCGCACATGATCGACCAGCGGGTGCCCCAGTGCCTCGATCCCGTGCCGCAGCCGGTCGCCCTGCCGCTTGACGTTGTCGAGAATCCCGTCGGCCGCGATGGTGTCCAGTACGGCGAGCGCGGCGGCGCAAGCGACCGGGTTCCCGCCGAAGGTGGTGCCGTGCTGACCCGGCGTCAGCAGGTCGGCCGCCGCACCGAAGGCGATCGTCGCGCCGATCGGCAGACCGCCGCCGAGACCCTTGGCGAGGGTGACCACATCGGGCTCGACGCCGTGCGCCTGGTGCTCGAACCAGTGGCCGGTCCGGCCGATGCCGGTCTGCACCTCGTCCAGGACCAGCAGGGTGCCGGTGGCGGTGGTGATCTCCCGGGCCGCCTTCAGATAGCCGGCGGGCGGCACGACGACGCCGTTCTCGCCCTGGATGGGCTCGATGATCAGCAGCGCGGTGTCGGTGGTGACGGCGGCGCGCAGCGCGTCCACGTCGCCGAACGGCACATGGGTGACGTCACCGGGCAGCGGATGGAACGCCTCCTGCTTCTTCGGCTGGCCGGTGAGGGCGAGGGCGCCCAGCGTCCGGCCGTGGAAGGCGCCGGAGGTGGCGACCATGTGCGTGCGGCCCGTCAACCGGCCGATCTTGAAGGCGGCTTCCACCGCCTCCGCACCGGAGTTGGAGAAGAAGACCCGGCCGGCGCGCCCGAAGAGCTGCAGCAGCCGCTCCGCCACGGCCACCGGCGGCTCGGCGATGAAGAGGTTCGACACGTGGCCGAGCGTGCCGATCTGCTCGGAGACCGCCCGGACCACCGCCGGATGACCGGTACCGAGGGAGTTGACCGCGATACCGCCGATGAAGTCGAGGTAGACCTTGCCGTCGGCGTCCCAGAACTTCGCGCCCTCGCCGCGGACCAGCGGGACGCGCGGCGTCCCGTAGTTGTCCATCAGCGAGCCCTGCCAGCGCTGCGTCAGTTCCTCGTTGCTCATGACCCGTCCCCCTGCGCGTCGGGCACGATCATCGTGCCGATGCCGTCGTCCGTGAATACTTCGAGGAGCATCGAGTGGGGCACCCGGCCGTCGATGATCCGTGCGCTGCCGACGCCGTTGCGCACGGCGTGCAGGCAGCCCTCCATCTTGGGCACCATGCCGCTGGCCAGCTGGGGCAGCAGCTTCTCCAGCTCGCTCGCGGTGAGTTGGCTGATCACGTCCTCGCTGGACGGCCAGTCGGCGTAGAGCCCCTCGACGTCGGTGAGGACCACGAGGACCTCGGCGCCCAGCGCCGAGGCGAGCGCGGCGGCTGCAGTGTCCGCGTTGATGTTGTAGACATGGCCGTCCTCGCCCCGGGCGATGGACGAGACGACCGGGATCCGGCCGTCGTCCAGCAGCGCCTGGATGGCGCCCGGGTCGACATGGGTGATCTCGCCGACGAGGCCGATGTCCACCTGCTCCCCGTCGACGACCGCGTGCCGCTTGACGGCCGTCATGGTGTGCGCGTCCTCGCCGGTCATCCCGACGGCGAACGGGCCGTGCTCGTTGAGCAACCCGACCAGCTGCCGCTGGACCTGGCCGGCGAGCACCATCCGGACGACGTCCATCGTCTCGGGGGTGGTCACCCGCAGTCCCGCGGTGAAGGACGACGCGATGCCGAGCCGGTCGAGCTGCGCGCTGATCTGCGGGCCGCCGCCGTGCACGACGACGGGCTTGAGGCCCGCGTGCCGCAGGAAGACGACATCCTGGGCGAAGGCCGCCTTCAGCTCCTCGTCGACCATGGCGTTGCCGCCGAACTTGATGACGACGGTCTTGCCGTTGAAGCGGGTGAGCCACGGCAGCGCCTCGATGAGGATGCGGGCCTTGGGCAGCGCGGTGTGGTTGCGCGCGGTGGGGTTGGTCATGAGCTGTACGCGCTGTTCTCGTGGACGTAGTCCGCCGTCAGGTCGTTGGTCCAGATGGTGGCCGCGGCGGCGCCCGCGTTCAGGTCGGCGGTGATGACGACCTCGCGGAACCGCATGTCGACCAGGTCGCGGTCCTCGCCGACCGAGCCGTCCTTGCAGACCCAGACGCCGTTGATGGCCACGTTGAGCCGGTCCGGCTCGAAGGCGGCGGCGGTCGTGCCGATCGCGGACAGCACCCGGCCCCAGTTGGGGTCCTCGCCGTGGATCGCGCACTTGAGGAGGTTGTTGCGGGCGATCGACCGGCCGACCTCGACGGCGTCGTCCTCGGTCGCGGCGTTGATCACCTCGACCTTGATGTCCTTGGACGCGCCCTCGGCGTCACCGATCAGCTGCCGGGCCAGATCGGCGCAGACCTGCTCGACGGCGGCGGCGAAGTCGTCGTAGGCGGGGACGGTGCCGGAGGCGCCGGAGGCGAGCAGCAGCACGGTGTCGTTGGTGGACATGCAGCCGTCGGAGTCGGCCCGGTCGAAGGTGGTGCGGGTGGCGGCGCGCAGCGCGGTGTCGAGCGTGCCGGCGTCCAGGTCGGCGTCGGTGGTGAGCACGACGAGCATGGTGGCCAGGCCCGGTGCGAGCATGCCCGCGCCCTTGGCCATCCCGCCGACGGTCCAGCCGTCCTTCTCGACGACGGCTGTCTTGTGCACCGAGTCGGTGGTCTTGATCGCGATGGCGGCCTTCTCGCCGCCGTGCGCGGAGAGTTCGGCCGCGGCCTTCTCGATCCCCGGCAGCAGCTTGTCCATCGGGAGGCGCAGGCCGATCAGGCCGGTGGACGCGACGGCGACCTCGCCCGCGTTCTGGCCGAGGACCTCCGCGACCTTCTCGGCGGTCGCGTGCGTGTCCTGGAAGCCGAGCGGCCCCGTGCAGGCGTTGGCGCCACCGGAGTTGAGGACGACGGCGGACACCAGCCCGCCCTTGACGACCTGCTCGGACCAGACGACGGGCGCGGCCTTCACACGGTTGGAGGTGAAGACGCCCGCGGCGGCCAGGCGCGGCCCGTTGTTGACCACGAGGGCCAGATCGGGGTTGCCGCTGTCCTTGATCCCGGCGGCGATGCCCGCGGCCGTGAATCCCTGTGCTGCCGTGACGCTCACGGTGCCACTCCTGTCGTGGAAAGTCCCATGTCCTCGGGGAGTCCGAGGGCGACGTTCATGCTCTGCACCGCGCCGCCCGCGGTGCCCTTCGTCAGGTTGTCGATCGCGCTGATGGCGATGATGCGGCCGGCCGCCTCGTCGTACGCGACCTGCAGCTGCACGGCGTTCGAGCCGATCACCGCGCCGGTCGACGGCCACTGCCCCTCGGGCAGCAGGTACACGAACGGCTCGTCCGCGAAGGCCTTCTCGTACGCGGCGCGCACCGCGTCGGCGGTGACCCCCGCCTTCGCCCGCACGCTGCAGGTGGCGAGGATGCCGCGCGGCATCGGTACGAGGGTCGGGGTGAACGAGACGCCGACCGGCTCTCCGGCCACGGCCGACAGGTTCTGGATCATCTCGGGGGTGTGGCGGTGCACGCCCCCGACGCCGTACGGGGTGACGGATCCCATGACCTCGCTGCCCAGCAGGTGCGGCTTGAGCGCCTTGCCCGCGCCGGACGTGCCGGAAGCGGCGACGATCACGGCCTCGGGCTCGGCGAGCCCCGCCGCGTACGCCGGGAAGAGCGCCAGCGAGACGCCGGTCGGGAAGCAGCCGGGCACCGCGATGCGCTTCGAGCCCTGCAGCGCGACCCGCGCCCCGGGCAGCTCTGGCAGCCCGTAGGGCCAGGTCCCGGCGTGTGCGGAGCCGTAGAACCGCTCCCAGTCCGCGGCATCGCGCAGCCGGAAGTCGGCGCCGCAGTCGACGATCAGCACGCCGTCGCCGAGCTGCTCGGCCACCGCCGCGGACTGCCCGTGCGGCAGCGCGAGAAAGACCACGTCGTGTCCGGCCAATACCTCGGCCGACGTCGGCTCGAGCACCCGCCCGGCCAGCGGCAGCAGATGCGGCTGCAGCGCGCCCAGTAGCTGTCCCACGTTGGAGTTGCCGGTGAGCGCACCGATCTCGATCTCCGGGTGCCCCAGGAGCAGCCGCAGGATCTCGCCCCCCGCGTACCCGCTCGCTCCTGCCACCGCTGCCCGCAAAGCCATCGAACCCTCCTCGTCGATGGCATGACTATACGGTCCACCGAAGCTTTATGCAAAGCTGCTCCTGCGCCCCACCTCTCCCGGACGCCGGTGCGACGGCTCGCCCCGGCGCTGGGCCGTGTCCTAGCCTGAGCCGCATGGACGAGCTCGACGGAGTGGAGATCATCGCCTTCGCGAACGCCGGGGCGTTCGAGGACTGGCTGGCCGGACACGTCACGCGCCATGAGGGTGTGTGGATCAGGATGGCGAAGAAGACGTCGGGCATCGCGACGGTCACCTCCGACGAGCTGGTCGACATCGGGCTCTGCTACGGCTGGATCTCCGGGCAGCGGCGGTCCCTCGACGAGCGGTACTACCTGCAGAAGTACGTGCCGCGCCGGCCCAGGAGCCTGTGGTCGCAGGTGAACGTGGACAAGGTCGCGACGCTGACGGCCGCCGGGCGGATGCGCGAACCCGGGCTCGCCGAGGTGCGCAGGGCGCAGGAGGACGGGCGGTGGGCGGCAGCCTACGAGTCGCAGCGGACGGCGACGGTGCCGCCCGACCTGGCGGCGGCGCTCGATGCGAATCCCGCCGCCGGGAAGGCGTTCGAGGCGCTCGACAGGACCGGGCGTTACCTGACGATCCTGCCGCTGCTCCAGGCGCTCACGCCGGAGGCCAGGCAGGTCCGGCTCGACAAGGCCCTGCAGCGGCTGGTGAACGGCGAGGGCCCCGAACAGGCCCTGCCCGGGCCGTCGGTGTGAGCTTCCGTCCGGCGGGCGGGCGGACCCTGACCCGTACTCCCCGTACTTCAGAGCTACGCGGAAGGTGCGCTCCCCGGCGGGACGCCGACCACACCGTGTGATCCATAACTTCGGTACCGGAAGAACGAAGGACATCCCGGTACGGAAGGACCACCCTCCATGGCGTCCCGCCCGCGCGACAACCGTCTGCGCCGCACACTGCTCGCCGCGCTCGTCACCGTGTCCGTGGCGTTCCCGGTGGCCGGGGCCGCCCGTCCGGCGGCTGTTCCGGCGCCCGCGCCGGCCGTGCTCGCCCCGCTGACCGCGGCGACTCCCGCCGCTCTCGGTGTGCGGTACGCCGCCAACCGCGACGGCATCCGGGCGGCGGAGCGGATGGCCGGGGAGCACGGCGACCGCAGGCGGGCGCGTGCCTTGCGCGCCATGGCGGAGCCGGCGCGGCACTTCCTCTCGTTCGACGGGCGGAACGGCGGCCGCACCGCCGAGGTGTTCGGCGATCTGTCCCGCGCCACCGAGATCGCCGTGCTGGTACCGGGTTCTGACACCAACCTCGACACCTACGAGCGCTTCCGGGCCGGCGCGGTGGCGCTGGAGCAGGAGCTCGGCGCTCGGGCCGCGGTCGTCGCCTGGCTCGGCTACGAGACGCCCGGCACGATGAGCCGCGAGGTGCTGACGCCGGGGCGGGCCAAGGGCGCCGCGCCCCGACTCCGTTCCTTCATGGCCGAGTTGGGTGCGATCAAGCCCGCCGCCCGGACGTCGCTGCTGTGCCACTCCTACGGCTCGGTCGTCTGCGCCCTGGCCGCCCGGGACCTGAAGGTCGCCGCCATCGTGCTGTACGGCAGCCCCGGCACCGGCGCCGACACCGTCGGCGCCCTGCACACCCGGGCCACCGTCTGGGCGGGCCGGGGTGCGGACGACTGGATCGCCGACGTGCCGCATGTGCGGATCCGACTGCCGTTCCTCACCGTCGGGTTCGGGACCGACCCGGTGTCGAAGAGGTTCGGCGCCCACACCTTCGACGCGGGCGACGGCGGCCACAGCGACTACCTCAAGCCCCGTTCCGCGTCGCTGCGCAACATCGCCCGGATCGTCTCCGGCCAGAACCCTTCCGAGGAGGGCCGCCGTGCGTGAGCTCGTGCGACGGATCGACTCCGCCACCCCGCCCGACCGCGACCGTGCCATCGACGCGCTGCGCGCCCTCGCCGTCCTGGGCGTGGTGCTCGGGCACTGGCTGGTGACCGCGCTGGTCGCCGACAGCGGGACGGTGCACGGTGCGGGGCCGCTCCAGCGGATGCCCCGACTGGCCCCGGTCTCCTGGCTGTTCCAGACCCTCGCGGTCTTCTTCCTGGTCGGCGGACACGTGGCCGGGAAGGGTTACCCGGCGGCGCGGGCCCGCGGCACGACGTACGGGCAGTGGCTCGGCGCCCGGATGACGCGGCCGTTCGGACCGGTCGCCGCCGTGCTGGTGGTGTGGAGCCTGGCTGCCGGTGTTCGCCGTCGCGCTGCTGGTCTGCTGGGCCGCGTTCCGCACGTACGAACAGGGGCGCCCGAAAACGGGCGGCCTGGTCGTGCGCGAGGGGCGCCCCGCCCGATCGGCGGCGACGCGGCGTGCCTAGGCTGGATCTTGTGAAGCGGGGGGACATGACGGAGCAACCGGTGCCGGTTCTGCGGAGGTTGCTGCGTACCCTGCGCGAGGACCTGTGGACGGGGGCCGATCCGCTGCCCCGCACGGGACGGCCGCGCTGGCTGGACTGGCGCCCGGCGATCACGGTGCCGCTCGTGTTCGTCGCGTTGGGCCTGCTCATCGCCAATACGAACGAGTACGCCGTCAACTACCGGACGGGCGGGGCGGTCGGCCTGCTGCTCGCCACGATCCAGTCGGTGGCCCTCGTCGCGGTGCTGTTCCGCCCGGTCCCGGCCTGGTGGGCGTCGACGATCGCCATGGCTGTGGCCGCGGTGCGGGCCGATGTGGTCGGGAGCACGATCTTCCCGTGGACGGGCGCCGGCCTCACCCAGCAGGCCATGGTGCTGTTCCTGCTCGCGCTGCGGGTCCGCCCCCGCGTCGCCGCCGAGACGCTGGCCATCAGCGTCGTGGCGGGACTGATCAGTGGCGCGTCCGTCATCACGGGGCACGCCGACGATGTCCGCCTCGGCGCCGTGATCTTCACGACGGCCACGGTGCTCGGCGCGGCGCTGCGCGGGCTCGGGGTGGCCCGTACGGAACTGGTCGCGCAGGAGGAGATCACCGCCGAGGAGCGGGCCCGGCGCACCCTGCTGGAGGAGCGCAACCGGATCGCCCGCGAACTGCACGACGTGGTCGCCCACCACATGTCGGTGATCTCCATCCAGGCGCAGGTCGCCCCGCACCTGGTCGAGAACCCCTCCGAGGAACTGCGGGAGAACCTCGCGGGCATCCGCGCCAACGCGGTCGAGGCGCTCACCGAACTACGGCACGTGCTCGGCGTACTGCGCTCCGAGGACACGCTGCCGAACAGCGCCCGGCACACCCCGCAACCCACCCTCGACCGACTGGACGAGCTGGTCGGCAACGTGCGCGGCGCCGGGCTCCCGGTCACCACCCGGACCACCGGGGAGCCGCGACCGCTGCCGCCGGGAGTCGAGCTGTCGGCGTTCCGTATCGTGCAGGAGGCGCTCAGCAACGCGATGCGGCACGCGCCCGGGGCGGCGGTTCTGGTGGAGGTCGGGTACACCGCGTCCGGCGTCACGGTCCGGGTCACCAACACCGCGCCGGACCGGGCCGCACCGCCCTCGCGAGAAATCGGGCACGGGCTGCTCGGGATGCGCGAGCGCACCGCGATGCTGGGGGGCGAACTGGCCACCGGAGCCACCCCGGACGGCGGCTACGAAGTGACCGCGATACTGCCCGCGCGCCCCCCGGTCGCACCCGCAGACCCTGCCGCGCCCGCCGACCCCGTTGAGGACACTCCATGACGACCATCCGCGTTCTGATCGCCGACGATCAGATGATGGTCCGCCAGGGCCTGACGGTGCTGCTCAACGCCGAGCCCGGTATCGAGGTCGTCGGCCAGGCCGTGGACGGCATCGACGCCGTCGCCAAGGTGGCCGAACTCGCCCCCGACGTCGTCCTGATGGACATACGGATGCCCCGCCTCGGCGGCATCGAGGCGACCCGCCGTATCACCGAGCCGGCGGGCGCCACCGTCAAGGTCCTCGTCCTGACCACGTTCGATCTCGACGAGTACGTCTACGAGGCGCTGCGCGCGGGAGCGTCCGGTTTTCTGCTGAAGGACGCGTCGGCCGCCGAACTGGCCCAGGCGGTGCGGGTGGTGGCCTACGGCGACGCCCTGCTCGCCCCGAACATCACCAAGCGCCTCATCGCCGAGTTCTCCCGCATGGCCGGCGCCCCACGGGCCCCGCTCAAGGACCGCATCGGCGATCTGACGGAACGTGAGACCGAGGTCCTCTCCCTGATCGCCCAGGGTCTGTCGAACGCGGAGATCGCCCAGCGTCTCGTGGTGGCGGAGCAGACCGTGAAGTCCCACGTCAGCCGGATCCTGGTCAAACTCGGCCTCCGCGACCGGACCCAGGCGGCCGTCTTCGCCTACGAGACGGGCCTCATCCGCCCGACCGGCTACTGACGGCCGGGCCGTCCTCAGCTCAGGACGTGGAGTCGGCGATCTCCGTGACCGCTCGGCGAGGAGATTCCTCAGCCGGGCGGAACGGCTCCCTCGCCGGCCGGCGGGTCATACCGACGCCGACGAGGACGACGGCCATGCCCGCGACGGTCCGGAGGTTGACGTCCTCGTGGAGCACGATCGCGCCCAGCGCCACCGAGACCACCGGCAGCAGGTATCCGACCGTGGCGGCGTTGGTCGCGCCCTCGTCCGCGATGAGCCGGTAGGTGAGGTGGAAGGTGATCCCGGTGGCGAAGATCCCCAGGACGACCACCGCCGTCAGAGCGGCGGGACCGGGGTGAAGGGGCGCGAGTCCGCCGATCGGCAGGGTCAGCGCACTGAGTCCCGTCGCGGCGAGGAGTTGGGACGCGGAGAGCGCGATGGTGGCGGTGCCCTTCCCGACGAGATGGCGTCCCATGTAGGCGAACGCGACGGCGTAACTGGCCGCCGCTCCAAGGATGGCGGCGGAACCCCAGCTGACGAGTCCGCCCCGCCCCCACGGGGCGAAGATCAGCAGCGTGCCCGCGAAGCCGAGGAGGAGTCCGCCCAGCCGGGCGGGGCGGAGCCGGCGTTCCGTGCCGATGGCGACACCGATCAGCAGGGACCACAACGGGGTCGTCGCGTTCAGGACGCCGGCCACGCCGGAGTCGACCGTCTGCTCGCCGACGCTGAACAACGCGAACGGCAGCGCGTTGCAGAAGAAGGCGGCAACGGCGATGTGACCCCAGGTCGCACGGTCACGCGGCAGGCGGCGGCGCGCCGAGAAGCACAGGACGAGCAGGACCAGGGCGCCCAACGCGCAGCGGGTGAAGGTGACTTGGGCGGGCGACAGGCCGTCCAGGGCCACCTTGATCCACAGGAACGTCGATCCCCACAGCAGGGCGAGTACGCCCATCCGCACCAGCGCCATCGGGCCGGAACCGCCCTGTCCGCCCCGCGTGCCACTACCGCCGTCGCCGCCACTGCCGCTGCTGCTCACTCGCTGTCTCCCTGTTCGGTCTTCCGGCGTTCACCGTGCCTCCGGTCGACCCGACAGGACAAGAGAAAAGAGTTGCATGCACCATTAAGCTCTCCTACATGCTCGATGTGAGACGTATGCAGGTGCTGCGGGCGGTCGTCACCAGTGGTTCGGTGACCGCGGCGGCGGCGAATCTGGGGTACACGCCGTCCGCCGTCAGCCAGCAGGTGGCGGCCCTGGAGAAGCAGGCCGGAACGGCGCTGCTCGAACGCTTCGGCCGGGGCGTACGGCCGACTGCGGCCGGGCTGCTGCTCACCGAACACGCGGCCGTGATCAGCAGGAACGTCGCCGAGGCGGAGACCGCGCTGGCCGATCTCCGGGCCGGGCGCACCGGGCAGTTGTCGATCCGCTACTTCGCCACGGCGGGCGCGACGCTGGTGGCGCCGGCGCTGGCGCGGCTGCGCGACGAGCATCCGGGCGTGCGGATCGATCTCAAGCTCATCGACCCCGAGGACCCCCTTCCCGAGGTGCAGCAGGGCCGGGCCGATCTGGCGATCGTGGTCCATCCGCGCGACCGGCCGAGCGCGGGCATCCGCCTCGTGCACCTGCTCGACGACCCCTACCGCGCGGTGCTGCCCAAGGGGCACCGGCTCGCGGCGAAGAAGGTGCTGGATCTGACCGATCTCGCGGACGAGCCGTGGGTCGGCAACGAATGGCCGGCGGGCCCCTGCCTCGAATCCGTCCTCGACGCCTGTGCCGCGGCGGGCTTCAGCCCGGATTTCGTGGTCGAGAGCGTGGACTACGCCACGGCGCAGGGGTTCATCGCCGCCGGCCTCGGGGTCGGCCTGATGCCGACGCTGGGGCTGGGAAACCGCCATCCCGGAGTCGTCGTGCGCAAGGTCCGCGGACCGGAGCCGGTCCGGGCGATCTACGCGGCGGTACGCGAGACCTCGCCGGCCCAGCCCGCGCTGCTCGGCCTGATCGACGCCCTCCGGGACGCGGCGGCCCGCTGAGCCGGCGGGAAGTCCGCGATCAGCGTTTCACCGCTCGCACGATGACGAACTTCGGGTCGCTCGCGACGACCTCGCAGTTGCCGAAGACCCGGCGCAGCTTCACGTGGTAGCCGAGATGCCGGTTCCCGATGACCCACAACTCACCCCCGTCGCGCAGCGCGTCGCGGGACCCGGTGAACATGTGCCAGGCCGTCGTGTCGGTCGTCGCCTGGTGGGTGTGGAACGGCGGATTGTTCAGCACCAGGTCCACCGAGCCGGCGGGGACGGACGACAGGCCGTCGTCCACCAGGAACTCGGCCTTGCCTGCCGTTCCGGCGTTGGCCCGGAAGGTGGCCTCGGCGGAGGCCACCGCGGAGAACGACTCGTCGATGAACGTCACTTCGGCGTCGGGGTTGGCCAGCGCCGCGGCTGTGCCGACCACGCCGTTGCCACAGCCCAGGTCCACGACGCGTTCGGGGCCGTGGCGCTGCGGCAGGTGCCGCAGGAAGAACCGGGTACCGATGTCCAGGCGTTCGGCGCAGAAGATGCCCGCGTGGTTGGTGACGGCCAGGCCGGAGGCCGCGCCGAGGTCGGCGGGCAGCTCGTACGTGCGCGGCCACGGGCTGTCGGTACGGACGAGGGCGGGGTCCGGCGTACTGAAGACGAGCCGGGCCTTCTTCGCGGCCAGCGACGTCCTGGTCGGACCGATGAGCTCTTCGAAGAGCTTGAGCGTCGAGGTGTGGATCTCGGTGACCATCCCGGTGCCGACGACGACGGTACCGGCGTGCAACCGCGGTGCGAGCCGGTGCAGTTGGTCCTCCAGGAACGCCAGGCTCTTGGGCACCCGGACCAGCAGTACGTCGATCCGCTCCGGGACGGCGTCCATGGCCGAAAGCAGCCGTACCGCGTCGGCGTCGGCGCCGCTGCGCGCCAGATTCGCCCGGGTCGCCTGCTGGGCGAGGAAGGAGTCGGTGATCTGTACCGGGCGGTGCGCGGCGAGCGAGGTGACCAGCGCGCCCCACCGGTCGCCCACCACGACCACGGTGCCCGACAGGTCCACGGGCTCCGCGTCGATCCCGTCCAGGTGCCGCAGCAGGTACTCGTCGGCGGCGTCCCAGGCACGGAGCCTGTCGCGGGGGTCCTCGGGGAATCGGGTGAGGTCGTACGCACCCGATGACGTCGTCAAACGGTTCATTGTGCCCTCAGGCTAACCGAGTCCCCAAGGCCCCCGGGCCACCGAGTCGGGCGAGCACGGTCGGACGCGGGCCGGCGCCGGGCGGGCACCGGGCGGCGGACCGCTACGCCTCTGGGGCGGCTTCCGTGGTGAAGGTCCACGACAGCAGGGCGGTGGCCTCGTCGGTGTCCGCTCCGGTGGAGCGGTAGGTGGCGAGGGCGGCGGGGTTGTCGCGGTCGGTGAGCACCCACATCCCGTAGCAGTCGCGCTCGCGGGCGAGCGCCGCCAGCCCGCTGACCAGGGCCCGGCCGATGCCGCGCCGCCGGTGCCCTTCGGCCACCCCGAGCTCGTAGAGGAACATCTCGGTCCCCTTGTCCGGGTGGGTCATCTCCACCCCTGTGACGAACCCGGCCGGCTCCGCTCCCTGATAGGCCACCAGCAGGTGATGTCCCGCCTCGGCGAGGAACCGGGCCGCCCACTCCGGACGGGCCGGCCCGTCGAAGAGGGTCTCGGCGGCGATCACGTCCGCGGCCCGCGTCACCCGACGGATCTCCAGCACCTTCGCCTCCTGGTGTACGGCACAACGGTTCCCAGCAGGACTCTGCCCGACACATGCCCCCGCCCGCCCACCGTACCCAGCGATTCCGGCCGAAGCCCCGCTCCTGCGGGACCTCGGCCGGGGTACTAGCTGTCGACGGCGACCGGGGCGTCGGCGGTGCGGTGGGTGCCGGTGCGCGTGCGGGCGTGCTGGGCGGCCTGCGACAGGTCCGCGTCCGCGAGTTCGGGGAGCGCGGTGAGCAGGTCGAGCACCGCGCGCGCCACCGGCAGATCGGCGGCGGCGGTCGCGAGGCCGACGTCCTTGGCCGCGAGCGCCACGGGGAAGTGCGCCTCGCGGGCGAACGCCCGCTGTACGACGCCGGCCAGCGGGCCCTTCTTCAACTCGCCGACCACGAGCTCCTCGGGCAGCCTGAGGGTGTCCGCGAGGGCGAGCGCCTCTCCGACCAGCGCGACCCCGCCGATGATCGAGTTGATCAGCACCAGCTTCAGCGCCGCTCCCGATCCGGTCGCACCGCAGCGGGTCACCGTGCCGAGGCACTCCAGGATCTTCAGGACCGGGTCGGGGTCCCCGCCCGCCAGCACCCACAGTTCACCCGTCGCCGCACGGTCGACGCTGCCCATCACCGGGGCGTCGATCAGCGCCACCCCATCCGGCAGCCGCCCTGCCAGCTCGTCCGTGGCCCGCGGTCCGATGGTCGACATGTCGATGAGATACGTCCCGGGGCGCAGCGCGGTCGCGACACCGTCCGCCCCGTCCATGACCTGCCGCATCGCCTCGGGGCCGGCCAGCATCGTGATCACCACATCGGCGCCGGCTACCGCCTCCGCGGGGGTGCTCGCCTGACGGGCTCCCGCCGCCACGAGCGGTTGTGCCCGCGAGGCGGTGCGATTCCACACGGTCAGCGGGTGGCCTGCCGCAAGCAGCCGGCGCGCCATGACGGCGCCCATGTGTCCCAGGCCCAGAAACGCGATCTTTTCCATATCGACGACGCTAGGGGCGGCCAAGCCGTGCGACAAGCGAATGTCTAGCATAGAAGGCATGCCAGAACCGCATGTCTCCATGGCCTTCGCCGACGACTTCTCCATCTCGTGGCTCCGGATGTTCACCGAGGTCGCCCGCCTCGGTTCGTTCACCGCCGCGGCGAATGGCCTCGGCTACACCCAGTCCGCGGTGTCCCGGCAGATCTCCGCGCTGGAAGGGCAGACGGGCGCCCCGCTCTTCGACCGGCTGCCGCGCGGGGTGCGGCTCACCGAGGCGGGTCGCAGCCTGCTGCCGCACGCCGAGGCCGTGCTCGACCGGCTCGGCGCGGCCCGGCAGGACCTCACCGCGCTGCGCGACCTCGACGCCGGCCGGCTGCGGATCGGCGCGTTCGCGACGGCCGAGGCGGCGCTCGTCCCCAGGGCGATCGCCGCGTTCCACGCCCGCCATCCGGCGGTCGCCATCACTCTCAAGGAAGGTGTGACACCTGCCCATCTCGCCGGGCTGGCGGCCGGGGAGATCGATGTCGCCGTCGTCAGCACCACGTTCGGGCATCCGCTGGACGACTTCGACCTGCACCATCTGCTGGACGAGAGCATGCTCGTCGCGCTGCCCGCCGGCCACCCGTTGGCCGGCCGGTCATGGATCAGGCTCGCCGAACTCGCCGAGGAGCAGTGGGTGACGGGCAGCGCCCGGCCCGGGGGCACCCTGATCAGCTCCGCGCTGCGGACCGGATTCGAGCCGCGGATCGGCTTCGTCGCGGCCGAGTGGATCGCCAAGCAGGGCTTCGTCGCGGCGGGCCTCGGCGTCACCCTCGTCCCGGCCCTGGCCGCCGCCTCGGTGCGGGCCGACATCGCCCTCGTGGCGCTGCATCCCGACGACGTTCCGGGGCGGGCCGTCTACGCCGCCACCGCGCGCGGCCTGTCGCCGTCCCCGGCGGTCGGCGCGTTCCTCGGCCTGCTCGACGAGGCCGTCGCCGGGCTGCTCGCCGCTCTCGGCGGACCCGGTAACGGCGGAGCGGGCGGCGGCTGAAGGCCGTTGTCAGTGCCGGGTGCGACGATCCGGACATGACTGCGACCGCCGCTGACTTCACCTGGTTCGACGACCGCTTCCCCGGTCTGGCCGAGGCGTACTGCATCACGCTGGTGCGCGGGCTGGCGCCCGAGGAGCTCCTGGAACGGCTCCATGCCACCGGGCGGATACGCCTGAAGGGGGCCGAGTCCCTCGTCGAGCCCGCCTACGACGCCTGGGACGCGCACGACGGGGACCGGCTGTTCATCGCCGTGGCCGAGGTCGGCGAGTGGGCCCTCGCGATCGAGCCGAACGGCTACCTCGGCACGATGGACCAGTTGATCCTTCCGCTCTCCCAAGGCACCCGCCTGGTCTCGCACTTCAGGAACGTCAACGCCGTCGACCACTTCCACTGGTGCGAGGACGGCGAGTTGCGGCTGCATTTCGAACCGCTCTTCCCGTTCAGCCGGGACGGCAGCGACCCGGACGGGCTCGAACCGGTGATGCGTCAGGTCGGCTTCGATCTGAGCGACAAGGACGACCGGCAGTACCAGCTCAACACCGAGGCGGCGTTCGCCCTCGCCGAGCATCTGACCGGGGTCCGGCTGACGGCGGAGCTGCTGGAGAGCGCCGAGTTCCTGTGCGGCACCGCCCCGCTGCCCAGACGGTAGCGGGCAGGACATGGGCGGGGGAACGGACTTGGGCATGGAGCGGGGCCCGAGAGCGTGTCCAGCTCCCGGGCCCCTGTTGATGCCGCCCATGTGCACACGCCGGCGCGATGGGGTGCGGGTCAGTTTCACGTCGTCTTGTTCTGCCATTGAACTACCGCCGCAGGAGGGAGAGCGGCGGACCGGATTCGAACCGGCACCTGACGACCAAGCCCGAACCCGGAGGATCCGGCGATCGGCGGCGAATGCTGAGTCTGGAGCAAGAGTCTGAGATTGATCGCGGTCTGCCTCTGCCAGTTGGGCTACCCCGGCCGGTAGTGCCGGGAGAGGGACTCGAACCCCCACTGGAACCACGTCGTCACGACAAGCTTCAGGCTGAGCTTTGCGCTCCTCGCGCACCCTCCGCACACAGGCGGAGGGGGTCTGTTGTGGTGCGGTCGCCTACGGCCCGAGAAGGTAGCCGAGTACGGCGTCCCCGACCCGCTGGTCGGTGACTTCCGCGCTGTTGGCCTCCTCGCGGGCGAACTTGACCGCGTTCTGCAGCTTCTCCACCCGCTCGAGCAGCTCGTTGACCCGCCGGGCCGGAAGGGCGCCGGAGAACTTGACGGTCGTCCAGTAACCGACCGGCACGTCCTCGTAGTACACGTCGACCTGGGCGGGGTGCTTCTCCGTCGCCTCGGCCTTGACGTGGTTGCGCGGCACCTTCTTGGTACGGATGGTGCGTACGGGCTCGGTCTTCCACGCGTCGCTCGACGGGTCGAGGTTCCACGACTCCGCGGCGTCGAGCACCGGCAGCTTGCGGATGAAGGTGTGCAGGTCCACCAGCTGCTTCTCCAGGAACAGCAGGTACGACACGGGCACCTCCCGCACCAGCGCGCGCCCGTCGACCGTCACATCGGCGCGGGCCTCGCAGTTCGCCCAGTCCTTGGTGGCGGTGACGTCGAAGAGCCGGGTGAGGGTGACCGCGGTCGTCCGCAGCACGTCCTCGGCCTTGATCTGGACCCGGGTCGACTCGGGGGGCAGCTGTTCGCCCTCCTCGTCCTTCGGCTGGTAGGTCCGGGAGAGCCCGGAGAGCAGAGCGGGCTTCTGCAGGTCGTGATGGGAAGCGGTCAGTTCCTGATGGGACTTGGACTTGACGCCCTTCTCGACCGCGATGATCTGATTGAGTTTCGCCACACCGCGACGCTAACAGGCCGGAAGCCTCTTGATCGAACGAATATTCCCGCCGAATCCGGGCGGTAACCGGCGGGCGCGCCTAGACTTGGAAAGAATTCAGGTACATGTCCTCCTGATCAGGGGTGACCGCGGATGAACGCGAATGTGGGAGATGTCCTGCTGGTACACGGCAGGGTCGTCGGACAACACGACCGGTCCGCCGAGATCGTCGAGGTGCTCGGCGAGGACGGCACACCGCCGTACCGGGTGCGGTTCGACGACGGCCACGTGGCCCTGGTGTCACCGGGCCCGGATTCAGAGGTGCGGCACCGGGACCAGCCGACGCCCGCGCCGTGAGCGGCGCGGTGCGGCCGTGAGCGCGGCCGCTCCGCCCCTCAGTCATGCCCGGACCTAGCGCGGCACGTGCACGCAGTGGCCGTAGTGGTCGGCGACGACCCGGGACATCGCTCCGAGCGGGTCCGCCACCACCTGGGTCGACGAGTAGAAGATGTTGCCGCGCACCTGCGGGTGGTCGCGGTCGAAGGTGAGGTGGCGGGAGAGCTCGGCGGGGTCCTGCCAGGCCGCGGGCTGGCCCGCGAGGCCCACCTTGTACAGCGCCTCACCCACGTAGAGATCGACATCGGTGCCGGAGACCACGTCCGCCCACCAGGGGACGAGCTTGGCGTAGTCGGCGGCCGGGAACCCGATGTTCCAGTACACCTGCGGAACGATGTAGTCGATCCACCCCTTCTTCACCCACCCGCGGGTGTCGGCGTGCAGGTCGTCGTAGGTCTGGACGCCCGCCGTCGTGTCGGAGCCGAGCGGGTCGGTCGCCCGGTTGCGCCACACCCCGAAGGGGCTGATCCCGAAGCGGGTGCGCGGCCGGATCCGCTGGATGCGGACCGCCGTCTCCCGCACCAGCCGGTCGGTGTTGTCGCGCCGCCAGGCGGCCCGGTCCGGGAACCCCGATCCGAAGGCGGCGTACGCGGCATCGTCGTCGAAGACCTGCCCCGCCACCGGGTACGGATAGAAGTAGTCGTCCCAGTGGACCGCGTCGACCGGATAGCGCCGCACGGCGTCGAGCATCGCGTCCTGGACGAAGCGCCGCACCTCCGGCAGCCCCGGGTTGTAGTACAGCTTCCCGCCGTACGGGACGACCCACTCGGGGTGCAGCCGCGCCGGGTGGGTCGGGGCGAGCAGGCTCGGGTCGGCGTTGTTGGCGATGCGGTACGGATTGAACCAGGCGTGCAGTTCCAGGCCGCGCCGGTGCGCCTCGCGCACGGCCGTGCCGAGCGGGTCCCAGCCGGGGTCCTGGCCCTGGGTTCCGCTGAGGTACTGCGACCACGGCTCGTACGGCGACGCCCACAGCGCGTCCGCGGTGGGCCGGACCTGGAGCACCACCGCGTTGAGCCGGCGCTCGACGGCGGTGTCCAGCAGATCGAGCAGTTCCTGCCGCTGCGTCGCCGCCGGCAGGCCGGGGGCGGACGGCCAGTTCGTGTTGGCGACGGTCGCGATCCACATGCCGCGGAACTGCCGCTCCGGCCGGTCCCGTTCCGCGTCCGGTGCCGCTTCGGCCGCGGCGGCGGGTGTTCCGGTGGCGGCCCCCACGGCCACCGCGCCCGCGGTGCCGATGGCGCCCAGCGCGAAGGTCCTGCGAGTGATCTGGCCCATCCGTGCCCCCTGATCGTCGGGTGCTGTCCCGCTGATGATGGTGCGGCCGGGGGGCCGGAGCAATCCTCCGCACCGGCGGAGTAACGTCGGAGCGGGCGAGCCCGCTACCGCGTGGTCCGCCCGCTTATTCCTGTACCACAGCGAAAGGCTTACGAGTGAGCGACATCCAGCGCGTCGGAGTGGTGGGGGCCGGGCAGATGGGCTCCGGGATCGCGGAGGTCTGCGCCCGCGCCGGACTGGACGTCCGCGTCGCGGAGACCACCGGCGAGGCCCTGGAGCTCGGCCGTACCCGTCTGACGAACTCCCTCGGGAAGGCCGCCGAACGCGGCAAGATCACCGAGGAGGAGCGGGACGCGACGCTCGCCCGTCTGAGCTTCACCACCGACCTCGGCGAGTTCGCCGACCGTGATCTCGTGATCGAGGCCGTGGTCGAGAACGAGCAGGTCAAGACCGAGATCTTCCAGGTCCTCGACCAGGTGGTGACCCGGCCGGACGCGATCCTGGCCTCCAACACCTCGTCCATCCCCCTGGTGAAGCTCGCGGTGGCCACCTCGCGTCCCGAGTACGTGCTCGGGATCCACTTCTTCAACCCGGCCCCGGTGCAGAAGCTCGTCGAGCTGATCCCGGCCCTCACCACCGCCGACGACACCCTCAAGCGCACCGAGAGCCTCGTCACCGACGTCCTCGGCAAGCACGCGATCCGCGCCCAGGACCGCTCCGGCTTCGTGGTGAACGCGCTGCTGGTCCCGTATCTCCTGTCGGCGATCCGGATGTTCGAGTCCGGAATCGCCAACCGCGAGGACATCGACAACGGTATGGAAATGGGCTGCGCGCACCCGATGGGCCCGCTCAAGCTCTCCGACCTCATCGGTCTTGACACCATCGCGGCCATCGCGGATTCGATGTACCACGAATTCAAGGAGCCGCTGTACGCCGCTCCCCCGCTGCTCCAGCGCATGGTCGACGCGGGCCGTCTGGGCCGCAAGACCGGCGCCGGTTTCTACCAGTACTGACAGCTCGAAGGAATGAACAGCTGAACCGGCCCGCCATCTCGATGGCGGGCCGGTTCGTCATTTGTTGGAATTCTCGTAGGCGCTGACGACTTCCTCGGTCGGGCCGTCCATGAGGAGCTCGCCCTTCTCCAGCCACAGCACCCGGTCGCAGGTGTCACGGATCGACTTGTTGTTGTGACTGACCAGGAAGACCGTGCCGGCTTCCTTGCGCAGCTCGCGGATGCGCTCCTCCGAGCGCCGTTGGAAGGAGCGGTCGCCGGTGGCCAGCGCCTCGTCGATCATCAGCACGTCATGGTTCTTGGCCGCCGCGATCGAGAACCGCAGCCGGGCCGCCATGCCCGAGGAATACGTCCGCATCGGCAACGAGATGAAATCGTCCTTCTCGTTGATCCCCGAGAAGTCCACGATGCCCTCGTAGCGCTCCCGGATCTCCTCCTGCGACATGCCCATCGCCAGCCCGCCGAGCACGACGTTCCGCTCGCCGGACAGGTCGTTCATCAGCGCCGCGTTGACACCCAGCAGCGAGGGCTGGCCGTCGGTGTAGACCCGGCCGCTCTCCGGCGGCAGCAGGCCCGCGACGGCCCGCAGCATCGTGGACTTGCCCGACCCGTTCGACCCGATCAGACCGATCGCCTCACCCCGGTAGGCGGTGAAGCTCACCCCGCGCACCGCGTGGACCAGCCGGACGTTCGGGGACGACTTGCGGGACACGAGGCGGCCGAGGGCGGCCGTCGCGCTGCCCTTGCTGTTACCGGCGCCGTGCACCCGGTAGACGATGTGCACATCGTCCACGATCACGGTCGGGACGCGGGATCGGGCCGGAGCCGTCCCGGCGGCATGGGTGTCGGTCCCGGTGGCGCTCTTGTCGATCTCTGCGGTCTCAGCCACGGCCGTACTTCTCCTCAGCCTTCCAGAAATACACGTACCCGCCGACACCCACCAGGACCGCCCAGCCCACCGCGACCGCCCACACGTGCGGCGGCATCTGCTCGGCCGTCACGCTGTCGATCAACGCGAAGCGCATCAGGTCGATATAGACCGCGATGGGATTCACATCGAGCAGGATCTTCACGAAATACGGTGCCGACTTCGTGAAATTGCTGATGCTGTACATGACGCCGGAGGTGTACATCCACGTCCGCAGGATGAACGGCATCAGCTGCGCCAGGTCCGTCATCTTGCTGCCCAACCGGGCCACCGCCAGCGCCAGACCGGCATTGAACACCGACTGGATGAACAACGCCGGAATCGCCAGCAACCACGACCAGGTCGGCACCTCACCGGTCATCAACACGATCGAGAACAGCACCAGCATCGACATCAGCAACTGCTGCAACTGCATCAACGTGAACGCGATCGGCATCGACGCCCGCGGGAAATGCAACGCCCGGATCAGCCCCAGATTCCCCGAGACCGCCTTCACACCACTCATGATCGACGACTGGGTGAACGTGAAGATGAAAATACCCGCCACCAGGAACGCGATGAAGTTGTCCACACCACGGTCGGTACCCAACAACAGCCCGAAGATCAGGTAGTACACCGCCGCGTTCAGCAACGGCGTCATCACCTGCCACAACTGACCCAGCCGCGCGTCGGTGTACTGCGCCTGCGTCCGCGCCTTCGCGAACTCGTTGATGAAGTGCCGCCGGCCCCACAACTGCCGGGTGTACTCGCCAAGGCCCGGCCGGGCACCACTGACCGACAGCCCGTACTTCGCCGCCAGATCAGCGGCCGACAGACCGCCGTCCGGGCTGTCCAGGTCCTGCGCCGCCGCGGGGGCGTCCATATGCAAGGTCATGTGACGCGCTTTCGTTCGAGGCGAAAACGGGGAGTGAACGCGATGCGACGGAACGGATCCGTCTCGTCGTCCGGTCTGAACGGTAGAGCATTTCAAGGATGGAACGCAACCGTTCCGTCGCCACGTCGCGCTAGGCTCGGTGGCATGCCAACGGAGCCCCGTACCCCTCGTCGCGCCCCCGCGGGAGCCGCAGTGCTCCGGGAGGACGTGACGGACGCCATCCGCAGCGCCGTCTTCGACGAGCTGGCGGCGGTCGGCTACGGCCGGATGTCCATCGAGGGGATCGCCCGCCGGGCCGGCGTCGGCAAGGCTGCCGTCTACCGGCGCTGGCGTTCGAAGCTGCCGCTGGTCCTCGACACGGTCTCCGCCGTGGCGGTCCAGGGCATGCCGGCGCCCGACACCGGCTCGCTCCTCGGCGACGTCCGGTTACTGCTGGAGGTCACCGCGCGCGCCCTGCGGCACCCGGTCGCGTCGCAGATCATCCCGGACCTGCTCGCCGAGGCGGCGCGCAACCCGGAGATCGCCGCCGCGTTGCAGACGGCGCTGCGCGACACCCAGCGCGGCATCTCGGCGGCGGTCGTGCGCAAGGCGGTCGAGCGCGGCGAGCTGGCGGCCGGAACCGATGCGGACCTGTCGCTCGACCTGATCGCGGGCCCGCTCTACTGGCGGCTCGCCGTGATCCGCTCCCCGCTGCCCGCCGGCTACCTCGACAGCCTCGCTGCGGCCACGGTGACCGCCCTGAAGGCGGCCGGGCCGGCGCGCTGACCGCTGCCGGCCGGGGTCAGTGCTCGGGCGACCGGATGGAGACGATCTCGCCCTTCCAGAGCTGGAACCAGTGTCCTGCCGCGAGGAGTTCCTCGGAGGCGCTGTTGAGGGCCGCGACTCCGTCACGGGTGTGATGGCGGTCGGAGAGATAGACCTCGACCTGTCCGCGGCGTTCGCGGACGACCGCGCCGACATCGGGTTCGAGAGGGGCCAGGAGATAGACGATCCGGATCACGGTGTTCCCCACTGATGGCACGCGCGGCCGGCCGAATCCAGGCACCGGATGCGCGTCACGGGGCAACGTACCGCCCGGCCCGTACGCCGACAACGTCTGTATCAGCCAACAAACGCACGGCATCCGGCCCCGCACGGACGGGTCACCGCACGGGCCCGGCACGGCACCGACCGGACACCGCACGACCGACACCGCGCTTCCGGGCACCGCACCGGCCGGCGGCTGGCTACCGCTCCTCGGCCCGCGCCCGCTCCCACGCCTCGACCGTGGCCCGCAACCGCCTGCGCTCCGCCGGCGGCATGGCCTCCGCGTAGGTGACGATGACGCGCATGTCGTCGTCGTAGCCCTGCACCTCGTCCGAGACCCAGCCGAGGAACTGTTCCGCCGCGGCCCGCTGCACGAGCGCGGCCGGCCGGCGCAGGGCGGCGGCGATGGCGCGCAGCTGGACGGGCCCGGGGGCGGTGGCGACCTGGCCGCGGGCGAGCTTGTGCAGGTAGGGCTTGGAGACGGTGGCCCCGGTCACCGGGTCGATGGCACGGTCGGCGAGGTCCTGGTAGGACTCCCCGGCCGTCTGCGCCTCCTGGACCAACCGGGACAGCTGATCGTGGAGTTCGCTGCCCGCCATGCCCACCGTCCCAATTCGTAGACGAAACGTCTCTCAAGTGCTTCACTATTTTTACATGAGACCGGACCATCCCCATAGAGCACTCTCACCCGTGATCCTCAGCCTCCCCCTCAGCACGCTCACCATCGTCGTCGGCGGACGCCGCGCGCTGGTGCCCGCGGTCGCCGTCGCCGCCCTCTCCCTCCTGCTGCTGATCGGCGCCGCCGCACCCGCCGTGTGGTCCCGCAGGCCCGCACGGCGGGCGGCAGCGCTCCACGTCCTGAACAGCCTGCTCGGCCGCGAGCATCAGCCCAGGCGCAGATGATGCAGCATCAGCAGTGCGGCGGCCATGTTCGACGCGGGGACCTCACCCCGCGCGACCATGTCCGGCACGGTCTTCAGCGGCACCCACTCGCGCCGGTCCGACTCGAAGTCGTCCTCCGGATGACCGACGTACTCCGCCTCCTCCGACCAGTAGACGAAGTGCCGTGCGTCGGTGAGGCCGTTGGAGGGCTCGACGGTCAGCAGGTGCTGCAGCGGCCCCGGACGCCAGCCGGTCTCCTCCAGCATCTCCCTGGCCGCCGCCGCCTCGATGTCCTCACCGTCCTCGACGACGCCGGCCGCGAGCTCCCACCCCCAGCTGTCGGTGATGAACCGGTGCCGCCACAGCAGCAGCACCTCGTTCGCCTCGTTGACCACGGTGGCCAGCGCGACCGGGCGCAGCCTGATCAGATAGTGGTTGAGATGACGCCCGTCGGGGAGTTCGACATCGGCGAGATTGACGCGCATCCAGCGGTTTCTGTACACAGTTCGCTCACTAAGGTTCTTCCATTGCACGATTCCGCCACCTTCCTTTCGGATGGTGACAACATCGCAGCTCGCGTGAGCGTCACAATGGAACGCGGAGCAGCTCGTCGATGAGCCCCGCGGCCTGGACTGCCGGCACGCTGTCATAGGCGGCCAGATGGCGGCGGACCTCCGCGAACCGGTCGCGCAGACGCTGCGATTCCATACCCCGCCCCTGCTCCACCATCCGGACCGCCAGCACCGCGGCGTGATCGGCCTCGCCCCGGCGCAGCTCCACATGGGTCAGCACGGCCAGCCGGTGCACCCGTCCGCGCGCGTGCGAGGGGGAACTCACCGACTGGACGGCGTGTTCGAGCGCGGGCCGCAGTTCTCCCAGGCTCATGAACGCCTCGGCCAACTGCACGTCCACCAGCCCCGGTTGGACGTAGGCGGTCTCCGCGGGCTCCTCCTCCACCCTGATGCGCTGCTCCGCGGTCTCGGCGAGCCGACCGCAGCGATGCGCGCTCGGCCGGTCGCCGAGCCGCCCGTACGCCTTGGCCTGCATCGCGTACAGATCCGCGGCCAGCGCCGGGGTGACGTTGTGGCCCGCGGTGCGCAGCGCCGCCTCGGCGAACGCCACCGCCTGCCGGTAGTCGCGCAGATGGAGCGACTGGTAGACCAGCATGCCGACCACGCAGGCGCCCAGACCCCGGTCCCCCGACGCCTTGGCCAGTCGCAGCGACTGGTGGAAGTACCGCTGCGCGAGCCCGTGCGCGTCCGTGTCGTAGGCGCAGATCCCGGCGATACCGACGAGCGCCCCGACCGCGCGGTGCAGCTGCCGGCCGACTGGATCGGTGTAACGGCCGCGCAGCAGCGGTGCGGCCTGGGCGTTGAGGAAGCCGACGACGCGGTCCCGGGTCGCCACTCCGCCCGCGCCCCGGTACAGCTCCTCGTAGTGCGCGCGGGCGGCGTGCAGCATCGCCACGTCCGCTCCGGTCACCCGCTGCACCCCGGTCCGCGAGACGTCCATGTCCTCCGGCGGGTTCTCCCACTCCCACAACGGCATGACCGCCTTGGGCCCGGTCAGGACGGGCGCGGTCCGCACATGGGGGCGCTGCTGTTCGTCGGCGCGCCATAACGCGGTGGCGCGCTCCACGAAACCGGTCAGCGGAGTGCCCGCCGTCTGGGCCACGGCTCCCCGGTCCATCCCGATGTCGGCGAGGGTCAGCGGGCGTTGCACCAGGCCGCCGAGCACCTCGCAGATCAGCTCGGGCACCTGGCCGCGGGGGCGCTGGCCCTTGATCCAGCGGGTCACCGCGGTGCGGTCGTAGCGGAGCGGCATTCCCCGGGCCCTGCCGAGTGCGTTGATCCGGGCGGCCAGCCCCGCATGGGAGGCGCCCGCCTCGTCGAGGACTGCGTCGAACAGCGTGTTGGGTTCCATCCGGTCCCCCTGGTTTCGCCCACTGCGCGCAGCGTAGCGCCACCCCGTTCACACGGGGTGTGAGCGGAGCACCCGCATATGCCTGTCGCACACGCTCCCCCGGGAGTTGGCGGGGCGATTGACTGTGCCGCGGGTCGCCGACTCCCCCTCGTGCATTGGCGGTGACCCACCCCGCACCACCCGCCCTGCGTAGCCAGGCACACCGCGGCAGGACGGGTGGTGCGGTCCGCGACGATCTCTGGAGGCCGACCGTGACCGGTACATGCTTCCGCTGCGCGGTGAGCGGCGCCGGGACGACACGGGTCGGCACCCTGCGCCCGCGCGAGGGCGGCGACTATCCCGTCTGGGCCTGTGACGAGTGCCTGCCGGCCGCGCCCGACCCCGACTACTGCTTCTTCGTGCCGGCGACCTCCTGCACGGCGGCGTCCCCTGCGTCGCGCTTGGCGGAGTCCACACCGTTCATCGCACCGGACCGGGACGCGTACGCCGCATTGACGGCGATGATCTCGCCGTTGCCCGCCCTGAGACGGAACTTCCACCTGTCGGCCCTGTCCTGGTAGACCTCGAGCCCGCCGGTCACAGCGAGCGCCTCGCAGTCGGCGGCGCCGGGCGCATCAGCGGAGCGGCGTTCCCGACAGTGCGGAGGAACGGTTCCGCAGCGGGACACGAGCCACGGCGCGGAGCAGGACGAGCAACGCCATGTCGTCGGTCGGCCGCCCGCCGGTGTGCCGCAGGGCCGCGGCGCTCAGCGCGCGGGCCAGGGGTGCGGCGGCCAGCGCCCCGCCGATCCGCGCGGTGGCGGCCGCGGCCGCCACGGCTTCGGGGAGCGCGAAGAACGTCCCCGACGCGTTGCGGGCGTCCTGCAGCCCGTCGGTGTAGAGCACCAGGGCCTGGCCCGGCAGCAGCGCGCCGCGGTGGGCCGGCGCCGCCCGGTCTGCGTCGTCCAACAGGCCGAGCGGTGGCAGGGTTTCGCCCAGGGCCATCGGCCGCGGTCGCTCGCCCGTCGCGTACGGCCCGGTCACGAAGGGCAGCGGATGGCCGCAGTTGACCGTTTCCAGCGTTCCGTCGTCGCCCAGCTGCAGCAGCAGGAGGGTGACGAACTCCTCGGCGACCGGGTTCTGCGATTCGGTGTCCGCCACCGCCGGGTGCTCCGCGCACGACCGCTGCCGCAGATGGCGGTTGAGCGAGCGGTCCAGCCGGGACAGCACCCCGGTCAGTTCGGGCTCGTCGTGCGCGGCCTCGCGGAAGCTGCCGAGCAGCGCGGCGACCGAGTCGATCGCGGCCAGCCCGTGGCCCCGGACGTCGCCGACCACCGCCCGCAGCCCGTACGGCGTGGCCAGCACCTCGTACAGGTCGCCGCCGACCCGGGCGCCCCGGCTCGCGGAAAGGTACTCGCCCGCCACCGCGTAGCCGTTCACCCGCTGCGGCAGCGGCCGCTGCAGCACCCTTTGGGTGGCGACGGCGATCTCCCGGGTGCGCTCCAGCTCCGCGGCCATTCCCGTCCGGCGGGCGGCCATCCAGAAGCACAGGGCCACCACGGCGAGCACCGCCACTCCGGTACCGAGCCGCTCCTGGAACTCGCGGGTGCCGCGGCCGACCAGCCCGAACGCCAGCGCCGCGAACGCGACGACGCCGCTGACCAGCACGCACTGCCGCCGCCCGCTGCCCACGCACGCGATGGCGGGCGCCACGGCCAGCGCCGGCAGCAGGCTCACCCCGTCGGGCGCCACCGCCGCGAGCACCAGCACCACGGCGATCCAGACACCGGGCAGCACGTACAGCAGCACGGCCGGGAGACCGTACGGCACCCCGAGAACTGCTCTGATACGGATCATCCCGCCGGCTCCCCCTAGGTCGTGTCGTCGAAGTTTCGTCTGGCCGGCGGGGTCTGGCAGGCACGCTCGCGGCGTTGTCGTCGGTCGCCGATGGCCCCCAGCTACCGCTGGGAGGTGCCCCCACCGCAGGGACTCCTCCTCCGCCTTGCGATCGCACGCACCAGACCCCGCCGCCCCCGCCCTCCGGGCGGACGACGCTACTTCGACGACGCTCCCACGCAGCCGTTGGCGCGGTCGGCGACGAACCGCTCCCACAGGGAACGGACCCCCGCGTCGCGACCGATTCTGTCGATCCGTGCCGCACCCATGACACCCAGCCCTGCAGAATCACCCGATCGAGCGAAGAAACCTCTCGCCGGGGACAACCGCTTACCTATAACTCATACTTCTGCCTCTCATACGATCCATCTCTTCGACTTCTATGTCACGGCGACGCACCATGGGGAAGAGAAACGAATCGGCCGACGAACGACCCGAGGAGAGCGAAGACCATGACTGCCACACGCGAAGCCGCCGCACAGCCGGAGGATCTGGCCCGTCTGTTCGTGGAGCGTGCGAACGCGGGCGACGCCGAAGGGATCGCCGCCCTCTACGAGCCGGACGCGGTGCTGGGGTTCCCGCCCGGCAGCGAGACCATCGGCCGGGAGGCGATCCGCGGCGTCATCGAGCAACTGCTCCAGCAGGCGCCGCACTTCACGCTGGAGGAATCGCTGCCCACCCTGGTCAACGGCGATCTGGCGCTGACCGCGACGCGGGCCGCCGACGGGACCGGCGGCCGCGCCCAGGTGGCACGCCGCCAGCCGGACGGCAGCTGGCTGCGCATCCTCGACCGGCCCGAGTCCCGCGACCGGTAGCCGTGCGCCCGCGCCCTTCGCCGGGGCCGGACAGACGAGTGGGGCGCCCCCGGAGATCCGGGAGCGCCCCACTCGCGTTCGGTCAGGCCCGACGGCCCCGCGTCACGCGCCGCGCAGGACGGCGCCGGTGGCCGCGGTGGCCGCGGCGACGGCCGCGTCACGGGCGGCGGTCGTCTCCTCGGCCGTGAGGGTGCGGTCGGCGGCCCGGAAGCGCAGGGCGTAGGCGAGGGACTTCTTGCCCTCACCGACCTGCTCACCGGTGTAGATGTCGAACAGCCGCAGCGACTCCAGCAGTTCACCGGCGCCGGTGCGCAGTGCGGCCTCCACCTCGGCGGCCGGGACGGACGCCTCGGTGATCAGGGCGACGTCCTGCGTGGCCACCGGGAAGGTGGACACCCGGGGTGCCGGGACCGGGCCGGAGGACGCCCGCTCCACACGGTCCAGGTCGAGCTCCATGGCGGAGGTCTGCGCCGGCAGGTGCAGTGCCTTGACGACCCGCGGGTGCAGTTCACCGGCGTGACCGACGAGGATCTCCTCGCCGTCCACGACGGCGAGCAGCGCCGCGCAGCGGCCCGGGTGGAACGGGGCGTGCTGGTCCTGGCGGACGATCAGCTCGACCCCGGCCTCGCGGGCGACGGTGCGGCCGGCCTCGATGGCGTCCGCCCAGCTCGCAGCCTTCCCCCTGCCCCACCAGCCGGCCTGCTCGCGCGCGCCGGACAGGGCGACCGCGACGCGGCGCGGCTGTTCGGGCAGCGCGGCGTTCAGCGCCGCGATCTCCTCGTCGGTGGGCCGGCGGTCGACCGGCAGCCTGGGCGGCACCTGCTCGGCGCCGGTGGGCCGGAAGACCAGACCGGTCTCGAACAGGGCCAGGTCGTGCGAGCCCCGTCCGATGTTGCGGCGCAGCGTGGCCAGCAGCCCCGGCAGCAGCGTCGTGCGCATCGCCGGTTCCTCGTCGGAGAGCGGGTTGACGAGCTTGACGGTGCGGCGGCGCGGGTCGTCCGCCTCCAGGCCGAGCTGGTCGAAGGCCGCCTCGCCGAGGAACGGCGTGTTCTGCACCTCGACGTAGCCCGCTCCGGCCAGCGACCGGCCGACCCGGCGGCGCAGCTGCTGCGATCCGGTCAGACCGCGGCCGGACGGCAGCTTGGGCAGCGTCGACGGCAGGTTCTCGTACCCCTCCAGCCGGATGACCTCTTCGGCGAGGTCGTTCGGGTCGGTGAGGTCCGGGCGCCAGCTCGGCACGGTGACGACGAGCTCGTCGGAGCCGTAGACGTCGCAGCCGACCTGCTGCAGCCGGCGCACCACGGTCTCGCGGCCGTACTCGGTGCCCGCGACGCGGTCCGGGTGGTCGGCCGGGATGGAGATGGTGCGCGGCGCGGACGGGGAGATGATCTCCGTGACGCCGGCCTCCGCGGTGCCGCCGGCGAGCAGCACCAGCAGGTCCGCGGTGCGCTGTGCGGCGGCCGAGGTGGTCTGCGGGTCGGTGCCGCGCTCGAAGCGCTTGGACGCCTCGGAGGACAGCTTGTGCCGGCGGGCGGTGCGGGCGATGGCGACCGGCTCGAAGTGCGCGGCCTCGATGACGACGTCGGTGGTGCCGCGCACCTCGCCCGTCGTCTCGTCGCGGACCGCGTCCGCGATCTCGGTGTTGGCCCCGCCCATGACGCCGGCCAGGCCGATCACACCGCTGTTGTCGGTGATCACCAGGTCCTCGGCGTCCAGCACCCGCTTCACGCCGTCGAGCGTGGTGAGCTTCTCGCCGGGCTGCGCGCGGCGGACGCCGATCGGGCCGTCCACCCGGGTCCGGTCGTAGGCGTGCAGCGGCTGGCCGAGCTCCAGCATCACGTAGTTGGTGACGTCCACGGCCAGGCCGATCGGCCGCATGCCGGCCTTCTGCAGCCTGCGCTGCAGCCAGATCGGGGAGCGGGCCTCGGGGTCCAGGCCGACCACGGTGCGGGCGGTGAAGCGGTCGCAGCCGACCGGGTCGCCCACCTGGACCGGGTAGCCGTACGCGTTCGGCGCCGGCACGTCGAGGAGGGCCGGGTCGCTCAGCGAGATCCCGTAGGCGATGGCGGTCTCGCGGGCGACACCGCGCATCGACAGGCAGTAGCCCCGGTCCGGGGTGACGGCGATGTCGAGCACCTCGTCGACGAGCTCCAGCAGCGCGATGGCGTCGGTGCCGGCCTCGTGCTCCGGCGGGAGCACGATGATGCCGTCGTGGTCGTCGCCCATGCCCAGCTCGGCGGCGGAGCAGATCATGCCGTGCGAGGTCCTGCCGTACGTCTTGCGCGCGGCGATCTTGAAGTCGCCGGGCAGCGTCGCGCCGGGCAGGACGACGACGACCTTGTCGCCGACGGCGAAGTTCCGGGCGCCGCAGACGATCTCCTGCGGCTCACCGGTGCCGTTGGCGCTGCCGACGTCGACCGTGCAGAAGCGGATCGGCTTCTTGAAGCCTTCCAGCTCCTCGATGGTGAGGACCTTGCCGACCACCAGCGGGCCGGTCAGGCCGGCGCCGAGCTGCTCGACGGTCTCGACCTCGAGGCCGGAGGAAATGAGCTTGGCCTGGACGTCACGGCCGGTTTCGCCGGCGGGCAGGTCGACGTACTCCCGCAGCCAAGAAAGCGGGATCCGCATCAGATCTCCATCCCGAACGGAAGGGTGAAACGCACGTCACCCTCGATGATGTCTCGCATGTCCTCGATGTTGTGGCGGAACATCAGCAACCGCTCGATGCCGAAACCGAAGGCGAAACCGCTGTACTTCCGGGGGTCGACGCCGCACGCGGTGAGCACCCGCGGGTTGACCATGCCGCAGCCGCCCAGCTCGATCCAGCCCTCGGAGGAGCAGGTCCGGCAGGGGCGGTCCGGGTTGACGGCCGACTCGCCGCGGCACGCGAAGCACTGCATGTCCATCTCGGCGGACGGCTCGGTGAACGGGAAGTACGCGGGCCGCAGCCGGGTGGTGAGGTCGCTGCCGAACAGCGCCCGGACCATGTGGTCCAGGGTGCCCTTCAGGTCCGCCATGGTCAGGCCCTCGTCGATGGCGAGCAGCTCGACCTGGGCGAAGACCGGGGTGTGCGTGGCGTCCAGCTCGTCGGTCCGGTAGACCCGGCCGGGGCAGATCACGTAGACCGGCGGCTCGCGGTCGATCATCGAGCGGATCTGCACCGGGGAGGTGTGGGTGCGCAGCACCACGCCCGACTCCGCGCCGTCGCCGGCGGGGGCGCCGGACAGCGGCTTCACGAAGAAGGTGTCCTGCATCTCACGGGCCGGGTGGTCCGGCGGGAAGTTCAGGGCGTCGAAGTTGAACCACTCGGCCTCGATCTCGGGGCCTTCGGCGACCTCGTAGCCCATGGCCACGAAGACGTCCTCGATGCGGTCCGAGAGCGTGGTGAGCGGGTGCCGGGCACCGGCCGGGACCCGGTCGTAGGGCAGCGTGACGTCCACTGCCTCTTCGACGAGCACCCGGGCGTCGCGCTCGGCCTCCAGCTCGGCCTGGCGGCCGGCCAGCGCCTTGTTCACCGCGCCGCGGGCCTGGCCGACGCGCTTGCCGGCCTCCGCCTTCGCGTGCGGCGGCAGCGCGCCGATCTCACGGTTCGCGAGCGCGAGCGGCGACCGGTCACCGGTGTGTGCCACCTTGACCTCGTGCAGCTCCTCGAGGCCGGCGGCCGCGGCGATGGCGGCGAGCGCCTCGTCCCGCATGCGCTCGATCTCTTCGGGTTTCAGTGCCTCGACCTCGACAGGGTCGTACGACTTGTTCGGTGCCGACATCTCTTCCCGTTCCGAATTGGGTGCTGTGAGCGGCCTGCCCGACCGGACACATGCCAAGGGTCGAGTCTACTGGGGCCGCGCTGATTGGCCGGTCACGCCCATCGGACCGAGCAGGGCCATGGCTCAGGCCATGAACGCCGGCGCCCCGACGGGCAGAATAAATCGGAACTGTGCGCCGCCGCCGGGGGCCCGGCCGACCGCGATCGTCCCGCCGTGCGCCTCGACGATGCCCTTGACGATGTACAGGCCCAGGCCGGTGCCACCGCGCTTGCTGCCCCGCCAGAAGCGGGTGAAGACGCGGCTCATCGACTCCTCGGGGATGCCGGGGCCTTCGTCGCTCACCGTCAGTGCCGTACCTTCCGCGCGATCCTTGTCGGGGGCTCCCAGAAGGGAAGGTGCCACCTCGATGGTGACCTGTCCCTCGCCGTGCCGCACCGCATTTTCCAGCAGGTTGCCGAGGATCTGGTCGATCTTGTCGGGATCGGCCCACAGCGCGGGCAGCGGCTGGGTGACGTCGACGCGGAACCGCTCCCTGGACTGCCCGGCGGCCACATGGGAGTCCACATGGCGCTGGACCATCGCCGCGATGTCGACCGGCTGGCGACGCACCTCCAGGCGGCCGGAGTCGATCCGGGAGATGTCGAGCAGCTCGGCGATCAGCCGGGTGACGCGGTTGGCGTCCTGGTCGACGGTCTCCAGCATCAGTTTCTTCTGGTCGTCGGTGAACCGCTCCCACTTGGCCAGCAGGGTCGCGGTGAAGCCCTTGACCGAGGTCAGCGGCGAGCGCAGCTCGTGCGCGACGGTGGCGATCAGCTCGGCGTGGCTGCGCTCGGTACGGCGTCGCGCCTCGGTGCCGCGCAGGGCGACGACGAGCCGGCGGACGGGCCCGGTCGGGTGGGTGCGCACATAGCGCGCCGAGACCAGTACCTCGCGGCCGCCGGGCAGCAGCAGATTGCGTTCCGGCTGGCCCACCCGGATCGCGAGGCCCTTGTACGGGTCGGTCAGCGACCACCAGCGGCGGCCCTCGAGATCCTCCAGCGGCAGCGCCCGCTCGATGGGCACGCCCAGCACGTCGGCCGGGTGCAGCGCGGTGATCCGGGCGGCGGCGGAGTTGAAGCAGATGACCCGGCCGTCCTCGTCGGCGACGACGAGTCCGTCGGGAAGGTCGTCCGGTGTCAGCCCGTACTCGCCCAGGCCCGCCGCCCAGCCCTCGAGCGTGGCAGGCGTGGTGCTCTCGGTAGCCGCGACATCCATCCCGCACCCCCCTCTCAGGGCCCCCGGGCCGCAACCCTACTAGCTGGATGTGACGGAGCGGCACCCTCCGGGGGCACGCTGCGCGCGGGCGGAGGCATAGAGGCACACGGCGGCGGCCGTCGCGAGGTTGAGACTCTCGGCCTTGCCGTGGATCGGGACGCGCACCACCTCGTCCGCCAGGGCCCGGGTCTCCTCGGGCAGTCCCCAGGCCTCGTTGCCGAAGATCCAGCCGGTGGGGCCGCCCATGGTGCCCTCGTCGAGTTCGGCGTCCAGGTCCCGTACGCCGGCTCCGTCGGCGGCGACCAGCCGCACACCGGCCGCGCGCAGACCCGCGACGGCCTTCTCGACGGGCACTCCGACGGCGACGGGCAGATGGAAGAGACTGCCGACCGAGGCGCGGACGCACTTGGGGTTGTACAGGTCGACGGAGGCGTCGGTGAGGATCACCGCGTCGGCCCCGGCCGCGTCGGCGCAGCGCAGCACGGTCCCGGCGTTGCCGGGGTCGCGGACGTGCGCGAGGACGGCGACGAGCTTCGGGGCGGATCGCAGGATTTCGTCGAACGGGGAGTCCAGGAAACGGCAGATGCCGACGATGCCCTGCGGGGTGACGGTGTCGGAGATCTCGGCGACGACCTCGTCGGCCGCGGTGAGCACCGGGGCCCCGATCGCGCGGGCGGCCGCGATGATGTCAGCATGCCGCTCGGCGGCCTCCAGGGTCGCGTACAGCTCGACGAGCGTGCGCCCGGCGGGGCCGCCGCGGTGGCTGATGGCCTCCCTGACCGCCTGCGGGCCCTCGGCGATGAACCGTCGCTCCTTGCCGCGGAAGCTGCGCTTGGCCAGGCGGTGCGCCGCGGTGACACGCGGGGATCGCAAGGAGGTCAGCTCGGGCTCGGGGCTCGCCATGGGGAGTGCTCGCTTCTGGGGTGGATCCGGGGGGTGACGTAGGGGCCTGTCCGGACAGCACACGGACCCGCAGGCTCAGCCTGCGGGTCCGGGGACTGCGTGGGGGTCACTCGGGGCGACCCCGGCAGAACCCCGTCGCGTCGTTCTCAGGCAGCCTTGGGCGCGTTGACGTCCGTCGGCAGCGCCTTCTTGGCAACCTCGACCAGCGCGGCGAAGGCGTTGGCGTCGTTGACGGCCAGCTCGGCGAGGATCTTGCGGTCCACCTCGATGTTGGCGGCCTTCAGACCCTGGATGAGGCGGTTGTACGTCATGTCGTTCAGGCGGGCAGCGGCGTTGATGCGCTGGATCCACAGCTGACGGAAGTCGCCCTTGCGCTTCTTGCGGTCGTTGAAGTTGTAGACCAGGGAGTGGGTAACCTGCTCCTTGGCCTTGCGGTACAGGCGCGACCGCTGGCCGCGGTAACCCTTGGCCGCCTCGAGGACTGCCCTGCGCTTCTTGTGGGCGTTTACTGCCCGCTTGACGCGTGCCACTTGATGACTCCTTGTAGGGGACCGCGGGGGGACTCACGCGGCCCGAAAGCGATGGGATCCCGGTTTGACGTCGCGCCCCTTGATGTCCTCACGGACGACGGGGCGCGGCCGTCACAGACCGAGAAGCTTCTTGATCTTCTTGGTGTCGGCCTTGGCCAGCTGGACCGTGCCGGCGAGGCGGCGCGTCTTGCTCGACGGCTTGTGCTCGAGCAGGTGACGACGGCCGGCGCGCTCACGCATGATCTTGCCGCTGCCGGTGACCTTGAAGCGCTTGCTCGCACCGCTGTGCGTCTTGTTCTTCGGCATGTCGCCGTAGTCTCCTCGTCGCTGGCCCTCCCGTCCGCCACAGGTGCGGACGGAGAGCGTCAGTACTGCATTTCCATCCCGGAACGGTGCCCCGGGGCCTTACGCGGACTCAGTTGTCCTCGACCGGCTTGTCGGCAGGCTTCTCGGCCGATTCCTCGGCGGAGTCGACGACCGGCGCCTCGGCGGACGCTTCCGAACCCTCGGAGTTCTCGACGGTGCCGTCGAAGGACTCGTCCTGCTCGTCCGAATCGTCGTCGGGCGCGTAACCCTGACGCTCGGCCTTACGAACAGCCGCTGCCTCGCGGGCTTCGGCCATCGCTTCGGTCTTCTTCTTGTGAGGACCGAGAACCATGATCATGTTTCGGCCGTCCTGCTTCGGATTCGACTCGATGAAGCCGAGCTCCTCCACGTCGGACGCCAGCCGCTGCAGCAGTCGGAAGCCCAGCTCGGGGCGGGACTGCTCGCGACCACGGAACATGATCGTGATCTTGACCTTGTCGCCCTGCTTCAGGAAGCGGACGACGTGGCCCTTCTTGGTGTCGTAGTCGTGCGGGTCGATCTTCGGCCGGAGTTTCATCTCCTTGATGACCGTGTGCGCCTGGTTCTTGCGCGCCTCACGTGCCTTCATGGCCGATTCGTACTTGAACTTCCCGTAGTCCATGAGCTTGCACACGGGCGGACGTGCGGTCGCTGCGACCTCGACCAGGTCGAGGTCGTATTCCTGCGCAAGCTCCAGGGCCTTGGCAAGCGGCACGATGCCGACCTGCTCACCACTGGGACCGACGAGTCGCACCTCGGGGACGCGAATGCGGTCGTTGATGCGAGGCTCGACGATGCGGGGCTCGGCGCTGATGGGGCCTCCTCGGTTGCACCACGCGGCCGCCTGGCGGACAGCCACGTAACGTCTGTGTCGTCCGACCCCTGTACTCAGAACGTAAAAAACGCCCCATACAGGTCACAGGCAGGGCTCCTCAAAACCGGGAGCACCGCCACGGAACACCGCGGGGCGCATCGGGCAACGCGTTCGGCATCCGGGAGAACCATCCACCGAAGAACGCTGCCTGACCGGACCCGCCAACCTCTCGGTCGGTCGGGTGGGAGATCGGAGCCTCCACTTGTGGGCCGGGCACAGGTGTGTCCGACCGGTCGATTTGCAAGCATACCAGTGACCTGGGGAAGCCCGTAATCGGCGGGATCGTACCCGTCGACATCGGCCTGCCGCACGGTCGCCTATCGTGAGGGCCATGAGTGACGAGAACCAGACCCCCGACTTCGACGCGATGACCCGCGACATCGCGGACGTTCCCGCGGTCGAGGTCATCACGACGGTAGCGGTCCACCTGATGAGCGCGGCGGCCGTCAACCTGGGCCTCGCCGAGGAGGGCCCCGAGCACAAGGACCTGGACGAGGCCCGGAAGCTGATCACCGCGCTCGCCGGCCTGGTCACCGCGGGCGCGCCGGAGATCAGCACCTACCACGCCGCCCCGCTCAAGGACGGTCTGAAGTCGCTGCAGCTGGCCTTCCGCGAGGCGTCCCTGGTGCCGGACGAGCCCGGCCACGGACCCGGCGAGAAGCTCACGGGCCCCGTCTACAGCTGAACCGGGAGCGGACCTCCGGGAGCCGGCCGGGCGCACCGCGTCAGGCCGGCTCCGGCCGTTCCGCCCCGGCGTCGTCGGCCTCCTGCTCGACCTCCTGCTCGGCCAGCCGGAGGCCGCCGTGCCGGGCGGACGTCGGCGGGTGGGTCACATGGTGCACCAGCGCCGCCAGCGCGCCGCCGATCAGCGGCGCCACGATGAACAGCCACAGCTGCGACAGCGCGGCTCCGCCCGCGAACAGGGCGGGGCCGAGGCTGCGTGCCGGGTTCACCGACGTGCCGGTCAGCGGGATGCCGACCAGGTGGATCACGGCCAGCACCAGACCGATCGGCAGGCCGTCGAAGCCGAGCACCGCCACCTTGTGCGTGACGGAGAGCACCACGAACACCAGCAGGAACGTCAGCACCACCTCGACGACGAACGCGCCGCCGATGTTAATGCCGACCGCGGACCGGCTGCCGTAGCCGTTGGTGCCGAACGCCCCGCTGGTCTTCAGCCCCGGCACCTGCTTGGCCACCAGGAAGAGCAGCGCGGCGCCCGCGATGGCGCCCAGGAACTGGGCGACCCAGTACTCGACGGCGGTCCTGACGCCGACGCGCCCGGCGACGAGCATGCCGAGGGTGACGGCCGGGTTCACATGGCAGCCGGAGATCGGGCCGAGCGCGTAGGCCAGCGCCAGCAGCGTGAAGCCGAAGGCGAGGGCGATGCCCAGGGTGCCGATGTACTCACCCGCCAACACCGCCGATCCGACGGCGAAGAAGACCAGCAGCAGCGTGCCCAGGAATTCACAGGTCACCGTCCGCTTGTCCACGGGGCCTCCTTGCGTCCATCGCCGACCGTTCGTCCGCACTGTCTGATCTCGCATTCTCGGCCCCGGGACCGCATCGCACATTTTGGCAGACAGTGGGGCATACCGGATGCCTCGTAGCCGCGGACCGGGCCGGTTCGCTCAGCGGGCGAACAGTGGCTCGCCCGACACCTCGGCGTCCGGCCCCAGCAGCGCGAGATCGAGACCGCGGACCAGCCGGGAGCGCAGCACCTCGTCGGCGGCCAGCGCGGTGGCGATCCGCCGGGCCACCTCGGCCGCGGTCGCGGCCGGGGCGAGGACCAGGCCGAGGGTGCCGTCCGAGGTTCCCGCCGGGGACAGGTACGCGCGCAGCACACCCGGCTCGGCGGCGACGGCCGCGCGCAGCGCGCCGAGCACCTCCGGATCGCCGAGCGGGTCCACCTGCTCGCGCCCCAGGGCGACGGCGCGCAGCGCCGGACCGGTGAGGGCGTACGGGGCCGGGCCGGCCATGTCGATCAGCAGGGTGTCGGCCTTCTCGTGCGCGAGGGCCTGGAGCGCCTGGTGCAGCGGGACGGCGACCGGCCGGGCGTCGGGGCGCCAGCGGGCGAGGGACGCGACGGAGGTGAAGGCGGGCAGCGCCCGCCGTCCGTCGGCGGCCTGGATGGTGGGCACCGCCATGTCGCTGGTCTTCTCGCGGCGCAGCCCGTCGGGTCCGGTCTCGACCTCGCCCAGCACGGCGACGACGGGGACCAGCAGGCGGGCGGCGGGCAGTGCGGCGAGCACACCCGGCTCGGCGCGGCTGTCGTCGGCGTAGGCGGCGAGTGCGGCGGCCAGCGCCGCGTCGGCCGAACCGTCGTCGTCGGCGAAGCCTGGATCAGGGATATTCTTGAGCGACACGCTGTGCAGCGTATCGGGGACCCGGCCGCTGCCCGCCGACGGCCGCGTTGCGCCTGATTTCTTATGCCCTGTTCATCCGCGTCTCAGGGTGCACGCAGGTTCGATTCCTATGGTCGAGCAAATGCGAGCTCACCACCGGCACCGGACCCGTCGTACCGGCCGTACCGTCGTCATCGCGACCTCTGCGGCCGCCGTACTGGCGGCCGGCGGCGTGATGGCGGGCATCCACACGACAGCGCGGCCGCCGGCACTGGTGCACCAGGCCGCCGAGGCGGCGCCCTCCACCGGTGCCGCGCAGCCGACCGGGGAGGGCGGGGAGAGCGTGCAGCCCGAGGAATCCGCGGCGGACCGGGACCAGGAGCTGAGCGACGCGCTCGACACGGTGGCCGGCGCGACCGAAGCCGACTTCGCCGTCGCCGTGCTGGACACCGCGTCCGGTGTCCAGGCGGTGTACGGGGACGGGGCGTTCGACACGGCGAGCATCGTCAAGGTCGACATCCTCGCGGTGCTGCTGCTGCGGGCGCAGGACGCCGGGCGCGATCTGACCGTGCAGGAGAAGGCGTACGCCACCGTCATGATCGAGCAGAGCGACAACGACGCCGCCACGGCGCTCTGGCACTCCATCGACGCCGCGGACGGCCTCGCCGAGGCCAATGAACGCCTCGGGCTGACCGGGACCGAGGGCGGCGACGGCGACCTGTGGGGGCTCACCAGGACCACGGCCGCGGACCAACTGCGGCTGCTGCAGGCCGTGTTCAGTGACGACTCACCGCTGAACGCCACCTCGCGGACGTATCTACGGGGGCTGATGGAGCGGATATCCACCGGCCAGGACTGGGGGGTGACGGCCGCGGCGGCGACGGCGTCCGAGACCGCGCTCAAGAACGGCTGGCTGCAGCGCAGCACCAACGGGATGTGGGACATCAACAGCATCGGGCGTGTCGCCACGGACCGGAACACCTATCTCGTCGCGGTCCTCACCAGCGGAAACGCCACTCAGGCGGAGGGGATAGCGCTGGCCGAGGACATCGCGCAGGCGGCGGTGGGGGCGTTCACGTAGCGATGCCGTGCGACGCCCGGCGCCGCGGGCGGCGTCCGAGGCGGGGGCGGAACCAGAGCAGGGCCGCGGCGGCGACCAGGACGCCGCCCAGCAGCGCGCAGGTGACCGCCACACCGTCGCCGAGGCCGCCGCTGTCCCCGGCCGGCGAGAGCGTGATCGTCGGACCGGCGCCGAAGTACCGCCGCGCGGAGGGTGCCGGGGTCGGCGCCTCGGCCCGGGGTTCGAGCCTGGCCGCCGCCTTGAGCGCCGCGGCCGGGTCCACCAAGCCGGTGCCGACCGCGTCGCTGCGGCCGCCGGCGGGCCGCTCGCGGGTGGTGCTCTCCAGGAGCTGCTTGATCTGGGCGGGGCTCAGCTTCGGGTAGGCGGAGCGGATCAGGGCCACCGCGCCGGAGACGTACGCCGAGGCGGGGCTGGTCCCCCACCCCTCGAAGTACTTGCGGCTGGGGTCGGCCAGGACGACGTCGACGCCCGGCGCGGAGACGGAGGCGTACCAGCGCCGGGTGGAGAACGAGGCGTGCGCGCCGACCCGGTCCACGGCCGCGACCGCGATCACCCCCGGGTAGGCGGCCGGGTACGAGGCCCGGTCCGCCTGCTCGCCGCCGTTGCCCGCCGACGCGACGACGACCACGCCCTTGCTGAGCGCGTACTGGATCGCGTTGTCCTCGTCGGCCGCGGGCGCGGCGGTCGCGCTGTCGTCGCCGAGCGAGAGGTTGATGACGTTCGCACCGTGGTCGGCGGCCCAGCGGATCCCCTCGGGGAGAGCGTGTCCCCGGGTGGCACGGGCCTGGTCGCGCTTGGGGTCCTTCTCCTCCAGGATCACCCGGACCGGCAGGATCTTGGCCCGCGGCGCGATGCCGAGGACGCCCTGCTCGTACCCCGGGCCGTGGCCGTGTCCGGCGATGATGGCGGCCATTCCGGTCCCGTGCTTGGCCCAGGTGGGGGCTCCCGGGCCCGCTCCGAAGCCCACCAGGTCGTTGCCGGCCAGTACCTGTCCGGCCAGGTCGGGGTGGGTGCCGTCGACCCCGGTGTCCAGAACGGCGACGGTGACGCCCGCGCCCTGGGTCGTCCGCCAGGCGTCGTGCGCGTGCAGCGCGTCCAGCGCCCAGTCCGCGTCCCGTGCCGAGTCCGCCCGTGCCGACGCGGCCGGCAGCACGGCGAGGACGGCGGCCAGCGCGACGGCGGCGGTACGCCCGAGGGCGGTTGATCTCATCAGGGCCGATCTCATCAGGACGCCCCCGGGGACGACTCGGTGCCGGCCGCCACGGCCTTGCGCAGCCGGGCGTCGAGGTCGGCGGCGAGGACGAGGGCGTCGGTGCCGAGACCGGCCTGGGCCGGCGCCGAGGTGGCGCCCTTGGCGGTGGCTTCGGCGGCCGGCTGGGGTTCGGGGACCCGGCGGCCGTCCGCGAAGCCGCTCACCGCGTAGACCACGACGGGAAGGGTCGCGGAGACGGTCACCGTCCAGCTGGCCCGCTGCGCGTCGCCGAAGGAGGCGGCCGCGGTACCGGGGAAGGCGACCGGATGGGGCATCAGATCCATGCGGGAGCCGAGGTGTTCGCTGCTCCAGCGGTGATTCAGCGCGCTCATGCCGGCGGCGTCGCCGCCGGTGACGAGCAGGCCGACCGTGGTGACGCGGCTGGAGGTGGCGTCGACGTAGGTGGCCCGCAGGACCTGGACGCACCCCACGGGGGCCAGCACCTTCGCCAGCAGCGGGTCGAAGGCTCCCGCGCAGCCGGCGGCCGGGGCGACGCCGATGCGCGTGTAGGTGCGGTCGGCGCCCCCGGGTCCCGCGCCCGGCCGGCTCACGACGGGCGGCAGGAGGGTGTCGACCGGCACGCTGTGCCACAGGTCGCCGGCCCGGGCGTACGCCCCCTGCGTGGGCCCGACCGCGGCCGGATCGTGGTTGATCAGGGCCCCTGTCGCGGCGCCGGTGAACAGTCCGAGGCCCAGGACGAGGCAGAGCGCCGACGCGGTCCGGCTCGCGGCCGTCCGCGGACGGCGGGCGGGCGGCGCGGGCACCGTGAACGGCTCGGGTACGGCGGGTGCTTCGGGTCCGGCGGGCGCTGCGGCGTGCCGCCGCGGCGGCATCGGCGGCGCGGCGGGGCGCGGTGGCTCCCCGGGCTGCGAGGGGAACGCCGGCGCGGCGGCCGGGGGTGCGGCGGGTGGCGGCGGCACGGTCGGCGGCGCGGGCGTCCGGTCTCCCTGCGGATCCTGCGGGCGGCGGGCGGCGATGGGCTCGCGGGCCGCCGGGCGGTGCACGGGCCGCGGCGGAGTCGTCGGGTACAGCGGGGGAAAGGCGGGCGGCCGCGGGGCCGACGGCTGCCCCGGTCCGTTCTCGACCCCCGTGCTCACCGATGCCCCCTCGCGATGTCCGTACGTGGCCTGGGCGCCACTCTACGGGCTCCGGCCGTGCCGCGGATCGGGGGCGGCGCAGGTCGCGGGGGGTACCGCTCGCCGAGTGCCGCCACGGCCGCCGCAGACCCGGCGGTAACGGGATGTTCCACCCCGGGGGCAACCCCGGAGCAACCCCGGAGCAGTCCCAGAGCAGCCCCGGAGCGTTCCCGGACTCCCCCGGACCGGCCGCGGGCCGCCCGGGACCCGCCCGTGACCCGTGACCCCTACCGTTCGGTAGTCGCCGTCTGGCAAGCTGCGCGCATGTCTCATCCCGCAGCCGACCGCGTCCGGTACGACCGGGCCACCGCCCATCTCGACGCCCCGGTCGCCATCGTCGACCTGGAGGCGTTCGACGCCAACGCCGCCGATCTGACGCGCCGGGCCGGCGGGAAGCCGATCCGGGTGGCGTCCAAGTCGGTGCGGTGCCGGGCGCTGTTGGAGCGGGTGCTGGCCCGTGAGGGGTTCGCGGGCATCATGTCGTTCACCCTGGCCGAGTCGCTGTGGCTGGCGCGGGCGGGCTTCGACGACGTGCTGCTGGCGTATCCGTCCGCCGACCGCGACGGCTTCGCGGAGCTGGCCGCGGATCCGAAGCTGGCCGCCGCCGTGACGGTGATGGTCGACGACATCACCCAGCTGGATCTGATCGACGCGGCCCGCCGCGGCGGCTCGGAGCGGGTCCGGGTCTGTCTGGAGCTCGACACGTCCCTGCGGATGCTGGGCGGCCGGGTACGGATCGGCGCCCTGCGCTCCCCGCTGCGGGAGCCCGCGCAACTCGCCGAGCTGGCACGGGCGATCGCCCGCCGGCCCGGATTCCGGCTGGCTGGGATCATGGCGTACGAGGGCCATGTGGCCGGGGTCGGCGACTCGCTGGCGGGACGGCCGCTGCGCTCGCGGGCGATCCGGCTGATGCAGTCCGCGGCCCGCAAGGAACTGGCGGTCCGGCGGGCCGAGGTGGTGCGGGCGGTACGCGCCGTCGCGCCCGAGCTGGAGTTCGTCAACGGCGGCGGGACCGGCAGCGTGCAGCACACGGCGGCGGAGGACGCGGTCACCGAGATCGCGGCCGGCTCCGGGCTGTTCGTACCACGGCTGTTCGACAACTACACGTCGTTCCGGGGGCGTCCGGCGGCGCTCTTCGCGCAGCCGGTGGTGCGCCGTCCCGGGGTGGGCGTCGTGACCGTGCTGGGCGGCGGCTATCCGGCGTCGGGCGCCGCGGGCGCCGACCGGCTGCCCGTGCCGTATCTGCCGCAGGGCCTGCGCTACGACCCGCAGGAGGGTCCCGGCGAGGTGCAGACGCCGCTGATCGGATCGCCCGCGGACGATCTGCTGATCGGCGACAAGGTGTGGTTCCGGCACGCCAAGGCCGGGGAGCTGTGCGAGCGCTTCGCGGAGCTGCAGCTGGTGGAGGGCGACCGGGTCACGGCGACGGTGCCGACCTACCGGGGCGAGGGCAAGACGTTCCTGTGAACGTCCCGGCCCCACCTCCGGTGGCCGGCGGGCGCGCGGTCAGACGCCGGTGCCGCCCGTGCCGCCGGAGCCACTGGCGGCCTTGATGCCCTTGGTGATCTGGTCCATCACGTCCAGGCCGGGGGCCTGCGCGTTGATGTCGAAGCCGAAGCGGACCACGACGAGCTGCTGGGGGTTGGCCGGTGACGGGAAGACGAGCGACTCGACGTAGCCGTCGTCGCCGACCTTCGTCACGACCTGCCAGCGCACCAGGTACCCCTGCTTCCCCGCGACGGTGACCGCCTGCGACAGCAGTTCCTTGTGGGAGGTGAGCCCGCCCTCGTAGGACTGCTCCGCGTTGAGCGGGATGTCCTCCTTGGCGGCGGCCTCGGGCGTGGTGCTCTTGAGCTTGTACGCCGCGGCCGGCACGGAGAACACGCCACCGCGGACGCACTTCTTGGCCGGGTCGGAGACGCACGGGTAGCCGCCGATGGTCAGCCCCGCGCCGCCGGCGCCCGCCTTGCCCTGCCAGCCGGGCAGGATCGGCAGGCTGACCTTGTCGAGTGCGTCCACGACGACACCGCTGGTCTTGGGTGCCTGGCTGGGATCCGGGCCGGGGCTCTGTGTCGGCCCGCCCGACCCTCCGTTCGGCCCGCCGTCCGCGTTCGGCGCGCTCGTGGACGGGGACGCCTGGTCCGAGCCCTTGCCGTCGCCGCTGTCCTTCAGCATGACGACGCCGCCGATCACACCGCCGACCAGGACGAGGACGGCGATGATGCCGATCGCGATCGCCCCTCCCCTGCGGGCGGGCGGGACCGGCCCGCCGGCGCCGGGATAGGCGGCGTAGGACGGAATGCCGGGGGCGGCGGCCTGGTCGGCCGGGGTCTGGGCGGTCCGCGTGTACTCGCTCCACGCGGTGCCGTCCCACCACCGTTCCAACGCCGGGCCGTTGCCTGTGTGCCCGGGCTCTGGATACCAGCCGGGCGGGGTCGTCATGGTCACGGCCGTCACCCTATGGCCACTGCATGAGAATCCCGTAAGCCCGGCGGTTACAGGCAGGTCACGCGACCGGCCGGCGGTGCGCCGGGCAGCGCGCCGCACGTCCCACCGCACGTCATGCCGGCACGTCCCGTCACGCCGGCCGGCGGGTGAGGGACAGCAGGTCGCGGGCGGGTCCCGTCGGGCGGTGGCCGGTGGGCCAGACGGCGCGCAGGACGCGTTCCAGCGCGATGCCCTCCACCGGGACCTCGATCAGCCGGCGGGCGGTCAGCTCGTCGGCGACGGCCAGTTCGCTGAGTACGGCCGGGCCCGCGCCGCTCAGGGTGGCCCCCTTGAGCGCGGTGGTCGACGCGAGTTCGAGCAGCGGTACGGCCAGGCCGCCGTGTGCGGCGAGGGCTGCGTCCAGCACCTGGCGGGTGCCGGAGCCCTGCTCGCGCAGGATGAAGGCGGTGGCGGCGAGTTCGGCCGCGGACAGCGGCTTGCGCCGCCGCGCCCAGGGGTGCGCGGGCGCCACCACGACGACCAGCCGGTCATGGGCGACGACCACCGCGTCCAGGCCGCCCGGCACATCCAGGCCCTCGACGAATCCGAGGTCGGCGCCGCCGCTGATGACGCGTTCCGCGACGGCCGTCGAGTTCCCCGCGTACAGCGACACCGCGGTGTCGGGATGCCGGCCGTGCAGCACGATGAGCCAGCCCGGCAGCAGGTACTCGGCGATGGTCATGGACGCCGCGACCCGCAGCCGGGAGTCGCGGCGGGTGCGCAGCGCCCGCGCTCCGGCGTCGAACGCCTCCGCCGACTCCACGACCCGGCGGGCCCATTCGGTGACCAGCGCGCCCGCGTCGGTGAGGGTGGACCCGGTGGGCGAACGGTTCACCAGCGCGACGCCCAGCTGCCGTTCGACGGCCCGCACCCGGCTGCTCGCGGCCGGCTGGCTGATGCCCAGCTCGCGGGCGGCCCGGCCGAGGCTGCCGAGCCGGGCGACGGCGAGCAGCAGCTCCATCGCGCCGAGGTCGGGCACCCGGTGGGCCAGGCCCGCCCGGGGGGCGCGGTCACCGGTGTTTTCGTCGGAACTCATAAGTCCAGGTTATGCCCCCATAGAGACAGCCCGCCTTCCGGCCGGGCCGCCGGTCGGGGAGCGTAAGGGGCATGGCAACCCTCGCCCCTGTGCGCGCCCGCGCTCTCCACGATCTGGAGATCCGCCCCGGCGCCCTGCGTCACCTCGGACCCAACTGGTACGCCACCGTGATGGGCACCGCCATCGTCGCGAACGCGGGCGCCGCCCTGCCGCAGCACGTCCCTGGCCTGCACGTCGCCTGCACGTTCGTCTGGGCGCTCTCCGCGGTGCTGCTGGCGGCGCTGCTCACCGCCCGCGCCGGGCACTGGCTCCGCCACGGCGACCAGGCCCGCCTGCATCTGCTGGACCCGGCCGTCGCCCCGTTCTACGGCTGCCTGCCGATGGCGCTGCTCGCGGTGGGGGGCGGCACGCTGAGCCTGGGCTCCCCCGTGATCGGGCGGACGGCCGCGATCGCCGTCGACTCCGTGCTGTGGACCGCGGGCACCGTCAGCGGGCTGTTCATCGCGGTGGCGGTCCCGTATCTGATGATCACCCGGCACCGCGTCGAGCCGGGCAGCGCCTCTCCCGTCTGGCTGCTCCCGGTGGTGGCACCGATGGTGTCGGCCGCGCTCGGCCCGGCGCTGGTCGCGCAGCTGCCCGCCGGCCAGTGGCAGGAGGCGATGCTGCTGGGCTGCTACGCGATGTTCGGGCTGAGCCTGCTGGGCACGCTGACGATGCTGCCGCTGATCTGGTCCCGGCTCGTGCAGCACGGGCCGCTGCCGCTCGCGCTGACCCCGGCCCTCTTCCTGGTTCTGGGCCCGCTCGGCCAGTCCACTACCGCCGTGGGCCAGCTCGCCGATGTCGCACCGGGCGTCGTCCGGGCACCGTACGCGGCGGCCATGAGCGGGTTCGCCGTGCTGTACGGGGTACCGGTGATGGGCTTCGCCCTGCTCTGGCTGGCGCTGGCGGCGGCGCTGGTGGTGCGGGCGGCGCGCCGCGGAATGCCGTTCGCGATGACGTGGTGGGCCTTCACCTTCCCCGTCGGCACCTGCGTCACGGGCGCCGCGGGGCTGGCCCGGCACACCGGCCTCGACGCCTTCGGGTGGCTCGCGGCCGGGCTGTACGTCTTCCTCGTCGCGGCCTGGGCGGTCGCGGGTGCGAGGACGGTGCGCGGGCTCCTCAGTGGAGCGCTGCTCGCAGCGCCTCGCTGATCGCGGCGGGCGCGGCCCTGAGCGAGGGGCCGTACCAGGTGAGGTGGCGGCCGCCGACGAGTGCGGCGGGCAGGCCGGGAAAGGCTTCCGGGCCGTCGTCGGCGGTGAAGGCGTACGGCTCGTCGGGCAGCACCACCAGATCGGCGCCGGCGGCGCGCAGCTCCTCGACGGGGATCCGCGGATAGCGCTCGCCGTGCGCCGCGTAGACGTTGTCCACGCCCAGCCGGGCGAGGAGATCGCCCGCGAAGGTGTCCCGGCCGAGCACCATCCAGGGCCGCCGCCAGATCGGGACGACCGCCCGCAGCCGCCGCTCGGGGACAAGCAGCGAGCGCCAGGCGGCCTCGGCCTCGTCGAGCCAGCCGGGGCGCCGCAGACCGCAGCCGTCGACCAGCACCCGGTGGAGTTCGCCGAAGGCCTGGTCGAGGTCGCGGATCTCGGTGACCAGGACGGGGACTCCGGCGGCCCGCAGCTCGGCGAGGTCCGGCGCGCGGTTCTCCTCCTCGTTGGCGATCACGAGGTCGGGCGCGAGAGCGATGATCCGGGCGGTGTCGGGGTTCTTGGTCCCGCCGATCCTCGTCACGTCGAGACCGGCCGGGTGGTTGCACCAGTCGGTCGCGCCGACCAGCAGCCCGGGGGCGGTCTCCGCCACCGCCTCGGTGAGGGAGGGGACAAGAGAAACCACGCGCCGTACGGCAGGACGATTCGTCACCGGCCCACCGTACGGCGCGCGATGGGCCGCCCGGCGCGCGGTGCAGGTCGCGCGGCCGGGCGGCCGGTTCAGGAAGCCACCGGGGCCATCTTGTCGATGACGCCGGGGTTCTTCTTCAGCCAGGCGCGTACGCCGTCCTGCTCATGGCCCTGTCCCGCGTCCTGGATGGCCGCTTCGAGACTGGTCAGCTGCGCTTCGCCGAGCTTGAAGTCCTTGAGCCACTGGGCGATCCGCGGCTCCTTGGCGGCGAAGCCCTTGTGGGCGAGGGTGTGCACGCCGTCGCCGGCGCCCCAGGCGGCCTTGGGGTCCTTGAGCTTCTTCAGGTCGTACTTGCTGTAGGCCCAGTGCGGGGACCACAGGGTGACGACGACCGGCTCCTTGGCCTTCAGCGACCGGTCGAGCTGCGCGAGCATGCTCGCGGTGCTGCCGGTGGTGACCTGGTACTCGCCGTCCAGGCCGTACTCCTTGAGGACCTTGTCGTTGAGCATCTTCATCATGCCGGCGCCCGGCTCGATACCGATGATCCGGCCCTTGAACTTGCCGCCCTGCCCCTTGAGGTCCGCCAGCGAGTCGACGCCCTTGACGTAGGAGGGAACGGAGAGTTCCAGGGAGGTCGGGCCGTACCAGGAGCCCAGGTCGTCCAGGTTCTCCTTGTACTTGTCCCAGTACGACTGGTGGGTGGTCGGCAGCCAGGCGTCGGTCTGGAAGTCCACCTTCCCGGCGGAGAGCCCGGTGTAGAGCGGGCCGACGTCGTACTGCGAGAGCTTCGGCGTGTAGCCGCGCTCCTCCAGGGCTTCCTTCCACAGGTAGCTGGAGGCGATGCCCTCGTCCCAGGGGATGTAGCCGATGTTCACCGGGCGCCCGTTGCCGACGTTCTTGCCCGCGGCGGCGGTGTTCGTGTCGGCCGAGCCGCCGAAGATGTTCACGCCGCCCGCGACGAGGGCGAGGACGACCACGCCGACGACCGCGACGCTGGTGTGCGGCCGGTAGTTCCAGACGCGGATGCCGCGCAGCGCGGTCAGCGCCGCGGTGGCGCGGCGGCCGAGCGGTGAGACCCGGGTGCCGAGCGAGGCGGTCATCCGGTCCAGGTACATCGCCAGGATGACGACGGAGATCCCGCCCTCGAAGCCCAGCCCGACGTTGACCTGGCTGATCGCGGTGAAGACCGAGGCACCCAGGCCGCCGCCGCCGACCATGCCGGCGATCACGACCATGGACAGGCCCAGCATGATGACCTGGTTGATGCCCGCCATGATGGTGGGCAGCGCCAACGGCAGCTGCACCCGCAGCAGGGTGTTGCGCGAGGTGGTGCCGAACGCCTCGGCGGCCTCGATCAGATCGCCGTCGACCTGCCGGATACCCAGCTCGGTCATCCGGACGCCCGGCGGGATCGCGAAGACGATGCAGGAGATGACGCCGGGCACCTGGCCGACGCCGAAGAAGAAGATGCCCGGGATCAGATAGACGAAGGCGGGCATCGTCTGCATGAAGTCCAGCACCGGCCGCAGGATCGCGCTGACGGTGCGGTTGCGGGCCGCCCAGATGCCGAGCGGAATCGCGAGCACGACGGTGATCACGGTGGCGACCAGCACCAGCGACAGCGTCGCCATCGCCTGGTCCCACTGCTCGATCGAGTCGATGAGCGCGAAGCCGGCGAAGGTGAGCACGCCCGCCGTCACCCCGCGCAGCCACAGGGCGAGGACCGCGAGGATCCCGGCGAGCAGCAGCGGTGCCGGCGCGCCGAGCACGGCGTCCAGGCCGTCGTACATACCGGACACGACGTTGGTGATGATGTCGAAGAGCCAGGCGAAGTGGTCACGGAGGAACGTGACGGCGCTGTCGATCCAGTCGCCGAGATGGAGCCTAGGCATCGGCCGACTCCTTTCCGAAGGGGCTGTCCGGGGTGCCGGCGGAGCCCGCGCTCACGCCCGCCAGCGCCCGGCCGCGGTCCACGTCCTCCATGAAGGAGGCGACGTAGGAGTCGGCGGGCTGCAGCAGCAGTTCCTCGACGGTGCCGTTCTGGACGATCCGGCCGTCGCGCATCACCGCGATCCGGTCCCCGAGGCGCACCGCCTCGTGGGGGTCGTGTGTGATGAAGACGATGGTCTTGTGCAGGGTCTTCTGCAGATCCAGCAGCTGCTGCTGCATCTCGCGGCGGATCAGCGGGTCCAGCGCGCTGAACGCCTCGTCCATCAGCAGGACGGGGGCTTCGGTGGCGAGCGCACGGGCCAGGCCGACCCGCTGCTGCATACCGCCGGAGAGCTCGTCGGGCCAGGACTTCTCCCAGCCGCCGAGTCCGGTGAGCTCCAGTGCCTCGCCGGCCCGGCGCTCACGCTCGGCACGGGCGACGCCCTGCACCTCGAGACCGTAGGCCGCGTTCTCCAGGACGCTGCGGTGCGGGAAGAGCGCGAAGTGCTGGAAGACCATGCTGATGCTGTGCGAACGCACCCGGCGCAGCTCGGTGTCGTTCAGCGCGGTGAGGTCCTGGCCGTCGAACAGTACGCGTCCGGCAGTGGGCGGGAGCAGTCCGTTGAGCGTGCGCAGGAGGGTGGACTTGCCCGATCCGGACAGGCCCATGACGACGAAGACCTCGCCCTCCTGCACCTCGAAGGAGGCATCGATCACAGCTGGTGTGACGCCGTCCTCGCGCAGCTCGTCGCGGTCCGCACCGGCTTCGAGCCGGCGGACCGCTTCTTCGGGCTGTCGCCCGAAGACCTTGTACAGATGCTCAACTTGCAGCCTTGACACATATACCTCGCGGCTCGCAGGAAGAGCGACGCACAGCCCCCGCTTGTGGGTCGCTCACTTCAAGACCGGCGGCTGCCCCCCTTTACACAAACCAAACCCACCGGTGACTCAGGTCACATCTCGTCACATTCGGGACCATCGCACGGCTGAGGTCCTCGTACGGCCGGGATCACCCGGTCCGGGGCCACCGTTGCCGGACGCGCCGTGCAGCGCGCCGGAGTCACCCCGCGCGGGCGTGCCATGCTGGCCGCGTGACTGACGCGCGCCCGAACAAGCTGCTCCTGCTCGACACCGCGAGCCTGTACTTCCGCGCCTACTTCGGCGTCCCGGAGTCGGTGAAGGCACCCGACGGCACGCCCGTCAACGCGGTGCGCGGACTGCTGGACTTCATCACCCGGCTCGTCACCGACCACGCCCCCGACGAGATCGTCGCCTGCATGGACGCCGACTGGCGGCCGCAGTGGCGGGTCGACCTCATCCCCTCCTACAAGGCGCACCGCGTCGCGCAGGAGGCGCCCGAGGGTACGTCGGGGCCGGACACCGAGGAGATCCCCGACACGCTCTCCCCGCAGGTCCCCGTCATCGAGGCCGTCCTCGACGCCGTCGGCATCGCCCGGGTCGGCGTGCCGGGCTACGAGGCGGACGACGTCATCGGCACCCTCGCCGGCCAGGCCCTGTGGGCGACGGACATCGTCACCGGCGACCGCGACCTGTTCCAACTCGTCGACGACGCCCGCGGCGTGCGCGTGCTCTACCCCCGCAAGGGCGTCGGCGACTGCGACTTCATCACCGAGGACGTCATCCTGGAGCGCTACGGCGTCCGCGCCGACCAGTACGCCGACTTCGCGGCGCTGCGCGGTGACGCAAGCGACGGCCTGCCGGGGGTGAAGGGCATCGGCGAGAAGACCGCCGCGCAGCTCATCACCGAGCACGGCGACCTCGCCGGGGTCCGGCGGGCCGCCGCGGATCCGGTCTCCAAGCTCACCCCCGCCAAGCGCAGGGGCATCCTGGAGGCTTCGGCCTACCTGGACGTCGCCCCCAAGGTCGTCACGGTCGCCCCCGACGTCCCCCTCCCCCCGTTCAACCCGGCGCTCCCCAGCGAGCCGGCTGACCCCGAGGTCCTCGAATCCCTCGCCGTCCAATGGGGCCTGGGCAGCTCGCTGATGCGCCTGCTGGACGCGCTGGCCGAGGCGCACTAGAGGCTGCGCCGGGGTCCGTCGCCGGCGCCGCCCAACTCCTTCGGTCAGCAACGGGGTTACCACGCGTAGCACGGCGCGCCGCCGACACACACTCCGACACTTCGGACAGATCCAGTCCACGAATGGCTAAATTCGAAAGGATCTTCCCTCAAAACAGTGCGGGATCAGTCGGTCGCGGTGTGTACTGTGCGGATCCGCTTTCCGGGCGGACTGCACCGTTCCCCTCGCTCCCTGATCTCCCTGAGGTCCATTCGATGATGGAAATACCGGACCTGGCCGCCGGCGGCCTGGCCGCCGGGACCGTGTTGGCGTTCGTCCTGGGGGGCGGGCTGTGGCGCTCGCGCCGTCACCGGGCCCGGCAGGGCGAGGAGATCGCCGCCCTGCGCTCCCATCTGGACGGCGCGCGGCAGGAAATCGGCCGCTCCGCCGACGCGTTCACCGCCGAGATCGTCCATCTGGCGAACCAGCGCATGCCGGCGGAGGCCACCCGCGCCGCCCACCCGCACATCCAGGTGCCCGGCCCGCTCCACCCGGAGCTCGCCGGCACCGGGCTGGGCGCCGGGCTCGACAGCGTCTTGGACGGGCTGCTGACCGCCATCGCGCAGGAGCGCAAACGGGTCGACGCGGCCGCCCGCGCGGGCATGCGCGGCGCCACGCGCGACATCCAGGCCGGGCTGTACCGGCTGCAGGACGTGCTGCGCGGCATGCAACAGCGCTACGACGACCCGGAGTTGTCGCAGACGCTGTTCGCGCTCGACCACGAGAACGAGCAGTCGCTGCGGCGCGCGCAGGTCACCGCCGTGGTGTGCGGGGCCTGGGTGGGGCTGGCCCGCGAGGAGTCCCACCTGGTGGAGGCGGTGACAGGTGGCCAGTCCCGGCTCGTCGGCTACCACCGGGTCCAGATCCACAACCACCTGGAGTCGGGCATGGCGCTCGTCTCGCACGCCGTCGAACCCGTCGCGATCATCGTCGCCGAACTCCTCGACAACGCGCTGCGGCACTCCGCCCCGGACACCGAGGTCACGGTGAACCTCGAACGGGCCCACCACGGCGTCACGGTCACCATCGACGACGCCGGGGTCGGCATGGCCACGGACGAACGGGCCTACGCGCAGCGGATGGTGGCGGGACGCGACCCGATCTTGCTGTCGGAGCTGGGCGACCCGCCCCGGATGGGGCTGGCGGCGATCGGCCAGCTGACCCGGAAGTTCGACCTGTCCGTCGACCTGTCGTCGCCGTCGCCCTACGGCGGCGTCCGTGCGGTACTGCTCGTCAAGAACCACCTGCTCAGCCGGATCGACCCGGTAGAACGGCCGCCCGCGGCCAGCACCCCTCGCTCCACCCGCCCCGAGCTGTCGGCGGAACCGCGGCCCGTGCCGCATGCCAAGGCGCAGCCGCCGGCGCACGTCGCCACGCGCGACTCCGCCGCCATCACCCACGAACCCGCGCCGGACGGCGACGCCCTGCCGCAGCGCCGCCGCCGGGCCCGCGCCGACGTCGTGCCCGCCCAGGCCGCGGCGGAGCCGGCCGCGCCGCGCGTGCGCACCCCCGAGGAGGCGGCCGCCGCGCTCGGCGCCCTGCAGTCCGGGACCGCCGCGGCGCGATCCGCACTCGAAACCGAAGGGAACGACCCGCGATGACCAGCCGAGAAGCCGGTGACACGGCGTGGGTGCTCGACCCGATCCTGGAGATCCCGCACGTCCGGGCGGCCGTTCTGCTCACCAGGGACGGCCTGGTCTCCGGATTCTCCGCGGCACTGTCCCAGGCAACCGCGGAGCGCACCGCCGCGATCACCAGCACGGTGCAGGGCGCGTGCCGGGCGGCGGCCGCGGCCTTCGCGGACCAGGACGAGGCGCAGATCCGCCAGATCGTCATCGAGTCCGACCACGGCTACATCCTGGTCGCGCCCACCACGCACGGCACGGTCGTGGCCGCCTTCGGCGACCCGGAGGTACGGCTGGACCTGCTCGCCCACCGGGTGCACTCGCAGGTGGCACGGCTCGGCGAGAAGGCGATGGCCGCCGCGCCCCGGGGAGCCGATGGCGGCTCTCCGGTATGACGGGCCGCCGGAGCGGCCGCCCTCTGGTCCCCGCGTATCTGTCCACCGGCGGGGTGGCGCGGCCGAGCCGCAACAGCCTGGAGCGCCTCTCGGTGCTGACCGGCGAGAAGCACGTCCCCGACGGGCTGCCCGCCGCCCGGCACGCGCTGCTGAAGGCGCTGGACGGCGGCTCGCTGACCGTGGTGGAGGCCGCGGCCCTGCTGGAGCTGCCGGTCTCCGCCGTACGCGTCCTCGCCGCCGATCTGATCGATCTGGGGCTGGTGAGCGCCCGCCCGCCGGTCCCCGTGGCCGCCCTGCACGACCCCGACCTGTTGAAGAGAGTGGCCGATGGCCTCCGCGCCCTCAAGCAGTAGCACCGGCACCGACGGCCTGCACCTGCCGGACAGCGCCCGCGACCTGGTGAAGATCCTGGTCGCGGGCCCCTTCGGGGTGGGCAAGACCACGCTGATCGACTCGGTCTCGGAGATCCGTCCGCTGCACACCGAGGAGCACATGTCCGAGGCGTCGGTCCAGGTCGACGACCTGGCCGGGGTGCGGGACAAGACCACCACCACCGTCGCCATCGACTTCGGGCGGATCAGCCTGGCGGGGGGCGTCGTGCTGTACCTGTTCGGCACCCCCGGCCAGGAGCGCTTCCGCTCCCTGTGGGCGGACATCGCCTACGGGGCGCTCGGCGCGCTCGTGCTGGTCGACACCCGTCGCATCGACGACTCCTTCGACGTACTCGGCCTGGTGGAGGAGACGGGGCTGCCGTACGCCGTCGCGCTCAACACGTTCCCCGACTCGCGGCCCTACACCGAGGACCAGCTCCGCCGTTCCCTGGATCTGGATCCCGGCACACCCATGGTGAGCTGCGACGCCAGGGACGCGAACTCCTCCATCGACTCGCTGCTCGCCCTCGTCCAGCACCTGATAGCCCGCGACCGTCCGGAGACCTGGTGAACCCCTCTCCCTACCCCGCCCCCGCCGAGACCTTCTCGCTGTCCGCGCCGGTGCGCCTGTGGGAGGACGGCTTCGCCGCCGACCCGCACGCCTACTACGCGACGCTGAAGGCCCAGGGCCCGATCGGCTGGGCCGAACTCGCCCCCGGGATACCCGCGTACGTGGTCACCGACCGCCGCGCCGCCCTCGAAGTGCTGCACGACCCGGAGACCTGGTCGCACGACCCCAGGCCCTGGGAGGCCACGGTCGCCGAGGACTCGCCGATCCTCGGCATGATGCGCTGGCGGCCCAACTCCCTGTTCTCCGACGGCGACACGCACATCCGCTACCGCCGCACCCTGATCGACGCGTTCGACCTGGTGGAGCCGCACGATCTGCGCGAGCGGGTGCACCACGCGGTGGACGTGCTGGTGAACCGGTTCGGCCCCGCGGGCAGCGCCGACCTCGTCGCCGACTTCGCCCGCCCCCTGATGTCGCTGATCTTCAACAACCTCTTCGGCCTGCCCGACAGTGAGAGCGGACGCCTCGAAGCCGCGCTGGGCATGATGATGGAGGGCGGGGCGGAGTCCGCCCAGGGCGAGGCCGAGTACGGCAGTTACGTCATGGGGCTCGTCGGCGCCAAGAGCGCGCAGCGCGGCGAGGACCTGACGAGCTGGCTGCTGGACCACCCGCTGGCGCTGACGCCGGAGGAGGTCGTCTGGCAGGTCTTCCTCACCCTGGGCGCGGGCCACGAGCCGAGCGCCAACCTCGTCTCCAACGCGCTCTCCCGGATCCTCGGCAACCCGGCCTACTACTCGACGCTGACCAGCGGTTCGCGGCCGGTCATGGAAGCGGTCGTCGAGGTGCTGCGGTACGAGACCCCACTGGCGAACTACGGCATCCTCTACGCCCGCGAGTCGCTGAGCTTCCACGGTGTCTGGGTGCAGGCGGCCGTCCCCGTCGTCGTCTCCTACGGCGCCCTCGCGCTCTTCTCGGAGCAGGAGTTCGCCGGGACCCACCACCCCCGCGACGCCTCGCATCTGTCGTGGTCGGCCGGTGAGCACGCCTGCCCCGTCAAGCAGCACGCCCTGCTGATCGCCACCGAGGCCATCGAGCGACTCACGCAGTGGCTGCCCGACCTGACGGCGACCACCCCCCGCGAGGACCTCACCTGGCGTCCAGGACCTTTCCACCGCTCCTTGAAGGCCCTTCCCGTCCGCTTCACCCCGCGCATCCCCGACCAGCCTGGAGACCGAGCATGACCGTGTCCCCCCGTGTGGCCATCGACCCGTTCGGCGCCGACATCCCCGCCGAGAGCGCCCGGTTGCGCGCCCTCGGACCAGTGGTGGCCGTCGAGCTGCCGGGCGCCATCCCCGCCTGGGCGCCCACCGGCTACGACACCCTCAAGGCCCTGATCCTGGACCCCCGGGTCAGCAAGGACCCCCGCAAGCACTGGTCGCTCTACCCGGAGATCGGCGAACACCCGGCCTGGGGCTGGATCATGGGCTGGGTCGGCGTGGTCAACATGCTCTCGACGTACGGCCCGGACCACACCCGGCTGCGCAAGCTCGTCGCCCCCAGCTTCACCGCCCGGCGCACCGAGGCGATGCGCGCCCGGGTGGAGCAGATCACCGCCGAGCTCCTCGACCGGCTCGACGCGTCGGGTGCTTCGGGCGAACCGGTCGATGTACGGGCCGGCTACGCGCACCCGCTGCCCATGCAGCTGATCTGCGAGCTGTTCGGGGTCCCGGACGACCTGCGCGAAGACACCGGCCGGCTGATCGCCGCCATCATGGACACCTCCGATCCCAGCCCGGAGCACGCCGCGTCCGTCCAGCAGCAGATCGGCACCGTGCTGCCCGCGCTCATCGGCTACAAGAGCGAGCACCCCGGCGACGACATGACCACCGAGCTGATCAAGGTCCGTGACGAGGACGGCGACCGGCTCAGCGACGAGGAGCTGCTCTACACCCTGCTGCTCGTCATCGGCGCCGGCTTCGAGACCACCGTCAACCTCATCGGCAACGCCGTCGTCGCGCTGCTGCAGCACCCCGAGCAGCTCGCGGCCGTCCGCGCCGGCGAGATCGGCTGGGAGGGCGTCATCGAGGAGGTGCTGCGGGTCGCGCCGTCCATCGCCTCGCTCCCGCTGCGGTTCGCCGTCTCCGACATCACCATCGAGGGGGTGACGATCCCGGCGGGCGACGCCATCGTCACCACGTACGCCGCCGCGGGCCAGGACCCGGAGCACTACGGGCCGGGCGCAGCCGAGTTCGACGCGGCCCGCAAGTCGGACGACCACCTCGCCTTCGGCATCGGCGTCCACCGCTGCATCGGCGCCCCGCTGGCCCGGATGGAGGCCCTCACCGCGCTCCCCGCGCTCTTCGAGCGCTTCCCCGACCTCCAACTCGCCGTCAAACAGGATGAGTTGCAGCAGGTCCCGTCCTTCATCGCCTACGGCTGGCAGGAGATCCCGGTCCGGCTGCACGGCTAGGGCCTGTCCGGCGGACCACGGCCGCGGCGCTGCTCCCGCGGGAGTACGCGCCGCGGACCGGCTGCCGCGGACGAAGTACGGCCGGCCCCTCCTCGCGCCGGACGCGGCGGAGGGCGGCCGGGGGCGAGAGTGGTCCGCGGGGCGGAGCGCCCCCGACGGACCACCGACGACCGGGACAGCCGCCTTGGAACACGCACGCACCAACGAAGAGTCCGACGCGGACACCGCCGCGGAGGCACTGGGGTCGCCGCCCGACCCGGACCCGGACCCGGACCCGGCCCCACGGCGCTCCCGGCTGCGGTGGTGGGTCCGGCGTACCGCCCTGGTCTGTGCCGCACTGCTGGTCGTGGTGACCGCCGCGTCGTTCGCGTACAACGGGTTCACCTCCGACCGGGCGGCGCCGCCGCCGGGGCTGACGTACGTGGAGGCGGCCGGTATCCACACCCGCTACGAGACGTGGGGGCAGAAGGGCTCGCCGGTCGTCCTGGTGCACGGGGCCTTCGAATCGGCCGACACCTGGTCGCGGCTGGCCCCGCTGCTGGCCCGGGACCACCGGGTGTACGCCCTGGACCTGACCGGCTCGGGATACAGCGAGCGGAGCGGCCCGTACACCGTCGACCACTTCACCCGGCAGCTGCTGGGCTTCCTCGACGCCATGCGGCTGGGCGGTCCCGGTGAGCGCCCGATTCTGGTGGGCCACTCCAGCGGCGCCGCGATGGTCGCCGAGGCCGCGTTGCGCGCGCCCGGACGCGTCGGCGGGGTGATGCTCCTCGACGGCGACGCCCTCGACACGGGCGCCGGCCCGCCGCCCGGGCTGCACTACGTGCTGATCGATCCGTACCGCACGAGCCTGCTGCGGCTCGCGCTCGGTTCCGACTGGCTGATCCGCAAGGTGTACGACGCCCAGTGCGGGCCCGGCTGCCCGCGCCTGGACAGTGCGGGCGTGGACCAGTGGCGGCGGCCGCTGCGGGTGGCGGGCGCCGAGGGCGCCCTGTGGAGCATGCTGGGCGAGGGCGTACCCGGAATGTCCGCGGACCGGCTGGCGGGGCTGCGCGCGGTGGACGTTCCCAAGGCGGCCGTGTTCGGCGCGCAGGACGACGTGTTCAGCGAGCAGACGCCGGCCGAGACCGCGGAACGCATCGGGGCCCCCGCCCCGACCCTGATCCCCGGGGCCCGCCATCTGACGATGATCTCCAGCCCGGACGCGGTCGCCGCAGCGGTGGAAGCGCTCGCCGGCCGCACGGCACGCTGATCCGCCGGCCGGCCACACCGCGGCCGATCCGCCCCCGCCGGGCGCCCGGCGGCGGGCCGTCGCTCCGGCCGGTACCGGCCGAACCCGTACGCTGCTGGCACAGGTCGACCGAGGGAGACAGCGCATGGAACTGGCGCCACGAGTGCGGTACGCGGTCACCGACCGGCACGGCGGGGTGAGCAGGGCCCCGTTCGACAGCAGAAACCTCGGCGGGGCCACCGCCGACGACCCGGCCGCCGTCCGCCGCAACCGGCAGCTGACCGCGTTCGAGCTGGGGCTGGACGCCTCCCGTGTCGTCCTGATGCGCCAGGTGCACAGCGCGACGGTGGCCGAGGTGACCGCGCCCTTCGGTCCGGACGCGCCGCCGGTCGACGCCGTCGTGACCTCCGAAGTCGGCCTGGCGCTGGCCGCGCTGGCCGCCGACTGCGCCTCGGTCCTGCTGGCCGACCCGGTGGCCCGGGTCATCGGCGCCGCGCACTCCGGACGGGTGGGAACGGTGGCCGGCATCGTGCCGGCCACCGTCGACGCCATGGTCGCCAAGGGCGCCGACCCGGCCCGGACGGTCGCCTTCATCGGACCGACGGCCTGCGGCAAGTGCTACGAGGTTCCCGACGCCATGCGCGAGGAGGTCTGCGCCACGGTCCCCGAGGCGTGGGCCACCACCACGCAGGGCACCGCAGGACTGGATGTACGGGCGGGCATCGCGGGGCAGTTGGCCCGCGCCGGGGTGGCCCAGGTCCGGCACGACCCGCGCTGCACCATCGAGTCGAAGGAACTGTTCTCGTACCGGCGGGAGCAGACCACCGGACGGTTCGCCTGTTACGTCTGGTTGACGCTGTAGCGCGTCATCGACCGATCCCGGGACACCGCCCACACAACGGACCAATCGGTTAGGCTTACCTAAGTTGTGTCCGAGGTACCCAGGTGAACGAGAGGGTGGGAAGAGTCCATGGCGGACCGTCCGGCGCGCAGGACCCCGAAGCTCAACCGGGCGCGCGTACTACGCACCGAACGCATCACCCCGCACATGATCCGCGTGGTGCTCGGTGGCGAGCAGCTCGCGGGCTTCGGCGCGGGCGAGCACACCGATCACTACATCAAGCTGCAGTTCCCGGTGGACGGGGTCGCCTACCCCGAGCCCATGGACCTGGAGACGGTCCGCCGGGACTTCCCGCGCGACCAGTGGCCGCGTACCCGCACCTACACCGTGCGCGCCTGGGATCCGCAGGCGGTGGAGTTGACCGTCGACTTCGTGCACCACGGCGACGAAGGCATCGCCGGCCCGTGGGCGGCCCGTGTGCAGCCCGGCGAGGAAGTGCTGTTCGGCGGCCCCGGCGGCGCCTACTCGCCCGGTGAGGACGCCGACTGGCATCTGCTCGCCGGTGACGAGAGCGCGCTGCCGGCCATCGCCGCGTCCCTGGAGGCGCTGCCCGAGGGAGCGCTCGCGAAGGCGTTCATCGAGGTGGCGGGTCCGGAGGAGGAGCAGGAGATCATCCCGTCCGGGAAGGCGGACATCGTCTGGCTGCACCGTGGCGACCGGCCGATCGGGGCGGCGCTCGTCGAGGCGGTGCAGGCCCTGGAGTTCCCGCCGGGCACCCCGCAGGCCTTTGTGCACGGCGAGGCGACGTTCGTGAAGGAGCTGCGGCGCCATCTGCGGATCGACCGCGGTCTGGAGCGCGAGCAGCTCTCCATCTCGGGGTACTGGCGGCGCGGCGCCGACGAGGACGGCTGGCAGGCCTCGAAGCGCGAGTGGAACCAGCAGGTCGAGCAGGAGCAGGAGTCGGTTCCGGCCGGTTCCTGACGTCGGACGCGCCCACGGCGGCCGGGCCCGGATGTTCCGGGCCCGGCCGCCGTGTTCGCACCGTCCTCAGACCGACTTCTGGTACGCGCGGAAGGTGCGGGTGGACAGCCACACCGCGGCCACCGCCAGCGCCAGAAGCGCGCCGCCGCGGCTGAGCACCGAGCCCCAGTCGGGGTCGGCGGCCATCGCCGAACGGCCCGCCACCAGAGCCCAGTTGACCGGGTTGAAGTCGGCGATGTGCCGCATCCACGACGGCATCAGCGTCACGGCCATGAAGGCCGAGGACAGGAACGTCAGCGGCAGCAGCAGGAAGGTGTTGATGCCGATGATGCTCTCGCGCTGCCGTACCAGCATGCCGAGCGCGTTGGAGAACGCGCCGAACACCGTACCGAGCAGGATCGACGCGAAGACCAGGATCAGCAGTCCGGTGATGCCGCCCGGGTAGTCGGCGCCGCCCAGCTTGCCCAGCAGCACGATCACCACGGACTGCAGTGCGGTGCTGATGCCCTGCTGCACCACATTGGCGTTCATCAGCGCGGTCCGGCTGACCGGAGTGACGAGGAAGCGGTTCAGCGTGCCGCGTTCGATCTCCTCAAGGGTGCCCATGCCCGCCCACATGCTGGAGGACAGGGCGCTCATCACCACCACGCCCGGCACCAGGTAGTCCAGGTAGGACGTGGTGCCGAAGCCGCCCAGCTCGACGACCTTGCGGAACAGCGAGCCGAAGAGGAACAGCCAGATCACCGGCTGGACCAGGGTGATCACCAGGAAGGCCGGCTGCCGCAGGATGGCCATGAGCTGGCGCTGCGTCATGTACCAGGTGTGGTTCAGGGTCGCCGTACTCATCGGGCACCTCCAGCGGTGGCCGGGACGGGGGCGCCGTCACCGGTGTCGGCGTCCGCGAAGCGGCGGCCGGCGTAGCGCAGATAGACATCGTCGAGGGAGGGCCGGGCCACGGTCACCGAGGCGACGGCCGCGCCCTCGCGTTCGAGGACAGCGAGCACGTGCGGCACCGCGGAGGGGCCGTCGTCGGCGCGGGCCCGCAGGTGGCGGCCGTCGACGACCGCCTCGCGGACGCCCGCGAACTCCGACAGCGCCGTCTCCAGCAGCCGGGCGTCGACCGGACCGGTGTCCTCGCGCAGCACCACCTGGACGGCGTCGCCGTGCAGTTCGCCCTTCAGGTCGTCGGGCGTGCCCTCGGCAACGATGCGGCCGCGGTCCACGATCGCGACGCGCTCGGCGAGCCGGTCGGCCTCTTCCAGATAGTGGGTGGTCAGCAGGATCGTCAGGCCCTCGTCGCCGGCCAGCCGGGCGATCTCCTCCCACATGGCGGTACGCGCCTCGGGGTCGAGACCGGTGGTGGGCTCGTCCAGGAAGAGCACCTCGGGCCGGTGGACCAGTCCGATGGCCACGTCCAGCCGGCGCTGCATGCCGCCGGAGTACGTCTTGACCAGCCGCTTGGCGGCATCGGTGAGGGCGAAGCGGTCCAGCAGTTCATCGGCCCGCCGGGTCAGCGCGGCGCCTCGGAGCCCGTAGAGCCGCCCCTGCAGGAGCAGGTTCTCCCGGCCGGTGGCGACCGGGTCGGCGCCGGACTTCTGCGCGACCACGCCGATGGCCCGGCGGACCCGGTCCGGATGGCGCAGCGCGTCATGGCCCGCGACGGTCGCGGTCCCGGAATCGGGACGGGCGAGCGTGGTGAGGATCTTGACGGTGGTGGACTTGCCGGCGCCGTTGGGGCCCAGCAGCCCGAAGACCGTGCCGGCCTCGACCGTGATGTCCATACCGTCAAGGGCCTTGATGCCGCCGGGATAGGTCTTGGTCAGGTTGTGCGCCGCCACAGCGGGCGCGCGAGTGGTCGTCATGACGTTCCTCCGCATATCGGTGTTCGGTGTCCGCCGAACCGATCGCGGGAAGGGGGCCGGGCTATCCTGGGTGTGCCGCACCTGGATCGCCTGGCACCTGCTTCGCGCGGTTGTCCGGCCGATGGGTTACGCCTCCGGTGTCCGCTGTTCCCGCAGCGGGCGCCGGAGTTGTCGTTCTGAGCGTCGTATATCGAGGTCAGAGCTCTTTCATGTGCTCCCGGAACTGTTCGCCGATCCCGGAGTCGGTGACCTGCTTCTCGATCTCCGCCCATTCGCCGGGGATCTCGCCGCTCTGCTGCCAGGACCGCCATTCGGCGAGGCCGGAGATGGTTCCCTCGGCCAGTTCTGCGAGGAAGCCACGCGTCCAGGCGATCTCCGCCTCGATCATGTGGACCTGGTACTCGGTCTCGATGAGGAACATCCGGGGCAGGTCCCCGTCCAACTTGCCGAGCACCCCGCGGATCGCGGCCACCTGAATCTCCAGCTTGGCGACCCGCTGTCCGAGCAGACCGATCGCCTCGTCCGGCGGCAGCATCAGGATGAGCGAGAGCGCCGCCTCATAGGCGGGATACTCCCGCACCGGCACGGCCACCAGATCGGCCAGCCAGTCATGCATCTCCACCCGGCCGTCCGCGGTCAGACCGTACATCGTCCGCTCCGGGCGGTTGCCCTGCCGATGAGTCCCGGCGACCTCGACGAAGCCGTGCTTCTCCAGGTTCTGGACGACGGTGTAGAGCGAGCCGTAATTGATCTTGATGCTCTGCTCCTTCCCCCGCTGCCGGAGCACCTGCGCGATCTCATACGGATGCATCGGCCGCTCCCCCAGCGTGGCCATCACCGCCAGCGCCAACGGATTGGACAGCTTCCGCCGCTTCGCCATCATCGTCACCTCGCTCCCGGATATCCGTGGCCGAGCATATCGCGTGTACGCGAGTCCGACAAGCACGATACATCGCGAGTTTGACGCAATGCGCGCAAGCTGAGGCCATGCCACGGCACACCAAAAAAACCCCGCCCGCCGGTAAATCCGGCGGGCGGGGTGGCGGGTACCGCCTGGGCTCAGCCCACTGAGGAGTAGGACACGACGCCTCGGCGTAGTGCCTCTACGGCTTTGCGGGCGTTTTTGCGGACCGGGCTGTCGGCGGGGGCTGCGTCGGAGATCTGGCCGAGGACGTCGATGACCTGCTTGCACCAGCGCACGAAGTCGCCGGCCGGCATCTCCGCGTCGCTGAGCACCGCGTCCAGGCCGTGGCCCGACGCCCAGCGGTAGACCGGCCAGGCGAAGCCGAGGTCCGGCTCGCGCTGGCCGACGCCCTCGGTCTGGTGGATCCGGTGGTCCTCCTCCAGCGCGTCGAGCCGGCCCCAGATCCTGACCATCTCGGCGAGCGCCTCCTTGGCGTTGCCGGTCGGGAGCTTGGGCGCCATCGCGTCGTCGGACTGCCGTGCCTCGAAGACCAACGCCGAGACGCACGCCGCCAGTTCGGCCGGGCCGAGGCCGTCCCAGACGCCCTCGCGCAGGCACTCGCTGGCCAGCAGGTCCAGCTCGCCGTAGAGCCGGGCCAGCCGCTTCCCGTCGGGGGTGACCTGCTCGCCCTTCAGGTAGCCGAGCTCGGTGAGGAGCCCGCAGATCCGGTCGAAGGTGCGGGCGATGGTGTTGGTGCGGCCCTCGATGCGCCGCTCCAACTGCTTGGTGTCGCGCGCCAGTCGGTGATAGCGCTCGGCCCAGCGGGCGTGGTCCTCGCGCTCGTCGCACCCGTGGCAGGGGTGCGCGCGGATCTCGGTGCGCATCCGGGCGATCTCGGTGTCGTCGGCCGCGGCCGCCCGCGACCTGCGGTGCCGCTCCGGCTCGAAGTGACCGGCCTTGGTCCGCATCGCGGAGGCCAGGTCCCGACGGGACTGCGGGCTGCGCGGGTTGAAGGACTTCGGGATCCGCATCCGGTCGACGGCTTCGACCGGAACCGGGAAGTCGATCTGCGCGAGCCGCTTGACCTGCCGCTCGGCGGTGAGCACCAGCGGACGCGGGCCGTCCAGGCTGTCCTCGTGCCGCCGGTGGCCGGGGCTGCGGCCGGCCGGGATGCCGGGTTCGAGCACCAGGGCGAGACCCATGTACTTGCCCGCCGGGACATGGATGATGTCGCCCGGCTTGAGCTTCTCCAGCGCGTCCGACGCGGCGGCACGGCGCTGGGTGGCGCCCTGTCGCGACAGTTCGGCCTCGCGCTCCTTCAACTGGCGGCGCAGCCTCATGTAGTCGTCGAAGTTGCCGAGGTGGCAGGTCATCGACTCCTTGTAGCCGTCGAGCCCCTCCTCGTTGCGCTGCACCTGCTTGGAGATCCCGACGACCGACCGGTCGGCCTGGAACTGCGCGAAGGAGGTCTCCAGCAGCTCCCGCGAGCGGTGCCGCCCGAACTGGCCGACCAGGTTGACCGCCATGTTGTACGACGGCTTGAAGGACGAGCGCAGCGGATACGTCCGGGTACCGGCCAGTCCCGCGACGGCGCCCGGGTCGAAACCGCGCTGCCACAGCACGACGGCATGGCCCTCGACGTCGATACCGCGGCGGCCGGCCCGGCCGGTCAGCTGGGTGTACTCGCCGGGGGTGATGTCGGCGTGCGTCTCGCCGTTCCACTTGACGAGCTTCTCGAGCACCACGGAGCGGGCCGGCATGTTGATGCCCAGCGCCAGGGTCTCGGTGGCGAAGACCGCCTTGACCAGGCCCTTGAGGAACAGCTCCTCGACGACCTCCTTGAAGGTCGGGAGCATGCCGGCGTGGTGGGCGGCGACGCCGCGCTCCAGGCCCTCCAGCCACTCGAAGTACTTCAGGACGTGCAGGTCCTCGTCCGGGATGGCCTTGGTGCGCTCCTGGACGATGGCCCGGACCCGCTCCCGGTTCTCGTCGCTGTTCAGCCGCAGCCCGGCGTAGAGGCACTGCTGGACGGCGGCCTCGCAGCCGGCCCGGCTGAAGATGAAGGTGATGGCCGGCAGCAGCCCCTCGGAGTCGAGCCGCTCGATCACATCGGCGCGGCTCGGCGTCCACACCCTGCCGCTCGACCGGCGCTCGCGCTCGCGGTCCGCCTCGTAGCCGCGCTTGTTCCGGTCGCGGGGGTGGACGGTCCGCTGGTTCTCCATCCGGGCGAGGCGTACGAGGTCGGGGTTGACCTCGCGGCGGGCGGCCTCGGCGGCGCCCTCCTTCTCCTCGAAGAGGTCGTACATCCGGCGGCCGGCCAGCACGTGCTGCCACAGCGGTACCGGACGGTGCTCCGAGACGATCACCTCGGTGCTGCCGCGCACCGTGTCGAGCCAGTCGCCGAACTCCTCGGCGTTGGAGACGGTCGCCGACAGCGACACCAGCGTCACGGACTGCGGGAGGTGGATGATCACCTCTTCCCAGACGGCGCCGCGGAAGCGGTCGGAGAGGTAGTGGACCTCGTCCATCACGACATAGCCGAGGCCGTCGAGGGCCGAGGATCCGGCGTAGAGCATGTTGCGCAGTACCTCGGTGGTCATCACGACCACCGGTGCGTCGCCGTTGACGCTGTTGTCACCGGTCAGGAGGCCGACCTTGTCCGCGCCGTACCGCTTGACGAGGTCGCTGAACTTCTGGTTCGACAGTGCCTTGATCGGTGTGGTGTAGAAGCACTTGCGGCCCTCGGAGAGGGCGAGGTGGACGGCGAACTCGCCGACAATGGTCTTTCCGGAGCCGGTCGGCGCAGCGACCAGCACTCCGCTTCCGGCCTCCAGAGCCTGACATGCCGCGATCTGGAACGGATCCAGGTCGAAGTCGTACAGCGCGCGGAACGGCGCGAGGGCAGTGGCCTGATCGGCCGCGCGACGCCGGTCTGCGGCGTAGCGCTCGGCGGGGGACATCTCATCGGTCATCTTGCCACCGAGCGTACCGGCCCCCACTGACACACCGCGTGATCTTTTCTTCGTACCGGCACCCGGACCCGCGACGGACGGGCACATGACCAGCACGGTCGGACATCAGACCAGCAGCCGCAGGGCCCCCGGCACCGTCACGGCGGTCATCGGCAGCGGCCCGATCCGCTCACCGTCCGCGTACCCCGTCACATCGTCCGCGGCCAGCCGCACCCGTGCCGCCCGGTGCACGGTGACCTTCGGATGGCTGGGATGCGTCCCCCGGTAGACCCGGGGGAAGACCGTCAGGAGCGTGGTGCGGCTGCACGGCCCGACCACGGTGACGTCGAACAGCCCGTCGTCGAGGAGCGCGTCGGTGCAGATCCGCATCCCGCCGCCGTACGACGACCCGTTGCCGACCGCGATCAGCGTCGCCTCGATCTCCCGCTCCGGGCTGTCGTCGAGCTGGATGCGGTACCGGATCGGGCGCAGGGCGGCGAGTTCGGCGAGCATCGCGACGTCGTAGCGGAAGCGTCCGGTGGGCCGGCGCATCCGGTTGCCGCGGTCGTTGACCCGAGAGTCGAAGCCGGAGGCCAGTACGGTCCCGAACCAGCGGTCGCCGACCTTGCCCAGGTCGACCGCCCGGGTACGCCCTTCCTTGAGCGCGTCGGCGGCCGCCTGGCCCGCGGCCGCGGGGTCCCGGACGGGCAGCCCGGTGGCGCGGGCGAAGTCGTTGCCGGTGCCGACCGCGATCACCCCCAGCGGGGTGTCGGTGCCGGCCACCGCCTGCAGGGCCAGCGAGACCATCCCGTCGCCGCCGACGGCCACCAGTGCCCCGGTCCCGGCGGCGACCGCCTCGCGGACCCGCACCAGGGCGTCCGCGGCGTCCTGGCCGACGACGGTACGGACGGTGAACCCGGCGTCACGCATCGCGCGGGCGGCCGGCTGCGCGGCATGCGCGCCCCGGCCGCGTCCTGCGGTGGGATTGACGAAGAGGGTGATGTCGCTGGTCACGCGCGGACCCTACCGCGGGTGATCACCCGCGTCGAGGTCGAGGGCGTGGGCGAGGGTCGAGGTCAGGTGGCGTCGTCGAAGTCGTCGGTGGGACGGTCCGACGCGGACGGGGTGGGTGCGGCGCCGACCTGCTCGGGGATGTGGTCGAGGCTGGACGCCTCGTCGTCGTCGAGCGAGAAGTCCGGGTCGGCCTCGCGGCGGCGGCGCTTGCGCAGGTCGTTGAAGAACGCGATCCCCACGGCCCCGAAGTACAGGAACACGATCGGAGCGGCGAGCAGCGACATCGAGAACGGGTCGCCGGTGGGGGTGGCCACCGCGGCGAAGATGGTGATGCCGAGGACCATCACGCGCCACCAGCCGAGCATGCGCTTGGCGGTGAGCACTCCGGTGAAGTTCAGCAGGACCAAGAGCAGCGGCAGCTCGAAGGCGCAGCCGAAGACGATGATCATGCGCACGACGAGGTCGAGGTAGTCGTCGAGCGGGAACAGGTTGCGCGCGTCGTCGACCGTCAGGTCGATCATGATCTGCGCGGTCTGCGGCAGGATCACGTAGGCGAGATAGCCGCCGCCGAGGAAGAGCGGTACGCCCGCGGCGACGAAGGAGATCGCGTAGCGCTTCTCCTTGGTGTGCAGTCCCGGCGCGAGGAACGCCCAGAGCTGGTAGAGCCAGATCGGCGTCGTGGCCACCAGGCCTGCCATCAGGGAGACCTTCATCGCGATCGCGAAGGGGCCGGTCAGCCCGTTCACGGTCATCTCCGCGCACGGCTGGCCGTCGGCGCCCTTGATCTGGCCGTTGACACAGCCGACGGACTTCAGCACCGGGTGCATGAAGAATTCGATGATGTCGCGGTAGAAGAACGACGCGACGATGGTGACGATGATGATCGCCAGTACCGACTTCAGCAGCCGGTTGCGCAACTCGCGCAGGTGATCCGCGAGCGGCATTCGCCCTTCGGGATCCTTCTCCTGCTTGCGGGCAGACTTGAGCACCCACGTCCTCGTCTCGTGCGGCAGCCGTCAGCGGCTTGTTGCGAACCGGTACGGGCTGAGGTCAGCCCTGGGTGGTGTGGTTCGGCTCCGTCACCGGGCGGGCGCTGGTCACATCGCCGGGGGCGGCCTGGATCGTCTTCGGCGCGGCGGGCGCGGACTCGGCGGTGTGGGCGTCGGCCACCGGAGCCTCGTCGTCCTTCTTCATCGCCTTGGCCTCGCTCTTGAGGATGCGGGCCGACTTGCCGAGCGACCGGGCCATGTCGGGAAGCTTCTTGGCGCCGAACAGCAAGATGATGACGAGAAGGATGAGGACGATCTCGAGGGGCTTGAGATTGCCGAGCATAAGTGTCTACCTTCTCACCGAGGCGGCGTGGGTCCATGTCTTCGGCGACCCGGACGTGTGTCCGTACCGCCGTACTGGCTGTGATCGTAGCGTGCGGTGGTAAACGACCGGCAACCCGTCGGCAACCACCAGGTGCGGCCCCCGCCGCTCATTCATGGGGCCACGTTACGCAGCGTACCCTCCGGGACCGCCGGGAACGAGGGCCGTTGTGTAACGCCGGAGCCGCTCCGCTCCGCGATCCCCGGGTTCCGCCAGGTCCGCCGGGTCGGAGGGGCCGCGCGTCAGTGCCGGGAGATGTCTCCGGCGCGCTCCGCGAGCGGCTCCGCGGCCCGGCTCAGCCGCTCGGCGGCGCGGGAGAGGTCGTCGGTGCTCCTGGCCACCTGCCCGGCCAGCCGCCGGACCTCGGCGAAGACCCGGACGGCGAGCACGCCGAGCACGAGGATGCCGGCGGTCGAGAGGCCGACGTACAGGTAGAGCCACCACATGGCACCGAGCCTATCGGCTCGGCCGGCGCCCGGATGTCCTCGGGCACCGGGGCGTCAGCAGATGTGCAGGCGCATGGTGCGCACGCCGCCGCCGGTGAGCAGCTCGATGATCCGCTCCCCCGCCGGCTTGCGGACCGCCAGCCCGCACTCCGGGCAGGTGAAGGAGTAGAAGGTGGTCCGGTGGGTGCGGCCGATCGCCAGCCGCAGCTCCTGCGACGCCAGCTCGAAGCGACCGCGGCAGTCCGGGCACGCGGCCTTGAAGAGCACCGCGGACGGCGCCGGGGCCGTCATCGTCGAGGTCGCTGCCCCCGTCATCGTCACTCCCTATTCTCCGTACGCCGCCAGTGCCAGCACGGCCGCTTCGCGCGCCCGGTCCGCGAGGTCGGCCGGCGAGACGATCCGGCCGTCCCGGCCCAGCCGCAGCGCGAGCCGGCGCAGCGACCCCGGGTCGGGGGTGCGCAGGCTGATCCGCAGACCCCCGTCGGGCAGCTCGTCGGCGCTGTCGTACGGGTAGTACTCGGCGACCCAGCGGCCGCCGGGGCCCACCTCGATGACGACCTCCGGGTCGTCGCCCGCCGGCTGCACCAGGCCCAGCGACAGGTCGCGCGGCTCGATCCGCGGCGGGTCGGAGGGCTCGTCGAGCAGCTTGATCTCCGCGACCCGGTCGAGCCGGAAGGTCCTGCGGTCCTCCGACAGCCGGCACCAGCCCTCGAAGTACGTGTGGCCGACCGCGAAGAGCCGGATCGGATCCACCTCGCGCTCGGTGAGCGCGTCCCGGGCCGGCGAGTAGTAGCGGATCCACAGCCGCCGTCGCTCAGCGATGGCCCGGTCCACATCGGCGAAGACGCTGCCCTCGGACTCGAAGGTCACCGACAGCTGGGAGCTGGCGGCCGCCACCTCGCCGGCCGCGGTCTCCAGCTTCGCGGTGGCCCGCAGCAGCGCCTGCCGGTCGCTGTCGCGCAGACCCGGCAGGTTCGCCACCGCCCGCGCCGCCACGAGCAGCGCCGTGGCCTCGTCGGCGGCCAGCCGCAGCGGCTGCGCCACATCGTCGACGTTGTGCCACCAGATCCGCTCGCCGTCGGTGTCGATGTCGAGCAGGTCACCGCCGCGGAAGCTCGTACCGCACAGCGGCAGTACGTTCAGGTCGCCGATCAGCTCGGCCTCGGTGACGCCGAAGGCACGGGCCACATCGGTGACGCGCGCGCCGGGGCGCTCGCGCAGATAGGTCACCAGCGAGAGCATCCGCCGGGTCTGGTCGATCGCGTTCGCCATGTCGTGAAGTCCCGTCAGTCCTTGGCCACGGCACGCAGCCGGTCCACCACATCGGCCCGCAGTTCCGCGGGTTCCAGGACCACCACGTCGGGGCCGAACTCCACCAGCCAGGCGTCGAGTCCGTGCCCGTACGGGATCTCCAGTTCGTCCCATTCGGCGTCCACCGGCTGCGAGGTCACGGCCTTGGCCCGCAGCGGATAGCCCGAGTCGCGGCGCAGCCGGATCCGGGCGGTCGCGGTCGCGCCCTCGCCCGCCCAGCTCGCGACCGCGGCCCGTACGTCCACGTGGTCGGGGACCGGGGCGCTGAAGGCGCCGCCGCGGGAGCGGACCTTGCCGGAGATGCGGGAGAGCCGGAAGACGCGTACGGCGCCGCGGTCGCGGTCCCAGCCGGCCAGGTACCAGTGGCCGCGCCAGCACTCCAGGGCCCACGGCTCGACCTGCCGCGGCTCGGGGCGCACCGCGTTCGCCTTGCGGTAGTCGAAGGAGACGGCCCGGCGCTCGCGCGCCGCGACCATCAGGGACTCGAACGCCGGCTCGGGGGTCGGGATACGCGGTTCCAGCGCGCTGTGGGTGTCCTCGAACGGGACGCCCGCTGCCCGGAGTTTCTGCAGCGCGCCACTGGCGGCCTCGGCGAGCCGGGCCTGCTGCCACACCTTCGCGGCCAGGCTCAGCGCGGCGGCCTCCTCGGCGTCCAGCGCGATCTCGGGGAGCCGGTTGCGGTCGCGGCGGGCCAGATAACCCACATCGCCGTCGACACTCTCCACCGTCTCGATGATGAGCCCGAGTTCCCGCAGATCGTCCTTGTCGCGCTCGAACATCCGGTTGAACGCGTCGTCGGAACCTATCTCGTGATAGGCCTCGATCGACTCGCGCAGTTCCCGCTTGCTGACGGGACGCCGGGTGTTCATCAGGCACAGCGCCAGGTTCATCAGTCGCTCGGCCTTGGCAATCGCCATCGCGCACCCTTCGTCTTCAGCTCTCGATCGACGACCGTACCGCTCCGGGGAGCTGCGGCAAAAGCGAGGGCCCACGCCTGCCGGCGTGGGCCCTCGAATCGCTGCTGCTCAGACCGAGATCAGGTCCACGACGAAGATCAGGGTCTCGCCCGGCTTGATCGCCGGGGTCGGGCTCTGGTTGCCGTACGCGAGGTGCGCGGGAATGGTCAGCTGACGACGGCCGCCGACCTTCATGCCCTGCACGCCCTGGTCCCAGCCCTTGATGACGCGGCCGCCACCGAGCGGGAAGGTGAACGCGGAACCGCGGTTCCAGCTGGCGTCGAACTCCTCACCCGTGCTGAACGAGACGCCCACGTAGTGGACGCTGACGTTCTGCCCCGCCTTGGCCTCCTCGCCCGTGCCTTCCCAGATCTCCTTGATCTCGAGGTCGGCCGGCGGCTCGCCTGCGGGGAAATCGATCTCGGGCTTCTCGATGTTCACTGCGGTGACTCCTTGATACGTTGCGGGCAACCCGGACAGTCTTACAGAAGTCCCAGGATGTCCAGCGAGAAGACCACGGTCGAGTTCGCCGGAACCCCCTGCTGCGCGGTGGCGCCGAAGCCCTCGGACGGGGGCAGCACGAGCAGCAGCCGGCTGCCGACCTTCTTGCCGACCAGGCCGTTCACCAGGCCCTTGATCTGGAGCTGGTTCAGCACCGTGATCGGCGTCGTCTTGCCGGTGGCGTAGCCGTCGTCGAACTTCTTGCCGTCCTTCCACACGTATCCCACGTACTGGATGACGACACCGTCGGTGGGCTTCAGGACGGGTCCTGTGCCCTCGATGATGTAGTTCGAGACCAGCGCCTTCGGCGGGTCCACCTTCGGGATCGTGACGGTCGGTGCCTTGCCGTCGGTGTTGGTACCGACCTTCGGCAGCTTCGCGTCGTCCTGCTTGGCCTCGGTGCCCTTGGCCGTCTTCAGTACCGGCGGCGGCGTGCTGGCCTTGAGGATGTCCACGACGAACACCAGCGTGGAGTTGGCCGGGATGTCACCCTGCGCCTGGGCGCCGTAGCCGAGGGACGGCGGAATCGACAGCATCACGCGGCTGCCGACGTTCTGGCCCACCAGGCCCTGGTCCCAGCCCGGGATGACGCCGCCCGCGCCGAGCGTCACCGGGAACGACTGCTTCCGGTCGAAGCTGTTGTCGAAGGGCTTGTCCGAGACCCAGGTCTGGCCCAGGTAGTTGACCTCGACCTTCTGGCCCTTGGCGGTCTTCGCGCCGGTGCCCTTGCTGACGACCTCGACCTTCAGATCCTTGGGCGGATCCCCCTCGCCCTTGGCGATGGTCGGCTTCTCGCCGACCTTCACCCCGGCCGTGATGGATGGCAGCCCCATCGAGGACTTGAAAGCGGCGGAATCGGAGTCGGAGCCCTTGTCGCCACCGCACCCTGCAGCGAGCAGCAGCGCGGGGACGACGAGCAGAGCGGCAAGTCGGCGCACGTAATCCTCAGATCTCGGTTGGCACTGGCGTTTCGCGCCACTCTAAGGCGTGCGGCAGGCCCCGTACGAAGACGTACGGGGCCTGTGAGTGAGCTGTGACTCTTTCCCGCCGGATCCTGCGCAGGTCACATCCCGGCGATGAGCTTCTCCACCCGGTCGTCGACCGACCGGAACGGGTCTTTGCACAGCACCGTTCGCTGCGCCTGGTCATTGAGCTTCAGATGCACCCAGTCGACCGTGAAATCACGCCGCTGTTCCTGCGCACGGCGGATGAAATCGCCGCGCAGCCTGGCACGTGTGGTCTGCGGGGGAACGGATTTCGCCTCGAAGATCTTCAGATCACTGCAGATCCGCTTGGCCTGGCCCTTCTTCTCCAGCAGGTAGTACAGCCCCCGACGGCGGTGGATGTCGTGATATGCGAGGTCCAGTTGGGCGACGCGCGGGTGGGACATCGTGATGTTGTCCCGATTCCGGTACCGCTCGATCAGCTGGTACTTCATCACCCAATCGATTTCGGTGCCGATGGCCGCGAGGTCACCGCTGCCGATCGATTCCAGGGCGCGGCCCCACAGCTCCAGCACCTGCTCGATCACGCCGTTGCGGATGCCGCGGCGTTCACAGAAGTCAACAGCCTTGGAGTAGTACTCCTCCTGGATCTCCAGGGCGGACGCCTCGCGGCCGGTGGCCAGCCGCACCTTGCGGCGGCCGGTGATGTCATGGCTGACCTCGCGGATCGCCCGGATCGGGTTCTCCAGGGTCAGGTCCCGCATCACGATGCCCGCCTCGATCATGCGCAGGACGAGGTCGGTGGCACCGACCTTCAGCAGCATGGTCGTCTCGGACATGTTGGAGTCGCCGACGATGACATGCAGGCGCCGGTAGCGCTCCGCGTCCGCGTGCGGCTCGTCACGGGTGTTGATGATGGGCCGGGACCGGGTCGTCGCGGAACTGACGCCCTCCCAGATGTGCTCCGCCCGCTGGCTGACGCAGAAGACCGCACCGCGCGGCGTCTGCAGCACCTTGCCCGCGCCGCAGATCATCTGTCGGGTGACCAGGAACGGAATGAGGATGTCGGCGAGGCGGGAGAACTCGCCGTGTCGCGCGACGAGGTAATTCTCGTGACATCCGTAGGAGTTTCCCGCGGAGTCGGTGTTGTTCTTGAACAGATAGACATCGCCGGCGATGCCCTCTTCGTGCAGACGCCGTTCGGCGTCCACCAGAAGGCCTTCGAGGATGCGTTCGCCGGCCTTGTCATGGGTGACCAGCTCGGTCAGATTGTCACACTCCGGAGTGGCGTACTCCGGGTGCGAGCCGACATCGAGGTACAGGCGGGCGCCGTTGCGCAGAAAGACATTGCTGCTCCGGCCCCATGACACGACACGGCGGAAGAGGTACCGCGCCACCTCGTCAGGAGACAGACGCCGCTGCCCCCTGAACGTGCATGTGACGCCGTACTCGTTCTCCAGCCCGAAAATGCGGCGGTCCATGACTGAACATTACGCCTGATGCGTGGTGCTGAAACCGGGTTCGGCGCTACCGATTCGATCTTTTTCCAACTCGGTTTTCAGGTTTGGGAACGTGAGGAATCGGCCGGTCGCGACCAGCACCGCCAGCGCGGTCAACCCGCCGCCCGCCGCGACGGCGAATCCGGCGGCGACCCCGCCGAACTGCGCGGCAGGTCCCGCGGCGGCCGTTCCCAGCGAGGCGCCGACGCCGATCGCGGTCACCAGCCAGGAGAACGCCTCGGTCACCGTGCCGCTCGGCGCGTGCCGGTCCACCACCACGAACGCGCAGGCCAGTACCGGCGCCAGGAACACTCCCGCGAGCCCCGACAGGACCGTCATCGCGACCACCCCGGGGACGAGCATCAAGGGCGCGTAACAGACGGCCAGTCCGACGGTGAGCGCCCGCAGCCGGCGCTCCGGCGTGCCCGGCCACGTCCGGGCGCCGTACGTCACACCGCCGATGAGCGCGCCGAGCCCGAGCGACGACAGCAGATAGCCGTTCACCATGCCGCCGCCGTGCGCGTCCCCGTAGGCGACCGCGGCGACCGCGATCGCGCCGAGCGCGACGCCCACGAAGAACAGGCAGGCGATCAGCGCGCGCAGCCCCGGAGCGCGCAGCGGCCCGAGCCAGTCGGCGGCCCGCGGTTCCGCCCGCCACTGGCGGGACGGCGGCGCCGTGACCACGCCCAGCGCGCCCGCCACGCCGACCGCCGCGATCCAGAGCACGGCGGCGGTCTCGGAGGCGACCGCGACCAGGGCGGTGACGAGGAGCGGGCCGATCGTGAACATCAGCTCCTGGGCGGCGGCGTCCAGCGCGTACGCGGCGTGCAGCCGGTCCTCGTTCTTCAGGACGCCGGGCCACAGCGCGCGCAGCCCGCCCTCCAGCGGCGGGGTGAACAGCCCGGCGACCGCCATCGCGACACAGGCTACCGGGAGCGGGTCGGGGCCGACCAGGGCGAACAGCACCATGCCGGCGGCCGACAGCAGGGCCGCCGGGAGCATCACGCGGGGCTGGCCGTACCGGTCGACGATCCGGCCCAGCAGCGGCTGGCCGACGGCCGTGCCCAGCCCGTAGAGCGCGCCCAGCGAGCCGGCGAGCGAGTAGCTGCCCCCCTCGGAGCGGGTCAGCAGCACGATGCAGAGCGCGGCCGTCGCGTTGGGCAGCCGGCCGATCAACGTGCCGCCGAGCAGCCGCGCGGCATGCCGCGTCCTCAGAAGATCCCCGTACCCCGCCGCCATGCCGGCCCCTCTCCCCCGGACACCGCCGAAGTGTTACGTATAACTAGATGCGTCATACGTACCATGACGGCAGGCCGCGGGTCCATCCGCGGGGACCGGAAGGATGCCCGGAGTGACCGATACCGCACGCCCCACCTCACGGGACGTGGCCCGGGCCGTGGGCGTCTCGCAGGCGACCGTGTCGCTGGTCCTGGGCGGCAAGTCACGCGGGCGGGTCTCGGAGCGCACGGCGGAGGCGGTCCGCGAGGCGGCCCTGACGCTCGGCTACCGGCCGAACCTGGCGGCCCGCAACCTCCGGCTCGGCCGCACCCGGACGGCCCTGCTGGTCGTTCCGGCGCTGACCAACGAGTACTTCGCCCGGGTCTACACCGGCGCCGCCCGCGTCGCGGCTGAGCACGAGTTCGGCGTGGTGCTCTACCCCTCCCCCGACGGCATCGGTCCGGCCCGCGACCCCTTCGGCTCCGCCCGCGCCTCGCTCGACGGCGTCATCGCGTCCTCGATGGCCGCCGGCGCGCTCGACGCCATCGGCGGCGGCGACCTCCCGCTCGTCATGCTCGACAGCGACCCCGGCGCGGGGGTGGCTGCCGCCACCGTCAACTTCGACATCGCCGACGGCATGCGTCAGGTGGCCCGCTGCCTGCTGGGCCTCGGGCACCGCCGGTTCACCCACCTCGCCTCCGCGGTGGACACCTGGACCTTCCACGTACGCGCGGGGGCACTGGCCGACATGCTGGCGGGCGTCGGTGACGTGACGCTGCACACCGAGCGCTCCGCGCACAGCGTCGAGGATGCCCGGCGCGCCGCCGAGCAGGCCCTCACCCGACCCGGCCCCCGGCCCACCGCCCTGGTCTGCGACGACGACATCCTCGCCGCCGGGGCGTGCAAGGCCGCCCGCCGGCTGGGCCTGCGGGTGCCGACCGACGTGTCCGTGACCGGATTCGACGACCTCGCGCTCGCCACCGCCGTCGAACCGGAACTCACCACCGTCCGGCTCCCCGCCGACGAGATCGGCGGCCGCGGCATGTCCGCACTACTGGCCGTCCTGGACGGCCGTCCGGCCGACGGTAGCGACCTGCGGGTAGATCTCATCGTCCGAGGCTCCACAGCCCCACCGGCGACCTGAGTCAGATCGCAGCCTTCGCACGGCGCCGGCAGCGTCTCTGCAACGGCCGAGGAAGCGGCGTGAAAGACGCGCCCGCCTCCTCCCGCAGGCCGGAGCGGACGTGAGGGGGCCGGGGCCGCAGGGGTGGGGTTCGAAATGCTGCCGAGCTATTTGTGGGCCGCCAGGCCCGTAAATAGTCGATTTCGAAGCCCCGCCCCGGAGGGCCCGGCCCCCGTCACCGGAGCACCGGCGTGAGCCACGTAGCGGGCCGCAGGCCTACTCCTCTTCTTCGTCCGAAGGATCGTCCGTCTTTGTGGTTGCCGCGCTGTCCGCCTCCAGGAGGCGGGCCAGCTGACGGCCCAGGATCCGCTTGAACTTGCGCTGCTGCGGTCGCGTCCGGTCCAGCACCGCGACCTCCAACTGCTCGGCGGTGAGCGTGCGTTCCCCGCCGTTGCTGTCCCGGCCGAGGGACTCGGCCGCCAGCTTCAGCGCCTCCGCGAGCGTCATGCCGTCGCGGTGCCGCTGGTCCAGGTAGGTGCCGATCGAGTCCGAGTTGCCGCCGACCGCGACGGCGCCGTGCTCGTCGACGATCGAGCCGTCGTGCGGCAGCCGGTAGATCTGGTCGTCCTCGGCGGCCGCGCCGACCTCCGCAACGATCAGCTCCACCTCGTACGGCTTCTCGCCGACGCTGGAGAAGATGGTGCCCAGCGTCTGGGCGTAGACGTTGGCCAGACCGCGGGCCGTGACGTCCTCACGGTCGTAGGTGTAGCCCCGCAGATCCGCGTAGCGCACGCCACCGATCCGCAGATTCTCGAACTCGTTGTACTTGCCCACCGCCGCGAACGCGATCCGGTCATAGATCTCGCTGACCTTGTGGAGGGCGCGGGACGGGTTCTCAGCGACGAACACGATGCCGTCGGTGTACTGCAGCACGACGACGCTGCGGCCGCGCGCGATGCCCTTGCGGGCGTACTCCGCACGGTCGGCCATGGCCTGCTGGGGTGAGACATAGAACGGCGTCGACACCGGCTATCCGTCCCTTTCTGTCAGTGGCGAGAGTGCTTACTCCGGTCCTGCCGGACCGTCAGAGCAGCTCGGCACGCGGGCCGTCGGGCTGCTCCAGCCGGCGCTCGTGGATGGCACGGACGACATCGGACGACTCGTCCTCGGTGAGCTTGCGGAAGCCCTCTTCGGTGATGACGGTGACGATCGGATAGATGCGCCGCGCCAGGTCGGGACCGCCGGTGGCCGAATCGTCATCGGCGGCGTCGTACAGGGCCTGCACGACCAGCGTGATCGCCTGGTCCTCCGTCAGATCCTTGCGGTACAGCTTCTTCATCGAACCGCGGGCGAAGACCGAGCCCGAACCGGTCGACGCGAAGCCGTGCTCCTCGGAGCGCCCGCCCGTCACGTCGTAGGAGAAGATCCGGCCCTTCTCGCGGTCCACGTCGTATCCGGCGAACAGCGGGACCACGGCCAGCCCCTGGAGCGCCATCCCGAGATTCCCGCGGATCATCGTGGAGAGCCGGTTCGCCTTGCCCTCCAGGGAGAGCACCGCGCCCTCGATCTTCTCGTAGTGCTCCAGCTCCAGCTGGAACAGCCGCACCATCTCGACGGCGAGACCGGCGGTGCCGGCGATGCCCACGGCCGAGTACTCGTCGGCCGGGAAGACCTTCTCGATGTCCCGCTGCGCGATGACGTTGCCCATCGTGGCGCGCCGGTCACCGGCGAGGATCACCCCGCCGGCGAACGTCGCGGCCACGATGGTCGTGCCGTGCGGGATCTCGATGGCGCCCTGCAGCGGTGGCAGGCTCCGGTTGCGCGGCAGCAGATCCGGTGAGTGCTCGCCGAGGAAGTCGATGAACGAGGACGAGCCAGGCGTCAGGAAGGCAGCCGGTAGACGCCCTGTGCTACGAGTGTTGGCTTCCACACGTTTCCTTCCAGGTAAGCGGCAGCCCGGCGCATGGCATCAGGCCGGTCTTTGAACTGCCCCAGCGCTGCGTTGCAGCTGAAGCACAGTACGCCTCGGACCCTACCCGTCTCGTGGCAGTGATCCACATGCTCTGGCAGAGACGACAAACAGATGGGGCAGATTCCTACTTGGGATGTGACGAGCTCGTCCCGTTCTGCTTCCGTCATCCCGTACTTGTTCTTGAGATGCCTGGCGCGCCCTTCTACTGCACGGCACGCCTTGCAGTAGGTCGCCAAGCCGTCGGATGCGCTGCTGTTCCCGGACCACTGCGCAGGCGGTTTGATCTCGGTGCAACGCGGGCATCGCTTGTGTCCCGGTGGAACCGCAACTTTCTGGCGGACGCTGAGACCCTTGGCTTCCTGGCGCTGCCGGTAGTACTCCGCGGAGCACTCCCGACAGTAGGCCTGGAGCCCATCGCGCATCGACGTGTTGCTGGCGAACGCGTCCCGCGGCAACATCCTCTTGCACCGGGAGCATTTCCTTCCTTGGTGCAATTCGGACATGCTTCCGACTACTCTCCGCCCTTCTGAACGAAACTTCGAACGAAATCCTCAGCATTGGCCTCGAGGACGTCATCGATCTCGTCGAGGATGTCGTCGACGTCCTCCGAGAGCTTCTCGTGGCGTTCCTTGAGTTCGTCGGAGGCCTGCGCGTCCTGCGCTACCTCTTCGACTTCCTCTGTGGCGCGTGTCGCCTTCTGCTGTCCGCCGTCGGTGTCCTTCGTAGCCATGACGCTCACCCCGCTCGGTTGCGTTTCCTACTTGATCAGACCCTACAAGCCGGGTCCGACATCGGCCCTGTTTCCGCTCACTTGCTTGATTCCCGGTTCTGGGCCATTTCAGCCGCCGGAAAGGATGCGGACCAAGTCTTCCGCCGTACGACAGCGGTCCAGGAGCTCCTTGACGTGGTTGCGGGTGCCGCGCAGCGGTTCCAGGGTCGGAACCCGCTGCAGGGAGTCTCGGCCCGGCAGATCGAAGATGACCGAGTCCCAGGATGCGGCGGCGACGTCGTCGGCGTACTGCTCCAGGCAGCGGCCGCGGAAATAGGCGCGGGTGTCCTCAGGAGGCTTGGTCTCGGCCCGCACGACCGCGGGCTCGTCCAGGAGCCGTTTCATGCGGCCGCGGGCCACCAGGCGGTTGTAGAGGCCCTTGTCGGGCCGTACGTCGGCGTACTGAAGGTCGACGAGGTGCAGGCGCGCCGCGTCCCATTCGAGGCCGTCACGGCGCCGGTAGCCCTCCAGGACCTCCTTCTTGGCGACCCAGTCCAGCTCGCCCGACAGGCTCATCGGGTCGTTCTCCAGCCGGTTCAGGACGTCCTCCCAGCGGCTGAGGACATCCTTCGTCTGGTCGTCCGCGTCGGCGCCGAAGCGCTCCTCGACGTATTTGCGGGACAGGTCGAAGTACTCCATCTGGAGCTGCACGGCGGTGAGCGTCCGGCCGCTACGGAGTGTGATGAGATGTTGCAGTGTGGAGTCGTGGCTGACCTGGTGCAGGGTGCGCACCGGCTGGTCCACGGCCAGGTCCACCTTGATGAAGCCGTCCTCGATCATCGACAGCACGAGCGCGGTGGTGCCGAGCTTGAGGTAGGTCGAGATCTCGGAGAGGTTGGCGTCCCCGATGATGACGTGCAGGCGCCGGTACTTCTCCGCGTCCGCGTGCGGCTCGTCACGGGTGTTGATGATGGGGCGTTTGAGGGTGGTCTCCAGGCCGACCTCGACCTCGAAGTAGTCGGCGCGCTGGCTCAGCTGGAAGCCGTGGTCGTGGCCGTCCTGGCCGATGCCGACGCGGCCGGCGCCGGTGACGACCTGGCGCGAGACGAAGAACGGCGTCAGATGGCGCACGATGTCCGAGAAGGGGGTCTCCCGCTTCATCAGATAGTTCTCGTGGGTGCCGTAGGACGCGCCCTTGTTGTCGGTGTTGTTCTTGTACAGGTGGATCGGCTGGGCGCCCGGGAGCTGCGCGGCCCGCTCGGCGGCCTCGGCCATGATGCGCTCGCCCGCCTTGTCCCACAGGACGGCGTCGAGCGGGTTGGTGACCTCGGGTGAGGAGTACTCGGGGTGGGCGTGGTCGACGTAGAGCCGTGCGCCGTTGGTGAGGATGACGTTGGCCAGGCCGATGTCCTCGTCGGTGAGCTGGCTCGAGTCCGCCGTGTCACGGGCGAGGTCGAAGCCCCGGGCGTCCCGTAGCGGATTCTCTTCCTCGAAGTCCCAGCGGGCGCGGCGCGCCCGGTGCATCGCCGCCGCGTAGGCGTTGACGATCTGGGACGAGGTGAGCATGGCATTGGCGTTCGGGTGTCCGGGAACGGAGATGCCGTACTCCGTCTCGATACCCATTACTCGCCGTACGGTCATGCGGCCCTCCTTGCCCGGCGCCGCCCCGTGCTGGGGCTGACGCTCAAGTACCGCTGCGCATATGGCCCGAGCGCGACTGCTGTTCCCTGAGCCGCACTGCATGGCGCGGTACGGAAGAGCCTAGAACGCGATTGCGGCGGTGGGGAGATCATTTCACTCATTACTCCGGTCCTGGCCTACCTGTGGACAAACACTCCGGCTGCGGGTACCCGGTCGGGCGCCCGCAGCCGGAGGATTGCTTTACAGGTACTGCCCGGTGTTGGCCACGGTGTCGATCGAGCGGCCGGTGTCCGCGCCCTGTTTTCCGGTGACGAGCGTGCGGATGAACACGATCCGTTCGCCCTTCTTGCCGGAGATGCGGGCCCAGTCGTCCGGGTTGGTGGTGTTGGGCAGGTCCTCGTTCTCCTTGAACTCGTCGACACAGGCGGCGAGCAGGTGGGCGACGCGAAGACCGCGCTGGTTGTGGTCGAGGAAGGCCTTGATCGCCATCTTCTTGGCTCGGTCCACGATGTTCTGGATCATCGCTCCGGAGTTGAAGTCCTTGAAGTACAGGACCTCCTTGTCGCCGTTGGCGTACGTGACCTCCAGGAAGCGGTTCTCCTCCGTTTCGGTGTACATCCGCTCGACGACGGCCTGGATCATGGCCTCGACGGTGCCGGCCTTCGATCCGCCGTGTTCCGACAGGTCCTCGCTGTTGAGCGGGAGTGTGGGAACGAGGTACTTCGAGAAGATGTCCTTGGCCGCCTCGGCGTCCGGCCGCTCGATCTTGATCTTGACGTCCAGACGGCCGGGCCGCAGGATCGCCGGGTCGATCATGTCCTCGCGGTTGGAGGCACCGATGACGATGACGTTCTCCAGCCCTTCCACGCCGTCGATCTCGGCGAGCAGCTGGGGGACGATGGTGTTCTCCACGTCCGAGCTGACACCGGATCCGCGGGTGCGGAAGAGGGATTCCATCTCGTCGAAGAAGACGATGACAGGGGTGCCCTCGCTCGCCTTCTCCCGGGCTCGCTGGAAGACCAGGCGGATCTGACGCTCGGTCTCACCGACGTACTTGTTGAGGAGTTCGGGACCCTTGATGTTCAGGAAGTAGCTCTTCCCCTGCGGCTGTCCCGTGACTTCGGCGACCTTCTTGGCAAGGGAGTTGGCCACTGCCTTGGCGATGAGGGTCTTTCCGCAGCCGGGGGGGCCGTAGAGCAGTACGCCCTTGGGTGGGCGCAGCTCGTACTCCTTGAACAGGTCGGCGTGCAGGTACGGGAGTTCGACCGCGTCCCGGATCTGCTCGATCTGACCGGCGAGGCCGCCGATCTGCTTGTAGTCGATGTCAGGGACCTCTTCGAGTACGAGGTCTTCGACCTCGCTCTTGGGGACCCTCTCGTACACGTAGCCGGAGCGGGGCTCCAGCAGAAGTGCGTCGCCTACGCGGAGAGCGCCGTCCAGGAGTGGCTCGGCGAGCCACACCACCCTCTCCTCGTCGGTGTGTCCGACGACCAGGGCTCGTTCGCCGTCCTCGAGGATCTCCTTGAGGGTGACGATGTCGCCGACGCGCTCGTACTTCATGGCCTCGACCACGTTGAGCGCCTCATTGAGCATGAGTTCCTGACCTCGCCGGAGGTCTTCAAGTTCGACGGAGGGGCTGACGTTCACCCGCAGCTTTCGGCCGCCGGTGAAGATGTCCGCCGTTCCGTCCTCGTTCGCCTGCAGAAAGACGCCGAAACCGGCAGGAGGCTGCGCGAGCCTGTCCACTTCTTCCTTGAGGGCCACGATCTGGTCGCGGGCCTCGCGGAGAGTGTTCGCGAACCGCTCGTTCTGAGCGGACACGCCTGCCAGGTTGGTCTGCAGCTCGACGATCCGCTCTTCGAGAATTCTCGTGTGACGCGGAGAGTCGGCGAGCTTACGTCGCAGGACGGCGATTTCCTGCTCAAGAAAGGCGACCTGGCTCGCGGTGTCTTCTGAACCACGAGCGGGTCGGCCGCCACGGGTGATGTCGTCGTCGTGGGCCGCCACGGTCCTCACCTCCTCCAAGGGGAGCTGGACGTTTCCAGACCCTACCTGGGCCGGTGGGGGTTGAAACCCCTAGATCACAAAGACGGTCGGGGTGTGTCCGATCTTCACCCTTGCGTACGTCCTCACGCCAGGGGGATACCCACGGATCAACATCGGAAAGCGGCCGGTTGTATCGTCGGTTCGGTCAACACCCGTCAGGGACTGTTGCGGTCCGTGTGCGGGCCGATCCATGAACGGCAGGCGAGGTACCCCGTGAGTGACGTGTCCGAGGCCGGCGCGGAAGAGCTGGAAGTCTGGATCGACCAGGACTTGTGCACCGGCGACGGGATCTGTGTGCAGTACGCGCCGGAGGTGTTCGAGCTCGACATCGACGGCCTGGCGTACGTCAAGGGCCACGACGACGAGCTGCGGCAGGCGCCCGGCGCCACGGCACCGGTTCCGCTGACCATGCTGACCGATGTGGTGGATTCGGCCAAGGAGTGCCCCGGCGACTGCATCCATGTGCGCCGCGTCGCCGACCGGGTCGAGGTGTTCGGTCCCGACGCCGGGTGACGGCCCGCGAGCGGCCGGTGACGGACGACAGCGGCGGGTGACGGTTCAGATGCTGTTCGCGAGCGCGCCCGGTGTGGCGTAGTACCGGCCGGCCCGCCACTGCCAGGTGTACGCGCGCTTCTGGTCCGGGCAGCAGCGCGGCGTGGTGTCGCTGGAGTACCCGAGGACCGTCGCTCTGATGATGCGGCCCTGGATTCCGAACCCGGTGATGCTGCGCTGCTCCGCCGGATCGACCAGGGTCGCCACGATGCGCGGCGCGCTGCCCGGCGCCGCGCCCGCCGTCAGCACGTAGACACCGCTGGGCGGGGTGCCCGCCTCGGTCCGGCAGCGCACGACGGCGACGGTCTCGGGCCTGCCGTCCTGGTCCAGATCCCCCGAGACGCGGCTGACGACGTCCACCGCGGCTCCCGCACAGTCGAGCGGGTACGTGGCCGACTTCGGGTCGGGTGCGGCCTGCGTGGTGGCTTCAGGGGCGTGCGAGGAGGCATCGGCGGGCTGGACCAGGGCCCCGGCGCCGATGACCGCGCCGAGCAGCGCGGCGGTGGAAATCCAGTGCACCGAGCGGGCTCGGGTATGCGGAAGGGCCGGTCCTGCGGAGGGCTGCACTCGCCTGGCTCCTGGGGAGTTCGATCGGGGGGTGGCCAGCATGGTGCCACACGTCACACTCCGGTGGAACAGCAGGGGCGGCCGGGAGAACCGGGATATGGGAAACGCGAGAGGCGCCGGTGCCGGATCCCTTGCGGGGGATCCGGCACCGGCGCCTGTCGACGTTCTCGGTTCGCGACCGGGCGTGGCCCGGTACTACTCAGCGGCTGCCTCGGGGGCGGCCGGCGCCTCGACTGCGGGCGCCTCGACTGCAGGCGTCTCGACTGCAGGCGTCTCCACGGCCGCGGGTGCGTCGGCGGTGGCGTGCTTACCGCCGCTTTCGCTGCCGGGGCCGGTGTAGTCCTCGCCGTACGAGCCCTTGGAGGGGCGGCGGCGGCGCATCGGCGGCTCCACGCCGTCGGCGAGCCGGCGGGCGGTGAGCAGGAAGCCGGTGTGCCCGATCATGCGGTGGTCGGGACGGACCGCGAGACCCTCGACGTGCCAGTTCCGGACCATGGTCTCCCAGGCCGCGGGCTCGTTGAAGGTGCCGTGCTCACGGATGGCCTCGACGGTGCGGGCCATCTGCGTGGTGGTGGCGACGTAGCAGCACAGGATGCCGCCGGGGACGAGCGCCTTGGAGACGGCGTCGAGGCATTCCCAGGGGGCGAGCATGTCCAGGATGACGCGGTCGACATCGGTGTCGGACAGATTGTCCTGGAGGTCGCCGACGGTCAGCTGCCAGGCGGGGTGTTCCCCGCCGAAGTAGCGCTGGACGTTCTGGGTGGCGATCTCCGCGAAGTCGGCGCGGCGCTCGTAGGAGTGCAGCATGCCCTGGTCGCCGACGGCGCGCAGCAGGAAGCTGCTGAGCGAGCCTGATCCGACTCCGGCTTCGACGACACGGGCGCCGGGGAAGATGTCGGCCATCGACAGGATCTGCCCCGCGTCCTTGGGGTAGACCACTGCGGCACCGCGTGGCATGGACAGGACATAGTCGGGGAGCAGGGGGCGCAGCGCCAGGTAGGCGACGTTCCCCGTGGTACGGACAACACTTCCTTCAGGAGCACCGATCAACTCGTCATGCTGGAAAGCACCCTTGTGGGTATGGAACTGCTTTCCGGCTTCGAGCGTGAACGTGTAGTGGCGTCCCTTGGGGTCGGTGAGCTGGACCTGGTCCCCGACTTGGAATGGGCCGCGACGGCGGGCGGCACCGGTCGGTTCGGACATGTGAACAGCCTAGCTGCTCTTTATGGGGCTCGGTTCGCCTCGGGTTCTGGTGTTGGCGTTCAGACCTCGGGGCTGACGTTCAGACCTGTGGCCTTGCCATCGCGGCGATGAAGGCTCGCTCCACGTCCGCCGTGGAGAGCACTCCGTAGATCTCGCCCGTCGGCTCGACCACGAGGTACTCCGTCGACGGCGTCGCCCGCAGGGTGTCGAGCAGGTCCTCGCCCGCCAGCTCCGTCGAGACCCTCATGCCCGGCTTGAGGTCCTGGGCCAGGCCGCTGACCGCGACCCAGGGGCGGCGGTGTTCGGGGACTCCGACGATGGCGGCCTCGCGGACGACCGCGGTCGGGTCTCCCTGGCCGTCGACGACGACCAGGGCGCGGGCGCCGGCCTCGTTGGCGCGGCGCAGGGCCTCGGACAGCGGGGTGTCGGAGCTGACCGGCACGGCACGCCGGGTCAGGGTGCGGGCGCGCAGGTCGGGGAGGCGTTCGCGCAGCCGGGCCATGCGCAGGCTGTTTCCGGCGCCGGTCCAGATGATGGCGGCGAGGATCGCGGCGAGCAGGGCGTCGGTGAGGGAGTCGAAGCCGCTGCTGTCGGCGGTGTTGTTGTAGGTGAGCAGGGGCAGGCCGAGGACCGCGATGGCCAGCGCGCGGCCGGTCCAGGCGGCGGCGACCGTGCCGCTCATGGGCTTGCCGGTGATCTTCCACACGACGGCCCGGAGCATCCGGCCGCCGTCCAGCGGGAGGCCGGGAAGCAGGTTGAACACGGCGACGATCAGGTTGCTGATCATGAGGCCGGCGAGGAGCACGCCGGGCACCGTGCCGGGCTCCACGACCTTCATGCCGCCGTAGAAGACGCCGGCCAGCACGAGGGAGAGCAGCGGTCCGACGAAGGCGAGGACGAACTCCCGGCCGGGGGTCTCGGACTCCTTCTCGATCTCCGAGACACCGCCGAAGAACTGCAGCTGGATCCGGCGCACGGGCAGGTCGAAGCGCAGAGCGGCGACGGTGTGCGCGAGCTCGTGGATGAGCACCGAGGCGTAGAAGGCGACGGCGAAGAAGAGCGAGACGAGGTAGCGGACGTTGCCGAGTTCCGGCAGGACCTTGTCGAGCTGGCCGCCGAAGACCCAGGTGATGAGGGCGGCGACCAGGAACCAGCTGGGGGCGACATAGACGGGTACGCCGAAGATGCGGCCCATGAGGATGCCGCCGCCGGCTTCGCGCGGGCTCTTGTTCTGACCGTTCCCCGGCTGGGCCTGCGTGCCCCGGGACGGCGGCTGCCCGCTCTCGCTCACTGGTTCCCCTCGTTCATGTGTGAACCCTCGCACCGGCCAAGTGGATCATGCAATGCGAGGGGCTCTGCCATCGATGGTATTGCCCGGTGGTCCGCGGCCGACACCGGCTGTCGGTGGGAGGCCGTAGGGTCGTCTGCCATGGGCACCAGCACCTCAGACATCCCTCCCCGGCCACCGTCGTCGCTCTCCCCGTCGCGGGCCTCGGACTTCATGCGGTGTCCCCTGCTCTACCGGCTGCGGGTGATCGACAAGTTGCCGGAGAAGCCGAGCGAGGCCGCCACGCGGGGCACCGTGGTGCACGCGGTGCTCGAACGGCTCTTCGACTCCCCCGCTGTCGAGCGTACGGCGGACCGCGCCCGGTCGATGGTTCCGGGCGAGTGGGAGAAGCTGCTGGCCGCCCGGCCCGAGCTGGCCCAGCTCTTCGAGGTGGCGGACGCACCCGCGCTCACCCGGTGGCTGGAGAGCGCCGAGCAGCTCGTCGACCGCTGGTTCACGCTGGAGGACCCGACACGGCTGGAGCCCGCCGAGCGGGAGCTGTACGTGGAGACGGTGCTGGACTCGGGGCTGACGCTGCGCGGGTACGTCGACCGGCTCGATGTGGCGCCGTCCGGCGATCTGCGGGTGGTCGACTACAAGACCGGCAAGGCGCCCCGCCCGGAGTACGCCGGCGAGGCGCTCTTCCAGATGAAGTTCTACGCGCTGGTGCTGTGGCGGCTGCGCGGGGTGGTTCCGCGCCGGCTGCAGCTGGTCTACCTCGGCAGCGGCGATGTGATCATGTACGACCCGTCCGAGTCGGACCTGCGGAGCGTGGAGCGCAAGCTGCTTGCGCTGTGGGAGGCGATCCGCGAGGCCACCGCGACCGGCGAGTGGCTGCCGCGCCGGACCAAGCTGTGCGGCTGGTGCGACCACCAGGCGGTCTGTCCGGAGTTCGGGGGCACTCCCCCGCCCTATCCGCTGCCGCTCCCGGGCCCCGCGCCGTCCGGGGACGACGTGATCTAGGCAAGAATGGGGCGGGTCCGGCAACGACGAGGGAGATCTTGTGGCGATTCGCGTCCTACTGGTGGACGACCAGCCGCTGCTGCGTACCGGCTTCCGCATGATTCTGGAGGCCGAGCCGGACCTTGCCGTGATCGGTGAGGCCGGGGACGGCCAGCAGGCGCTGGACCAGGTGCGGGCGCTGCAGCCCGATGTGGTGCTGATGGACATCCGGATGCCGCGGATGGACGGGGTCGAGGCGACCCGCCAGATCACCGGCCCCGGGCGGGACGGGCCGGCCAAGGTCCTGGTGCTCACCACCTTCGACCTGGACGAGTACGTGGTCGAGGCGCTGCGCGCCGGTGCCAGCGGCTTCCTGCTCAAGGACGCGCCGGCCGCCGAGCTGGTGCAGGCGATCCGGGTGGTCGCGGCGGGCGAGGCCATGCTCGCGCCCAGCATCACCCGCCGGCTGCTGGACAAGTACGCGGGGCGGCTGCCGTCCGGCGAGGAGTCCGTGCCGCAGCCGCTGCACACCCTCACCGAGCGCGAGGTCGAGGTGCTGAAGCTGGTCGCCCGCGGCCTGTCGAACGCGGAGATCGCCGCGGAGCTCTTCGTCAGCGAAACGACCGTGAAGACGCATGTCGGGCATGTGCTGACCAAGCTGGGCCTGCGCGACCGCGTCCAGGCGGCGGTGTACGCGTACGAGAGCGGGCTGGTGCGGCCCGGAGCCGGCTGAGTCGCGGCCGGTAACGTGCCCGCCATGCAGACCACTCTCCACGGGACCTCGGTCACGCTGCGTCCGGCCGGGGCCGACGACATTCCCGCGCTCGCCGCGATCCGCTCGACCCCGGAGGTGTTCGAGCGGTGGCGCGGTGAGCGGGACGGCATGGCCGCGTCCATCGCCGAGGACCTGGCCGAGCCCGGCACCGAGATGTTCGTCATCGAGTACGAGGGCCGGGTGGTCGGCGCGATCCAGTGGGCCGCCGAGGAGGAGCCCGACTACCGGCACGCGAACATCGACATCTATCTCGACCCCGCCTGCCACGGCCGCGGGCTCGGCACCGATGCCGTCCGCACCCTCGCCCGCCATCTGATCACCGACCACGGCCACCACCGGCTGGTCATCGATCCCGCGGCCGACAACACCGCCGCGATCCGCTGCTACGCCAAGGTGGGATTCCACCCGGTCGGCATCATGCGCGACTACGAGCGCGGTCCCGACGGAACATGGCACGACGGCCTCATGATGGACCTGCTGGCGCGAGACTTGTCCGGTTAGGACAGAACCCGGCAGGGTCCGACCGATCCCGGGCGCTCTGTCATACCCCCCGCCTAGGATGACCGGGACGGCTGGAGCTGACGGCCGACGGTCGACAAGGGGCTCTCGATGAGTGATCTCGCGGCAATGGACGGCGTGGCCTCGGAGCTGCAGCTGGAGCGGCACCGGGTGGAGCTGACGGGGTACTGCTACCGGATGCTGGGATCGGCGTTCGAGTCGGAGGACGCCGTCCAGGAGACGCTGGTCCGGGCGTGGCGCAGCTTCGACCGGTTCGAGGGCCGGGCGTCGCTGCGGTCGTGGCTGTACCGCATCGCCACCAACGTCTGTCTGGACATGCTGAAGGCGCGCGAGCGCCGGGCCCGCCCGATGGATCTCGCCTCCCCCGTCTCGTCCTCGTCCCCGTTGACCCCGGCCCTGCCGGAGGCGACGTGGATCGAGCCGATGCCCGACGGCCGGATGCTGCCCTCCGGCGGCGATCCGGCCGAGGTGGCCGCCCAGCGCGATTCGGTGCGGCTGGCGTTCGTCGCCGCGCTGCAGCACCTGGCGCCCCGGCAGCGTGCGGTGCTGATCCTGCGGGAGGTGCTGGCCTGGAAGGCGAGCGAGGTCGCCGAGCTGCTCGACACGACGGTGGCGTCGGTCAACAGCGCGCTGCAGCGGGCCCGTTCCGCGCTCGCCGCCAGCGATGTCACCGCCAGTGACCCGGCCCGGCCGATGGACGAGACGCAGCGGGCGCTGCTGGCCCGCTATGTGGACGCCTTCGAGCGCTACGACCTGGACTCGCTCACCTCGCTGCTGCGCGAGGACGCCACGCTGTCGATGCCGCCGTACGAGCTGTGGTTCCGCGGTCCCGCGGACATCCGCGGCTGGATGCTCGGGACCGGGATCGGCTGCGCCGGATCGCGGCTGCTGCCCGTCACGGCGAACGGCTCACCGGCGTTCGGTCAGTACCGGCCCGCCGCCGACGGCGGCCACGAGCCGTGGGCGCTGCAGGTCATCGAGATCTCAGGCGACCGGATCACCGGGATCAACTCCTTCCTCGACACCGCGCACCTGTTTCCGCTCTTCGGCCTGCCCCCGCGGCTGGAGCCGTAGCCCCGGCCCCGGCTCCAGGGGGAGGACGTCCCGCAGCCCCGCCAGGGCCAGCAGGTCGCGCAGCCGCCCGCCGGCGTTCCGCAGCCGTATCCGGCAACCGAGCCGCCGGGCGGTGAGCTGCAGCCGGGCCAGGGCCTCGACGGTGGCCACGTCCGGTTCGGTGAGCGCGGCCACGTCGCAGGTCACCCAGCCCGGCTCCGCGCCGTGCAGCCGGGCCCGCAGGCGCGCGCACAGCTCGGGGATGCCGGCGCGGGTGAGAGGGCCGGCCAGGGCCCAGACGAGCACGTCCGGGCCCTGCTCCGGCTGCCGTTCGTCGCGCTCCGGCACCTCGTCGGCTGCACTCAACGTCGGCCTCCTGTCGTGGGGTTCTTCTACGACAGACCTCCCGGCGGGGCAGAACTCATCGCCGGTTGGGTGTTCCAGCCGGAGAGGCCCTAGCAGCCCGGTTCTCCGGCCGGCTCGACGACGTCGGCGACGGCGCAGCTGACGTTGTCGGGCCCGCCGCCCGCGTTGGCCAGCGCTATCAGCTCGCGGACGGCCTGCTCGGGGTCGGTGACCGCGCGGAGCACCTGGTGGATGTCCGGTCCCGGCACCACGGCGGTCAGGCCGTCGGAGCACAGCAGGTAGCGGTCGCCGGGGAGGGCGTCGTGCAGGCGCAGGTCGGCGGCGGACGCGTCGCCGCCGTCGAGGGCCCGCAGCAGCAGCGTCCGCTGGGGGTGCGAGGCCGCCTCTCCGGGGCTGATGCGGCCGTCGTCGACCATGGACTGGACGAGGGTGTGGTCGTGGGTGATCTGGAAGAGTTCGCCGCCGCGCAGCAGATAGGCGCGCGAGTCGCCGATGTGGACGAGCGCCAGCTGCGATCCGGTCCACAGCATGGCCGTCAGGGTCGTTCCCAGCCCCTGAAGCGACGGATCGGTGTCGGCCAGGCCCCGCACGGCCAGGTTGGCCTGTTGTACGGCGTTCTCGAGGGCGTTGAGGAGACCGCCGGCGGGGACGCCGGGGCCCGTGGCGCCCGTGCGGGCCGCCTCGGCGGTGTCGAAGCGCTTGAGCGCGTCGATGGCGGCCGCGCTCGCGGGCGCTCCGCCGGCTCCGAATCCGTCGGCGACGGCGAGCAGCCGCGCGCCGGCGTAGGCGGCGTCCTGGTTGCTCTCGCGGATCAGGCCGGTGTCGGTGAGCGCTGCGTAGCGGATCGCCAGTGGTGCTCCGGTCCGGTTCATGTCGGTGTCCTTCCGTGCCAGGTGGTCGACGAGGAAGGTCGCGAGGTCCCGCCGGGCGTCGGTGTCGGACTCGACCTGTTCCCAGAACGCGGCGACGGCTTCGGCGGCCGCGCCAGGTGCCAGGTCGCACACCACCCGTATCCGCGCCAGCGGCATGCCGAGCCGCCGGAGCCAGGCCACCAGCCCGGCCCGTTCCAGCTGGGCCGGATCGTAGAACCGGTAGCCGGTCAGCGGGTCGACGCGGGCCGGTGGCAGCAGTCCGAGTTCGTCGTACAGGCGCAGCGCCTTCGGCGACAGGCCGGACGCGTGTCCGAACTCCCCGATCGTCAGCAGCACCGTGGTCGCCTCCTCCTGCCGGGCGACGTGCCCGGCTGCCCCGATGCTGTGGTCTGCCCCAGGGACAAGGTCAACCCCCGCTGCCCCGGCACAGCGGAACGGGCCCGGACGACAGTGTCGTCCGGGCCCGCACCAGTGTCCTGATCAGCCGGTCACACCTCGGCCCAGCTCCCAGTACTGGGTCGTGGAGGAGGCGTTGAGCGTCCACTCGGTGCCCGTGATGTCGCTGCGGGCGGCGAGGTACTGCTTGCCCTGCCACAGCGGCAGCATCGGCACATCGCCGGCGATGATGTTCTGCACCTGGGTGAAGTCGCCGATGGTGGCGCTGCGCTGGGTCTTCTGCCGGGTGGAGTCGATCAGCTGGTTCTGGATGAGGGGGTTCGCGTACGCCAGCGCCAGGAAGTTGTCCTTGGCGAGGAACGGCGCGACGTAGTTGTCCGGGTCCGGGAAGTCGGGGAACCAGCCCATCCCGTACACCTGGTACTGGTGCTTGCGCCCACCGTCGGTGTACGCGTGCCAGTCGGCCACCGGCTGCAGTTTGATCTTGAACAGCCCGCTGGCCTCGAGCTGCTTCTTGAGCAGCTCGAACTCCGCTTTGGTCGCCTCGCCGTAGTGCTCGGTCGTGTACGAGAGCGTCAGCTCGACCGGCGAGGTGATGTTGGCGTCCTTCAGCGTCTTGCGGGCCTTCTGCGCGCTCGGGACGCCGTAGGAGTTGTAGAACGAGTTGGCGTGGCCGGTGATGCCCGCCGGGACCATCGAGTAGAGCGGCTCGGCGGTGCGCAGGTAGACGTCGCGCGTGATGGCCTGCCGGTCCACGACCTGGGCGAAGGCCTCGCGGACCGCCTTCTGCTTCACGACCGGGTCGGCCGTGTTGAAGACCAGGTAGCGGATCTCGGTGCCGGGCGCCTCGGTCAGCTTGACGTTGCTGTCGGTGCTGATGTTGAGCCGGTTGAGCTGCTCGGGCGTCATCGTCCGGTTCATCACGTCGATGTCGCCGGCCTTGAGGGCCTTCTCCATGTCCGTGGAGCTCTTGAAGAACTTGAGCTCGATCTTGCTGTTGTTCAGCTTGATCGTGCCCTTGTAGTGCGGGTTCTTCGTGAAGACGGCCGAGTCGCCCTCCTTGAAGGACTCCAGCTGGTACGGCCCGGAGCCCACGATGTCGAAGCCCGGGTGCTGCTTCTTCGCGTCGTACACCTCGCTGTCCACGATGGCCGCGGCGGGCGTGGCCAGCTTGTACGGGAAGGTGGCGTCGGGGTCCTTGAGGTGGAAGACGACCGTGGCGTCGTCCGGCGTCTCGACCTTGTCGACGTTGGTCAGAAGGCTGTACGGGCCGTTCTCGTCCTTGATCGTGAGCATGCGGTCGATGGAGAACTTCACGTCCTTGGACGTGAGCGCATGCCCGTTGGAGAACTCCAGACCGTCACGCAGCGTGCAGCGGTACTGCTCGCCGAGCCCGTCGGTGAAGTGGCATTCCTTGGCGGCCTCGGGCTCCGGGTCCGTACCGCTGCGCGGGTAGCGCAGCAGTGTCTGGTACGTGTTGTAGAAGACGTTCCAGGACTGGATGTCGTAGCCCGTGACCGGGTCGAGCGGCGCCGGCGCCTGCGGCGTCATGTGGAACTCGTCCGTGGTGCCGAAGACGATCGCCTTGCCGTCGTCCCCGCTGCCACTGCCGGATCCACAACCGGCGAGTACGGGCGTCATCAGACCCACGACTATCGGCAGCGCGAGCAGCTTGCGATTCATCCTCGACGTTCTCCCTTGTATGTGCTGATCAACCCGTTACACCCCGACCGAGTTCCCAGAACTGGGTGGTGGTGGAAGAGTTGAGCGCCCATTCCACACCGGTGATGTCACTGCGGGCAGCGATGTACTGCTTGCCCTGCCACAGCGGCAGCATCGGTACGTCCTGGGCGATGATCTTCTGAGCGGTCTCGAAGTCATTGATGGTGGCGCTGCGCTGGGACTGCTGGCGGGTCTGCGGGATCACCTGGCGCTGGATGACATCGCTCTGGTAGGGCAGCTTCAGGAAGTTGCCCTTGTCGAAGAACGGAGCGATGTAGTTGTCCGGGTCCGGGAAGTCGGGCAGCCAGCTCAGAGCGTAGGCCGCGTACTTGTGCTTCTTCACCTCGGTGAGGAAGACGTTCCACTCCTCGCTCTTGAGCGTGACGTCGAAGAGGCCGCTCGCGTCGAGCTGCTTCTTGATCGCCTCGGCCTCCTCCTTGTTGCTGGAGCCGGCGAGGTCCTTGCGGTACCAGTAGTCGAACTTCACCTTGTCGTCGATCCCGGCCGCGTGCAGCAGCGCCTTGGCCTTGACCGTGTTCGGGTCGCCGTAGGTCTTGAAGAACGAGTTGGCGTGGCCGGTGATGCCCACCGGGACGGGCGAGTAGAGCGGTTCCGCGGTCCGCTGGAAGACATCACGGGTCAGCGCCTGGCGATCGACGATCTGGGCGATGGCCTGGCGGACGGCCTTGGGCCGTACCGCGGGGTCCGTGGTGTCGAAGAACAGATAGCGGGCCTCGGTGCCGGCCGCCTCGGTGAGCTTGACGTTCTGGGTGTCGCCGGCCTTGAGCAGCCGGTTGATCTGGTCGGGTCGCATGGTGCGGGTGGCGACGTCGACGGTGCCCTTCTCGAGCTCGGACTCCATCGCGTCCGCGGACGTGAACATCCGCAGCTCCACCTTGCTGTTGTTCAGCTTCAGCGTGCCCTGGTAGTTCGCGTTCCTGGAGAAGACGGCCTTGTCGTCCTGCTTGAACTCGTCCAGCGTGTAAGGACCGGAACCGACGATATTGAAGCCGTCGTACGGCTTGTCCGCGGGATAGACCTGGCTGTCGAGGATCGCGGCGGCGGGCGTCGCCAGCTTGAGCGGGAAGGTGCTGTCCGGCGCCTTGAGGTGGAAGACCACCGTCCTGTCGTCGGGCGCCTGCACGGTGGCGACGCCGGATATCAGCGAGGCCGGGCCGTTGTCACTGTTGATCTTCAACATGCGGTCGACCGAGAACTTGACGTCCTCGGCCGTCAGCGCGTGACCGTTGGAGAAACTGAGCCCCTTGCGGAGGGTGCACTGGTACACCTGCCCGACCAGGTCGCTGAAGCCGCATCTCTCCGCGGCGTCGGGTTCCGGGTTGGTGCCGCTGCGCGGGTAGCGCAGCAGCATCTGGAAGGTGTTGTAGAAGACGTTCCACGTGGCGCTGTCGTACGACGTCGCCGGATCCAAGGGGGACGGGTTCTCCTTGGTCAGCTTGATGCTGTCCGTGGTCCCGACGACGATGGGTTTACCGCTGGTGTCACCGCCACTGCCCGAGCTGCCGCAAGCGGCGAGGGCGGGTGCGACGACGCCGAGAAGCATCGGCAGCACCAGTAGCTTACGGTTCATCCTCGTCGTTCTCCCTTTGGTCTTTCAGTGCTCAGTCGATCCTTGCCGTTCCCGGGCGGGCGACGCTACGCCTGCGCCGCCCGCCACCGTGTAGGTGATGATGCGGTTATCCGCCGGATCCGGGGTACAGGTGGCAGGCCACTTGGACATCCGTTTCCGACAGCAGGTTGAGCCGCGGGTCCTGTGCTGGCGAGAACTCCACCACGGCCCGGCCGCCTTCGGCGTGCATTGTGATCACGCCCCGCCAGAAGGGCTCGCGCGGCTCGGCCGCCGAGGCCTCCTCACGGAGTCGGCGGAGGTATTCCAGCACATCTTCCGCGCTGTGCCCCCGGCCGGGGGTGACAGCGGCAGAAGTGACACCGGGTTCGGAGAGCCCTTCAAGATCGCCGAAGAGCGCCCTTTCCTTGGTCACCTCGGCCACCGGCAGTTCCATCCAGCGGCGTTCCAGCAGGCCACGCAGGTCGCGGGCCTCCCAGCCGCAGCCGGCCAGGGCGACCGGGCAGCGGGGGTGGAAGGAGCAGCCGAGCGGCGGCTTGGCCGCGTCAGGAATCTCGCCGCGCAGAAGTTCGCGCTCGACCGCGAGGGTCGGGTCGGGCTCGGGGATCGCCGCCAGCAGCGCCTTGGTGTACGGGTGCTTGGGGTCGGCGAAGACCTCCGCGGTGGGCCCGTACTCGACGATCCGGCCGAGGTACATGATCGCGATGGTGTCGCAGAAGAACTTCGCGCTGGCCAGATCGTGCGTCACGTAGACGTACGTCAGGTCCAGGTCCCGCTTGAGGTCCAGCATCAGCTGCAGGATCTTGGCGCGGACGCTCATGTCGAGCATGGAGATCGGCTCGTCGGCGACGAGGAGCTCCGGCTCGGCGATGATCGCGCGGGCCAGCACGGCCCGCTGCTTCTGGCCGCCGGACAGGTCGCCGGGGAACTTCGTCAGGTACCGCTCGGGAGGGGTCAGACCGACCCGCTCCAGGGCGTCGGTGACCTTGGCGTCGTACTCCGCGTCGCTGCTCACCAGGTTGTGGATGCGCAGCGGGTGGCCGACGGCGGTGCGGATGTCCATCGCCGGGTTGAGCGAGGCGTGCGGGTCCTGGAAGACCATCTGCAGCTTGCGGCGCAGCGGCCGCATCTTGCGCTCGCCGAACTCGGTGATGTCCTCACCGCGGTAGCGGATGGCGCCGCCGGTGGCCCGGTTCATGCCCAGCAGGGTCCGGCCGAGGGTGGTCTTGCCCGAGCCCGACTCACCGACCAGGCCGAGCACCTCGCCCTTGCGGAGCTTCAGGTTCACGCCGTCGACGGCCTTGACCGCACCGGCGGCCTTGCCCGTCAGCCGGCCGAAGACGTTGCCCCGCATGCCGAAGTGGACCTCGAGGTCCTCGAGCTCGACGAGTGTCTCGCGGTCGTCGAGCGCTACGACACCGCTCGCTTCTGTCTCAGGCTTCGTCAGCAACGCTGATCTCCTTCACGGCGGCGAGCGGCTCGCGCCCACCCGTTCCCAACTCGTCGGCCATCGAGGGATCGACCTCGATCGCCTGCTGCCAGCAGACGCTGTGCACGCCGGACGGCAGTACCACCTCGGGCGGCTCCACCTTGGCGCATCCCTGCATCGCCACCGGGCAGCGCGGGCTGAACCGGCAGCCCTCCGGGGGGTGCACCAGGTCCGGGGGGCTTCCCGGGATGAAGTGCAGTCCGGTGGTGGAGAGCGAGATCGTGGAGCGGAGCAGCTCCTTGGTGTACGGGTGCTGGGGGTTCGCGAACACTTCGCGGGCATCGCCCTGTTCGACGATGTGGCCCGCGTACATCACCGCGACCCGGTCGCACGCTTCGGCGACGATACCGAGATTGTGGGTGATCAGCACAAGGGATGTGTCGAAGTTCTTGCGCAGATCGGCCAGGATTTTAATGATCTGTGCCTCGACGAGGACATCGAGAGCCGTGGTGGGCTCGTCCGCGACGATGAACGCCGGGCGCAGCACCAGGGCGAGCGCGATCATGATGCGCTGGCGCATACCGCCCGAGAACTCGTGGGGGTAGCTCTCGTACCGGCTGGCCGGGATGCCCATGCCGCGCAGCGCCTCGACGGCGCGCTCGCGCAGCTCCTTCTTCGAGAGCTCCTTGTGGTGCGTGTGCAGGGCCTCCTCGAAGTGCTGGGAGATCCGCATCAGCGGGTTGAGCCGGGTCATCGGCTCCTGGAAGATCAGCCCGAGGTCCGGGCCGCGGAGCTTCTGCAGCTCCTTGGGCGACAGGCCGACCAGATTGCGGCCCCTGCCCCCCTTGCTGTTCAGGATCACTTCACCGTCGACGGAGGCGACGGTGGGCGCCAGGCCCAGCACGCCGCGGCCGAGGGTGGACTTGCCGCAGCCGGACTCGCCGACCAGGCCGAGCGTCTCGCCGGGGCGGACGTCGAAGCTGACGCCGTCGACGGCGCGGACCGGTCCGCGCTCGGTGCCGTACCAGACGCGCAGGTCGCGTACGGAAAGGACAGGTTCGGTCATTTCGCGGCCTCCCCTTCTTCTGCAGTTGCTGCGGTGACGGTGCGGCGGCGGCTGAACGCGGGCAGCAGCACCTTGGTGATACGGCGACGGCGCATGGTCGGGTTCAGCACGTCGTTGAGGCCCTCGCCGAGCAGCGTGAAGCCGAGGATGGCGATCACCATGGCGGCGCCCGGGTAGACGGTGGTCCACCACATGCCGGCGTTGATGTCGTCGATCGCGCGGTCGAGGTCGTAGCCCCACTCGGCGGCGTCGGTGGGCTGGATGCCGAGGCCCAGGAAGCCCAGGCCGGCCAGCGTGCCGATGGCATCGGCGGCGTTCATCGTGCCGATGACGGGCACCGACTGGATGACGTTGCCGAACAGGTACTTGCGGATCACCACGGACGGCTTGGCGCCCATCGCGCGGGCCGCCTCCACGAAGGTGGCCTCACGGGCGGAGAGCGCCGAGGCGCGGACCACCCGGAAGTACTGCGGGATGTAGACCACGGTGATCGACAGCGCGGCGGTCACCACGCCTCCGCCGGTGATGCCGGAGAAGACGAAGCCCGTCACGATGGCGAGCAGCAGGTACGGGAACGCGAAGAGCGCGTCCATCACCAGCACCAGGATGCGGTCGAGCCAGCCACCGAAGTACCCCGACAGAAGGCCCAGGAGGACGCCCAGGACGAGCGAGAAGACGACGGCGAGGACCATCACCTCCAGCGCGGTGCGGGCGCCGTAGACGGTCCGTGAGACGACGTCCAGGCTCTGCACGGTGGTACCGAACCAGTGGTCGCCGTCCGGCGCGCCCTGCTTCGGGAAGTTCTTGCCGCCCGACTGGTACGTGTCGAAGTTGTACGGGGCGATCAGCGGGGCGAAAACCGCGGTGAGCACGAAGATCGCGGTGAGGGCCGCACCGGTCCACAGCATGAACTTGGGCACGCCGTGGGCCTGCCGGACGGCGATCACGATGCGTCGCAGACCGCCGAAGCGGATGGACTTTCCGGTGCCCGGAGCCTGGGGGGTGATCTCCGGGTCGAGCGGAACGGGGAGAGTTGTCTGGGCCATCAGTACCGCACCCTCGGGTCGATCAGCGCGTTGACGAAGTCGATCAGCATGCTGATCGCGACGACGACGAGGGCGAAGACGGTGACGATGCCCTGGACGGCGACGTAGTCGCGCTGGGTGATGTAGTCGATGAGCTGGCGGCCGATACCGGGCCAGCTGAAGATCTTCTCGGTGAGGACCGCACCGCTGAGCAGCATCGCGACCTGGAGGCCGAGGACCGTGATCACCGGGACCATGGCGTTGCGGAAGGCGTGCCGTCCGACGACGGCGCCCTCCTTCACGCCGCGGGCGCGGGCCGCCTCGATGTAGTCGCCCTGCAGCGACTGGATGAGGTTGATGCGGATCATGCGGATGAAGACACCGACGATGATCAGGCCGAGCGCGATCGAGGGCAGGACCAGGTGGGTGGCGATGTCGCTCACCGCGTCCCAGTCACCCGCGATCATGGCGTCCACGATGAGGATGTGGGTCTGGGTCGGCACGTTCAACTGCACCAGGGGCGAGGCCTGTCCGGAGGTGGCGCCGAAGGCGAGCATCAGCATCGGCCCGGCGACGGTGACCGGCACCGCGTAGCTGAGGATGCCGAAGAGCCGGCCGCCCACGTCGACCGCGCTGTCGCGCAGCCGGCCCGCGAGCAGGCCCACCGGGATGCCGATGACGGTCGCGAAGACCAGGGCCCCGAAGGTCAGGGTGAGCGTGGCGCCGCCGTTCTCGATGATGATGTCGCGCACGCTGCGACGGTCGGAGAACGTGGTGCCGAAGTTCAGGGTGACGACGGACTTCAGGTAGTCCCAGAACTGCTGGTACAGCGGGGCGTCGAAGCCCGCGGCGTGCTTTCTCGCAGCGAGTTCCGCCGCGTTGAGCTTGCCGCCCTGGGAGGCCGAAATGGGATCACCGGGGGCCACCCGCATCAGGACGAAGACCATTACCAGCAGGATGAGGACCATGGGTATGGCGAGCGCGATCCTGATGAGGATGTAGCGGCGCAGTGACCCGGACTGCTTGCTCATGGAGGGGTGTCTTTCTTAGCCGGAGTGGCGGGGGGGGGGGGGGGGGGGGGGGGGGGGGGGGGGGGGGCGGCGGGGGGGGGGGGGGCGCGGGGGGGGGCCCCCCCCCCCCCCGGGGCCCGGCCGGCCGTCACTTGCCCGTCGAGAGTTCGTAGAAGCGGAACATCGTCGGGTCCAGCGCCTTGTCCACGCCGGTCACACCGTCACGCACGACAGCGGTCTGCTTGCCCTGCCAGACCGGGATGATCGGGGCGTCCTCGGCGACGATCTTCTGGATCTCGGCGAAGGCCTCGTTGCGCACCTTGGGGTCGTCGGAGCCCTGCTCCTTGACCAGCAGCTGCTGGATCTGCGGGTTGTCGTAACCCGTGCCCAGGAACGGCGACTTGCTGAGGAACGGCGACACGTCGTTGTCGGCGTCCGGCAGGTCAGGGAACCAGCCGATCATGTACGAGGCGTAGCTGCCCGCCTTCTCGTCCTTCTGGTACTGCTGCCACTCGGTCGAGCTCAACTTGACGTTGAACAGGCCGGAGGCGTCCAGCTGACGCTTGATGGCGGTGGCCTCGTCGGCAGCCGCGGCACCGTAGTGGCTCGGCGTCCAGGTGTACGACAGCGCCACCGGGGTGGTGATGCCGGCGGCCTGCAGGATCGCGGCGGCCTTCTCCTTCGACGGAGCGCCGTACTTGTCCTTGAACGCCTCGGTGTGACCGTCGATGCCGTTGCCGACCATCGAGTAGAGCGGGGCGACGGTGCCGTTGTAGGCGTCCTTCGCGATGCCCTCGCGGTCGATGACCTGCGCGACGGCCTGACGGACCGCCTTCTGGTCGGACGGCTTCACCTTCGCGTGGAAGACGAAGTAGCGCTTCTCGGTGCCCGTGCCCTCGACGACCTGCACGCCCTGGGTCTTCTTCAGGTCGGCGGTGTCGGTGGGCGACAGGGTGCGGAAGGCCGCGTTGACGGTGCCGTTCTTGACGGCCGCCTTCAGCCCGGACGCCTCGGCGAAGTACTGCAGGACGAACTGGTCGTTCTTCGGCTTCACCGGGCCGCTGTACTTCGCGTTGACCTTGAAGGAGGCCTGCTGCTTCGCGGTGTACTTGTCCAGGGTGTACGGGCCGGAGCCGATCACCTTGGTGCCCGCGAGGAGCTTGTCCGCCGGGAAGGTCTTCTCGTCGACGATCGCACCGGCGTCGGTGGCGAGGACCGACGGGAAGGTGGAGTCGGCGCTCTTCAGGTGGAAGATCACCTGGTCCGCACCCTTGGCCTCGGTCGACTCGAGGGTGCCGAAGAGGCTGGACGGCCCGTTCGGGTCCGCGATCTTCAGCATGCGGTCGAACGAGAACTTGACGCTGGCCGAGGTCAGCTTGTCACCGTTGGAGAACTGAAGGCCGGTCTGCAGGGTGCAGGCGTAGGTCTTCGGGTCGGTGAAAGCACACGACTTGGCGGCGTCCGGCTCAGGCTTGGTGCCGCCCGTCGGAAAGCGCATCACCTTCTGGTAAACGCTGTCGATGACCTCCCAGGAGCCGTAGTCGTACGCTCCTGCCGGGTCGAGTGACGACACGGAGTCGATGGTCCCGACGATCACGGCGCCCTTGCTGCCGGACGCCGAATTGTCCTTGTTGCCACCGCACGCGGTCACACCGACGGCCAGGAAGGCCACGGCAGCTGCGGCGACGACACGCTTAGTACGTGACATCTAGTGATTCCCCTTGCTCAAATGCCGGTCGTTCGATTCGGCATTGACCAGTCAGGACACTAGTGGGAACGCTCTACTGCGCCAGAACACGGAGAAGTTGAGGCAAAATCACATCCCGATAACGGCACTGCAAGTACCGATATGCGGACGATGGAACGATCCGCCCCTCTGTGTCGCAACCCGGACACAACGGCGCGTTTCTTGCCCTCAAATACGCAAACGGATCATGCGCGTCCGTACCTGTCGACCAACTGGGGGGTGACAAAAATCACGTGCCCAAAAATTGGTCCAGGTCGGAATTCAGCCATCACATTCGTAACGCGGAATGAGCAGCCGGGCGCCCAGAGTTTCCAAGCTATTCAGCGGCATACGCTCAGTGAACAGTCGCATTCAGAGAGCGCAGAAAGGGCACGCTCAGCTGCTCCAGGGAGCCCACCACGGTGCGGCCGGGAGCCGCCTCGATCGGGACGATCGAGGGCACCGCGACCACCTGGCAGCCGGCCGCCTCGGCGGAGGCCACACCGGTCGGCGTGTCCTCCACGACCACGCACCGGGCCGGCTCCGCGCCGAGCCGGGCGGCGGCGAGCAGATACGGGTCGGGGAACGGCTTGGTGCGGGCGATCTCGTCCCCGGCGAGGGTGAACGCGAAGTTCTCCGCGCCGAGCGAGCGCAGCACTGAGTCGATGATGTGCCGGTGCGAGGCGGAGACCAGTGCCGTGGGCACCTCGTGGGCCGCCAGCTCCGTCAGCAGCCGCCGGGCGCCGGGCATCAGCGGCACGCCCCGGGCGATCAGCTGGACGAAGCGCGCGTTGATCGCGGCGGACAGCTCCGGCAGTGTCACCTCGGTGCCAGTGACGGCGATCAGATGGCCCAGGCTGCGGGCCATGGGGCCGCCGACCACGATCCCGCGGTGCTCGGCGTCCAGGGCGTGGCCCAGGGTGGCGAAGACCTCCACCTCGGCGGCCCACCAGATGTCCTCGGTGTCGACCAGGGTGCCGTCCATGTCGAGGAGCACGGCCTGCAGCCCGCGGCCCTGGGCCGGACGGGTGTCGACGGCGGGGATGCTACTGGTCATGCGCACCACTCCTCAGCTGGGCCAGGGGGGCACAAAGGCCGGTCGCGGCACACTCCTGATCGGAGAGTCGCGACCGGCCTGTGCCGGACCGTCCAGTGTACTTCGGGCGGCTGACTAACGCTTAACGGGCGTTGAAGTACTTCGCCTCCGGGTGGTGAATGACGATCGCGTCGGTGGACTGCTCCGGGTGCAGCTGGAACTCCTCGGACAGCTTCACGCCGATCCGCTCCGGCTCCAGCAGCTCGGCGATCTTCGCCCGGTCCTCCAGGTCGGGGCAGGCCCCGTAGCCGAGCGAGAAGCGCGCGCCCCGGTACTTCAGGGCGAACATGTCCTCGACCTCGTTCGGGTCCTCGCCGGCGAAGCCCAGCTCGCTGCGGACCCGGGCGTGCCAGTACTCGGCCATGGCCTCGGCGAGCTGGACGGACAGTCCGTGCAGCTCCATGTACTCACGGTAGGCGTTGGCGGCGAACAGCTCGGCCGTCGCCTCCCCGATCCGGTTGCCGACCGTCACGACCTGCAGACCCACGACGTCGATCTCGCCGGAGTCCTCGGGGCGGAAGAAGTCCGCCAGGCAGAGCCGGCGCCCGCGGCGCTGGCGCGGGAAGGTGAAGCGGGTGCGCTCGCTGCCGTCGTCGTTGAGCAGGATCAGGTCGTCGCCCTTGGACACACACGGGTAGTAGCCGTAGACCACGGCCGCTTCCAGCAGGCCGTCGGTCTGCAGCCGATCCAGCAGGCCGCGCAGCCGGGGCCTGCCCTCGGTCTCCACCAGCTCCTCGTACGTCGCGCCGCCCGCGCGGGCCTCCTTCAGGCCCCACTGGCCCTTGAAGAGCGCGCCCTCGTCGACCCAGGACGCGTAGTCCTTGAGCGGGATGCCCTTGATGACGCGGCTGCCCCAGAACGGCGGCGTCGGGATCGGGTTGTCCACGGCCACGTCCGAGCGGATCTGCCCGAGGTTGATCTCGGGCTCCTCCTCCACGACACTGGCGCGCTTGGCCACCCGGCGCTGCTTGAGCTCGGGCAGGACGGCGCCGGGGACGCCGCGCTTGACGGCGATCAGCGCGTCCATGAGGCGCAGGCCCTCGAACGCGTCGCGGGCGTAGCGGACTTCGCCCTCGTAGATCTCGTGCAGGTCCTGCTCGACGTATGCGCGGGTCAGGGCTGCGCCGCCGAGGATGACGGGGTAGTCGGCGGCCATCTTGCGCTGGTTGAGCTCCTGGAGGTTCTCCTTCATGATCACGGTCGACTTCACCAGGAGTCCCGACATGCCGATCACGTCGGCCTTGTGCTCGGTCGCCGCGTCCAGGATCGCCGCCACCGGCTGCTTGATGCCGAGGTTCACGACGTTGTAGCCGTTGTTGGACAGGATGATGTCGACGAGGTTCTTGCCGATGTCATGGACGTCGCCGCGCACGGTGGCCAGCACGATCGTGCCCTTGCCCTCCGCGTCGGACTTCTCCATGTGCGGTTCGAGGTAGGCGACCGCGGTCTTCATGACCTCGGCGGACTGGAGCACGAACGGCAGCTGCATCTGGCCGGAGCCGAACAGCTCACCGACGACCTTCATGCCCTCCAGCAGCGTGTCGTTGACGATCGCCAGGGCCGGGCGGGTCTCGAGCGCCTCGTCCAGGTCCCGGTCCAGGCCGTTCTTCTCACCGTCGATGATCCGGCGCTGCAGCCGCTCGTCGAGCGGCAGGGCGGCGAGCTCCTCGGCCCGGCTGGCCTTGACGGACTTCATGTCGACGCCCTCGAAGAGTTCGAGGTACTTCTGCAGCGGGTCGTAACCCTCGCTGCGCCGGTCGTAGATCAGGTCCAGGGCCACATCACGCTGCTCCTCGGTGAGCCGCGCGATCGGGAGGATCTTGCTGGCGTGCACGATCGCGGAGTCGAGGCCGGCTTCCACGCACTCGTTGAGGAAGACCGAGTTCAGCACGACGCGGGCGGCCGGGTTGAGGCCGAAGGAGATGTTCGACAGGCCCAGCGTCGTCTGCACCAGCGGGTGGCGGCGCTTGAGCTCGCGGATCGCCGCGATGGTGGCCAGGCCGTCCTTGCGGGACTCCTCCTGGCCGGTGGCGATGGTGAAGGTCAGACAGTCGACGAGGATGTCCGATTCGAGGATGCCCCAGTTGGTGGTCAGGTCCTCGATCAGCCGCTCGGCGATGGCGACCTTGTGCTCCGGGGTGCGCGCCTGCCCCTCCTCGTCGATCGTCAGCGCGATCAGCGCGGCACCGTGCTCCGCCGCCAGCGCCGTGATCTGCGCGAAACGGGACTCGGGGCCGTCGCCGTCCTCGTAGTTGACGGAGTTGATGACGGCGCGCCCGCCGAGCTTCTCCAGTCCGGCGCGCAGCACCGGGACCTCGGTGGAGTCCAGCACGATGGGGAGGGTGGAGGCGGTCGCGAAGCGGCCGGCGACCTCGGCCATGTCCGCGGCGCCGTCGCGGCCGACGTAGTCCACGCACAGATCCAGCAGGTGCGCACCTTCGCGGATCTGGTCGCGGGCCATCTCGACGCAGTCGTCCCAACGGCCTTCGAGCATGGCCTCACGGAACTTCTTCGACCCGTTGGCGTTCGTCCGCTCGCCGATGGCGAGGTACGAGGTGTCCTGCCGGAACGGGACGGTCTGGTAGAGCGAGGCGGCGCCCGGCTCCGGGCGCGGGCTGCGCGGGGTCAGCTCCAGGCCGCGGACGCGCTCCACGACCTGCCGCAGGTGCTCGGGCGTGGTGCCACAGCAGCCGCCGACCAGCGACAGCCCGTACTCGCGCACGAAGGTCTCGTGCGCGTCAGCGAGCTCCTCCGGTGACAGCGGGTAGTGCGCACCGTCCTTGCCCAGCACCGGCAGGCCCGCGTTGGGCATGCAGGAGACCTGGGTGCGGGCGTGGCGCGCCAGGTAGCGCAGGTGCTCGCTCATCTCGGCGGGGCCGGTGGCGCAGTTCAGGCCGATCATGTCGATGCCGAGCGGCTCCAGCGCCGTCAGCGCCGCACCGATCTCGGAGCCCAGCAGCATCGTGCCCGTCGTCTCGACGGTCACGGAGCAGATGAGCGGCAGGCTGAGGCCGGCCGCCTTGAGGGCGCGGCGGGCACCGACGACCGAGGCCTTGGTCTGCAGCAGGTCCTGGGTGGTCTCCACCAGGATCGCGTCCGCGCCACCGGCGATCAGACCCGCCACGTTCTCCTCGTACGCGTCGCGCAGGGCGGCGTAGGGGGCGTGGCCGAGGGTGGGCAGCTTGGTGCCGGGGCCGACGGAGCCGAGCACCCAGCGCGGGCGGTCGGGCGTGGCGAAACCGTCCGCCACCTCTCGGGCGAGCCGGGCGCCGGCTTCGGCGAGCTCGAAGATGCGCTCGGGGATGTCGTACTCGCCGAGCGCCGCGAGGTTGGTGCCGAAGGTGTTGGTCTCGACGCAGTCGACACCGGCGGCGAAGTACTCCTCGTGGACCGACCGGACGATGTCCGGACGGGTGATGTTCAGGATCTCGTTGCAGCCTTCCAGGTCCTGGAAGTCCTCGAGCGAGGGGTCCTGGGCCTGGAGCATGGTGCCCATCGCGCCGTCGGCCACCACCACCCGGGTGGCGAATGCCTGACGCAGCGCGTCGGCTCGGGCTTGGCTGGCGAGGGTGGAGGACGACTGCGGGGCCATGGATGTACTCCCAGGAGTGCGACGGCTGTCGGCTTTACGTGCCTGGCCAGGGTAGCGGGCGCGGTGCGCCGGCCTCGAAAGAGTTCCGAGGGGTGGACGAAGGTGTCAGAATCTTCTCTGAGACTATGGAGTTCGACAATGTCGAACGGCTTGCGGAGGTTGGCGGATGCCCGGACCGATTCAGTCGCTGGCGAGGGCAGCCGCGATCCTACGGTTGCTGGCCGGTGGTGAGCGCCGGCTGGGCCTCTCCGACATCTCCTCCTCCCTGGGCCTGGCCAAGGGGACCGCGCACGGCATCCTGCGCACCCTCCAGCAGGAGGGCTTCGTCGAGCAGGACGCCGAGTCGGGCAAGTACCAGCTGGGCGCCGAGCTGCTGCGGCTGGGCAACAGTTACCTGGACGTGCACGAGCTGCGGGCCCGCGCGCTGGTGTGGACCGACGACCTGGCCAGGTCCAGCGGCGAGGCCGTCTACCTGGGCGTACTGCACCAGTCCGGCGTGCTGATCGTGCACCACGTCTTCCGCCCGGACGACAGCCGCCAGGTGCTGGAGGTGGGTGCCATGCAGCCGCTGCACAGCTCGGCGCTGGGCAAGGTGCTGGCCGCGTTCGACCCGGTCGCGCACAGCCAGGCGGCCGAGAACGAGCGGGCCGCGCTCACCGCGCGCACGGTCACCGACGCGGTCGGCTTCGAGGAGGTACTGGAGCTCGCCAGGACCCGGGGCTGGGCCGCGGACCTGGAGGAGACGTGGGAGGGCGTGGCCTCGGTCGCCGCGCCCATCCTGGACCGGCGACGGATGCCGGTCGGCGCGGTGGGGATCACCGGAGCCGTGGAACGGGTCTGCCAGGAGGACGGCGACATCCAGGCGCGGCTGGTGGCGGCGGTGCGGGACTGCGCCCGCGCCGTCTCGCGCGACCTGGGCGCAGGACGGTTCTAGGCCCCGGGTCACGATCCGGAGTCCTCGGCCCCAAGCTCTTGACGGGGAAGATATTGAAGAGAAAACTGCCGTTCGGCGGTCGACATTGTCGAACATCGGACGGGACCCGGTCCGCCTGAATGGACGTATGACAAGGGAGTCGCGGTGTCCAACAGCCATATCTTCTTCGGCGAGACCATCGGTACCGCCATCCTCATCCTGCTGGGCGGTGGCGTCTGCGCCGCCGTCACGCTCAAGAGCTCCAAGGCCCGCAACGCGGGCTGGCTCGCCATCACCTTCGGGTGGGGTTTCGCGGTACTCACCGCGGTCTACATCTCCTCGAGCCTCTCGGGGGCGCACCTCAACCCCGCCGTCACCGTCGGTATCGCCGTCAAGACGGGCGACTGGAACGATGTGCCGCTCTACATAGCCGGGCAGATGCTCGGCGCGATGATCGGCGCGGCGTTGGTCTGGGTGGCCTACTACGGACAGTTCCAGGCGCACATGGACGACAAGGAGCTGGCACCGCCGCTCGGACCCGACAGCGGTCCGGGCGGACCGGTCCTCGGCATCTTCTCCACCGGACCCGAGATCCGTAACACCGTGCAGAACCTCGCCACCGAGATCATCGGCACCGCCGTTCTCGTCCTGGCCGTTCTCACCCAGGGCCTGACGCCGGGCCTCGCACTCTCCGGAACCGGCGCCCTGATCACCGCTCTGGTGGTCGTCAGCATCGGTCTTTCACTCGGAGGGCCCACCGGCTACGCGATCAACCCGGCCCGGGACCTCGGCCCGCGTATCGTGCACAGCCTTCTGCCGCTGCGCAACAAGGGCGGCTCCGACTGGGGCTACGCCTGGATCCCCGTCGTCGGCCCGCTCGTCGGCGCCGTTCTGGCGGGCGGCCTCTACCGGCTGGCCTTCGCGTAACCCCTCCTGTCCGACCGACGCAGACCCCTTGAGGAGCACACCGTGACCGACGCACACACCGCAGGGCCGTTCATCGCCGCGATCGACCAGGGCACCACGTCCAGTCGCTGCATCGTCTTCGACCGGGACGGCCGCATCGTCTCCGTCGACCAGAAGGAGCACGAGCAGATCTTCCCGAAGCCGGGATGGGTCGAGCACGACGCCGCGGAGATCTGGACCAACGTCCAGGAAGTCGTGGCCAGCGCGATCGAGAAGGCGGGCATCACCTCCGCCGACGTCAAGGCCATCGGCATCACCAACCAGCGCGAGACCACGCTGCTGTGGGACAAGAACACCGGCGAGCCGGTCCACAACGCGCTCGTCTGGCAGGACACCCGTACCGACGCGCTCTGTCGCGAGTTGGGCCGCAACGTCGGCCAGGACCGCTTCCGCCGCGAGACCGGCCTGCCGCTGGCGAGCTACTTCGCCGGCCCGAAGGCCCGCTGGCTGCTGGACAACGTCGAGGGCCTGCGCGAGCGCGCCGACCGCGGCGAGATCCTCTTCGGCACCATGGACAGCTGGGTCATCTGGAACCTGACCGGCGGCCCGGACGGCGGTGTGCACGTCACCGACGTCACCAACGCCTCCCGCACGATGCTGATGAACCTGCACACCCTGGAATGGGACGAGAAGATCTGCGAGTCCATCGGCGTCCCGATGACGATGCTCCCGGAGATCCGCTCCTCCTCCGAGGTCTACGGCACCACCGCCGCCGGCGTGCTGGCCGGCGTGCCGGTCGCCTCCGCGCTCGGTGACCAGCAGGCCGCGCTCTTCGGCCAGACCTGCTTCGCCGAGGGCGAGGCCAAGTCGACGTACGGCACCGGCACCTTCCTGCTGATGAACACCGGCGAGAAGGCCGTCAACTCCTACAACGGGCTGCTCACCACCGTCGGTTACCGCATCGGCGACCAGAAGGCCGTCTACGCCCTCGAAGGCTCCATCGCCGTCACCGGTTCGCTGGTGCAGTGGATGCGCGACCAGATGGGCATCATCAAGAGCGCCGCCGAGATCGAGACCCTGGCGAGCTCCGTCGACGACAACGGTGGCGCGTACTTCGTACCGGCCTTCTCCGGTCTGTTCGCCCCGTACTGGCGCGACGACGCCCGCGGTGTGATCGCCGGCCTGACCCGTTACGTCACCAAGGCGCACCTGGCCCGCGCGGTGCTCGAGGCCACCGCCTGGCAGACCCGCGAGATCGTCGACGCGATGAGCAAGGACTCCGGCGTCGAGCTGGCCGCGGTCAAGGTCGACGGCGGTATGACCTCCAACAACCTGCTGATGCAGACGATCGCGGACTTCGTGGACGCCCCCGTCGTCCGTCCGATGGTCGCCGAGACCACCTGCCTGGGCGCCGCCTACGCGGCCGGTCTCGCCGTCGGCTTCTGGCCCGACACCGACGCACTGCGCGCCAACTGGCGCCGGGCCGCTGAATGGACCCCCCGGATGGACGCGGACAAGCGCGACCGCGAGTACAAGAACTGGCTCAAGGCCGTCGAGCGGACCATGGGCTGGATCGAAGAGGAGAACTGATCAGAATGTCTTCCACCCTGCAGAGCGTCCCCACTCTCGGGACGCACCCGACCGCCGGCACCGACCCCAGCCGATCAGAGACCCGGGAGCTGCTCAGCCACGCCACGTACGACCTACTGGTGATCGGCGGCGGCATCCTCGGCACCTCGGTCGCCTGGCACGCCGCGCAGTCCGGGCTGCGGGTCGCGATGGTGGACGCCGGCGACTTCGCCGGCGCCACCTCGTCGGCGTCCTCCAAGCTCGTCCACGGCGGGCTGCGCTACCTGCAGACCGGCTCGGTCAAGCTGGTCGCCGAGAACCACCACGAGCGGCGGGTGCTCGCCAAGGACGTGGCTCCGCACCTGGTCAACCCGCTCACGTTCTACCTGCCGGTCTACAAGGGCGGCCCGCACGGCGCCGCCAAGCTCGGTGCGGGTGTCTTCGCGTACTCGGCGCTGTCCGCGTTCGGTGACGGCGTGGGCCGGGTCATCTCCCCGGCGAAGGCCGTGGCGGACAACCCGGGCCTGCGCACGGAGAACCTCAAGGCCGTCGCGGTCTACCACGACCACCAGATGAACGACTCGCGGATGGCCGTCATGACGGTCCGCGCGGCCGTGGAGTCCGGTGCCGTGGTGCTGAACCACGCCGAGGTGACGGGGCTGCGCTTCACGCACGGCAAGGTCACCGGCGCGGAGCTGCGCGACAAGCTGGACGGGACCGAGTTCGGGGTCAGCGCGCGTCTGGTGCTCAACGCCACCGGGCCGTGGGTGGACCACCTGCGGTCGATGGAGGACAAGGGCTCCTCGCCCAGCATCCGGCTGTCCAAGGGCGCGCACGTGGTGATGAAGCGCAAGGTGCCGTGGAAGGCCGCCATGGCCACCCCGATCGACAAGTACCGCATCACCTTCGCCCTGCCGTGGGAGGACCAGTTGCTGCTGGGCACCACGGACGAGGAGTACACCGGCGACCCGGCGGACGTCCGGGCGACCGAGGCCGACATCCAGCAGATCCTGGACGAGGCCGCGTTCTCCGTGAAGGACGAGCACCTGGACCGGGACCTCATCACGTACGCCTTCGCGGGTCTGCGGGTGCTGCCGGGCGGGCCCGGCGGCGTCGAGTCCGCCAAGCGCGAGACGGTCGTCTCCGAGGGTCGCGGCGGGATGCTCTCGGTGGCGGGCGGCAAGTGGACCACGTACCGGCACATCGGCCGCACGGTGATGAACAAGCTCGCGAAACTGCCCGGCGGGCCGCTCGGCGAGGACATGGAGCCGCAGAAGCTGCTCCCCCGGCGGATGCCGCTGCCGGGTCTCGCCAACCCGAACGCGGTCGCCCACCGGTTGCTGGTGGACCGTGAACCGGGCATGCGGATGGACCCGCTGACCGCGCGTCACCTCGCGAGCCACTACGGTTCGCTCTCCTTCGACATCGCCCGGCTCGTCAACGAGGACCCGACGCTCGGCGAGCGGATCCACGAGGACGGCCCGGAGATCTGGGCGCAGGTCGTGTACGCCCGCGACCACGAGTGGGCGCAGACCGCCGACGACGTGCTGCGCCGCCGCACCACGCTGACGGTGCGCGGTCTGGACACCGAGGACGTCAGGACGCGGGTCGAGGACATGCTGACCCGCAGGGCCTGAGCCGTCCGGCAGTACGCGACAGCGGAACGGCCGGGTGGGCGGGGGATTCCCCGCCCACCCGGCCGTTCGCGCGTTGCGACCACTCCCTGCGGATCACGCGCTCCAGCGCGGGTCGCGGCCGGAGAGCGCGAGCGCGCGCTCGAAATCGGTCGCCGGGCCGGTGATCTCGACGGGGTCGGTGAAGCCCTTGTACTGGCGGTACATCTCGGCCTGCTGCTCGACGGCGGCGAGCACCACCGCGCCGGTCTCCTCGTCGGTGCGGAACTCCTGGCCGACGGTCTTCGCGACGTCCCAGCCGTGCAGGACCAGCTCCAGCAGCAGCATCGCGGCGATGTCGGCGGCGGGCGTCTCGGCCCCGCCCATGTCGATGCCGCCCTCCCACGCCTCGGGCCTGTCCCAGGCCGCGAGCGCGCGGTCGAGCTGGGCCGCGTACGCCTCGGCCCACTGCGGGTCCGCGGTGAAGTCGTGCTCGGTGAGCTCCTCGGGGAGGGTCGTGCGCAGCGCGCGGTGCTCCAGGCCGTGGGAGGTGTAGAGCACCCAGTGGTTGATCAGGGTGCGGGCGTCGAACTCCAGGCACGGGGTCGGCGCGGTGAGCTGTTCCGGCGTGATGGTGCGGGCGATACGGGCGGCTTCTGCGGCACTGCGGGCCAGCTGCGGATGAATGTTCATGGATCTCACGCTAGATCCGCGGCCGGGGCGCGTATTGAACAAACGCGACAGCTCACAGCCCCTAGGCTGGTTCGATGACGACCCCCGAGATGGGGCGGGGAGTGCTCCGTCCCGCCGTCGCGGCGACCAAGTTCGAGCTGCTGCGGGAAGAGCCGGCCGAGGCGGTGGCTCCGTACGTGGAGTTCTACTGGATCGTGCGCTGGGACCTGCGCGGCCGGCCACCGCACGAGCAGAAGGTCCTCTCGCACCCCAATGTGCATCTGGTCTTCGAGGAGCCCGCGACCGCGGTCTACGGGGTGCAGCGCGGGGTGTTCACCCGGGTGCTGCGGGACCGCGGCCAGGTGCTGGGGATCAAGTTCCGGCCCGGCGGCTTCCGCCCGCTGCTGGGCTCGCCGGTCGCGGAGCTCGCCGACCGGTCGGTGCCCGCCGCGGAGCTGTTCGGGCCCGCCGTCACCACGGCGGAGCGGACGATCCTGGGGGCGTCCGACGTATCCACCATGACCGCCACCGCCGAATCGTTCCTTCTGAGCCTGCTCCCCGGCCCGGACGCGGCCCCTGATCCGGTCACGGTGGAGGTCGCCGCCATGGTGGAGCGGATCACCGCCTCCCCCTCCATGTTCCGCGTCGACCAGGTCGCCGAGGACCTCGGAGTCTCCGTCCGCAGGCTCCAGCGGCTCTTCGCCGAGCATGTCGGGGCCAGCCCCAAGTGGGTCCTGCGCCGGGCCCGCCTGCACGAGGCCGCCGCCCGCGCCGACCAGGGCGTCGGCATCGACTGGGCCGCCCTCGCCGCCGATCTCGGCTACAGCGACCAGGCCCATCTCACCCGGGACTTCACCGCCACGGTGGGCGCCTCTCCGGCCCGCTACGCGGGCGCGTAGGCCGCGGCAGGACACCGAGTGCGCAGGGAGTCCGCGCACTGGCCCGTCCGGGGGCATAATGGCCGCATACATCGGAGGTCTGGCGGCGGGTAGCGGGACCAGGACAGGGGGAGGTCGCTGATGGCGGTCACCGACGAGGCGATCGAGAAGATCAAGGAAATGATCGTCTCAGGGGCGCTGCGGCCCGGCGACCGGCTGCCGAAGGAGAGCGAGCTCGCGGCGGAACTGGGGTTGTCGCGCAATTCGCTGCGCGAGGCGGTGCGGGCGCTGTCGCTGATCCGGATCCTGGACGTGCGGCAGGGCGACGGCACCTACGTGACGAGCCTGGATCCGCAGCTGCTGCTGGAGGCGATGAGCTTCGTGGTGGACTTCCACCGCGACGACACCGTGCTGGAGTTCCTGGCCGTCCGGCGGATCCTGGAGCCGGCCGCGACCGCGATGGCGGCGCTGCGCATCCCCGGGACGGAACTCGACGTGCTCCAGGGAAAGCTGGACGCGCTCGGCCCCGAGCCCTCCGTCGAGGAACTGGTCGCCTCCGACCTGGAGTTCCACCGCGGCATCGTGCAGGCGTCGGGGAACTCGGTGCTCTGCTCGCTGCTCGACGGGCTGTCCGGGCCGACCACCCGGGCCCGCGTCTGGCGCGGGCTCACCCAGCAGGACGCGGTGAGCCGCACCCTGCACGAGCACCAGGCGATCCTGTCCGCGCTGCGCGACCGCGACGCGGAGGCCGCCCGCTCCTGGGCGACGGTGCACATCGCGAGCGTCGAGCAGTGGCTGCGCTCGACGCTGTAGGGCTTGCTCCCAGGCCATTACCGCGGGTCGTCACCGCGTGGGCAGCGGAAGGTCCTCGTCGAGCAGTCCCCGCTCGACGAGCGCCTCCCACATCAGGACCGGGATGTCGTACGAGAAGAGCGCGGCGTTGTCCCTGACCTCCTCGGGGGTGGCCGCACCGACGACGGCGGAGACCACCGACGGGTGTGCGAAGGGGAAGCGCAGCGCGGCGGCCCGCAGCGGCACGCCGAACTCCTCGCAGACGGCGGCGATGTCGAGGGCGCGGCGGACCAGCTCGGGCGGCGCCGCCGCGTAGTTGTAGGGGGCGCCGGGCTTCGGATCGGCGAGCAGCCCGGAGTTGTAGACGCCGCCGACCACGACGGTGGTGGAGCGCTTCGCGCACACCGGCAGCAGGTCGTCGTAGGCGGAGCGCTCCAGCAGTGTCCAGCGGCCCGCAATCAGCACCACGTCGGCGTCGAGGTCGGCGACCAGCCGGGCGAGCAGGCCGCTGTCGTTCATGCCGAAGCCGATGGCGCCCACGATTCCCTCGTCGCGCAGCGCGGCGAGCGCCGGGAAGCCGGTCGCGTAGACCTCCTCCAGGTGCTCCTCGACGTCGTGCAGATAGACGATGTCGATGCTGTCCGTGCCGAGCCGCTCCAAGGAGGCCTCCAGCGTGGCCCGGATCCCGTCGGCGGTGAAGTCCCACTCACGGGCGCGCGCGGGGGTGTCGACGAAGCCCTGGCCGTCGATCCGCTCCCCCGGCGCCAGCGGGCGCAGCCGGCGGCCGACCTTCGTGGAGAGGATGTACGAGGAGCGGTCCCGTCCGGCGAGCGCCCGGCCGAGCCGTTCCTCCGACAGGCCGAGACCGTAGTGCGGAGCGGTGTCGAGGTAGCTGCAGCCGAGGTCGAGGGCGGCCGCGGTCACGGCGGCCGCCGTCTCCTCCGGCATGGCCCGGTACAGATTGCCCAGCGGCGCGCAGCCGAGGCCCAGGCGCGGCAGTTCCGGTACGGTCATGGCCGTTCGTCCCTTCGGGCGGTGCTTGGCACGGTCCTTCTCCCAGTGTCCCGCTCAGTCCTGCTTCTCGCCGCTGGCGAAGCGGGAGATGATCAGTGCCACGATGATGATCGCGCCGTTGAGGAACTGGTTCCACAGCGGAGGCACCCCGCCCAGCGTCATCACGTTGACGACCAACTGCAGCGTCAGCACCCCGGTCAGCGCCCCGAAGAGCGTGCCCCGCCCGCCGTTGAGGCTGACGCCTCCGATGACGGTCGCGGCGAACACCTGGAAGATCCAGCCGTTGCCCTGGCTGGCGGAGACCGAGCCGTAATGGCCGGTGTACAGGATCCCGGCGAACGCGGCGAGCAGCCCGCCGAGCCCGAGCACGATCCAGGTGATGCGGTCCACGCGGATACCGGCGGCGCGCGCCGCTTCGGTGTTGCCGCCGATGGCGTAGAGCGCGCGGCCGTGCCGCAGATAGCCCAGCGCGAGGCCGCCGACCGCGAAGAGCACCAGGCAGATCCAGATGGCCGCGGGCGCGCCGAACCAGGAGGCCTTGCCGAGGTAGGCGAAGGACTCCGGCACGTTGACGATCGACTTGCCCTCGGCGACCCCGATCTGGAGGCCGCGCAGCATGGTGAGCATCCCGAGCGTGGCGATGAATCCGTTGACGCGCAGCTTGAGGATGAGGAAGCCGTTGATGCCGCCGATCACCACGCCGACCGCCAGGCAGACCGGGATCGCGGTCCAGGACGGTAGCACGCCCAGACCGTGGAAGGTGGCGGGGCCCGACGAGGGCAGCACCAGCCACATGGCGATGACCGGGGCCACGCCGATGGTGGATTCCAGCGACAGGTCCATCCGCCCGCTGATGAGGATGAGCGCCTCGGCCAGCACCAGCAGGCTCAGTTCGGTGGACTGCTGGGCGACGCCGATCAGGTTGTCCGAGGTCAGGAAGGCCGGCGAGACGATGAAGCCGATCACGCACAGCACCAGGAGGACCGGGATCAGCGACAGGTCCCGGTAGCGGGCCAGTTGGAAGCTCAGACCTCCCGTCCGGCGCGTCTTGGTGGTGCCGACCGGCTCCACGGTCAGCTGGGTGGTGTCACTCATCTTCGTCGTCTCCCTTACGGCCGCCCGGGGTCACGGGCAGTCCTTCCATCGCGGAGACCACGTCCCTGTCGGTCCATCCGCTGTCGAACTCGGCGATCACCTGCCCGTGGAACAGGGCCAGGACGCGGTCACAGACCCGCAGGTCGTCCAGCTCGTCGGAGACGATGACCGCGGCGTTCCCGCTGTCCGCCACCTCCCGCACCACGCCGAGCAGGGCGTCCTTGGACTTGACGTCGACACCCGCGGTCGGCCTGATCGCCACCAGCACCCGCGGTTTGCGGGCCAGCGCCCGCGCGATGACGACCTTCTGCTGGTTGCCGCCGGACAGGTCCGAGACCGGCTGGCCGGGGCCCGAGGTCTTGATGTCCAGCGAGTCGATCATCGACTGGGCGAACTCCCGGGTGCGGGAGGGCAGTACGGTGCCGTACGGGCCGAGCTGGTCGGTGACAGTGAGCGTCGCGTTCTCCGCGACGCTGCGGCCCAGCACCAGGCCCTGCCGGTGCCGGTCCTCCGGTACGTAGCCGATCCCGGCGCCGAGCGCGTGCGGCACGCTCCCGGGCCGTACGGTCCGGCCCGCGACGACCGTGCGGCCGGCGGTGGGCTTGCGCAGCCCCACCAGGGTCTCCCCCAGCGCCGTGTTGCCGCTGGCGGTCGCGCCGGCCAGGCCGAGCACCTCTCCGGGGCGCACCGCGAAGTCGATGGCCCGGTAGGCGCCGTCGAGCGCGAGACCCTCGGCGCGCAGCACGGGTTCGGTGTCCCGCTCCACCGCGGCGCCCGCCTGCCAGGCCGTGGCGGTGCGGACCGCGTCGCCGGTCATCGCCCGCACCAGGTCGGCCTTGCTCAGCTCCGCCACGGGGGCGGTGAGCACATGCCGGGCGTCACGGTAGACGGTGACGGTGGTGCACAGGTCGTACACCTCCTGGAGGTGGTGGGAGATGAACAGGAAGGCGACGCCCTGCCGTTGCAGCTCGCGCAGCCGGGTGAAGAGCCGCTCGATGCCGGCCGCGTCGAGCTGGGCGGTCGGCTCGTCCAGGATGATGAAGCGGGCGCCGAAGGAGAGGGCTCGCGCGATCTCCACGAACTGCCGCTGCTCTACGGTCAGATCCTTGGCGCGCGCCGCCGGATCGACCTCGACGCCGTATTCGGCGAGCAGGTCGCGGGCCCGCTCGCGCAGCTTGGTCCAGCGGATGCGGCCCTCGCCGAACCGGGTGGATCCGGGGCTGTACCGGTTGAGGAAGAGGTTCTCCGCGACGGTCAGGTCCGGGACGACCATGGACTTCTGGTAGACGCAGGCGACCTTCGACTGCCAGGCAGGGGTGTCCCCGAACGCGGGCGCCGCCTCGCCCTGGAAGGCGACGGAGCCCGCGTCCGGGGCGTGCAGCCCGGTCAGTACGGAGACGAGGGTGGACTTGCCGGCGCCGTTGCGGCCGACGAGCGCGTGGGACTCGCCGGCCTGCACGGTCAGCCGCACCCGGTCGAGCGCGACGGTCGGGCCGAAGCGCTTGACGACCCCCTCGGCGTGCACGGCCGGCGCCGGGGCGCCGGCCGCCGGTTCCTGGCCGGGTGCTTCCTTGGCTGGTGCCTGGGACATGGTCAGCTCTTTCCGAGCTGGTTGGCCCACAGGGCGGCGTCGTCCACGTTGCTCTTGGTGACGAGCGGGGCGGGCAGCTGGTCCTCGAGACCGTTCGGGATCTTGATGATGGTGGAGCCGTGGTCGGTCGGACCGGGCTGGAACGTCTTTCCGTCCAGTGCGGCCTTCGCGTAGAACAGCGCGTACTTGGCGTAGAGGTCGGCGGGCTGCGAGACCGTCGCGTCGATCTTGCCCTCGCGGATCGCCTTCAGCTCCTCGGGGATCCCGTCGTTGGAGATGATGGTGATGTGGCCCGCGGTGCCCGGCGGCTTGAGCAGGTGCTTCTGCTCCAGCAGGGCGAGGGTGGGCTGCAGGAAGACGCCGCCGGCCTGCATGTAGATGCCGTTGATGTCCGGGTCGGAGGCGAGGGTGGCCTGGAGCTTGGAGGAGGCGACATCGCCCTTCCAGTCGGTGGCCAGCTCGATGACCTTGACGTTCGGGAACTTCTCCTTCATGCAGGCCGCGAACGCCTCGGAGCGGTCCCGCCCGTTGATGGAGTCGAGCGCGCCCTGGAACTCGACGACCTTGCCCTTGCCGGCGAGTTGCCGGCCGAGGTATTCGCACGCCTTCTGCCCGTACGCCTTGTTGTCGGCGCGCACCACCATGTAGACGTCGCCCTTGTCGGGGCGGGTGTCGACGCTGATGACCGGGATCTTCTTGCTCGCCAGGCGTTCCAGGGTGGAGGCGATGGCGCCGGTGTCCTGCGGGGCCATCACCACCGCCTTGGCGCCCTGGTCGGTGAAGGTCTGGGTGTTCGCGACGAGCTTGGTGATGTCGTTCTGCGAGTTGCTGCGCGGCAGCGCGGAGACGACCCCGTCCTTGACGCCCTTCTCGATGTACTGCTGGTACGAGTTCCAGAAATCGCTGTCCGCCCGCGGCAGGTCGATTCCGACCTTGCCGGAGGTACCCGCCTTGTCGTCGCTGCCGCGATTGCAGCCGGCGACGGCGGTGACGGCGAGGAGTGCCGCGCACGCCGCGACCATGGTGCTCGTGAGGGAACGCTGCCGCAGTCTCATCGTCGAGTCCTGCCCTTCTTGGTGTGTAGCGGCTCGGAATGCTCAGGGGGTGGGGCGGAGTCTCAGTCCTTGCATGCCGCCGTCGACGGCCAGAGCCGTCCCGGTGACACTCGCGGCGGCGGGGCTCGCCAGGTAGGCGATGGCCGCCGCGACCTCGTCGGCGGAGACGAGGCGGCCCAGCGGTTGCCGGGCGCTCAGTGCGGCGCGCTCGGCGGCCGGGTCGTCGGCCCGGTCGAGCAGTCGGCCGACCCAGGGGGTGTCGGCGGTGCCGGGATTCACGCAGTTGACGCGTACGCCCTCGCGGACGTGGTCGGCGGCCATCGCCAGGGTCAGCGAGAGCACCGCGCCCTTGCTGGCGCTGTACAGGGCGCGTTGCGGAAGTCCCGCGGTCGCCGCGATGGAGCAGGTGTTGGTGATGGAGACGCAGCCGGGGCGGTCCGCGGCGGCGGCCCGCAGGTGCGGAAGCGCGGCCCGCGTGGTGCGCACCATCCCGAGGACGTTGACGTCCAGGACGCGGTGCCATTCGTCGTCGTCGTTCTCCTCGACGGTGCCGATCGCGCCGATCCCGGCGTTGTTGACGAGGATGTGCAGGCCGCCGAGGCGTTCGACGGCCTCGGCGACCGCGGCGCTCACCGCGGGGCCGTCGCCGAGGTCCGCCGTGACGGCCACGGTGCCGGGGGGCGCGCCCGCCGGGTCGCGGTCCAGGACGGCGACCCGCGCGCCGCGCGCGCTGAGCAGCGCGGCGGTGGCGGCTCCGATGCCGGAGGCGCCGCCGGTCACGAGGGCGGCGAGTCCCTTGAAGTCATAGTCCGGGGTGCCGTTCATACGGTTCCCTCCTGCCGGGTCTGCCAGACCGGACCGTCCGGATAGCAGTGGTCGGCGATGGAACGGGGTTTCATCCGGGCGGAGAAACCGGGACGGGCGGGGGCGCGGTAGCGGCCGTGGTCGATGACGACGGGGTCCTCGAAGTGCTCGTGGAGGTGGTCCACGTACTCGATGACCCGGTCGTCCCAGCTCCCGGAGACGGCGACGTAGTCGAACATCGCCAGGTGCTGGACCAGTTCGCAGAGGCCGACGCCGCCCGCGTGCGGGCAGACCGGGACTCCGAACTTGGCGGCGAGCAGCAGGATCGCGATGTTCTCGTTGACCCCGGCGACGCGGGCCGCGTCGATCTGGACGAAGTCCACGGCGCCGGCCTGGAGCAGCTGCTTGAACATGACGCGGTTGGCGGCGTGTTCACCGGTGGCGACCTTGACGGGCTGCCCGGCCCGCACCGCGGCGTGCGCGAGGATGTCGTCGGGGCTGGTGGGCTCCTCGATCCAGTACGGGTCGTAGGTGGCGAGGGCCTTCATCCACTCCACCGCGGCGGACACGTCCCAGCGCTGGTTGGCGTCGACGGCGATCCTGATGTCCGGGCCGACGGCCTCGCGGGCGATGCGCATCCGCCGCAGGTCGTCGTCGAGGTCGGCGCCGACCTTGAGCTTGATCTGGTGGAAGCCGTCGGCGACCGCTTCCTTGGACAGCCGGGCGAGCTTCTCGTCGGAGTAACCGAGCCAGCCCGGTGAGGTGGTGTAGGCGGGGTAGCCGCGCTCGCGCAGCTGCGCGGCCCGCCCGGCCCGGCCGGGTTCGGCGGCGCGCAGGATCTCCAGCGCCTCCTCGCGGGTGAGCGCGTCGGTCAGATAGCGGAAGTCGACCATGTCCACGATCTGTTCCGGGCTCATCGAGGCGAGGAACTCCCAGACCGGCTGCCCGGCCTGCTTGGCCGCCAGGTCCCAGGCGGCGTTGATGACGGCGCCGGCCGCCATATGCATGACGCCCTTCTCCGGGCCCAGCCAGCGCAGCTGCGAGTCATGGGTCAGTTCTCGGTGCAGGCCACCAAGATCGCCGGTGATACTGTCCACGCCGCGTCCCAGTACGTAGGGTCGCAGTGAGCGGATCGCGGCGGCGGTGACGTCGTTGCCGCGGCCGATCGTGAAGCAGAAGCCGTGCCCCTCCAGGCCGTCGGGGTCATCGGTGCGCAGAACTACGTAGGCGGCGGAGTAGTCGGGGTCGGGGTTCATGGCGTCCGAGCCGTCGAGCTGCTCCGAGGTCGGGAAGCGTATGTCGTAGACGTCGACCTCGGTAGTGGTCGGACTCATGTACACCCCCGTCGTTAGACATCGGATCTTTTTTCGAACAACCGATGTATAGCGCCGAAAACCTCGCGAAGTCCAGGGGGTAGAGCCAACTTTGTGGAAGACAGATCGGATGTCTCGCGAGAGACTCCTGAAATGGCTGCGGCGTGGGGCACTCGTGACCGCTCTTGTGGTCCTTGTGCCTGTTGTGGCGGTGGCCATCGCGTTGCGGCTCGAATACGCCGGGGATCCCGGCCCGGCGGGCCGCACCCGGGGGCATGACGCGGTCTGGCTCGGGCACGCCTGGGTCGACGGCCGCCACAGCGCGGCCGACCTCGAGGCCCTGCGCGCCCGGGTCCAGGGCACCGGGATCCGGGACCTGTATGTGCACACCGGACCGCTGGAACAGAACGGCAGTCTCGATCCGAAGCTCTACCCGGCCTCCGGCCGGCTGCTCAGCGAGGTCCACCGGGTCCTGCCGGGCGTCCGGGTGCAGGCCTGGCTCGGCAACGTCATCGCGCACCATGGCGGGGACGACGGGCTGCACCTGGACGACGAGGCCACCCGCGCCCGCATCCAGGGCAGCGCCCAGCAGGTGCTGGCCGCCGGATTCGACGGCGTCCACCTCGATCTGGAGCCCAACTACTCCGGCGACAAGGACTTCCTGGACATCCTGGACCGGCTGCGCACCACGACCTCGGCGCACGGCGCCGCGCTCTCCGTCGCCACCCACCAGATCGATCCACTGCCGGGGCTGCACACCGTCGGCCTCTCCCTGTTCGACCATCCCAAGTGGTGGTCGCAGGCGTACTTCGGCGAGGTCGCCCGCCGCGTCGACCAGGTCGCGGTGATGGCGTACGACTCGGCGATGCCGCTGGAAAGCCTGTTCGGTGGTTACCTCGCCCAGCAGACCGCCCTCGCCCTGGAAGTCACCCCGGCCGGCACCGACCTCATCATGGGGCTGCCCGGCTACCACACCAGCACCAGCGGGCACCATCCGTCGGCCGAGACCGTCAAGGCCGCCGTGCGCGGCGCCAAGCTGGGTCTGGCCAGGCACGGAAAGGACCGCGAGACCTTCGGCATGGCGCTCTACGTGGACTTCGCCGCGACCCCCGGCGACTGGGCCCAGTACCGGTCCGGATGGGGCGAACGCTGAGCGCCGCGCGAGCGGATCGTGACCGGACGCGTACGTCCGATGACCGTGGGGATCATCCTGGTACGAGGGCTGCGGAGAGGGCCTCCGCAAGCCGTAGGCTGGTGCCGCACTGACACGAACAGCAGCCGGCAGGGGACGGCCTCGCCCCCTCCGGCCGGAAGGAGGCGCTGGGTGATCGAGCTCGAGGGAGTACCCGAGCTGATCGACCCGGTCATGGTGGCCGCGTTCGAGGGCTGGAACGACGCCGGCGACGCAGCCTCCACCGCGGTCGGCCACATGGACCGGGAATTCAAGGGGGAAGTCTTCGCGGCGCTGGACGCCGAGGATTACTACGACTTCCAGGTCAACCGGCCGACCGTCTGGCTGGACGCCGGGGTACGCAAGATCACCTGGCCGACCACCCGGCTGTCGGTGGTCCGCGTCCAGAACCCCCGGCCCCGTGACCTGGTCCTGGTCCGCGGCATAGAGCCGAGCATGCGCTGGCGCTCGTTCTGCAACGAGATCCTGGGCTTCGCCCATGAACTCGGCGTGGAGATGGTCGTCGTGCTGGGCGCGCTGCTGGGCGACACCCCGCACACCCGCCCGGTCCCGGTCACCGGAGTGACCTCCGACGCCGACCTGGCCGTCGCCCTGAACCTGGAGGAGTCCCGCTACGAGGGTCCGACCGGCATCGTCGGCATCCTGCAGGAGGCGTGCACGCACGCCGGCATTCCGGCGGTCAGCCTGTGGGCCGCCGTCCCGCACTACGTGTCGCAGCCGCCGAACCCCAAGGCGACGCTCGCCCTCCTCAACCGCCTGGAGGACCTGCTCGACGTGCGGATCCCGCTCGGCGAACTGCCGGAGGACGCGCGCGCCTGGCAGGTCGGGGTGGACCAGCTCGCGGCCGAGGACAGCGAAGTCGCCGAGTACGTACAGACGTTGGAGGAGGCCCGCGACACCGTCGAACTACCGGAGGCGTCGGGCGAGGCCATCGCCAAGGAGTTCGAACGGTATCTGCGGCGCCGTGACCCCGACACCGGCGAGGCACATCCCTACCTCAGGGACACCTCCTCGGGTCCGCACCCCGCGCGGGGCACCGCCAAGGAAGAGCCCGAACCGGACGACTCCGACGACGAGTAGCCCGGTACAGGTGACGAACGACCGTCGGGGGGGGGGGGGGGGGGGGCCCCCCCCCCCCGGGGGCGGGGGGGAAGAAAAGCGCGGCAAGGGCCGGGGGGAGGTTCGGCGGGGCCCGCGCCCGGGGGGCCGCGCCAGGGTAACCGGGGGTGG
>NZ_JBWKIQ010000006.1:0-7311 GCF_056432645.1 Streptomyces sp. NPDC045021
GGTACTGCAGGGGGGACCCTGTGGGAGAGTAGGACGCCGCCGAACAATCATTGAGAAGAAGCCCCCAGGCTATTGCCTGGGGGCTTCTTTGCGTTGCCGATACACGCGTTCCCTACAGTGGTGCCATGCGCTATGACCTGATCATCTTCGACAACGACGGCGTGCTCGTGGACAGCGAGCCGATCTCCAACCGGATCCTGGCCGGCTATCTCACGGAACTCGGGCACCCGACCTCGTACGAGGAGTCGATCCGGGACTACATGGGCTCCGCGATGCACCGGATCCACGAGCTGGTGCTGGAGCAGTCCGGGCGGACGTTGCCGGAGGACTTCAACGATGTCTTCCACGGGCGGGTCTTCGAGGCGTTCCGGCGTGATCTGCAGCCGGTGCCCGGGGTCGCCGACGTCCTGGGGAAGCTGGAGGCGGAGGGTGTGCCGTACTGCCTCGCCTCGTCGGGCAGCCATGAACGGATCAGGGTGGCGCTGCACAAGACCGGGCTCTTCGAGCACTTCGGCGAAGAGCGCATCTTCAGCTCGCAGGACGTCGGCCGCGGGAAGCCGGCTCCCGACCTCTTCCTGCACGCGGCACAGGTGATGGGAATCGCTCCCGCACGGTGCGCGGTCGTCGAGGACAGCCCGCTGGGTGTGCAGGCGGCCGTGGCGGCCGGGATGGACGTGTACGGGTTCACCGCGATGACCCCGGCGGCCAAGCTCGCGGGCGCCAATGCCCTGTTCAGCGGGATGCACGAGCTCCTGGATCTGATCGTCTAACTTGTGACCCGCAACACCTACTCATCCGTAGCTTAGGGATCTACGCTGCTCGCTCATGGACGCATCTCTGCGGCATGGCCGGGCCTCGCTGGCGGTCAGCTTCTTCAGCCAAGGCGTGGTTTTCGCTCTGCTCGTCACCCGGATTCCGGCGATCCAGGATCGCTACGGGATCAGTGACGGGCTGCTGCCGGTCTTTCTCGCCGCTGTGCCGATCCTGGCCGGGGTGGGCAGCGTGGCGACCGAGCACCTGGTGAAGCGGGTGCGGCCGAGCGTCGTACTGCGGTGGGTCCAGCCACTGGTCGCGCTGGTGCTGGTCGCGGCCGGTTCCGGGAACGCGATGTGGCAGATAGCCGTGGCGCTCGGCCTGTTCGGGATCTGTGTCGGCGGGCTCGACGCCTCCATGAACATGCTGGGCGTCAGCCTGCAGCGCACCTACGGCCGGAGCATCATGCTCGGCTTCCACGCCGCCTACAGCCTCGGCGGCATCACCGGCGCCTCGCTGGCGTGGGCCGGGGCGCACTGGCATCTGTCGCTCGCGGTGCTCTACGCGCCGGTCGCCGCCGTCCTGATCCCGTTGGCGCTGACGGCCAGCCGCTGGTACGTGGACCAGCGGCCGGAGCCGGTGGTCGAGGGCGCGGAAGCGCCGGTGGCGACACCCGTGGTGATGCGGCTGCTGCTGCCGCTCTGCCTGGTGATGGCCTTCGCGTACATCGGCGACTCGACCGTCTCCAACTGGAGTGCGAAGTACCTGCAGGACACTCTTGGCAGCTCGGAGCAGCTGTCCACCGTTCCCTACAACATCTACATGGTGACGACCCTGCTCGGCCGGGCGGCCGGGGACCTCGGCGTGCGGCGCTTCGGCGGGGCCGCGGTGGTGCGGGCCGGAACGGTGCTCGCGGCGCTCGGGTTCGGGGTGGTCGCGGCGGCGCCGGGCCCGTGGGCCGGGATGCTCGGGTTCACGCTGCTGGGGTTCGGGCTCTGTGTCATCGTGCCGACGACGTTCGCGGCGGCCGGCCGGCTCTTCCCCGGGGCCTCGGACACGGCCATCGCGCGGTTGAACATCTTCAACTACGTCGGGTTCCTGATCGGCGCCCCGCTGGTCGGTGCGATCGGTGACGCGTGGAGCTACCGGGGCGCGATGCTGATCCCGATGGTGCTGGTGCTGGCGACACTCCTGTATGCCAGGTCGTTCGACACCGGCGAGGCCCGATACGGTGTCGGCCATGAGCGGCCGCGCACAGCTGATGTGGGATGAGCAGGTAACAGGCTACGACTTCGGCCCCGGGCATCCGATGGACCCGGTGCGGTTGTCGCTCACGATGCGGCTGGTGGAGGCCTTCGGGCTGGACCAGAAGCTCAAGGTGACGTCGGCGCCGGCGGCCGGGGACTCCACGCTCGGGCTGGTGCACCGCGCCGACTACGTGGCCGCGGTACGGCGGGTCTCCGCCGATCCCGGGTCGGTGGAGCTGGAGTACGGCCTCGGTACGGAGGACAACCCGGCCTTCGCGGGTATGCACCGGGCCTCCGCGCTGATCGCCGGGCAGTCCGTCGGGGCGGCCGAGGCGGTGTGGAGCGGTGACGTTGCTCACGCGGTGAACTTCGCGGGCGGCCTGCACCACGCGATGCCGGGCTCCGCCGCGGGCTTCTGCGTCTACAACGACGCGGCGCTGGCGGTGGCGCGGCTGCTGGAGCTCGGTGCGGAGCGCGTGGTCTACGTGGATGTGGACGTGCACCACGGGGACGGGGTGCAGGCCGTCTTCTGGGACGACCCGCGCGTGCTGACGATCTCGCTGCACGAGCATCCGCGGACGCTCTTCCCGCAGACGGGCTGGCCGGAGGAGACCGGTGGCGCCGGCGCGGAGGGCGGGGCGGTGAACGTCGCGCTGCCGGCCGGTACGGGTGACGCGGGGTGGCTGCGGGCATTCCACGCCGTCGTACCGGAGTTGATCGCGTCCTTCCGGCCGCAGGTCATTGTCTCGCAGCATGGCGCGGACACCCATTTCGAGGACCCGCTGGCGCATCTCGCGGTGAGTCTGGACGCGCAGCGGGCCGTCGCCGAGGCGTGTCACGCGCTGGCGCACGAGCACGCGGAGGGCCGCTGGGTGGCTCTCGGCGGAGGCGGCTACGCGGTGTCGGACGTCGTACCGCGGTCCTGGACGCATCTGGTGGCGATCGCCGCGGGCACGCCGATCGACCCCGCCGCCGAGACGCCGGAGGCGTGGCGGCACGAGGTGTACCGGGCGACGCGGGCGATGGCGCCCGCGCGGATGACGGACGGCCGGCACCCGGTCGTCTGGCGGAGTTTCGAGGAGGCCGGGTACGACCCGGCGGACCGTCTCGACCAGGCGGTCCTGGCCACCCGGCGCGCGGTGTTCCCACTGCACGGTCTGCTGGCCTGAGCTGGGGGTCCCTGGACGGAATCTGTGGGAGTCCCCCGGACGGAGTCTGTGGGGGTCCCTCCGGACGGAGTCTGGGGGAGAACATGCGGACAGCAGAAGGGAGCGGGATGGGTGGTATTGGGCACCAATCACCCGCAAGGGGTGCGTTTTCCGGTTTCGGGTGGATGGCGGGGGCGTAGACGGCAGTATCGGGGGCGTGCTGAGTGTCGGCGCGCTGCGCGCGCATCTGCTGGCGGCCCGGCTGGCCGGTCCCGTGGCGACGCCGCGGGAGAAAAGTCTGCTCAGTTATCGGATGTTCGCGGCACGGGATCCGCGCCAGACGCTCGGCCTCGACCCCGAAGGGGTGTGGGGAACGCCGGAGTTGTTGCGGCTGATGGCCGAAAGGTGTGGGGTGTCACCTGATCCCGGACACACTTCGGGGCAGGATGTGATCGACCCCGACTGCACGGTGGCGGCGCTTGACGCTTTTGCGGAACGATTGGCTCGGGCAGCAGTTGACCGGGTTCCGGTGCTGATCGGAACAGGTCATCCGCACCGACTCCTGGGCTTCTACGCCGCATTGGCCGCTGCGTTGTCGGCGGCAGGATGTCCTGTCCTCACCTCCGCGCATGGTCGACCTATCGACATTCCGACCCGATTCGGGCTACGCCAGCACAACCTTTGGTACGTAGGCGGAGTCGCGATGGTCCGCCCCGTGGGTGCGCTCCCCACCTCGAGCGAGCCCGGGGCGCACACGCACTCCCCCCTGCCGGTTCGTACCGCTCTGGCCGCCGCGGCCGGCCGCGGGGGGTTGCTGCCGGGGCTGGTGGTCGGTGATCACGGGTGGGTCTGCGGGGCTGGTCAGCTGGGCATTGAGGCGATCGGGCTGGCGGACGCCGACGATCCCGCGGTGTTCGTGGCCGAGGCGGAGGGGCGGGTTTCCGTCGCGGTTCCGCTTGATGACGCTGTGCGGTCCGATTACTACCGGCCGCTTACGCGCTATGTACTCAATCGAGCGTGTCTGTCACAGTAGTCAACCGATCGCAACTCCTCTTCCCCACTTGCATCACCCGCACCTAATCTGGGGAGGAGCGCACGTGCCTGCTGGAGTCACCGGAGGGGAAGCCGGTGGCCGTCATGTGCGGAAGGTTCAGGTGTGTCATGGCTTCTAGCGACAGGCCTCTCAATGAGGTCGTTTTCCTGACTGTGGCGGAGGTCGCCTCAGTGATGCGTGTGTCCAAGATGACCGTGTACCGACTGGTGCACAGTGGCCATCTGCCGGCGATCCGGGTGGGCAGGTCCTTCCGGGTTCCAGAACAAGCCGTCCACGACTATCTGCGTGAGTCCTACGTGGGGGTGGGGGAATCTGCTTGACGGCCTACTCGGTCGCCTCGGTTCTACCCGCCCCCTCAGGGCGGGTAGGCTTGGCCGACGTAGGTCGTGTGGGCTCGGACGCCCCGCACCGAGTGAAAACGAAGCGAGGGTAGTCGTGGGCTCTGTCATCAAGAAGCGGCGCAAGCGTATGGCCAAGAAGAAGCACCGCAAGCTGCTGAAGCGTACGCGTGTGCAGCGTCGCAACAAGAAGTAAGCGAGCCACTCGCTGCACTTCCTGCCCTCCCACCACCGTGCTCTGCGCGGCGGTGGGAGGGCAGCCGCGTTTCCGGGGCACTGCGGGGTAGCCGAACGGTCGGGGCATCGGCCGTCCGGGGTGGTTCCCGGACAGTCGCCGTGGTCACTGGCCCCGGAGGCCGTCATCACAGCGCAACATCGAACCGATACGGTGCGTACATCCCTGACGGAAGGCGCTGAATCGTGGGCAAGGTGGTGCTCGTCACCGGAGTCGCGCGAAAGCTCGGCGGCCGGTTCGTCCGCCGGATCCAGCACGATCCGGAGGTCGACCGGGTGATCGGCGTGGACGCCGAGGTACCGGAGCACCAGTTGGGCAACGCGGAATTCGTCCGGGCGGACATCCGGCACCCGATGATCGCCAAGGTACTGGCCCAGCACGCCGTCGACACCGTGGTGCACATGGACGTCAGCGGCACCCCGCTGGGATCCGGTGGCCGGGCGCAGGTCAAGGAGACCAACGTCATCGGCACGATGCAGTTGCTGGGCGCGTGCCAGAAGGCGCCGACCGTACGCCGCCTCGTGGTGAAGTCGACGACCAGCGTCTACGGCTCGGCGCCCCGCGACCCGGCGGTGTTCACCGAGACCATGCCGCCGAAGTCGCTGCCCAGTGGTGGCTTCGCGAAGGACGCGGTCGAGGTCGAAGGCTATGTGCGCGGCTTCGCGCGCCGCCGGCCGGACGTGGCGGTGGCCGTCCTGCGGTTCGCCAACATCCTCGGCCCGCAGGCCGACTCCCCGCTCGCGGAGTACTTCTCGCTGCCGGCGCTGCCGACCGTGTTCGGCTACGACCCGCGGCTGCAGTTCGTGCACGAGGACGATGTGACCGACGTGCTGGTCCTCGCCTCGCTCGACGCCCGTCGCGGGACGCTCAACAGCGGCACGTTCAACATCGCGGGCGACGGGGTGCTGCTGCTGTCGCAGACCGCCAGGCGGCTCGGCCGGCCCACCGTGCCGGTGCTGCTGCCCGCCGTCACCTGGGTCGGGCAGATGCTGCGTACGGCGGGGGTCACGGACTTCTCACCCGAACAGATCCGGCTGCTGACCCACGGCAGGGTGGTGGACACCACGCAGATGCGTGAGACGCTCGGATTCGCCCCGAAGTACACGACGGCCGAGACCTTCTGCGACTTCGCCCGCAGCCGTGGTCCCGGCCTGCTTCCGCCCGACCGGCTCGCCCGCACGGTCGACGCGATCGCCGCCGCACTTCCCGCGGGCGCCAACCGGACGTGAGAGCCCCAACGAGGAGGAGCCGCAGCATGGCGGACGCCAAGGTCATCCCGTTCGACGAGGACACGCGTGCCCGTCGGGGGCCGGGCAGGCCGCGCGGACGGGCGGGGTCCCGCAAGAAGAGCGACGGGACCGCGTCGGCGACACCGCTGTCCGCCGTTCCGGTGGAGTTCCCGGACGGGCGGGCCGGCACACCGGAGCCGCGCGCTCCGCGCGACGACGTCGACACCGAGGGCCGGTCCGTACCGTCCCCTGAAGGCGCGCAGGAGGGCCAGGACGGCCCCACAGGCGACGCGGGGACCGCCGGGGGCGCGGACGGCGCCGCACGGCACACGGCGCCCGCGGCGGCCGTCGCCGAGGCCCTCGCGGACGCGCTCGGCGGCGCGGCCGAGCGGCTGATGGGGGCCCGCTGGGACCGGAAGGTCGCCCACGGGCTGTCGTTCCTGCGGCGCCGGATCACCGGCGACTACGAGGTCGACGAGTTCGGCTACGACGAGCAGCTCACCGACCAGGTGCTCATGTCGGTGCTGCGGCCGATCTTCGACCAGTACTTCCGAGTCGAGGTCAAGGGCATCGAGAACATCCCGGCCGAGGGCGGCGCCCTGGTCGTCGCGAACCACTCCGGGACGCTCCCGCTCGACGGCTTGATGGCGCAGGTCGCGGTGCACGACCATCACCCGGCCGGCCGCCACCTGCGGCTGCTCGCCGCCGACCTGGTCTTCGTGCTGCCCGTGGTGAACGAGCTGGCCCGCAAGGCAGGCCACACGCTGGCCTGCACCGAGGACGCGCAACTGCTGCTGGAGCGCGGGGAGGTCGTCGGGGTGATGCCGGAGGGCTTCAAGGGCCTCGGCAAGCCCTTCGCCGACCGCTACAAGCTGCAGCGCTTCGGGCGCGGCGGTTTCGTAGCGACGGCGCTGAAGACCGGTGCGCCGATCATTCCGTGCTCGATCGTGGGGGCGGAGGAGATCTACCCCATGGTCGGCAACTCGAAGACGCTGGCGCGCCTGCTGGGCGTGCCGTACTTCCCGGTCACGCCGACGTTCCCCTGGCTGGGGCCGCTGGGTCTGGTGCCGCTGCCGACGAAGTGGACGATCCAGTTCGGCGAGCCGATCAGGACCGACCACTATCCGCCGGAGGCGGCGGAGGACCCGATGCTGGTCTTCAACCTGACGGACCAGGTGCGCGAGACCATCCAGCACACGCTGTACAAGCTCCTGGTGCAGCGGCGGTCTGTGTTCTTCTGAGCCGAAGGCGGCCGCGGCCGGACGTTCCGACGGCCGGAGGCCGGCGCAGGCGACCGAAGCCTGGGA
>NZ_JBWKIQ010000006.1:7409-476644 GCF_056432645.1 Streptomyces sp. NPDC045021
AGTGCGAGGCCGGCCATGGGGAGGGGCCAAGCTGCTGGTGCAGCGGCGGTCTGTGTTCTTCTGAGCCGAAGGCGGCCGCGGCCGGACGTTCCGACGGCCGGAGGCCGGCGCAGGCGACCGAAGCCTGGGAGGCCCCTCGGGCCGAGCAGTGCGAGGCCGGCCATGGGGAGGGGCCAAGCTGCTGGTGCAGCGGCGGTCTGTGTTCTTCTGAGCCGAAGGCGGCCGCGGCCGGACGTTCCGACGAGTTCTTCCCTGATGTGAATGGGGTGGGTCCCGGCCGATGGCCGGGACCCACCCCATTCGGGTGCACGACCGCCGACTACTCCTTGGCGTCCTCCGCCCCGAGGCCGAGGCCCGGGAGGAGCCCGGGGAGCAGCGGGGGCAGGTTGACCGAGGGCGGGGTGGATGCCGCCGGGTCGGACGGGTTCTCGCCGCCGGTTCCCGGTGACGGGGGGAGCAGGCCGTCCGTGCCGCCGAGCAGATGGTCCTTGTCGGCGCCGGCGCTCGGGCTGCTGGTGGTGCCCGGTGCGCCGCTGTGGCCGTCCGCGGTGGCGGTGGTGTGCGGCGTCGGGTCGGCTGTGCCGCTGCGGCCGGTACCGGCGGAGCCGGGTTTGCCGGCCTGACGGTGCGCGGGGCCTTCGCTGCCCTGGGGTTTCGGGAGCTTGCCGGCGAGCGGCGCGACATCGTGCTCTATGGCGTCGAAGACCGACGTGACCTGGTTGCTCACATCGCCGAGCTGGGTGGGCAGCCGGTCGCGCAGCTGGGTCCAGCCTTCGCGGTGCGTGGCGTTGAAATCGTTCAGCAGCTCCATCGGTTGGAGCGAGCCGTCGCGCTGGTACGCCCCGGTGAGCAGCCGGTGGCCTTCCGCGGCCTCCTGGTGCATACCGGAGAGCGCCCGGCGGACCTCGCCGACCGATTCGCTGTCGAGCTCGCCCGAGCGGCCGCGCTCCATGAGGCGCCGGGCCTCCTGCATGCGGGTCGCGGCCATGTCCAGGTAGACGCCTCCTCGGGAAGCGTCGTTGTTGGCCATGTCCAGCTTGAGATCCTCCATGCCCCGTTTGAGGCCGTAGAGGGTGTCACCTGGCAGTGCGTTCGTACTGGCCGCCGCGACGCCGCCGAGGGCCCCGGCCGCGACTCCCACAGAGAGCCCGCCGGCGGCGAGCCTGCGGGACCAGCGGGAACGTGGCCTGAGTTTCCCGAGCCCGGTGGCGCGGTGCGCGCCGCCGGTGCGTTGCTCGGGGACCTTGGGGGAGACCTCAAGGCTGCCATCGGCGAGCGCGGTCTCCATCGCGGCGATCAGTTGGGCACGTTGCACCGTCTTCGCCTCGGCGCTCAGCACCGGCGGCTGCCGGTTGCCGATGGCGCCGACCAGAGCCAGCAGCTGCCCCTGATCGGGGTCGGCGTGCCGGTCCGTGGCATGGGCGCCGTGTTCGCCGGCGGGCTCCTGGGGTGCGCTGTCGGCGTTCCGGGGTTCTTCCCCCGAAAAACCGGCAGTCTCAAGGGCCTGGGCGAAGGCGTTCGCCCGACGGTGTGCCGTTGCTTGTCCGATCATGGGCGGCACCTCCTCTCGTCATCCACACTCGACTCCCGAAGCCGCCCGGAAGGTTGCATTCCTTGTTTCTGTCCACCCAATCGAGTGACTGGAAGCGGCCAGAGCGCGGCAGAGAGGTGTCTGCATGTGGTGCAACGAGCGCCGCGCCAGTTGGGTTACGCGGTCATGATGATCGGACCGGAGCGGCCGGGAAAAAGGCCGGAGAGGGTGGGGAAAAAGGGACAACTCGGTCTCACCGGGCGTCTTCGGGGAGAAGCCTGGCCAGGGTTCGCACGGCGCGGTACTGAAGGGTCTTGATCGCCCCTTCGTTCTTGCCCATGATGCGCGCGGTCTCGGCGACCGACAGGCCCTGCAGGAAGCGCAGCGTCACGCACTCCTGCTGCTGCGGGTTGAGTTTCCGGACCGCGACGAGAAGCGCCTCGTTGGAGAGCGATTCCAGCACCGAGTCCTCGGGGCTGCGCTCGACCTCGTTGGCGTCGAGCATCTCGCCGGTGGTGACTTCGAGTCGGAAGCGGCTGGACTTGAAGTGGTCGGCGACCAGGTTGCGGGCGATGGTGACGAGCCATGCGCCGAAGTCGCGGCCCTGCCAGGTGAAGGTGCCGATCCGGCGCAGGGCGCGCAGGAACGTCTCGCTGGTCAGGTCCTCGGCGGTCGCCTTGCCACCGACGCGGTAGTAGATGTAGCGGTAGACGGTGTCGGAGTAGTGGTCGTAGAGCCGGCCGAAGGCCTCGGTCTCGCCGGCCTGGGCCCGCTCGACGAGGTCCATCATCCGGCCGCTGTCACTGTCCGCGGCGGGACGGCGAGCGGTCGGTCCCCCGGCGGCATTGCTGCCGGAGCCGCTCTGAGGGTTGTTCCGGGTGCGTCTGCCTGCGGCGGTGCTGACTTCGGCCAGTGCGTACGCGGGGCCGGCGGGAAAGGGCGTGGCGAGGGCGGGCTCGGCGAACGCGGGGACAACGCGCAGGCAGTCGTTCACCAAAGCGCGCAGCGTTGCCAGGCCGGAGGTGTCAACCCCGTCGTGTGGGTACACGGGACTCCCAGAGGCAGAACTTCCATCACGTGCAGTACGGGACCGTGCACCCGCCGTGGTCGACGTGTGGGTTCCGATTGCGTCTGAGGAGAATAACGCTTCGTACAGGCGGCGCTACACCGTGTTGCCTAAATCGCCGGTTACGTCGGTTCCTTGGCGCATTGGTGATCGATCAATTATCGAACAATGAACCGAAGTTGACCGCATCTGTTCGTGAATTGCTCGCGGGGAGTGCGTGTTGTGGCTGTGTGGCAGTGCTGCGACTGCCGTGGGCCCAGAGGGGGTACGACGGACCACCGGAACGCGGTGACGTGGCCGCATGTGTCCGGACCGGCGACACGACCTAGCGGCGGCGTCGGTGTATCGCGACCGCGGCGACCGCTCCGCCCGCGACGGCGCCCACGCCGGCGGCGGCCGGGATGCCGATCTTCGCGGCCTTGCGGCCGGTGCGGTAGTCGCGCAGCCGCCAGCCCTGCGCGCGGGCGTGCTTGCGCAGCCGGGCGTCGGGGTTGATCGCGTACGGATGTCCGACCAGCGACAGCATCGGGATGTCGTTAGCCGAGTCGCTGTACGCGGCGCAGCGTGACAACTGCAGTCCCTCGGTGCTGGCGAGTGCCCGGACCGCCTCGGCCTTGGACGGGCCGTGCAGCGGTTCGCCGACGAGGCGGCCGGTGTAGACGCCGCCGACGGATTCGGCGACGGTGCCCAGCGCGCCGGTCAGGCCGAGCCGGCGGGCGATGATCGTCGCGGTCTCCACGGGCGCGGCCGTGACCAGCCAGACCCGCTGGCCGGCGTCGAGGTGGGCCTGGGCCAGTGCCCGGGTGCCCGGCCAGATCTTCTCGGCCATGTACTCGTCGTAGATCTCCTCGCCGATCGACATGAGCTCCTCGACGCGGTGCCCCTTGACGATCGACAGCGCGCTGTCCCGCGCGTCCTGCATGTGTTCGGGGTCCTCGGACCCGGCGAGCCGGAACCAGGCCTGCTGCCAGGCGAAGCGGACCAGCTCGCGCTTGTGGAAGAACTTCCGCTTGTACAGGCCGCGGCCGAAGTGGAAGATCGCGGCGCCCTGCATCACGGTGTTGTCGAGGTCGAAGAAGGCGGCGGCGTGCGGGTCCCCCACGACGGGGAACTCCGGAGCGGTGCCGTTCTTTTCCGGCTTTCCCGGTTTGCCGTTCTTTCCGGGCCCGGCGTCCGCCGTGGAAGCGTCGGTCTCCTGGGGCTGGGTGGGTCCGGCCGGCGCCGCGAGCGCGGCCTCGGCCGCGGCGGCCGCGGCCTCGCCTGCCAGGACGCTGCGCGCGGTGGCGGAGCGCCTACGGGGGGTGAGCCATTGCAAAGCGGCCATGCGGCGAGCATAGCCAGTTTGTTCGGCGCGTCCTGGCCGCGGAAGGAGCGATGGCGTGAACTCCTCGCGACGTACGTGTTACCCGCCGGCCGGGTCCGCCGCGGGGCACCCGGGGGCACAATGTCTCGGATGAGTCCTCTCCTGCGCCGTGGCGCCCGCAAGGATCCCGCCGATCGCACCGTGACGCTGATCGGCAAGCCCGGCTGCCATCTGTGCGACGACGCCCGCGCGGTGATCGAGAAAGTCGCGGGCGAGCTCGGCTCCCGGGTCGAGGAACGGGACATCACCCAGGACGAGGAGCTGTACCGCAAGTACTGGGAGCAGATTCCGGTGGTGCTGGTGGACGGCGAGCAGCACGACTTCTGGCGAGTGGACGAGCAGCGGCTGCGTAAGGCCCTCACCGGCTGAACCGCAGGTGGGGGGCGTGCTCGTCCGGCGGGTGATTTGAGCGCGTTACTCGTGGTGCGCGTATTCGATTACCATCGAGTTCGTTTTGTACACCCGGGGGCTAGGCGTGAGGAGTGTGGGCGCGTGCTCTCCGGACGGTTCCAGGGGTCTGGCGGCTATGCCGTCGTGGACCTGGAGGCCACCGGGTCCAGCTCACGGCGGCACCGGGTGATCGAGGTGGCGGTCGTGCTGCTCGACCGGGAGTGCGTCCCGCAGGGCGAGTTCAGTACCTTGATCGACCCCGAAGGGCCGGTCGGCCCGACCCACATCCATGGCATCGAGGGGCAGGACCTCGGCGGTGCGCCCACGTTCGCGGGGATCGCTCCGAGACTGCTGGGGCTGTTGCGCGGCAGGGTGCTGGTGGGGCACAACGTGGGCTGCGACCGGGCGTTCCTGGTCGCCGAGTACGCGCGGCTGGGTGTGACGCTGCCGGCCGTGCCGGAGCTGTGCACGATGCGGATGGCCACCTCGCGGGTGCCCGCCCCGCGCGGATTCTCGCTGGGGGCTTGCGTAGCGGACGCCGGACTGGGTGACTGGACGGCGCACACGGCGCTGGGTGACGCGCGGGCCACCGCGCGGCTGTTCGCCCATTACGCCGCGGAGTCACCGGACCGGGCCGACGTTCCCGGAGCGGTGGACGCGGCGCTGGGAGTGGAGTGGCCGGTGATCGCGCATCTGCCGGGGGCGGAGGCGCTCTGGCTGGGGCGACGTTCCGTCGATCGTCCTGCGGGTGGTTCGGCGGAAATACCGAACGACCCGAAGGGTTGGAACGATTCGGCGCAGCAAATGGTTCCTAATGTCCGGAATGGGAGTGCGTGATGCCGGTCACTTCTCCTGGACAAATCGGACACTATCTTTGTGCACGCGTTCACAAAGACATAGCCTGGCATGCACGGGGCGGCCCCAGGGACTGTGGTCGTCCGCCGCCCAGCTCTACCCGCAGGAGCATCGTGGCAACTGGCCGTTCTCACCGACCGGCGACCCGCAGCCGAGGTATCCCCGAGGCCACCGTCGCCAGGCTTCCGCTGTACCTGCGGGCTCTCACCACGCTCTCCGAGCGTTCGGTGCCCACGGTGTCGTCGGAGGAACTCGCGACCGCCGCGGGGGTCAACTCCGCGAAGCTGCGCAAGGACTTCTCCTACCTCGGCTCGTACGGGACCCGCGGCGTCGGCTACGACGTCGAGTACCTCGTCTACCAGATCTCCCGCGAACTGGGCCTGACCCAGGACTGGCCGGTAGTGATCGTCGGTATCGGTAACCTCGGCGCCGCGCTCGCCAACTACGGCGGCTTCGCCTCCCGCGGTTTCCGCGTCGCGGCCCTGATGGACGCCGACGCGGCCCTCGCCGGGAAGCTGGTGGCCGGACTCCCGGTCCGGCACATCGACGAGCTCGAAGCGATCGTCGAGGACAACCAGGTGTCGATCGGTGTCATCGCCACCCCGGCCGGCGCCGCGCAGGAAGTCTGCGACCGCCTCGTCACCGCGGGTGTCACCTCCATCCTGAACTTCGCGCCCACCGTGCTGCAGGTCCCCGAAGGCGTGGACGTCCGCAAGGTCGACCTCTCCATCGAGCTGCAGATCCTCGCGTTCCACGAGCAGCGCAAGGCCGGCGAGCAGGGCCAGGGCCCGGACGGGGACGTGCCCGCCGTGATGCCGGCATGAGTGTTCTCGTTGTCGGCCTGAGCCACCGCAGCGCACCGGTCAGCGTGCTGGAGCGGGCGGCGCTCACCGATGAGGCCAAGGCCAAGCTGCTGCAGGACGCGCTGGCCGCCGAGCCCGCGACCGAGGCGGCGGTGCTCGCCACCTGCAACCGCATCGAGCTCTACGCCGACGTGGACAAGTTCCACGCGGGCGTCGCCGAGCTGTCGATGCTGCTCTCGCTGCACAGCGGCGTCGGTCTCGAAGAGCTCACTCCGTATCTTTACGTGCACTACGAGGACCGGGCCGTCCACCACCTGTTCTCGGTCGCCTGCGGCCTGGACTCCATGGTGATCGGCGAGGGCCAGATCCTCGGCCAGATCAAGGACGCCCTCGCCCTCGGCCAGGAGCTGCACACCGCCGGCCGGCTCCTCAACGACCTGTTCCAGCAGGCCCTGCGGGTCGGCAAGCGCGCCCACAGCGAGACCGGCATCGACCGGGCCGGACAGTCGCTCGTCACCTTCGGCCTCGACCAGCTGGCCGCCACCACCGGCCCACTGGCCGGCAAGCGCGTACTGGTCGTCGGTGCGGGCTCCATGTCCTCGCTCGCCGCCGCGACCCTGGCCCGCGCGGGCGTCACCGAGCTCGTCATCGCCAACCGCACCGCGGACCGCGCGGAGCGGCTCGCCGCCTCGCTCGGCGGCCGGGCCGCCGACTTCGACGCCGTCGCCGGCGAACTGGCCTCGGCCGACCTCGTCGTGTCCTGTACCGGGGCGACCGGACTGGTCCTGGACCACGCCACCGTCGCCGCCGCGGTCGCCTCCCGCACCGCGACCGGCGCCGGCTCCGCACCGCTGGCCCTGCTCGACCTGGCCATGCCGCGCGACATCGACGCCGCCGTGCACGGCCTCGAAGGCGCCCACCTGGTCGACATAGAGTCGCTCGCCGAGGCCTCCGCGGACGCCCCGATGGCCGCCGACGTCGACGAGGTCCGCAAGATCGTCGCCGCCGAGGTCGGTGCCTTCGGCGCCGCCCAGCGCGCCGCCCGCATCACCCCCACCGTCGTCGCGCTGCGCGCGATGGCCGCCGACGTCGTCACCGGTGAACTCACCCGGCTCGACGGCCGGCTCCCCGACCTGGACGACAAGCTGCGCGCGGAGATCACCCAGACCGTGCGCCGCGTCGTCGACAAGCTCCTGCACGCGCCCACCGTGCGGGTCAAGCAGCTCGCGGGCGAACCCGGCGGCGCCGGGTACGCCGACGCGCTGCGTGAACTCTTCGACCTCGACCCGCAGGCGGTCGCCGCCGTCAGCAGGGCCGACGACCCGAATCGAGGGCGGCCATGAACGGCCCCACCGCATTGAAACTGGGCACCCGGCGCAGCAAGCTCGCCATGGCGCAGTCCGGCATGGTGGCGGAGCAGGTGCGCCAACTGACCGGCCGACCCGTCGAGCTCGTCGAGATCACCACGTTCGGGGATGTCTCGCGCGAGCACCTCGCGCAGATCGGCGGTACCGGAGTCTTCGTCTCCGCACTGCGGGACGCGCTGCTCACCGGCGAGATCGACTTCGCCGTGCACTCGCTCAAGGACCTGCCGACAGCTCCCCCCGAGGGGCTCACGCTCGCCGCGATCCCGGTCCGCGAGGACCCTCGTGACGCGCTCGTGGCCCGCGACGGACTGACGTTCGAGCAGCTCGTGGCGTCCGCCGCCGCACTGGGCCGGCCGGCCCGGGTCGGTACCGGATCGCCGCGCAGGATGGCGCAGTTGAACGCCTGGGCCCGCAGCCTGGGCGGCGAGGTCGAGACGCTGCCCATCCGCGGCAACGTCGACACCCGCATCGGCTTCGTCACCTCCGGTGAACTCGACGCCGTCGTCCTGGCCGCCGCCGGGCTCAGCCGTCTCGGCCGCCTCGGTGAGGCGACCCAGCTGATCCCCGTCGAAGCCGTCCTGCCCGCCCCCGGACAGGGGGCGCTGGCCATCGAATGTGCCGCCGGTAACGCGGCGGGACTGGCACTGGCCGCACAGCTCGCGGAGCTCGACGACCCGTTCACCCGGGCCGCCGTCACCGCGGAACGATCACTGCTCGCCGCCCTTGAGGCCGGCTGCTCCGCCCCTGTGGGCGCGCTCGCCGACCTGGTGGCCGACGGGCAGATTTCCGAGCTGCGCCTGCGGGGGGTCGTCGGCACGACCGATGGCACCCAGCTGGTGCAGATGTCCATCACTGGTGCAACCCCTGAGTCCGCGGATGACGCCGCGGTTCTCGGTCGTGAACTCGCGGCCGAGATGCTCGCCAAGGGCGCAGCCGGTCTTATGGGGGAGCGCGAACTTTGAGCCCCACCGCCGTCAATCACTCCGGCCTCGGCCACGTCACCTTCCTCGGTGCCGGGCCCGGTGATCCCGGGCTGTTGACTCTGCGCGCCGTCGAGGCGCTGGCCCATGCCGACCTGCTGGTCGGCGAGCCGAACGTGCTGGAGGTCGTGCGTACGCACGCCCGAGCAGATGTGGGCACGGCTGAACCTGCGGCAGGCGAGGGCGCGTTGGACGCTTCCGCTGCCGCCACCCAGCTTGTCATGGCGTCCGCGCGCACCGGCAAGCGGGTCGTCCGTGCGGTAGCGGGTGATCCCGGCCTGGACAATTGCACGGCGAGCGAGATGCTCGCCTGCGCGGCGGCCGGTATTCCCTTCGAGGTCGTCCCGGGCGTCTCCGCCGCCATGGGCGTACCCGCCTACGCCGGGGTCCCGCTCAGCGCCGACGTCCGTTTCGTCGACGCCGCCACCGCCTCCGACCGGTGCTGGAGCGAGGTCGGCGCGAGTGACGCCACGCTGGTCCTCACCACCACGCTGCAGACCGTGGTCGCCACCGCCACCGAACTGATGGCGGCGGGCCGCAAGCCCGACACCCCGCTGTCGGTCACGGTCGCCGGTACGACGACCCGGCAGCGCACCTGGACAGCGACGCTGGCCACGATCGCCTCCGAGCTCAAGGCCACCAAGGCGCTGCCGACACCGGAGGGCCCGATCGCGGCGATAGCCGTGGTCGGCCAGCGCAGCCTGCAGCGCGCCCAGCTGTCCTGGTTCGAGACCAAGCCGCTCTTCGGCTGGCGCGTCCTGGTGCCGCGTACCAAGGAGCAGGCCGCCTCGCTCTCGGACCAGCTGCGCTCGTACGGCGCGGTCCCGCACGAGGTGCCGACGATCGCCGTCGAACCGCCGCGCACCCCGCAGCAGATGGAGCGGGCCGTGAAGGGCCTGGTCACCGGACGCTACGAATGGATCGCCTTCACCTCCGTGAACGCGGTCAAGGCGGTCCGGGAGAAGTTCGAGGAGTACGGCCTCGACGCCCGTGCCTTCGCGGGGATCAAGGTCGCCGCGGTCGGCGAGCAGACCGCCCAGTCGCTGGTCGAGTTCGGCGTGAAGCCGGATCTCGTGCCGAGCGGTGAGCAGTCCGCGGCCGGACTGCTGGAGGACTGGCCGCCGTACGATCCGGTCTTCGACCCGATCGACCGCGTCTTCCTGCCGCGCGCCGACATCGCCACCGAGACGCTGGTCGCCGGGCTCGTCGAGCTGGGCTGGGAGGTCGATGACGTCACCGCCTACCGGACGGTGCGCGCCTCGCCTCCACCTGCCGACACGCGTGAGGCGATCAAGGGCGGCGGCTTCGACGCGGTGCTCTTCACGTCGTCGAGCACGGTCCGGAACCTGGTCGGCATCGCCGGCAAGCCGCACAACGTCACGGTGATCGCGTGCATCGGTCCCGCGACGGCGAAGACGGCGGAGGAGCACGGGTTGCGGGTCGATGTGATGTCGCCGGAGCCGTCCGTGCACGCGCTGGCGCAGGCTTTGGCCGACTTCGGCACGGCCCGCCGCGTGGCGGCGGAGGAAGCGGGCGATCCTGTGACGCGGCCGAGTGAGCGGCGGCCGGGGTCGCGGCGCCGGGCGCGCGTCTGACGCGTTTTTTGAGACGAGGGGTACGGTGCGGTCCGCTCTGATGAGGCGGGGCCGCGCCGGGGTGACTCCTCGGACAGCAAACGCTCGTGCCTGCTGCAAGGTGCCAGCCGGATTCGTTCGTCGTCCTGCGGGGACACCCCGCCACGTCCCCTCCGGTCGAGTGTGGGCACCGCCAGGGTTGTGCGCTCATCCGGCCCGCCATACCCCCCTCAGTTCGCTCCGGCCGACTTGTAGTCGGGAAGAGCATGCTGGGACCGGGCGTAGCGTGGACGTCTGGAACGTCTCCGGTGTTGGAGGAAGGCTCGGACATGACTGGCTACGGTGAATTCCCCGGAGCGCGCCCCCGCAGGCTGCGCACCAGCCCTGCGATGCGGCGCCTGGTCGCCGAGACCCGGCTGAACCCGGCCGAGCTGATCCTGCCGATGTTCGTGCGGGAAGGGCTCAGCGAGCCGGTGCCGGTCTCCTCCATGCCCGGCGTGTTCCAGCACACCCGCGACACGCTCCGTAAGGCGGCCCTGGAGGCGGCCGAGGCGGGGGTCGGCGGGATCATGCTCTTCGGGGTGCCGGCGGTGAAGGACGCGCTCGGCACGCAGGGCACCGAGCCGGACGGCATTCTGCAGGTCGCCATCCGCGATGTGGTCTCCGAGGTCGGCGACTCCGTCGTCGTCATGTCGGACCTGTGCCTGGACGAGTTCACCGACCACGGTCACTGCGGAGTGCTCGACGCGCAGGGCCGTGTCGACAACGACGCGACGCTGGAGCGCTACGCCGAGATGGCGCAGGTGCAGGCCGACGCGGGCGTTCATGTGGTGGGGCCGTCCGGGATGATGGACGGTCAGGTCGGCATCGTGCGCGACGCGTTGGACGCCGTCGGGTTCGAGGACGTGTCCATCCTGGCGTACACCGCGAAGTACGCGTCGGCCTTCTTCGGGCCCTTCCGCGAGGCCGTCGACTCCTCCCTGACCGGCGATCGCAAGACCTACCAGCAGGACCCGGCGAACTTCCGCGAGTCGCTGCGCGAGCTGGCGCTCGACCTCGCCGAAGGCGCCGACATGGTGATGGTCAAGCCCGCGCTTCCGTACCTGGACGTGCTGCGGAAGGTCGCCGACACGGTCGACGTACCGGTGGCGGCCTACCAGGTGAGTGGTGAGTTCGCGATGGTCGAGGCGGCCGCCGCGAACGGCTGGATCGACCGCGACCGCACCATCATGGAGACGCTGACCTGCGTCCGGCGGGCGGGCGCGAACATGATCCTCACGTACTGGGCGACCGAGGTCGCGCAGCGGCTGGGCCGCGAGGGCTGAGCTTCCTGACGCACTGAGGGCCCGTGTCGATCCGAGTGGATCGGCACGGGCCCCTTTCGTGCGGTGCGTCAGAGCTGCTCGGGGGTGCGGATGCCCAGCAGCGTCATTCCCTGCCGCAGGGTGCGGCCGGTCAGGGTGCAGAGGAAGAGCCGGTTCTCGCGGACGTCCGCGGGGGTCTCGGGCTTGAGGACCGGGCACTGCTCGTAGAACGTCGCGAAGGCCGAGGAGACCGTGTAGAGGTACGAGGCCAGCTTGTGCGGCTCGTAGGTGTCCGCGACGCCTGCGAGGGCGTCACCGAACTCGTCCAGCAGCAGGCCGAGCGCGCGCTCCGCGGGGGCCAGCGGCAGCTCCGGACGGGCGACGGCCTGGGCTTCTCCGGCCTTGCGGAGGATGGACTGGGTCCGGGCGAACGCGTACTGCACGTACACGCTGGTGTCGCCGGTCAGGGACACCATCCGGTCCAGGTCGAAGACGTAGTCGCGGCCCAGGGACGTCGACAGGTCCGCGTACTTGACCGCGCCGATGCCGACCTCGGTGCCGCGTTCCGCGACCTCCTCGTCGGAGAGCTCCTCGTTCTTCTCCCGGACGACGACGGTGGCCCGCTCGACGGCCTCGTCGAGCAGGTCGACCAGCCGGACCGTCTCGCCCTCACGGGTCTTGAACGGCTTGCCGTCCTTGCCCAGCACCGTGCCGAACGGCAGGTGCTTGACGGTGACCTCGTCGGTGAGCCAGCCGGCCCGCCGGGCGGTCTCGAAGACCATCCGGAAGTGCAGCGCCTGCCGGGCGTCGACGACGTACAGCAGGGTGTCGGCCTTCAGGTTGCCGGTCCGGTCGCGGATCGCCGACAGGTCGGTGGCCGCGTAGCCGAAGCCGCCGTCCGCCTTCTGCACGATGAGCGGGACCGGCTCGCCGTCCTTGCCCTTGATGTCGTCGAAGAAGACGCAGAGCGCGCCGTTGGAGCGCACCGCGACGCCCGTGTCCTCAAGGATCCGGCACGTCTCGACGAGCATGTCGTTGTACGCGGATTCGCCGACGATGTCCTCGTCCTGGATCGCGATGTCCAGCTTGTTGTAGACCGAGTAGAAGTAGATCTTCGACTCGTCCACGAACCGCTGCCAGAGCGCCAGCGTCTCCGGCTCCCCGGCCTGCAGGTCCACGACCCGCTTCCGGGCCCGGTCCTTGAAGGCCTCGTCGGCGTCGAAGAGCGTCCGGGCCGCCTTGTACGTCCGGTTGAGGCGGGACATCGACGCCTCGCCGTCCGTGTCGGACTCCGAGTGGTCCAGCTCGTGCGGGTGCTCGATCAGGTACTGGATGAGCATGCCGAACTGGGTGCCCCAGTCCCCGATGTGGTGCCGCCGGACCACCGTCTCGCCCTCGAACTCCAGGATCTTGGCGATCGCGTCACCGATCACGGACGACCGCAGATGGCCGACGTGCATCTCCTTGGCCACGTTCGGCTGGGCGTAGTCGATCACCGTGGTGCCGGGGTTCGCGGTCAGCGGCACGCCGAGCCGGTCGTCGGCGGCGCGGGCGGCCAGCGTCGAGGTGATCGCCGTGTCGGAGATGGTGATGTTGAGGAAGCCGGGGCCCGACACCTCGATCTCGGAGATCAGATCGTCGGAGGGCAGGCCGGCGACGACCTGGGCCGCGAGCTCCCGCGGGTTGGCCTTGTTCTTCTTCGCCAGGCCCAGCACGCCGTTGGCCTGGAAATCGGCCCGGTCGCTTCGGCGCAGCAGCGGGTCGGCGTCGGCGGCCGACGGCACGGCGGCCGCCAGGGCGGCCGAGACACGCTGCTGGACAGAGGCGGAAAGGGATGCGACCGAGGCCATGGGGTGGGTGCCATTCCGGTTGGGGGAGTGGGAAACCCTTCGAGTATCCCACGGGAGCGCATCCCCTTTTCGGTCTGTGAGAATGGGTGCGACATGCTGTCGAGGAAGGAAGTGCCGATCGTGGCTCAGAGCCCCGAGACCGACTGGGTCTCCCGTTTCGCGGACGAGGTCATTGCCGAGGCGGACCGTCGCGCCCCCGGCAAACCGATCGTCTGCGCATCGGGTCTCAGCCCGTCCGGCCCGATCCACCTCGGCAACCTGCGCGAGGTGATGACGCCGCACCTCGTGGCCGACGAGATCCGCCGTCGCGGCCGGGAGTGCGTCCACATCATCTCGTGGGACGACTACGACCGCTTCCGCAAGGTGCCCAACGGCATCGACCCGTCCTGGGCCGAGCACATCGGCAAGCCGCTGACCTCGGTCCCGGCGCCGGCGGGCAGCGAGTACGGCAGCTGGGCCGAGCACTTCAAGGCGCCGATGATCGCCGCGCTCGCCGAGCTCGGCATCGAGTTCCACGGCATCAGCCAGACCGAGCAGTACACGGCCGGCGCGTACCGCGAGCAGATCCTCTTCGCCATGCGCGAGCGCGCCGCCATCGACGCGATCCTCGACCGCTACCGGACGAAGGACAAGCCGGGCGCCGGCAAGAAGCCGCAGCAGAAGCAGCAGAAGCCGCTCGACGAGGCCGAGGTCGAGGCCGCCGCGGGCTCCGGCGCGGCCGACGAGGACGACGGCACCGGCGGCGCGGGCTACTACCCGTACAAGCCGTACTGCTCGGTCTGCAACAAGGACCTCACGACCGTCACCTCGTACGACGACGAGACCACCGAGCTCTCCTACACCTGCGCGTGCGGCCACGCCGAGACGGTGAAGCTCTCCGAGCACAACCGCGGCAAGCTGGTCTGGAAGGTCGACTGGCCGATGCGCTGGGCCTACGAAGGCGTGATCTTCGAGCCCTCGGGCGTCGACCACTCCTCGCCCGGCTCCTCCTTCGTCGTCGGCGGCCAGATCGTCCGCGAGATCTTCGGCGGCGAGCAGCCCATCGGCCCGATGTACGCCTTCGTCGGCATCAGCGGCATGGCCAAGATGAGCAGCTCGGCCGGCGGCGTTCCCACGCCGTCCGACGCGCTGGAGATCATGGAAGCGCCGCTGGTGCGCTGGCTCTACGCCCGCCGCCGCCCCAACCAGTCGTTCAAGATCGCCTTCGACCAGGAGATCCAGCGCACCTACGACGAGTGGGACGCCCTGGAGCGCAAGATCGCCGACGGCTCGGTGCAGGCCGCCGACGCCGCCGCGTACAGCCGCGCCATCCGCACCGCCGCCGGCGAGTTGCCGACTACACCGCACCCGCTGCCGTACCGGACGCTCGCCTCCGTCGTCGACATCACCACCGGTCACGACGAGCAGACCCTGCGCATCCTGCGCGATCTCGACCCCGCCAACCCGGTCACCACCCTCGACGAGACCCGGCCGCGGCTGGACCGCGCGCAGGCGTGGATCACCACCCACGTCCCGGCCGACCAGCGCACCCGGGTCCGCACCGAGCCCGACACCGAGACCCTCGGCAGCCTCCCGGCCACCGACCGGGCCGCGCTCGACCTGCTCATCGACGGACTCGACGACCACTGGTCGCTGGACGGCCTGACGACCCTCGTCTACGCCGTGCCCAAGCTCCAGGCCGGACTGGACGCCGACGCCAAGCCCACGCCCGAACTCAAGGTCGCGCAGCGGTCGTTCTTCGCGCTGCTCTACCAACTGCTCGTCGGCCGGGACACCGGCCCCCGGCTGCCCACCCTGCTGCTCGCGGTCGGCGCGGACCGCGTCCGTACGCTGCTGGGCGCAAGCTGACGATCACGACGATCCCCCGGTTGCCGAATTCTCCGGCGGCCGGGGGATCCCGCGTTTACGGGACCTGCTCGGTGTCCCATTCCGTCCGGTACTGGGACTCGAACTCCGTCAGATACCGGCGCAGCGTCCCCTCGCTGAGCGGGCCGCCGCTGCGGCCCGTGACGCCGTGGTTCTCCAGCAGATAACGGCCGAACTGGCGGGGGTTGGGGAACTCACCGAACTCGACGACGTAGCGGCGGAACGCCCCGTAGTACTGCTCCTCGCGCGGGACATCGGGCTCGATGTGCGGCGGGCGGCGGAGGGCGGGTTCCGCTTCCGGTTCGGCGTCGGGCGGCTCGGGGGTGTAGCTGCTGCTGACGGTCGCGGAGCCGTAGCCGTTGGCGAGGGTACGGACGCGGCCGGGGGCTACGGGGACCGTGGGGCGGCCGTCGGAACCCGGTATCGGTGCGGGCTCGGGCAGGGGAGCGGGTGCGGATGCGGGTGCGGGCGCCGGTATTCGGGCGCGGGCGGGCTCCGGAACCGGTTCGGGGCGGACCGCGGGCTCGGGCTGCGGCTCGGGCTGCGGTTGTGGCTGCGGCCGTGGTTCGGGCTGCGGCTCAGGGTGCACCGACTCCAGGGCCAGGGCTGCTACAGGTGCGGGCGCCGCTTCGTGGATGGTGATGCCGGCGGCGGCGAGGCCGAGGGCGGCGGTTTCGGCGAGGGGGATGCCGTAGCGCGCCAGTCGCAGTGGCATGAGGGCTTCGACGGGTGCTTTGCGGCGCCAGGCCCGGCCGTAGCGGGCTTGCAGGCGGGCCTGGTAGACGAGGCGGTCCTGCTCCAGGCGGATGACCTGGTCGTAGGAGCGCAGCTCCCACAGTTTCATGCGGCGCCACAGCTTGAAGGTGGGGAAGGGGGCCAGCAGCCAGCGGGTGAGGCGGACCGATTCCATGTGCTTGTCGGCCGTCAGGTCCGCGACCCGGCCCACCGCGTGGCGGGCCGCCTCGACGCAGACGACGAAGAGCACCGGGATGATGCCGTGCATGCCGACCCCGACCGGGTCGGGCCAGGCGGCAGCCCCGTTGAAGGCGATGGTGGCCGCGGTCAGCAGCCAGGCGGTCTGGCGCAGCAGCGGGAACGGGATCCGCATCCACGTCAGCAGCAGGTCCAGCGCCAGCAGCACCACGATGCCGGCGTCCACACCGATCGGGAAGACGTTCGCGAACCAGCCGAAGCCCTTGTTCTGCGCGAGCTCCCGCACCGCGGCATACGATCCCGCGAAGCCGATCGCGGCGATCACCACCGCACCCGCGACGACCACACCGACAAGAATCCGGTGCGTCCGGGTCATGCGTATCGCGGGCACCCGCGACCCCTCCCACCCTCGGCAACTGGACGGCCCAGCCTGTCATATGGGGGCGCGGCCAGGTCGTACAAAGGTGCTGAAACCGGTGCAGGTGCGACCGGAGTTGTTACGTGTTCGCCGCCGCGTTCGCCGCCGCGACCGAAGCCACGGCCTCCTTCGCCGCCGCGACCGCGTCCTTCTGCAGCTGATCGGCCGCCGGAGTCTTCGCGTCCTCGAAGCCCGCCCCGTTGTGCGACAGGATCACGATGACGTTCCCGGTCCGCGCGACGACCGTCTCGTCCTGGTACTGCCGCTTGTCCTTCTCCACCAGCGCGCTGACCACGGTCGCCTCGTCGCCGACGCCGTCCGCCTTCGTGGACGTGGAGCCCTTGATCTGGGCCGCCGCGGCGACCTGCTCCGTGAAGCGCTTCTTCGCCTGCTCCTCGCCGCTGCCGATGCCGTTCGCCGAGTCGAAGCGCTGCAGCGCCACATCCAGCCAGCGGAACTGGAAGCCGTCGAGACCGTTCCACGAGCAGCCACCCCGCGCGCCCGCGTCCGACGACTTCGCCGCCGTGCCCGCCGCGATCTTCACCTTGGGGACGAGCCGCGCCACCGTCGCCTGCGTGATCGACTTGCACGGGTCCGGCAGCTTCGCGAACTTCGCCGCGGCGGGCGTCGCGGAAGTGGACGACTTGGCCGAGCCGGTGCTGTCCGACTTCTTGGACGAGTCCGACCCCGAGGAGCAGCCGGCGATGAGCAGTACCGGCACGGCGGCACAGGCGAGAACTCGGGCGATTCGCGGTGCTGAACGGTGCATGGGTCCTTCGCTCACTTCGTTGCTCGGCTCGGCTGGGGCCGGCCGGGGGGCCGGGAAACGGACAGCCTACGGGGCGTCCCTTATCGGACGATCCGCTGTCACTTGATCGTCTTGACGAGGACGTCCGCCACTTGCTCCGCGCCCTGCTGCAGGTCAGCGCTCTGCGGGGCGGTGGCCTTGTCCGCCGACCACTGCGCGTACGAGACCGTCACCAGGACATTCGCCGTTCGGAAAACGAGAGTGATGTCACGGTGGATCCCCGAGTCGCGGGTCATCAGCTCGTCATCGATGAAGGCCGCGTTGCCGACATCGGGGAGCAGCCGCGGCGCGAGATCGGGGGAGGTCGTGGGAGAGGTGGCCGCCGTGGTGGTGGGCACCAGGCCCGGCACGCCGGCCGGGCTGCCGGGAGGCGCCACGGGCGCCGTCGTCCCGGGAGCGCCCGGCGTCGTCTGGATACCGGCCTGCAGCGCCTTGGCCTCGTAGTCCGACTCCGCCTGCGCCTCGTCGCTCACCCCGGGGTCGTACGACACGACCCGCTCGAAGTCGATCTGCAGATAGCGGTTGCCCTGCGACGTCTCACCGGTCCAGGTGCAGCCGACCCGACGGTTGGTGTCGTAGGTGAGCTCGGCATCACCCGCGTAGTCCGGCGCGTTCGGCACCAGCTTCTTGAGCGTGTCCGGGTCGAGCGAGCCGCACGGCTCCGGCAGCTTGCGGTACTTGCCGGGCGGCGCGGGGACGATCGACTGGTCGCCGGCGGCGGACTTGGGGTCCAGCGCCGCCGGGTCCGTATCGCCGTCCGCGGTGCAGGCGCTCAGCCCCGTGACGGCCAGTACAGCCGCGCAGACGATGCCCAGCAGTCCTCGCGATGGCTGCACTGGCCAGGCTCCTTCCGCCGGGGCTACCCGAAATCCCTTGGCGCGCGCGTACGCGCCGTGGACACAATGTCTATCGCACCTGCTGACGCGGCTGCGTGGCCGCATGCGGTTATCGGGCGTTTCGTCCACATTATTGATGTCGTCACGGCGCGATTCGTTGTGCCATTTTGTCCGTTCGAGAAGGGGGATGGAGATGTCCTACACCGAGGTGCCCGGCGTCCGGGTGCCGATCCGCATGTGGACCGACCCGGCCTCCGTCGAGGACGGCGCGATGCAGCAGCTCCGCAACGTCTCGTCGCTGCCCTGGATCAAGGGCCTCGCCGTGATGCCGGACGTCCACTACGGCAAGGGCGCGACGGTCGGCTCCGTCATCGCCATGCACGGCGCGGTCTGCCCCGCGGCGGTCGGTGTCGACATCGGCTGCGGCATGAGCGCGGTGAAGACCTCCCTCACCGCCAACGACCTGCCGGGCGATCTGTCCCGGCTCCGCTCGAAGATCGAGCAGGCGATCCCGGTCGGGCGTGGCATGCACAAGGAGATGGTCGACCCGCGCCGCATGCACGGCTTCCCGACGGCGGGGTGGGACGAGTTCTGGGCGGGGTTCGACGGTCTGGCGAAAGAGGTCAAATTCCGTCATGAACGGGCCACAAAGCAGATGGGAACGCTCGGCGGGGGCAACCACTTCTGCGAGGTAACGATCGCCGATGACAACTCTGTGTGGCTCATGTTGCACTCCGGCTCCCGCAACATCGGCAAGGAGCTCGCCGAGTACCACATCGGCGAGGCCCAGAAGCTGCCGCACAACCAGGATCTGGCCGACCGCGACCTCGCCGTCTTCATCTCCGACACTCCGCAGATGGCGGCCTACCGGCGCGACCTGTTCTGGGCGCAGGAGTACGCCAAGCGCAACCGCGCGATCATGATGGCGCTCTTCCAGGACGTGGTCCGCAAGGAGTTCAAGAAGGCCAAGCCGACCTTCGACGACGTGATCAGCTGCCACCACAACTACGTCGCGGAAGAGCGCTACGACGGAATGGACCTGCTCGTCACCCGTAAGGGCGCGATCCGGGCGGGCTCCGGTGAGTTCGGCATCATCCCGGGCTCCATGGGCACCGGCTCGTACATCGTGAAGGGCCTCGGAAACGCCGACGCGTTCAACTCCGCCTCGCACGGCGCCGGCCGCCGGATGAGCCGTTCCGCGGCGAAGAAGCGGTTCACGACCCGTGACCTGGAGGATCAGACGCGGGGTGTGGAGTGCCGCAAGGACTCCGGCGTCGTGGATGAGATCCCGGGTGCTTACAAGCCGATCGAGAAGGTCATCGAGCAGCAGCGGGACCTGGTCCAGGTCGTGGCCAAGCTGAAGCAGGTCGTCTGCGTCAAGGGCTGAGATACGTCAGTGCGGCAGTGGGGGCGGGTGTGATCACCCGCCCCCACTGGCATGTCCCGGGTCAGCCGGCGCGGTGGACCTTGTAGTTGGAGGCCTGGGCTCGGGGGCGGACGACCAGGAGGTCGATGTTGACGTGCGCGGGGCGGGTGACGGCCCAGGTGACGGTGTCGGCGACGTCGTCGGCGGAGAGGGGTTCGGCGACGCCCGCGTAGACCTTGGCGGCCTTGTCGGTGTCGCCGCCGAAGCGGGTGACGGCGAACTCGTCGGTCTTCACCATGCCGGGCGCGATCTCGATGACGCGGACCGGGTCGCCGCACAGTTCGAGGCGGAGGGTCTCGGCGATGACGTGCGCGCCGTGCTTGGCGGCCACGTAGCCGCCGCCGCCCTCGTAGCTGGCCAGGCCCGCGGTGGAGGAGAGCACGACGACCGTGCCGTCGCCGCTCGAGGTGAGGGCCGGGAGCAGGGCCTGGGTGATGTTGAGGACGCCGAGCACGTTCACCTCGTACATCGCGCGCCAGTCGGCGGGGTCGGAGGTGGCGATGGTGTCGGCGCCGAGGGCGCCGCCCGCGTTGGCGACGAGGACGTCGCAGCGGTCGAGGGACGCGGCGAAGGCGTCCACCGCGGCGCGGTCGGTGACGTCCAGGGCGTGCGCGGCGGCCGAGTGGCCGGCGGCGGTGAGCTCCTTGGCGAGCGCTTCGAGGCGGTCGACGCGGCGGGCCGTGAGCAGCACGTGGTAGCCGGCGGCGGCGAGCTTGCGGGCGGTCGCGGCACCGATGCCGCTGCTCGCTCCGGTGACCACTGCGGTACGGATGCTCATGTCACGGCGCCTTTCGACTGCGGGTTGGCTTGCCCACCGAGCATAAGTGGCGGGTCGGTGGCGTCCGCCGTCCGGATCGGATCTTCATTAGCATCGTGGTGCCCGGGTGTTCTGGCCGGGCCGGATCGTTCATGGAGGAATCAGTTCAGTGGTCAGCACAGGCACGGACGCCGCTTCGGCGCACGTGGCGGAAGCGGGAGCGCGCCCGTCGCGGCGGTTGCTGTGGCCGGTGGCCGTCTGGCTGCTGACGCGGCTGGTGCTGGTGACCGCGGCGCTGCGCCTCGGGCCGTTCAGCAGCAAGGACGGCCCCGACGTGTCGGTGTCGAAGGTGTACCGCGGGTGGTACGACGTGCTGAGTTCCGGCACCTTCCCGCACGACGACGTGTCCTGGCAGTACCCGCCGGGCGCCGCGCTGCCGATTCTCGCTCCGCGGCTGGTGCCGTTCCTGGACTACTCGCACGCGTTCATCGTGCTGTGCGCGGTGTGCGACGCGGCGGTGCTGGCGGCGCTGGTGTACGCGGCCCGGTACGCCGACGGGCGGCGCGGTGTCGCCGGGGCGTGGATGTGGGTGGCGGGGCTGCCGCTGCTGAGCACGGTGCCGTGGAGCCGGTTCGATGTGATGGTGACGGCGGTGGCGGTGGGTGCGCTGCTGGCGGCCGGTACGCGGCGGGTGTGGGCGGACCGGGTGTTCGGGGTGCTGGTCGGGATCGGCGCGGTGGTGAAGGTGTGGCCGGTGCTGCTGCTCGTGGGCACGGCGCGCGGGCGGCGTACCCGGCTGTCGTGGGTGGCGGCGGTGTTGTCGGCGGTGCTGGTGACGGCGGTCTTCCTGCTGGCGATGCCGGGCGCCCTGTCGTTTCTGACGTATCAGGGGGACCGCGGCATCGAGGTGGAGTCGCTCGGCGCGCTGCCGTTCCATCTGGCACGGCACCTCGGCTGGTCGGGGCACTGGGCGCCGCACGACGGGTCGATGGAGTTCATCGGCCCGTATGTGCGGGTGGTGGGGCGGGTGAGTGCGGCCCTGACGGTCGTCGCGTTCGGCTGGCTCGTGCTGTGGCGGGTGCGGTCGCGGGCGGGGCGTACGGGGGCCTGGGTGCTGCCGGACGCGGCGCTGACGGCCGTCCTGCTGTTCGTGGTGACGAGCCGGGTGATCAGCCCGCAGTACATGGTGTGGCTGGTGGGTCTGGCGGCGGTGTGCCTGCTGCACCGGGCGACGACGCAGCGGCCGGTGGCGTGGTTGGTGCTGGGCGCGTGCGTGCTGACGACGGCGGTCTTCCCGTACCTGTTCCGCGATCTGCTCGGCGGTTCGGTTCTGGCGGCGCTGCTGCTGGCGGCGCGGGATCTGATCCTGCTGGCGGCGGCGCTGCTGTCCGCGGCGCGGCTGTGGCGGGGGACGGTGCCGGGCGCCACGGGGGGACGCCCGGCACCTGCGGGGCGGGCCGGCTGACGTTGGTCCGCCGGTCCGCCCCGGGATCAGCGGGCCTTGAAGCCCTGTTCGGTGAGCCAGCGGAAGACGTCGGGGACCTGGGACTTCCAGACGGCGGTGCCGTGGCCGCCGGCGCCGGCCGCGATCTGGACCACCTTGACCTTCGTCGGTGCCTTCGCCGCCTTCCGCAGGGCCAGGCCGTCCTGGTAGCCGTCGCCCGAGGCGCCGGAGATGTAGAGGGACGTGTGCGGCGGGTGCGCGGCATGCTGCAGCATGAACAGCGGGTTGGCCTTCGTGCGCAGTACCGGGTCCTTGGCGGTGAGGGATTCCGTCTCGGCGGCGGGGTTGTTGTACCCCGACAGGCTGACACCGGCCGCGTAGCGGTCGGGGTGCTCGATGGCGAGGCGGGCGGCGCAGTGGGCGCCGGCGGAGTATCCGATGACGGCCCAGCCGGCGGCGTCGTCCTGGACGCGGAGGTTGTCGGTCACCATGCGGCGGACGTCGACGCTCAACCAGGTGTCGGCGTTGACCTTGCCGGGGATGTTGGCGCAGCCGGTGTCCTGGCCGCCGAGCAGTGTGGTGCGCGGTGAGATGAGGATGAAGGGGGCGATCTTGCCGCTCTGCATCAGCGGCTTGAGCTGCGACTGGACCTTGAGGGTGCCGTACCAGGCCTTGGCGGAGCCGGGGTAGCCGGGGAGCATCTCGACGACCGGGAACTTCTTGTCCTTGTAGGCGGGGTCGTTGTACTGCGGCGGGAGCCAGACGAAGACCTCGCCCTCGACGCCGGACACCCGGCCCTTCAGGTCGGCCTCCTGGACGTCGCCCATGTTCGGGCCCTTGGCCTGTTTGAACTTCTGCTCGATCTTCGGTTCGCGCTTGGCCTGCGCCGCGCCTCCGTCGGGACCGAGGTCCGCGGTGACCTGGACGTGGTTGCCGGTGCCGAGGAGGTCTTCCCAGTTGTCGTACAGGCTGTTGGCGTTGTTCACGATCACGAAGACCATGAGCACCGACGTCACCTGACACAGCAGCAGCATGCCGAACCTGGCCGCGTACCGTACGGCCCGCGGTCCGCGCAGCCGGCTCCACAGGGTGAGCGGCAGCGCCAGAGCGACCAGCACGAGCAGGATCGTGCACAGGAAGAAGGGGGTCCCCGTCAGGCTCATCAGACTCTCGATTCCCAATCTTGGGCGCAGTGCCCCGGCCCAGCGTTCCGCCCGCGTGTGAGCCTCTCGCCAAGACGAGACGGAAATCGGGCTGTCTGGGTTGCCCGGCTTCTCCCCGGTTCTGCTGGGACGAGGATCACGCCGGGCACAGGCAACTGCGGCGATGTGATCCACGGCACCTTGGCGGGCCGGAACGGTGGGTAGAGATCCGGGATCACAACAGGCGTAAGCGTTTTTGCGCCCTGTCGGGCCGGATGTAGAGGGGAACGACCCCGTGAAGCGTTGGCCCTTGGCAGTGGCCGCCGTCCTGGTGATGCTCCTCTTCGTGGGCTACGGCTCCCGGCCTGTCGTGTTCATCGGAAAGGGCGGCCCGGAGTTCCCGCACTCTTCGGCGGGGCCGGCCGCGTCGATCCTGAACGGCGGCTCGCACGCGCCGTTCACGGAGCAGCGGACGACGCTGGCGGGTGGCACCAAGATCGGTATGACGACGTACCGGGGGAAGAAGTCCGGCTTCACGGGCAAGGTCTGGGTGTGGGCGCCGCCGCAGTACTACGACGCGAAGTACGCGAAGAGCGAGTTCCCGGTGCTGATCGCGCTGCCGGGCAGCTACGGCTATCCGTACAACTACTGGATCCGCGGGGATCTGGGGCTGCAGGAGGATGTGGCGCGGTGGACGGCGCAGGGCAGCAGCCTGCCGTTCATCGTGGTCATGCCGGTGATGAATCCGGGGCCGCACTACCACGACTGCAGTGACATACCGGGGCAGCAGAAGATGGGCACCTGGCTGACGAGCGACGTCCCGGATCTGGTCCGGCAGAATTTCCGTACGTTCAAGGACCGCGACGGGTGGGCCTTCATGGGTTCGTCCTCGGGCGGTTTCTGCGCGCTGAAGAGCGTGCTCCAGCACCCGGAGACGTTCAAGGCGGCCATAGTGAGCGGCCCCGACATCGTGCCGGACTCCTCGCTGTGGCGCGGTCATCTCCAGGAGAAGCAGGCGAACAACCCGCAGGTGCTGGCGCAGCGGCTGATCGACCGGCGCGGGCCGGCGGTCTATCTCGCCTTCCAGGTCGGGACGGAGGAGAGCCGCGGGGAGATGGCGAAGGTCAAGCAGTTCATCGCGGGGTACGGGCACGGCCCGGTCAACACCCGCCTTCAGACCATCGTGGGCGGCCGTCACGACGGGCTCTCCTACCTGCGGGGCATGGGGCAGGGCTCCATGAAGTGGATCAGCGACCATCTGCGGGGCCCGACGCCGTCGGCGTGACGACGGCCCTCCCGGTGACGACGGCCCTCCCGCGGCGCGGCGTGGGCCTTCCGTCCGGCTAGCGCCGGAAGGCGAGGATGCGCCGGATCAGTGCGGTGGCCCGCCAGTACGCGTCCAGGGCGTATCCGACGGCGGCGGCGAGCATCAGCACGGGCGGGGCGAAGGGCTTGGCGGTGAGCTGACGGCCGGTCGCCATCGTGCTGGATGTCGGAAATGTTGCCATATTTCGGAACGGTAGCGACTGGTCCGGCCCATGTCCTGCCAGACGCACCCGAACGTCGTCAATGCATTCCGATGGACGTTACTCGCTGCGTGAGGCCAGATATGCCTTCGCTTTCACCAGCGCGGCCGCACGGGCGCCGAACGTCACGGATTCCCCGGGCCCGGAGATGTTCACCCGCATTCCGCCGTCCGGGTTCCGTTCCAGCGAGACGACGTCCTTGGGCGCGAAGGTCCACCCGTCGATCTCCAGCTCGGAAACGCCCGTGAACGACAGGAACATCTCGAATGCGTTGAGCCCTTTCTCCGTCCATTCGGGCAGCGGCCGGTCGGGCAGCCGGTCCAGTTCGAACCCGAGCGTGACGCCGGCATCCCGTTCGTCGATGTGGAGATAGAACAGGCCGCAGTCCGCCAGATCCGGGGCCGACGCGAAGAGATCCGTGACGGGACCGGGATCGGTGAGGAGCTCGGGCCAGTCAGACGCGCTCATAGAAAGTCTTCTCCCAGACGTCGGGGACGGTGGTCCAGCGGAACTGGTCGGTCCTGCCGACGAAATGCTGCTTCGCCGCGTCCACTCCGTCGTCGGACCGGCGGAACGCGCTCAGGTGCCCCACCGTGAGGGAATCGCTGCTGGTGAACGCCAACTCCGCGCCGTCGCCGCGCAGCCCGACCCGGATCCGCCGATTCTCCCGCTCCTCGATCACCACGTTCGCGGTCACCGGAGGGCGCCAGCCGTGCATGACGACATCCGCCACGGCGAGGAACCGCAGCTGGCACTGGAAGGTGTCGCATCCGGCGGCCACCCACTCGGGCAGCGGGGTGTGCGCAAACTCCGGCAGATCGAAGCGCAGCGTCAGCGTCGGCCCCCGCCGGTTCAGGTGCACCGAACGCACCGCGATGGATTCCAGCGGGGGGACCGGAGCGTAGAACGCCTCCAGCGCCGGCCTATTCACCAGGAGGCTTTCCCAGGCTCGGGTCATAGTAGTAATGCTCCTCACATCCGGGAAGCTGCCCGTTCCGTGGTTCGTCGGCGGGCCTGACGTGTACGTGCGGCTCCTGGCGGCCGGGATCGCCCGGCTCCCGGTGACCGGTGTGGTGGTCCTGGAATGTGATCAGGTCACCGGATTCGGTGAGGTGGTCCTCTTCCCTGAAGTAGATCGCGTTGTGTTCCGCGTCGAACAGTTGCGGACTGCCCTGCCATTCCGGGCCCGTCGAGGGTACCCATTCCCGCACTTCCCAGGGTTCCTGACCCTCGGGAACTCCCGCATCCCGCAATGCCTTGGCCTTCACCTCGGCATAGCTGGGCACCGGATCGCCGCACTGGAGGCCGAGCGGGTCGATCCAGGTCAGCGGATTGCTGATGTAGGCGTGGTGGTTCGGGGCGGGGGCCAGACCCAGCGGGTCGGGGCTCAGATAGGCGGCGGTCTCGGGGGAGTAGTACCGGAAGAGGTTGTAGTGCAACCCCGTCTCGTCGTCGTGGTACTGCCCCGGAAAGCGCAGCGGGCAGTCCGCCGCGGCACCGGAGTCGGAGACCGGCGCACCCCACAGGGTCGTGCGGTGCCGCCAGGCGATGGAGCCGTCGGGGTCGACGAGCTCGGTGGGCGTACCGACCACATCGGTGACGATGGCGTAGAAGCGCGCGTCGATGTCCGACTGGGGAGCGTCCGCGGCATCCGCCGGCAGCGAGCGCTCCGTCTGCGAGAGGACCCGGTGGGAGCCCGGGGCCCAGTCCCAGGTCGTCGTCCGGCCGTCCTGCGTCCGTTCGGCCAGCCGGCTGCCGTCCCAGCAGAAGTCGGTCTGCTCCAGGACGGTGCCGTCCGCCCCGAGCCGCTGCTTGGCGATCCGGCGGCCGAGCGCGTCGTACAGGTAGTGCCAGTGGCTGCCGTCGGGTGTGACGACATCGGTGAGCCGGTCGTCGGCCGACCAGGTGTAGTGCCAGTCGCGGCCGCCGCCGGACAGCAGCTTGACCCGGCGGCGGACGACGCGTCCCTGGTCGTCGTAGGCGTAGTGGGTGCGGCCGGCGCGCCGGATCAGGGTGCCGGTGACGGCGCGTTCTCCCGAGCTGTCCGGGGTGGCGGTGTCGTCGAGCCCGGCGTGGGTGACGTTGCCCGAACTGTCGTACGCGTAGCTCTCCGTCCAGCTGTCGGACCGTACGGCCGTCACCCGGCCGACCGCGTCCAGCTCGTACCGGCTGTCGCCCGAGTGGAGATCCTCCACCGCGGTGACGTAGCCGTCGGCCCGGTAGCTGTAGACCCGGCGCTGGAGCACCTGGGCCGGGTCGTGGACGTCGGAGCCGCCGATCCCCGCAACGCCGGTCGTGACCGTCTGCTCCGCCAGCCGGCGATTGCCGTCCCAGCTCTGGACGAGGGTGGCGGAGCCGCCCAGCCGGCGTTCGACCTCATGGCCTTCGGCGTCGTAGGTGAAGTCGAGCGTGCGCCCGGCGGTGCTCAGCGCGGTGGGCCGGCCGTCGGGCCGCCAGCTCCAGCTGCTGTCCAGGCCGGACGGCGTCCGGCGGCCGGTGCGGCGGCCCAGCGCGTCGTACGTGTTCGCCAGCGTCCGGCCGTTGCAGGACTCGGCGAGCAGCCGGCCTGCCGCGTCCCGCTCCATCGTGACGTCGGCGTCGGCGTTTACGGCCCGCAGGACCCGCCCGGCGGCGTCGTAGGCGAAGGACGTGACGGAGCCGCCGTGCTCCCGGCCCACGACGCGGCCCATGACGTCCCTGGTGAAGCGGATGGTCTGGCCGGAACCGTTGGTGCGCTCGACCAGCTGCCCCGCCTCGTCGTGGCGGTAGCTGAGCGTGCGGCCGTTGAAGTCGTTCTCACGGACGAGCCGGCCCGCCGGGTCGTACTCGTAGTCCCACGTCAGACCCTCCGCGTTCGCGACGGAGAGCAGCCGGAGCTCGGTGTCGTAGGCGAACCGCAGGGTGGTGCCGTCCGGGGCGGTGCGGGCCGAACGCAGCGCGAAGTGGGTGGAGTCGAAGCGCGTGATGCCGCCCGAGGCGTCACGGTGCTCGATCAGCTGCCCCTCCTCGTCGTACGTCCAGCTCTCGTCGGCACCGTCGGGGAAGGTGCGCCAGGACGGCTTCCCGTCGGCGGTCCAGCCGATCCGGGTGACGGCCTCTCCGGTGGCCCCGGCGGTCCGGTTGCCCGCGGTGGTCCCCGTGGTCTCGGCCACCTCGATCACCCGGCCGCAGAAGTCACGGGTGAAGCGCGTGACGGCACCGGCCGGATCCGCCAGCTCCACGACCAGGCCCGTCGCGTCGGCCCTGCTGTACCGGGTGTTGCCCGCCGGATCGGTCACCGCCGTCAGATGGCCGCGCGCGTCGTAGTCGTAGCGCTGGACGCCGCCCTGCGGATCGGTGGTCGTCAGCAGATTCCCGCGGTCGTCCCAGGTGTGCTCCCAGCGGGCACCGCCGGGGTAGAGGCTCGCGACCGGGCGGTTCAGCTCGTTGTAGCGGAACGAGACGGAGGTCCCGTCGGCGCGGACGACCGAGGTCAGATTGCCGATCTCGTCGTACGTGCGCCGGTTGGTGCGGCCGAGCGGGTCGGTACTGGCCAGCAGGCGGTTGTGCGCGTCCCATTCGCTGTGCGTGGCGCGGCCGAGCGGATCGGTCCTCGACGTGAGCTGGAGACGTTCGTTGTAGCGGTAGACGGTGGTCCGGCCGAGGGAGTCCGTGTAGGAGGTGGCACGAGCCTCGGGATCGTAGGCGATCGTGCAGTCGAGGAAGCCGTCCGCTCCCTCACCGCGGACGCAGCGGTCGGCCTCGTCGTACTCGAAGCGGTACCAGCTGTCGTTGCGGTCGATCCACCGGGTGATGCGGTGACCGGAGTCGTACTCCAGGTGCAGGGAACGGCCGGATGCGTTGACGACCTCGGTGAGGTCGCCCGCCGTGCTGTACCGGAAGCTGCGCAGCGGCGGATCCGACGCGGCGGGCCCCTGTTCCGTGCCGCTCCCGTCGGCGTCCTGGTCCATCCCGCCGTGCGGGCCGACCGGGTTCGCGGGGCGCAGCGCGGTGATGCGGCCCTGACTGGTGTCGATGGTCAGGTGGTAGCCGCCGGAGTGGCGGATCGCGGTGGGGGTGCCGTCGTCGGCGCGGTCGAACTCGATGCGATGGCCGTTGCGGTCGGATATGGCGCGCAGTGGCAGGGTGAAGCGGGCTTCGGGGGCGGGGGTCGCGACGGGGGCGAAGTGGCGCGTGTGGCCGGCCACCGGATCGGTGATGCGGATGGCGGATCCGGGTGTGCCGTCCCACTCCAGCGGCCAGCGCGGTCCCTGGGTGGGGAGCACGGCGACACCGGGCCCGGGGACGGGGTAGACCAGGATCATGCCGTCCTCGGCGGCGAACGTGATGCCCGTGCCGTCCGCTTCCAGCCGCTGGTCGATCGTCGAGGCCCAACTGGGCCCGAACCAACCGCCGGACCGGTAGCTGGACAGGTGGGTCCGCTTGAGGCTGAGCGGCAGCAGGCCCGGCAGCTCGACGTCCCGCTCCTGCCGGAGCATCTCACCGGTGATCATGTCGATCGGGTCACCGTTCAGGCACTTGCCGTCGGCCTGCCGGCCCGCCTTGGCCTCGTCCGCCGCGCCCTTGCGCAGCGAGGCGAAGCCGTCCTTGAGGTCCTTCCCGGCCTGCCGTATCGCACCCGCGCCCTTGCGGACGCCGTTGGCGAGGTTCTCCAGCGCCTTGCCGCTCTTGAGGAGCGCGGGCAGGCTCTTGGCCATCTTGAGCAGGCCGCCGGCGGTGGTCAGGCCCTTGAAGCCGGGTATGCAGTCCATCGCGGCGAACAGCACGTCCCACAACGACGCTTTGCCCTGGGCGTATTTGACGAGGGTGTCGGCGAGGACGACGAGGGCGGCGGCCAGCACGATCCAGGCCAGCGGCCCGCCGATGATCATCACCAGGATGCCGAGGACGGCGACGATGACCTTGCAGACCGCGACGATCTCGTCCCAGTGGTCGGCGACCCAGTCGACCGCCTTCTCCCACCAGTGCTTGTTCTTGATCCCCGCGTCCGACGCTTCGTGCAGGGCGTGTTCGGCGGTGCTCGCGGCGGTGTCCCGCAGGTGAGCTGCCTGCGCGGCCAGTTCCTTGGCCGCGTCCAAGCGCTGCTGCGCGTCGTGGACGGCGGTGTTCGCGGACCTCTGCGCGTTCGAGGCGTCCAACGCGTTACGGGTCGCGGTCCGGACCTCCTCGGCGGACGGCGGCTCCGCGCCGGGCTTGGGGTCGGCCTGGTACTCCTTGGACTTGTCCCCGGCCCGCTTCACCCAGTCGTTCGCGTTCGTCTGGGTCGTCTTGGCGGCATCCAGGTCCTGCCGGGCGGTGCGGCCCTGGGCCAGCGCCCGGTCCGCGTCCGACTGCGCCGTCTCCAACTTCGGCCAGTACGTGCCCAACGCCCCCGAGGCCAGCCGGTAGGACTTCTCCAACTTCTCCAGCTCGCCCGGCAGATCACCGAACTGCTCCCGGTAGGCGTCACCCGACAGACCCGCCCAGTCCTGCACCGCGTTGTTGCCGCTCAGCCCGCGCACCGAGCGCAGTGCGGAGGACACGTCGTCGGCGAAATCGCCCAGCTTGCGGGCGAGTTCCTTCACCTCGTACGGATCGCCCGGAACCGGATCGCGGTCCAGATCCAGGACGTGCCAATCCGTCGGACGATTCGTCATTCCGTGCCCCCCGTGCGTTGCCGACTCCCCGTGATTCTTTCACTTCGGTCACTTGCGTCACGGAGGGCCTCAGTGTTCACAGCAGGTAGGGACGCCGTCGGGCTCCGGCCGGTTGCGGGGTGTTACGCGGCGGGCGGGGTGAGGAGGGTGCGCAGATCGACGATCTCGTAGCCGCGGGCGCGGACGGCGTCGATGATCAGCGGGAGGGCCTGGGCGTCGAGGATGGTGCTGCGGCCGTTGGGGTCGCCGACGTGCATCTGGACGATCTCGCCCGGTGTCAGGGCGTCCAACGCGCGGGTGACGGCCTTCTGCACGGTCATCCCGCCCGCGGTCCCGAGGTAGCCGTTGGTGTCGGCGGCCCACTCGATGTCCGCGAAGCCCTCCGCGTTGACCTCGGCGACCTGCTGCGAGGTGGTCTCGCCGTAGGGGAACCGGAAGAACGGCAGCGGCGCCGTCCCGATCGCCTTGCGAAGGGCCTGGTCGGCGAGTTGCACCTCGCGCTCCCGCCCCTGGCACGTCAGATCGCCGAAGTGCGGGTGGCTGTAGCTGTGGCTGGCGACGCCGTGCCCGGCCGCCACCATCGACCGGGCCGCGGCCGGGTGCTGTTCGGCGAACTGCCCGGTCAGGAAGAACGTGGCCGGCGCCTTGTAGTCGCTCAGCACCTTCAGGACCGTGTCCAGCCCCGTCTCGTCCCAGGCCGCGTTGAACGTCAGCGCGACCACCTGGCGCTGGGTGGGCATCGTGCGGATCGCCTGACCGAGGACGTTCGCCGGCAGCGCGGTCGTCGCGGTCGCGGCCGACGGGCATACGGCCGCGGGCGCAGCGGCCGCCGCGACGGCTGCCACGATGCCGGGCGGGTCGGGCCGCTCGGAGGGAGCCAGCCCGGTTGCGGGGACGGCGGCCGACGCGACGATCGCCGCCATGGCGGCGATCGTGGTCAGCACTCGACCGATGATCCGGGGCGGCTGAAAGCTCGGGGGAGCGGTGCGCTGGTTCATATCGCGGCAGCGTAGGAGCGCCCGGCGCCGCGAGCGGGGCGGCGCGAGCCACGTGGTCCGTCGTTCGCCGGGGTGGCCCATCCCGGGCGCACAGGACCGATACCGAGACGGCAGATCGGCAACGATGTCGCCGATTACGCCCTACTTGTGACCTGGTGGGCGGAAACCTGCAGTGGCACGAACACGCATCTGCACATTGGGGAAGCTCTGCGCAAAGCGGGCAGCCCGACCCGGTTCGGCGCCCGACCGGAACGCGGAGCTCTCCCGGCATCTCGCCTTCGACCAGCGCTTCCGCCGCCGACGGCGGCCTGCGCGGAACCCGCCCGGGCGGGCATATTCACCGCGAAGGTGCCCCTTCGGGCCTCTTGGCGACACCGGGTGAAGCGGGAGGGTCAGGGCCAGACCAGGCAGTACAGCTGGTGGCCGGCCTCGTGGCAGCGAGAGGCGAAACCCTGCCATTCATGGAGCATCTGGTAGATGACGAAGGCATCTCGGGGGCCGCGGCGGTCCGGGACGGTGGACCAGATGAAGGCGGCGGCGCCGAGTTCTTCTTCGCCGGCCTTGCGGAGGGGTTCCACCACGCTCATGGGGAGCTTGACGACGGCGTAGTCGGGGTGGAGGACGACGAGTTCCAGCGGCGGGACCTTGGCCGGGGGTATGCCCTCGATGCCGGTGAGCACCATGGCGGCCATGGTCTCCGGCTTGACCTTGGTGTACATGCCGTTGCCGAGCTCATCGCCGCCGAGCTCCTCGGGGCGCATGGAGATCGGGACCCGGGCGGCTGTGGCGCCATCGGGTGCCCCGAAGTACTTGTAGGTCACCCCCACTCGGCCACCCCTGCTCCCACTCTCCGCGGCTGCTCTGCGATCGCGATCGGCGGACCGACGACGCCTGCCGGTAGGCCGGGCGTGTTGGGGCTCGTGGTCGCCCGTTCCCTCGCCCAGTTCGCCACCGCGCTGCATTTCACTACCCGACCATTCACAGACCCAACCGCGCAACCCGATCATCGTCTCAGATGCCGGGTCGAGACCTTCGCTCGCAACGCCCGGCGTTTGAGAGCATGTGCCTGTGAGCTATCCGTACGAAGCCCCAGTTTCGCAGGTTCTGTTCGACCGAGCTGCCGCCGTGACGCCCGGAGGTGTGAACTCCCCGGTCCGCGCCTTCCGCGCCGTGGGCGGTACGCCCCGGTTCATGGTGTCCGGGAAGGGTCCGTACCTGACGGACGCCGACGGCAGGGAGTATGTCGACCTCGTGTGCTCGTGGGGTCCGATGATCCTCGGCCACGCACATCCGGAGGTGATCGGCGCCGTCCAGGAGGCGGTGACGCGCGGTACGTCCTTCGGCACGCCCGGTGAGGGGGAGGTGCTGCTGGGCGAGGAGATCGTGGCGCGGATCGGCCCGGTGGAGCAGGTGCGCCTGGTGTCGTCCGGGACCGAGGCGACGATGTCCGCGATCCGCCTGGCGCGCGGCTTCACGGGCCGCGCCAAGGTGGTGAAGTTCGCCGGTTGCTACCACGGTCATGTGGACGCGCTGCTGGCCTCGGCCGGTTCCGGGGTCGCCACGTTCGGGTTGCCGGACACGCCCGGGGTGACGGGCGCGCAGGCCGGCGACACGATCGTGCTGCCGTACAACGATCTTGAGGCCGTGCGAGCGGCGTTCGCCGCGCACCCGGGCGAGATCGCCTGTGTGATCACCGAGGCGTCGCCCGGCAACATGGGCGTGGTGCCGCCGGCGGCGGGCTTCAACGCCGGGCTGAAGAGCCTGTGCGCGGAGAACGGCGCGCTGTACATCTCCGACGAGGTGATGACGGGCTTCCGCGTCTCGAAGGCCGGCTGGTACGGGCTCGACGGTGTCGAGCCGGACCTGATGACCTTCGGCAAGGTCATGGGCGGCGGCTTCCCGGCCGCCGCGTTCGGTGGCCGCGCGGACGTCATGGGCCACCTCGCACCGGCCGGCCCGGTCTACCAGGCGGGCACCCTGTCGGGTAACCCGGTGGCCACGGCGGCCGGCCTGGCGCAGCTGCGGCTCTGCGACGACGCGGTGTACGCGACGGTGGACGCGGTGTCCGAGCGGGTGTCGTCGCTGGTCAGCGAGGCGCTCACCAAGGAGGGCGTCGCGCACCGGCTGCAGAAGGCCGGGAACATGTTCTCGGTGTTCTTCACCGACGAGCAGGTGACCAACTACGACGAGGCGAAGCGGCAGCAGGCATTCCGCTTCACCGGGTTCTTCCACTCGATGCTGGCGCAGGGCGTCTACCTGCCGCCGTCGGCCTTCGAGTCCTGGTTCGTGTCGGCGGCGCACGACGACGCGGCGATCGAGCGCATCGCCGCGGCGCTGCCCGCCGCGGCGCGCGCCGCGGCCGAGGCGACGGAATGAACCGGGACGACGGAATGATGAGCGGCATGACTGACGACACAGAGATCACCGTTGTCCACCTGATGCGGCACGGCGAGGTGGAGAACCCGTCCGGCGTGCTCTACGGGCGGCTGCCCGGCTACCACCTGTCCGAGCTGGGCCGGAAGATGGCCGACCGGGTCGGCGAGCACCTGGCGGGCCGCGACATCACCCATGTGGTGTCGTCCCCGCTGGAGCGGGCGCAGGAGACGGCGGTGCCGATCGCGGCGCCGCACGGGCTGGAGATCGTGTCGGACCCGCGGCTGATCGAGGCGGAGAACGTCTTCCAGGGAAAGACCTTCGGGGTCGGCGACGGGGCGTTGAAGAACCCGTCGAACTGGAAGCACCTCACCAACCCGTTCAAGCCGAGCTGGGGCGAGCCGTACGTCGACCAGGTCGTGCGGATGATGGCGGCGCTCGGCGCGGCCCGGGACGCGGCGCGCGGGCACGAGGCGGTCTGCGTCAGCCACCAGTTGCCGATCTGGATCACCCGCAGCTTCGTCGAACGGCGCCGGCTGTGGCACGACCCGCGCAAGCGGCAGTGCACTCTCGCCAGTGTGACGAGTTTCACGTACCAGGGCGACAAGATCGTGTCGGTCGGGTACGCGGAACCGGCCCGCGATCTGGTGCCCTCGCATCTGCTGGCGGGCGCGAAGCCCGTGAAGGGCGGATCGAAGGGCTTCGGAGCCTAGGTCGCGTCGTCAACGTCGGGTCCGGCCGATGACGCTCCCTCGGTCGAGGGTCTGGTCATCCGCCGGGTCGGCCTGTTGGATTGACCGGAAGGGTCGGTCCAATGGGTCAATCCGGTGCTCCTTGGGGTCCTTGCGTGCGCCAATTGAGTTAACGGGCGGGATTTTTCTGACTTTTCGGTAACCGTACGGCTGTGACAGCCGTCCTGGATGGTGACCACTTTTTTCGTCATCGCCATCCATGAGGCCCGAGAAATGGGGATGTACATGCGCGCCATGACCCGCAGGAGTCTGCTCACCGCCACCGCCGGCGTCGCGGCCGGTGCGGCTGCCGGATGCTCCTCCGGGGGCGACGGTGGCAACACCGGTGGCGCGACCAAGCCGGGGACGGCCACCGGCCAGAAGGAGCCCGAGAAAACGGTTCAGCTGATCGGGGACGGCTCCACCGCCAACACCGGACCCCAGCCGGGCCAGCCGAAGGCGGAGCGCCTGGAGCCGGGGCAGACGCCGCCCCAATTCGTGATCTTCTCGTGGGACGGCGCGGGCGAGGTCGGTAACGGCCTGTTCCCGCGCTTCCGCAAGCTCGCCAAGGACCACGGCGCGTCGATGACGTTCTTCCTGTCCGGGCTGTACCTGCTGCCGGAGTCGAAGAAGCGGCTCTACGACCCGCCCAACAACAACCTGGGCGCGTCGGACATCGGCTACCTCACCGACGAGCACGTCAAGATGACGCTGGACAACATCCGTGAGGCCTGGAGCGAGGGCCACGAGATCGGCACGCACTTCAACGGGCACTTCTGCTCGGGCCACGGCACGGTCGGGAACTGGACGCCCACCCAGTGGCAGAGCGAGATCGACCAGGCCAAGTCGTTCGTCAAGAACTGGAAGACCAACACCGGGCTCAAGGACGAGGCCCCGCTGCCGTTCGACTACGACAAGGAACTCATCGGCGCCCGCACGCCGTGCCTGCTCGGCCAGGACAACCTGCTGCCGACCGCCCGCAAGCTCGGTTGGCGCTACGACGCGAGCTCGCCGGGCGGGCGGCAGGTGTGGCCCGTCAAGCGTGGCGGGCTCTGGGACCTGCCGCTGCAGCTCATCCCGTTCCCCGGCCACTCCTTCGAGGTCCTCTCAATGGACTACAACATGCTCGCGAACCAGTCGAAGAACGCCACGCAGAGCGACCCGAGCAACTACCCGGGCTGGCAGCGGCAGGCCACCGCCTCGTACATCGCGGGCTTCCAGCGGGCCTACGAGACCAACCGCGCGCCCTTCTACGTCGGCAACCACTTCGAGAAGTGGAACGGCGGGATCTACATGAACGCCGTCGAGGAGGCGTTCAAGCACATCGCGGGCCAGGAGAAGAAGGACGTCCGGCTGGTCTCCTTCCGGCAGTACGTGGACTGGCTCGACGCGCAGGACCCGAAGGTGCTGGGGAAGCTGCGCCGGCTGGACGTCGGCCAGAAGCCGACGGGCGGCTGGGCGTCGTACCTGGCGGCGGACGCGCCCGGTTCCCCGGCCACCGCGACGACGACGTCCGCCCTGTAGGCCGGCCCGGTCGAGGGCGACCGCTTCCGCTACCTGATCCTTACTTGGGGCAATTGCCGCTTTTGGCGTCGGTGTCGGGGGCGCGAAAGATCGCCGGACGACGCATGCGAAACTTTTCACATGAGTCCTACGCGCGCTCTCCGACGCCGCCCGCTCCGCAGTGCCGTGGCACTGGCCGGGGTCGCCGTGTCGGCGCTGGCGCTCTCGGCCTGCTCCGGCAGCGGCACGGCCTCCGGCGGCAGCGGCACCAACTTCGTCGGCGGCTCGGGTGAGATCTCCAGGGTGGCCAAGGCCGACCGGCTCGCCGCCCCCGCCATCTCCGGGGAGTCGGTCGACGGCAAGCCGCTGAACCTCGCCGACTACAAGGGCAAGGTGGTCGTCCTCAACGTCTGGGGCTCCTGGTGCGACCCCTGCCGGGCCGAGGCTCCGCACCTGGTCAAGGTGGCCAACGCCACCAAGGCCGAGGGCGTCGAGTTCCTCGGGATCAACACGCGCGAGTCCGCGAAGGTCAACGCGAACGGGTTCGAGACGCAGTTCGACGTCCCGTACCCGAGCTTCTACGACCCGAACGGGAAGCTCATGCTGAAGTTCCCCAAGGGCAGCCTCAACCCGCAGGGCATTCCGAACACCCTGATCATCGACCGGGACGGCAAGATCGCCGTGCGGATCCTCAAGGCCGTCGGCGAGGACAGCCTGCGCCAGGCGCTGGACCCGATCGTCGCGGAGAAGTGACGTGACCGAAACGGTCTCCTCCGGGGCGCTGCTCCTCGCGATCCCGATCGCGATGCTCGGCGGCCTGGTCTCGTTCTTCTCGCCGTGCGTCCTTCCGCTGGTGCCCGGCTACCTCTCCTACGTGACCGGCACCTCCGGCGCGGACCTCGCGGAGGCCAGGCGCGGTCGGATGGTCGCCGGCGCCTCGCTGTTCGTCCTCGGCTTCACCGCGGTCTTCGTCTCCGGCGGGGCGCTCTTCGGCTACTTCGGGCTGCGGCTGCAGGAGCACAAGGAGATCATTTCCCAGGTCCTCGGCGTCGCCACGATCCTCATGGGCCTCGCGTTCATGGGGATACTGGGCGGCCTGACGCAGCGTGACTTCCGCTTCCACCGCAAGCCCACGATGGGGCTGGTCGGCGCGCCCCTGCTCGGCGTGCTCTTCGGCGTCGGCTGGGCGCCGTGCGTCGGCCCGACGCTGGGCGCCGTCCAGGCGCTGGCGTTCAACGAGGCGAGCGCGGGGCGCGGGGCGCTGCTCACCGTCTTCTACTGCGTGGGCCTCGGCCTGCCGTTCATCGTCGCCGCGGTGGCGTTCCGCCGCGTACTGGGCGCGTTCGGCTGGGTCAAGCGCCACTATGTGTGGGTCATGCGGATCGGCGGCGGCATGCTCGTCGCGGTCGGCCTGCTGCTGCTCACCGGCGTGTGGGACGACATGGTCTTCTCCATGCAGAGCTGGTCCGCCAACTTCACCCCTGGGGTCTGATTCATGAGTACGGAATCCGGGCCGAAGGCCGCCCGCGACGCCGAGGAACGCGCCGACACGGAACGCGCCGCAGCCGAGCGTGTCGCCGCCGATCGTGTCGCCGAGGACCGTGCGACCGACGCGCGCGAGACCGGCAGCGGCGCCGACGGCGATCTCGGTTCCGCGGGCGCGCAGCTGTCGACGGCGCCGGTCGAGGAGCTCGGCCAGGTGGTGCCCGGCTCCTTCGGCGGTGTGCGCAGGCCCGGCTGGCGCGGCACGGTCGGCTGGACGCTGCGCGAGTGCGCCGGCTGGGTGCGCTGGATGTGGCGGCAGCTCACGTCGATGCGGATCGCGCTGATCCTGCTCTTCCTGCTCTCCATGGCCGCGATCCCCGGCTCGCTGGTCCCGCAGACCAGCGTCGACGAGGTCAAGGCGCAGGCGTGGAAGGACGTGCACCCCAACGCCACACCGATCTACGAGACGCTCGGGCTGTTCCACGTCTACAGCTCGCCCTGGTTCTCGGCGATCTACATCCTGCTGTTCATCTCGCTGGCCGGCTGCATCCTGCCGCGCAGCTGGCAGTTTGTCGGCCAGCTGCGCTCCCGGCCGCCGGCCGCGCCGCGCAACCTGACCCGGCTGCCGGCGTACGCGACCTGGCGCACCGCGGCGGGTGCGGACGAGGTGCTGGACGCCGCGCAGAAGCTGATGCGCGGGCGCCGGTTCCGTACCCACCGGGTCGGCGGCGCGGTCGCCTCCGAGAAGGGCTTCCTGCGCGAGGCCGGCAACCTGATGTTCCACCTGGCGCTCTTCGGGCTGCTGATCTCCTTCGCGGTCGGATCGCTGTGGAAGGGCGAGGGCGGCAAGCTGATCGTCGAGGGCGGCGGCTTCTCCAACAACCTCACGCAGTACGACGACTTCAAGCCCGGCACGTTCTACACCGCCGACGACCTGGACCCCTTCGGCTTCTCGCTCGACAGCTTCGAGGCCACGTACGCGCGGACCGGCCCGCAGAAGGGCACCCCGCGGACGTTCCGCGCCAACATCCACTACTGGAAGGGCGCGGACGGCAAGCCGGTCAAGTCCTCGATCGAGGTCAACAAGCCGCTGGAGATCGACGGCGAGACGGTCTACCTGATCGGGCACGGCTACGCGCCGGTCGTCACGGTGAAGGACGCCCGCGGCACGGTCGTCTACCAGGGGCCGACGCCGTTCCTGCCGAGTGACGGCAGCCTCACCTCGCGCGGCGTCGTCAAGGTCACCGACAACTACCGGAACAAGGCGGGCGGCAAGGACCAGCTGGCGTTCAGCGGGATCTTCGCGCCGACGATGGTGATCGACAACATCCAGGGACCGCACTCGGTCTTCCCCGCGCTCGACCGCCCCGCGCTGATCCTGACCGCCTACCACGGCGACCTGGGCATGGACAGCGGCCTGCCGCAGAACGTGTACCAGCTCAACGACAAGAAGATGAAGCAGTACAAGGCCGCCGACGGCCAGCCGCTCCGCCAGGTGCTGGCCGTCGGGGAGTCACTGCAACTGCCGGACGGCGGCGGCTCCATCACCTTCGACGGCGTCAAGACCTGGGCCAGCTTCCAGGTCTCCCACCAGGTCGGCAACGGCTGGGCGCTCGGCAGTGCGGTCGCCGCGATCCTGGGCCTGGCCGGCTCGCTGTTCATCCAGCGCCGCCGGGTGTGGATCCGCGCTACGGCGGGCGCGGACGGGGTGACCGTCGTGGAGCTGGCCGGACTCGGCCGCAGCGAGTCCGCGAAGATCGCCGACGAGATCGGTGACCTCGCCTACAAGCTCCTGCCGGACGCGCCCCAGCTAACGGACCCCAGCGGCCCCGGTGACGGCACCGCCACAGACCCCTCGGAAGAACCTCTCCTGCCAGACGAAGGAGCGCGCGCGTGACTATCGCGGCCGCGGTCAATGAGAACTTCGCGAACTACAGCAACTACCTGATCTACTCGGCCATGACGGTCTACACGCTCGCCTTCCTCGCGCATATGGCCGAGTGGGTGTTCGGCAGCCGCAGCCGGGTCGCCATCACGGCGGCGGCGCTCACCGCACCCGCGGCGGCTCCCGCGATCGAGGTCGTCCAGCGCGGCGGCGGCACCGCCACCCTGGAGCGTCCCAAGGTCGTCACCCGCTCCACGACGAGCGACCGCGGCATCCCGGACGGCCCCGGCGCCGCCGGTACCGACGCGGACGGCGACAAGTACGGCCGGATCGCGGTCTCGCTGACCGTGCTCGCGTTCGTGTTCCACCTGGCCGCCGTCGCGTGCCGCGCCGCCTCCGTGCAGCGCGTGCCGTGGGGCAACATGTACGAGTTCTCGACGACCTTCGGCATGGTCGCGGTCGGCATGTACCTGGCCCTGCTGGCGCTGAAGAAGCGGGTCCGCTGGATCGGGCTCTTCCTCGTGACCTCGGTGCTGCTGGACCTCGGCCTGGCCGTCGCGGTGCTCTACACCGACAGCGACCAGCTGGTCCCGGCGCTGCACTCGTACTGGCTGTGGATCCACGTCTCGTGCGCGATCATCTCCGGCGCGGTCTTCTACCTCGCGGCGGTCGGCACGTTCCTGTTCCTCTTCCGCGACTACTACGAAGCCGCGCTGACCGCCGGCCGCAGGGTGAACCCCACCTGGGCCAACATCATGGACCGGCTGCCGTCCGCGGCGACGCTCGACAAGTTCGCCTACCGGATGAACGCGCTGGTCTTCCCGCTCTACACGTTCACCGTCATCGCGGGCTCGATCTGGGCGCAGGCCGCCTGGGGCCGGTACTGGGGCTGGGACCCCAAGGAGACCTGGTCGTTCATCACCTGGGTCGCGTACGCCTGCTACCTGCACGCCCGCGCGACCGCCGGCTGGAAGGGCCGCAAGGCCGCCGCGCTGGCTCTCGTCGCCTTCGCGTGCTTCATCTTCAACTACTACGGCGTGAACATCTTCATCACCGGCAAGCACTCCTACGCCGGAGTCTGATCCCGAGTCTGATCCGAGCCGGAGTCCGAGTCCGAGCCTGAGCCTTGGCGGCCGCTCCCCCCCGGGGGCGGCCGCCGGGCGTTTCAGCTGCCGGACGGCGGTACGTCGTCCCGGCCGGACTCGCGGCGGCGCAGTTCCTCCTCACGGCGCCGGAGGTCGGCCTCCCAGTCCTTGAGGACCGCCTCGTCCTTCTTGTTCTCCTCTTTCAGCCCCTTGAGGAAGTCGGGATTGTCGTCCGGCGCGACCCACTCCTGCCGGGAGCGGTGCCACTGCGAGGGCGTGCTGCCGCCCGCCGGAGCCGGCCGGCGGTTGCGGCCCGCGACGAGCCAGGCGATGGGTCCGACGAGGACCTCGCCGAAGAGCAGGATGATGATCACCCACACCACCTTCGGCAGTCCGCGGACCTCCTCCTCCGGAGTGTTCAGGCAGTCGATGAACGCGTAGATCCACAGCGCGAGCACCAGAAGGAACGGCAGATACCTGATCATGGTGGAAGAGCCCCCCTGAGCCGGAAGACGGGCCGCGACAGGGGCCCGGTGACGGGTACAGGGTAGTGCGTGGCGGATACTGGACGGCATGGCTTACGACGATCTTCGATCCTTCCTGAGGGCCCTGGAGAAGGACGGCGACCTCAAGCGGATCAAGGCCGAGGTCGACCCGTATCTGGAGGTCGGCGAGATCACCGACCGCGTCAACAAGGCGGGCGGTCCCGCGCTGCTCTTCGAGAACGTGCGCGGGTCGTCGATGCCGCTCGCGATGAACGTGTTCGGGACCGACCGGCGGATGCTGAAGTCGCTCGGGCTGCAGGCGTACAGCGACATCAGCGACAAGATCGCCGGGCTGCTGAAGCCGGAACTGCCGCACGGCTTCACCGGCATGCGCGAGGCGTTCGGCAAGCTCGCCGGGATGACGCACGTGCCGCCGAAGAAGGTGAAGTCCGGCGACGCGCCCGTGCAGGAGGTCGTGCTGCGCGGCGATGACGTCGACCTGGACGCGCTGCCCGCGCTGTTCACCTGGCCGGAGGACGGCGGCTCGTTCTTCAACCTCGGGCTGACGCACACCAAGGACCCGGAGTCCGGGGTGCGCAACCTGGGGCTGTACCGGTTGCAGCGGCACGACCGGAACACCATCGGGATGCACTGGCAGATCCACAAGGACAGCCGCAACCACTACAAGGTGGCCGAGCGGCGCGGCGAGCGGCTGCCGGTCGCCATCGCCTTCGGCTGCCCGCCCGCCGTGACGTACGCCTCGACCGCGCCGCTGCCCGGCGACATCGACGAGTACCTCTTCGCGGGCTTCGTGCAGGGCAAGCGGGTGGAGATGGTGGACTGCAAGACCGTCCCTCTCCAGGTCCCGGCCAATGCCGAGGTGGTGCTGGAGGGCTGGCTGGAGCCCGGGAAGACGCTTCCCGAGGGCCCGTTCGGCGACCACACGGGCTTCTACACCCCGCAGGAGCCGTTCCCGGCGCTGACCATCGACTGTGTGACGATGCGCAAGCGCCCGCTGCTGCAGTCGATCGTGGTGGGCCGGCCGCCGACGGAGGACGGCCCGCTGGGCCGGGCCACCGAGCGGTTCTTCCTGCCGCTGCTGAAGATCATCGTGCCGGACATCGTGGACTACCACCTGCCGGAGGCGGGCGGCTTCCACAACTGCGCGATCGTCTCGATCGACAAGAAGTACCCGAAGCACGCCCAGAAGACGATGCACGCGATCTGGGGCGCGCACATGATGTCGCTGACGAAGCTGATCATCATCGTGGACGCCGACTGCGATGTGCACGACCTGCACGAGGTCGCCTGGCGCGCGCTCGGCAACACCGACTACGCCCGCGACCTGACCGTTGTCGAAGGGCCGGTCGACCACCTCGATCACGCCTCCTACCAGCAGTTCTGGGGTGGCAAGGCGGGCATCGACGCGACCCGCAAGCTCCCCGAGGAGGGGTACACGCGCGACGGCGGCTGGCCGGAGATGGTGGTCTCCGATCCGGAGACGGCCGCGAAGGTCGACCGGCGCTGGAAGGAGTACGGCCTCTCGTGACCACGGATTCCGCAACCCCGGACCTCTTCGCGCCGGAGCCCGCGCCGCCCGGCAGGATCAGGGCGTTCCTGCGGCTCGTCATGATCGAGCACTCGGTCTTCGCGCTGCCCTTCGCCTACATCGCCGCGCTCAGCGCGATGTTCGCCCTGGACGGCTCCGTCCACTGGTGGCGGCTGCTCCTCATCACCGTGGCGATGGTGGGTCTGCGGACCTTCGCGATGGCGTGCAACCGGATCATCGACCGCGAGATCGACGCCCGCAATCCGCGGACCGCCCAGCGTGAACTGGTCACCGGTGCGGTGTCGGTGCGCTCCGCGTGGACCGGCGCGCTGGTGGCCGTGGTCCTCTTCCTGGGCGCGGCGGCGCTGCTCAACCCGCTGTGCCTGGCGCTGGCGCCGATCGCCGTCATCCCGATGGTGGTCTATCCGTACGGCAAGCGGTTCACGAACTTCCCGCACGCGATCCTCGGCCTCGCGCAGGCGATGGGCCCGGTCGGCGCGTGGCTCGCGGTCACCGGTGAGTGGTCGTGGGACGCGGTGATCCTCGGGCTGGCCGTGGGTGTGTGGATCGGCGGCTTCGACCTGATCTTCGGTTCGCAGGATGTCGCGGCCGACCGCGCGGACGGCATCAAGTCCGTGCCGGCCCGCTTCGGCGTCGCCGCCGCCCTGTACGGCGCGCGCGGCTGCCATGCCGTCACGACGGTCCTGCTGGCCTGGTACGGGGTCGCCACCGGCGCGGGCGCGTTCTGGTGGGTGGGTCTGACGATCGTCGCGGGTGCGTTCCTGTACGAGCACTCGATCGTGCGGCCGCATGACCTGAGCCGGCTCAACCGGGCGTTCTTCCAGGTGAACGGGTTCATCGGCATCGCGCTGTTCCTGTGCGCGCTGCTCGACCTCGCGGTCCGCGGCCTCGGTATCTGATCCGCGGCCTCGGTATCCGGGAGCGGATACCGAGGCCGGGCGGCGCCTGTCGGGCGTTACGCGCCGAGGTCCTTCAGGTCCAGGTCCTTCATGTCCAGGCCCTTCAGATCAAGGTCCTTCATGTTCATGGCACCGAACATGAACAGGCCCATGAGGTCCTGCGGGTTGAGCGCCTTCGCGCCGGCCGGGGCCGTGACCGGGTCGCTGCCGCCCTGGAGGCCGATGGTCAGCGGGAGCTTTCCCTGGGGCTTGTCGTCGAACTGGGCGACGTCCAGGCTGATCCCGGAGAGCATGCCGTCCTTGATCGACAGGTCCACGGTGAGGTCCTTGGCCGGGACCTTGCTGACGTCCGGCGCCTTGAAGCCCGGGATCTGCTTCTCCAGCGGGGCGAAGCCCTTGGCGAGATCCTTCGCCGCCTGACCCGCCGGGACCGACATCGTGACGTGGTCCGCGCCGTTGCTGCTGCCCTTGTCGGTGAACTTCGCGTTCTGCGCGACCGCGCTCTTGACGGCGTCGATCAGCTGCTGCTGGGTCTTGGCGTCGAAGGACGGAACGCCCGGCACCGGCAGCGGCGACTTGCCCAGGCCCTTGTCACCGCCGAGGGTCTTGCCGAAATCGGTGAACGCCGCCGGGTCGATCGAGATCCACTTGCCGGCCAGCGCGTCCTTCACGACACCGAGCGAGGCCGGCAGCTCGTCGGCCTCGGGGAGGAACTGGTCGAGCGGCGGGCGGCCGCCCCCCTTGGCGGCGCCGTCGAGCGCGACCAGCGCCTTGATGTCGGCCCGGAGGTAGAGCTTCTTGCCGATGGACCGGACCTCGATCAGGTTCTGCTTGCCCTCGGCGTCCGAGGACAGCTGGAAGGAGATCGAGGACGTGTCGCTGCCGGCGTCCTTCGCGTCCTTGGTCGCCGTGGTGTCCTTGAGCGGCTTGTCCGAGCTGAGCCCGAGACGGGCGTGCAGACCCGCGAGCATCTTCGCGTTGTCCTTGGTGAAGCCGTCCGAGCCCTTCATCGCGGTCCAGATCTGGTCCGCGGTGGCGTCGAAGGCGACAGTCGCGGTGACGGCCTTCTGCTCGCCGAGCTTGTCCACGGCGTTCTTGACCTTCACCGCCGCGCCGACCTGCTGGACGGTGCCGCAGGCGGCGGAGGCGCTGGCTATGAGGGCGACGCAGCCGATGGCGGCCAGGCCCTTGTGTGCGGTGGTGATGTGGTGACTCCCGTAGAACAAGCGGCCTTCGGCCGGTGGCCTTCGACGCCGGGTGAGATCTTGAGACCTGAAGATTAGCTGTGGATGCCGCTCGGCCCGAACGGGATTTCCGGCGGGCCTGTCAGCCCGTCAGTCCACCCTTCTGGCAATCCGTCATCGCATCAATCCGTCGGGCGTGCGCGCGCGGAAGAAGAAGGCGGAGGCGACGCCGCCGAGGAGCCCGAAGAGGTGCCCCTGCCAGGAGACGCCCTGGGCGGTGGGGAGTACGCCCCACAGGATCGAGCCGTAGAGCACCGCGACACCCAGGCCTACGGCTATGTCCAGCAGCCGCCGGTCGACGAATCCGCGCACCAGCAGATAGCCGAAGAGACCGAAGACGACTCCGGAGGCGCCCGCCGTGTTGGTGTGGGCAGGTGCGACGAGCCAGACGCCGAGGCCGCTGGCCAGGATGATGACGAAGGAGACGCTGAGGAAGCGGCGGATTCCGCGCAGCGCGGCGATGAACCCCAGCACGAGCAGCGGCAGGCTGTTGGCCGCGACATGGGCGAAGCCGAAGTGCATGAAGGCGGCCGGGATGATGTCGCGCAGCTCGCCGGTCTCGCGCGGCACGATGCCGAAGGTGTCGAGCGAGTGGTTCGTCGCCACGTCGATGGCTTCGAGCAGCCACAGCAGCCCCACCCACGCCAGCATCAGTGCGGCCGCGGCCGTGACCCTCACTCCGCCGCGCAGCGGAGCCAGACCGACACTCGCCTGCGCGGAACGGTCCGCGATCGGTTCGTAGCTGTGACCCACCGAGGCCCCCCTCAGATCCGTGTGTCCCTACCGTAGACAACGCCGCCGACATGCGGGGTGGTTCCCGGCGAGAGGCCTCTCACGCCGCAGCCGCGCAGCCCTCTCCCGCCGCGGTCCTGGAGCCCTCTCCCGCCGCCGGCCGTCCCCGGGCGCCGGATAGGCTCGCCAGGTGGACACGAGCATGCGCAAGCCCTGGATCGTGGGGGTCTCCGGAGCATCCGGGACGCCCTATGCCTCCGCAGTGCTCCGGGGGCTGCTGAGGGCGGGCGAGGCGGTGGACCTGGTGGTCAGCCGGGCCGCCCGGCTGACACTGCTCGACGAGACGGGGCACGCGTTCCGGGACGCGCACTGGCGCGAGGACCTGCTCACCTGGCTGGCCCTCGGCGCCGACGGCAAGGACGGGCAGTTCGAACTGGAGCCGGCTGACCTGGCGGACGTGCGGTTCTGGTCCGCCGGGGATCTCGCGGCCGGACCGTCCTCCGGTTCGTACCCGGTCAAGGGGATGCTGATCGTGCCGGCCAGTACCGCCTGTGTGGCGGGGGTCGCGCTCGGACTGTCGAAGGACCTGCTGCAGCGGGCGGCGAGCGTCACGCTCAAGGAGCGCAGGCCCCTGGTGGTCGCGGTCCGCGAGACACCGTTGAACGGCCAGACCCTCAAGCACCTGGTGGCGCTCGACGAGGCGGGCGCGGTCGTACTGCCCGCGTCACCCGGTTTCTACGCGGGCGCCCGGCACATCCAGGACCTGGTGGACTTCGTGGCCGGGCGGGCGCTGGACGCGGCGGGAGTGCCGCACCAGCTGTACCGCAGATGGGAAGGCGAACTCGGCGCGGCCGGCTCCGGCTGACCGCCGTGGCAGGCGGGTGGCGGCATGGCCGGAAGCAGCGGACCAGCTGTCATCTGTGGCTCCTGTGACACCTGTGCGGGTGGTGTTTCCCGGCCGTTCGGCGGAGCCCGGCGGACCCTCAGCGGCTGATCCACAGCGGATTCACAGCCGCTGTGCGCGGGCTTCCCAGCTGATGCGCAGGCCGCAGGGTCGCGGATGCCTTAGATTCTTGTTCGCACGGCGCAATCGATGCATGAACGGGAGGGTCCAGGCATATGGACGCGGTGGACAGGCAGCTCATCCAGGCGCTGCGCGAGAACGGGCGGGCCTCGTACGCGGAGCTGGGCCGGCTGGTGGGGCTCTCCGGGCCCAGCGTCACCGACCGGATCAACCGGCTGGAGCAGGCCGGGGTGATCACCGGTTACCGGGCCACCGTCGCGCCCGTGGCGCTCGGCCTCGGCGTGACCGCCCTGGTCGGACTGCAACTCAGCGACGCGGCCGACCACGAGGACGTGGCACACCGGCTGCGCGACCTGGACGAGATCGAGGACTGCTGGTTCATCGCCGGCGACGACTCGTACATGCTCAAGGTCCGGGTCGGCGATGTGGACGGCCTGGAGCGGACGATCCGCCGGCTGTCCGGCACGAAGGGCGTGGCCCGTACCCGGACCACGATCGTGCTCTCCACGAAGTGGGAGAACCGGGTCGGGGCCCTGCCCGACGAGGCATAGGCGGGAACGGGGGCCCCTCCCGGCCGAAGGCTGGGGGAGTGAGTAGGCTCGATCGGGTCGATTCGGTCATACAGGAGGCGGCAGGAATGGGCATGGACGCTGGACTCAAGCGTGAGCTGGAGGAGAAGGTCTACGCGGGTGAGCGGCTGACCCGTGAGGACGGAATCGCCCTCTACGAGTCCGACGACCTTGCGTGGCTGGGTGGTCTCGCGCACCACGTGCGGACGGTGAAGAACGGCGATGTCGTCCACTTCAACGTCAACCGCCACCTCAACATGACGAACGTGTGCACCGCGTCGTGCGCCTACTGCTCGTTCCAGCGCAAGCCGGGCGAGAAGGACGCGTACACGATGCGCATCGAGGAGGCCGTCCGTCTCGCGAAGACGATGGAGGGCGAGAACCTCACCGAGCTGCACATCGTCAACGGCCTGCACCCGACGCTGCCGTGGCGGTACTACCCGCGCTCGCTGAAGGCCCTCAAGGAGGCGCTGCCGGACGTCTCGCTGAAGGCGTTCACGGCGACCGAGATCCACCACTTCGAGACCATCTCCGGTCTGTCCGCCTCCGACATCCTGGACGAGCTGATCGACGCGGGCCTGGAGTCGCTGACCGGCGGCGGCGCCGAGATCTTCGACTGGGAGGTCCGGCAGCACATCGTGGACCACCGCACCCACTGGGAGGACTGGTCCCGGATCCACCGCCTCGCGCACTCGAAGGGTCTCAAGACCCCCTCGACGATGCTCTACGGGCACATCGAGGAGCCGAAGCACCGGGTGGACCACGTGCTGCGGCTGCGTGAACTGCAGGACGAGACCGGCGGTTTCCAGGTCTTCATCCCGCTGCGGTACCAGCACGACTTCGTGGACATGAAGGACGGCAAGATCCGCAACACGCTGCAGGCCCGCACCACCATGGCCAGCGGCGCCGACGCGCTCAAGACGTTCGCCGTCTCCCGGCTGCTCTTCGACAACGTGCCGCACGTCAAGGTCTTCTGGGTGATGCACGGCCTGGCCACCGCGCAGCTGGCGCTGAACCACGGTGCGGACGACATGGACGGCTCGGTCGTCGAGTACAAGATCACGCACGACGCTGACGCGTACGGGACGCCGAACAAGCTGAACCGCGACGACATCCTGGACCTGATCCGCGACGCCGGGTTCCGGCCGGTCGAGCGCAACACGCGCTACGAGATCATCCGCGAGTACCCGGGGCCGAACGCCGACCGGCGCGAGTCCCCGCAGCCGATGCGCCTCTGACTTCCCGCAGTCCGACTGCCTGCCGGCTTGCTCAAGGCCCCGGCGACGCGCACATGCGCGTCGCCGGGGCCTTCGCGTTCTCCGTAACCCGTATACCGTTGCCGGGCGGCCGGGGTAATAGCTACTATCGCTCTATGACCCTTACCTTTACGCGCGACCCCGAGCTGTCCACCGGCCTCCGCGAAGAGATCCTCCGGATCTGGACCGACGCCTCCAACGCCGGCGGTGCGGTCGGCTTCGTCCCGCCGGTCACGGCCGAGGACGTACGCCCGGTCGCCGACGGGCAGTTCGAGGCGGTCGACGCGGGGACCCAGCGGCTGCTCGTCGCCCACGAGGGCGGGCGGGCGATCGGCACGGTCTTCCTGAAGCTCAACACCCACCGGCTGATGCGGCACTGGTGCACCATGGTCACCGTCATGGTCGACCCGGCCCTGCAGGGCGGCGGGCGCGGCCAGCGGATGCTGCGCGAAGGCATCGACTTCGCCCGCGACCTGGGCTTCGACGCGATCCGGCTCGGGGTGCGCGGCGGCACCGGCGTGGACGGCTTCTACGCCACCTGCGGCTTCAAGGAAGTCGGCCGCGTACCGGACGCGATCCGCGTCTCCGCCGACGACTTCCGCGACGACATCACTATGTGGCTCCCCCTGCACTGATCGTCGGGGGGCCGTGCTTCACTGGAACCATGTTCCGTTACACCGCCATGCGTTTTGGCCTCTTCGTCGGCTGCTTCGCGGTCATCTGGGGTCTGGTCTCCCTGCGGATCCTGCCGGCCGGACTCGGGGGCTCCAACCTCCTGTGGGTCGCGCTGCTCGCGCTCGTCATCTCCGCGCCGCTGAGCTTCGTGCTGCTGCGCGGCGCCCGCGATGCCGCGTCCGCGCAGGTCTCCGCGCGCGTCGAGCGCAGCCGGGCGAACTTCGCCAAGAGCCAGAGCGCGGAGGACGCGGCGGACGACGCCGCGCGCACCGCGTAGCACCGCTCGGCACACTCGGGCCGCAGGACCGCCGGGGGTCGGTGAGTAACCCTCGTCACACGCTTCGCCATGCCCTGCCGGGAACACCCTGTTCCCGGCGGGGCTTTGTGCTGTCCGCGCGCGGATCGGGCCGGTTCCGTTCATCGGAACCCAAAGAATGACTTTGGGTTTCTCAAAGCCCTGATGTTAGCGTCAGGAACATGCCTCATACATCCAGTCGCGTACGCATACCCAAGATCCCGTTCTGGGCCCAGATCCTCGGCGGTCTGGTCCTCGGTGTGTGTCTCGGCTGGATCGCCCGCAGCGGCGACATCGCCTGGCTCGGCAAGACCCTCGACGAGATCGGCTCGATCTTCGTCCAACTGCTCAAGCTCGCGGTCGCCCCGCTGGTCTTCTTCGCCATCGTGGTCTCCATCACCAACCTGCGGAACGTCTCCAACGCCGCCCGGCTGGCCACCCGCACACTGCTCTGGTTCATGATCACGTCGCTGATCGCGGTCTCCATCGGCCTCGCGATCGGCCTGCTCACCAACCCCGGCTCCGGCAGCGGCCTCACCCCGGCCGACGGCTCCAAGCCCAAGCACACCGGCTCCTGGCTGGACTTCCTCACCGGCATCATCCCGACCGACGTCATCTCGCCGTTCACCGAACTGAACGTGCTGCAGATCGTCTTCATGGCCGCCGTCGTCGGTATCGCGCTGCTCCAGCTCGGCGAGAAGGCCGAGCCGATCCTCACCCTCAGCTCCTCGGTCCTCGAACTGCTGCAGAAGGCGCTGTGGTGGGTCATCAAGCTCGCCCCGCTCGGCACGCTGGGCCTGATCGGCAACGCCATCAACACCTACGGCTGGGACCTGATCAAGCAGTACGCGACCTTCACCGCGGACGTCTACGTCGGCTGCGCCCTCGTCATGTTCGGCGTCTACCCGCTGCTGCTCGCCACCGTCGCCAAGGTCAGCCCGCTGCAGTTCTTCCGCGGCGCCTGGCCCGCCATCCAGCTCGCCTTCGTCTCGCGCTCCTCGGTCGGCACCATGCCGGTCACCCAGCGCGTCACTGAACGCCTCGGCGTCCCGCGCGAATACGCCTCCTTCGCCGTCCCGTTCGGCGCCACAACCAAGATGGACGGCTGCGCCGCGATCTACCCGGCCCTGGCCGCCATCTTCATCGCCGAGGTCTTCGGCGTGCATCTGGGCATCGGCGACTACCTGCTGATCGCCTTCGTCTCGGTCATCGGCTCCGCCGCCACCGCGGGCCTCACCGGCGCCACGGTCATGCTGACCCTGACCCTCTCCACCCTGGGCCTCCCCCTCGAAGGCGTCGGCCTCCTCCTGGCGATCGACCCCATCCTCGACATGATGCGCACCGCCACGAACGTCGCCGGCCAGTCCGTCGTCCCCGTCATCGTCGCGGCCCGCGAGAACATCCTCGACCGCGCCAAGTACGCCACGGCGCACGGCGCGGACATCGACAGCCTGATGGACGACGACGTGGACGCGGAGAACGAAGCGCGCGTCCCGGTAGCGGCGTAGCACCGTACACAGCAGTGCCCCCGATCCCTGGGCGAATTCCAGGGATCGGGGGCACTTTCATGTGCTCCGGAAAGGACACCGGCCCCCGGACGGATCAGCCCGAGGCGAGGCGGAAGTTGAGGCTGCCGAAGGCCACGTGGTCGCCGGGGTGGACGCGGACGGTGCCGGTGATGCGGAGGCCGTTGACGTGGGTTCCGTTGAGGGAACCGAGGTCGGAGAGGAGCCAGGCGTCGTCCTGGTAGCGGAGCTCGGCGTGGGTGCGGGAGACCGAGTCGTGGCCGAGGCGGAGGTCGCACACCGGGGCGCGGCCGATGCGCAGCGGCTGCGGTCCGGGCTCCGGCAGCCGCAGGCCCGGGAGTTGCTCGGTGCGCCAACTGCCGCGCAGCCGTACCGAGAGCGCCGAGACGCGGGCGACGGCGCGCAGCAGGAAGAGCTGGGGGGCGCGGCCGCGCGAGGGGAGGTCGGCGAGGGCTCCGTCGATCTCTGCGCGGCTGCGGGCGGTGAGCACGATGTGCATGCGGTGCATGAAGGTGTCGTGGGAGAGCCGGCCGTCGCCGGTCCCGGCACGCAGCACTTCGAGGGCGTGGTCCCGCTCGGTCTCCGACGGCCGTACGCCCGGGGCGCGGAACTCGGGGGACGTCATGGTGGGATTGTCGGCCCGTGAGTGGGGTCGTGTCCAGATTCACGGGAGGTGGCCGGTTCTCCCGGTCGCTCGGTCCGGTGCCCCCAGGTCGCCGGACCGGGGGAGACCCGCCCCGTAGGCTTACTTGCGGGTAGCGCTACGCGAGAGGTGGCACAGGGGTGGGCGGGAAGACCAAGCGGGTGCCGCGGCAGGTGCGCGAGCAGCAGATGCTCGACGCGGCGGTGGCGACGTTCGCGCGGCGGGGGTACCGGGCGGCCTCGATGGATGAGATCGCCGAGACGGCGGGGGTGTCAAAACCGCTCGTCTATCTGTATCTGAATTCGAAGGAAGAGCTGTTCACCGCGTGCATCCGGCGGGAGGCGGCGGCGCTCACCGCGGCGGTGCGGGCCGGCGTGGAGCCGGGGGGGGCGCCGGACCGGCAACTGTGGTGCGGGCTACGGGCTTTCTTCACGCACACGACGGAGCGCCCGGACGGCTGGACCGTGCTGTATCAGCAGGCGCGGACCCAGGGGGAGCCGTTCGCGGACGAGGTCGCGCTGATGCGCGCGGAGATCGCCGAGTTCGTACGGGAGCTGATCGCGGCCGCGGCCCGGGAGGCGAACTGCGAGGGTGAGCTCGCCGAGCGGGAGATCGCGGGGCTGGCGCACGCGCTGGTGGGCGCGGCGGAGTCGCTGGCGGGCTGGGGGTGCGGGCAGCCCGGCCAGTCGGGCAAGGACACCGCGGCGACGCTGATGAACTTCGCCTGGGCCGGCCTGGACAACCTCATGAACGGCCGGCGCTGGGAACCACCTCGCCCGTGAGGTGGACGCGGTCGCCGCTGCGCAGCTCGAAGGCACCAGGAGCGGCGTCGGCCGCGTAGGTCACCTGGCCCGGGAGCAGCACCGGTGCTTTGAACTGGGCTCGCACGGTGACCTGTTCGGCGTCCAAGGGGACCGCCTCGGCCGCGCAGCGGGCCACGGTCCACATGCCGTGGGCGATGGCGCGGGGGAAGCCGAGGGGTCTCGCGGTCCAGGGGTGGAGGTGGATCGGGTTGTAGTCGCCCGACACCCGGGCATGGCGGCGGCCGAGATCCGCCGTGAGCTGCCAGGTGGCGACGGCGGGGAGCGGGGTTCCCGCGGGCTGCGCCGCGTCATCGGGGCGCGGGCCGGTGGCGCCGCTGTGCCGGGCGAGGTACGTACTGCTGTCGGACCAGACGAGTTCACCGCCGAGGCGGGACTCGGTCACGATCACGGCTTCGGTGCCGCGGTGGTGCGGGCGGAGTGCTGACGTGTGGACGGTCAGTTCGGGACGGTCGGTCGCGTGCAGGGCGCGCCGCTGGGTGATCTCGATGGAGGTGTGCACCAGTCCGAGCAGGGGCAGCGGGAACGCGCGGTCCGCCATCAGCTGCGCGGCGAGCGGGAATCCGAGGATGTGCGGGTAGGTCAGCGGTACCGGGCCCGCGGTCTGGGTGAAGCCGCAGACCCGTGCGTATGCGGCGAGCCGACCCGGGTCGATGCGGGCGGCGGGCAGGACCAACCGGTCGGTGGGCGCCGCGGTGTCGCGCGGACGCCCGCGCTTGTGGCGCGAGCCGAGCGCGCCCCGGGCCAGGACGAGGGGCAGCCGCGGTGGCGCGGCGAGAGTGCGGGTGGGCACGTCGGGTCGTCCCTTCGATGCGGACTGCGGACTGCGGACTGCGGACTGCGGACTGCGGACTGCGGACTGCGGACTGCGGACCGCGGAATGTGGGATGCGGACTGCGGGCTACGTGATGCGGGGGGTGGGTCGGCGCGGGTTACGCGCCCAGCAGGCTCTGGCCGCAGACGCGCACGACCTGCCCCGTGACACCGCCCGACCCGGGATCCGCGAACCAGGCGATGGTCTCGGCCACGTCGACGGGAAGCCCGCCCTGGCCGAGGGAGTTCATCCGGCGCCCCGCCTCGCGGATGAACAGCGGGACGGCCGCGGTCATCTTCGTCTCGATGAAGCCGGGAGCGACGGCGTTCACGGTGATGCCGTGGCCGGCCGTGCGCGGATCCGCCGCGAGCGCGCGGACGAAGCCGATGACGCCCGCCTTCGAGGCGGCGTAGTTGGTCTGGCCGGCGTTGCCCGCGATGCCGCTGATCGAGGCGGTGGCGACGATCCGGCCGCCGTCCCGCAGGGTGCCGGACTTCAGCAGGTGGTCGGTGGTGCGGATGACGCTGCCGAGGTTGACGTCGAGGACGGAGTCCCAGCGGTCGGCGGCCATGTTGGCGAGCTTGCGGTCACGGGTGATCCCGGCGTTGTGGACGAGCACGTCCAGACCTCCGGGGAGTGCGGCGGCGATGCGTTCCCCGGCGTCCGGAGCGGTGATGTCCAGGGCGAGTGCGGTGCCGCCCAGCCGTCGCGCGACGTCGGCCAGGGCCTCCTCGGCCTGCGGGACGTCGAGGCAGACGACGTGGTGGCCGTCGCGGGCGAGCGTGGCGGCGACGGACTCGCCGATGCCACGCGCGGCGCCGGTGACCAGGGCGATCCGGGTGCCAGGGGCGGAATCCGCGGCAGCGGTGGCGGCAGCGGTGGCGGCAGCGGGAACAGCCGAAACGGCGTCGGCCGGGCCGATCTCGATGACCTGGCCGCTCACGTACGCGGACTTGGGGGAGAGGAGGAAGCGCAGCGTCGACCCGGAGTCCGCGCCGGGTGCCAGGCGCAGCAGTTGGACAGTTCGGCCGCGGCCGATCTCCTTGCCCAGGGAACGGACGAACCCTTCGAGCGCCTGCTGGGCGGCGGCCTGGTGGGGGTCGGCCGGATCCGGGACGGCGCCGAGGATGATCAGCCGGCCGCAGGGCGCGAGCGAGCGGACGACGGGGTGCAGCGCCGCGTACACGTCGTGCAGCGCGGCCGGTTCGCAGACGCCGGTGGCGTCCAGCACAACAGCGGCGGGCGCGGGCTCCGCGGCGGGCGTGTCCTCCGTACGCGGGGCACGCGCAGCCAGGCGCAGGACCGGTCCTTCCAGGTCGGGGTATTCCGGTGACCAGCGGCGCAGCGTGGTCGGTTGGGGGAGGCCGAGGCGGCCGGAGAGGAAGCGGCCGGGAGCCGTACCCGTGAAGCGGAGATAGCGATCGGCCATTGGCCTTCTCCTTACTCTGCAGTAAGTTTACCGCCGGTAAGGCTACTGGTGAGTCAGCACCCAGCCAAGGGAGAGCCCGCCGATGATCGATCGCAAGGACAGCCCGCGCCGGGTCGCGGTGGTGGCGGGCAACCGCATACCGTTCGCCCGCTCCGACGGGCCGTACGCCACCGCGTCCAACCAGGACATGCTGGGCGCGGCGCTGGCGGGCCTGGTGGGACGGACCGGGCTGGGCGGTGAGCGCGTGGGGGAGTTCGTGGCCGGGGCCGTCCTCAAGCACAGCCGCGACTTCAACCTCGCCCGCGAGGTCCTGCTGGGCAGCACCCTCGACCCCGCCACGCCCGCCTACGACATCCAACAGGCGTGCGGCACCGGGCTGCAGGCGATCATCGCCGTCGCCAACAAGATCGCGCTCGGCCAGATCGACTGCGGCATCGCGGGCGGCGCCGACACCGCGAGTGACGCGCCGCTCGGCGTCAACGAAGAGTTGCGGCGGATCCTGCTGGAGGTGCGCCGCGCGAAGTCCGCGGGTGCGCGCGCCAAGGCGCTGGCACGCGTCCGGCCACGTCATCTCGTACCGGAGATCCCGCGCAACGCCGAGCCGCGCACCGGTCTGTCGATGGGCGAGCACGCGGCGCTCACCGCCAAGCGGTGGGAGATCGCCCGCGAGGCGCAGGACGAACTGGCCTCCGCCAGCCACCAGCGGCTCGCCGCGGCGTACGAACGCGGCCTGTTCGACGACCTGGTGACCCCCTTCCGGGGACTGGACCGCGACCAGAACCTGCGCCCGGACTCGACGGCCGAGCGGCTCGCCCGGCTGCGGCCGGTCTTCGGCGTGCTGGACGGCGGCGCCACCATGACGGCCGGGAACTCGACACCCCTCACGGACGGCGCGGCCGTCGTCCTGCTGGCCGGCGAGGAGTGGGCGGCCGACCACGGGCTCGAGCCGCTCGCCTTCCTCACCGCGTACGAGACGGCCGCCGTCGACTTCGTCGGCAACCCCATGGGTGACGAGGAAGGTCTGCTGATGGCGCCCGCGTTCGCCGTGCCGCGCATGCTGGAACGGGCCGGGCTCGCCCTCGACGACTTCGACCTCTACGAGATCCATGAGGCGTTCGCCTCGCAGGTCCTGGCCACCCTCGCCGCCTGGGAGGACAAGGAGTTCTGCACCGGACGGCTGGGCCTGGCGGGCCCGTTGGGAACGGTGGACCGGGAGCGGCTGAACGTGGCCGGCTCGTCGCTCGCCACCGGGCACCCCTTCGCGGCGACCGGCGCCCGCATCGTCGCGACCCTCGCCGCGCTGCTCGCCGAACGCGGCGGGCCGGGGCGCGGGCTCCTCTCCATCTGCGCCGCGGGCGGCCAGGGGGTCACCGCCGTACTCGAACGTCCCTGAACCGCCGTCGGACGCTGAACGCCGCTGATCCGCCTAGCGAGAGCCGCCGTACGATTCCGCGAACCAGGAGAGCCCTGATGTCCCGTAAGAGCCCGATCGCGTCCCAACTCGTCGCTGTGGAACCGGATCTCGTCGTGTCGGGCGGTGCGGTCCGGCAGGCCTCCGTGCCGGCGCTCGTGCCGCCCGAGAGCTCAGGGAGCCTTGCGGACATCCCGTTCCGCAACGCCGCGGAGGCCCCGCAGGAGGCTGTTCTCAGCCGCAAGGACGAGCGCGGGCAGTGGCGCGACATCACGGCCGCGGCGTTCCGCGACGAGGTCGTCGCCGTGGGGAAGGGGCTGATCGCCGCCGGGCTGCGCCCCGGCGACCGGCTCGCGATCATGGCGCGCACGACGTACGAGTGGACGCTGCTGGACTTCGCGGCCTGGGCCGCGGGCCTGATCACCGTCCCCATCTACCCGACGTCCTCCGCCTCGCAGGCCGCCTGGATCCTCTCCGACTCGGGCGCGGTGGCCTGCGCGGTGGAGAGCGTCGAGCAGGCCCGGCTCATCAGCGGGCAGCGCCGCGCGCTGACCGGGCTGCGGCATCTGTGGCAGCTGGACGCGGGCGCCGTCTCCCAGCTGATCGCCGAAGGGCGGGAGCTGCCGGACATCCTCATCGAGGGCCGGCGCGGCGGCCTCGGACCCGACAGCGTCGCCACGCTCATCTACACGTCGGGCACCACCGGCCGCCCGAAGGGCTGCATCCTCACCCACGGCAACTTCTTCGCCGAGGTCGACAACTCCATCGAGCTGCTCCATCCGGTCTTCAAGTCGGTGAGCGCCGAGCCCGCCTCGACGCTGCTCTTCCTGCCGCTGTCGCACGTCTTCGGCCGGATGGTCGCCGTCGGCTGCCTGCGGGCCCGGGTCAAGCTCGGCCACGCCCCCAGCATCGCCACCGAGGATCTGCTGTCCGACCTCGCCGGCTTCCGGCCGACCTTCCTGCTCGCGATCCCGTACGTGCTGGAGAAGGTCTACAACACCGGCCGCGCCACGGCCGAGTCGATGGGCCGGGCCGCCTCCTTCGACCGGGCCGCCACGATCGCGCGGCGGTACGGCGAGGCCCTGGAGGCGCAGCAGTCCGGCACCGGTCGCGGGCCCTCGCTCGGGCTGCGGGCCGCCCACGCGCTCTACGACCCGCTCGTCTACCGGCGTATCCGCGCCGCCCTCGGCGGCAAGGTCCGCTACGCGATCTGCGGCGGCTCCCCGCTCGGCCGCCGCCTCGCCGCCTTCTACGCGGGCGCGGGCGTCGTGGTCTTCGAGGGCTACGGGCTGACGGAGACCACGGCCGCCGCCACCGTCACCCCGCCGCTGCGCCCGCGGCTCGGCACCGTCGGCTGGCCGCTGCCCGGCGCCGCCGTCCGGATCGCCGACGACGGAGAGGTGCTGCTCAGCGGTGGCATGGTGTTCGGCGGCTACTGGAACGGCCGGGTCGGCGCTTACCACCCGGTGAACGGCGGCTGGTTGGCCACCGGTGACATCGGTGAACTCGACGCCGAGGGCTATCTGACCATCACCGGCCGCAAGAAGGAGATCATCATCACCGCGGGTGGCAAGAACGTCGCCCCGGCTCCGCTGGAGGACCGTCTCCGGGCGCATCCCCTCGTGGGGCAGTGCATGGTGGTCGGCGAGAACCGTCCCTACGTGGCCGCCCTCATCACCCTCGAACCCGACGGCATCAGCCACTGGCGCCGTATGCACCACCGCGACGGCGTCCGTCCGGCGCAGCTGGCCGAGGACCCGGAGCTCCTCGCGGAGATCCAGCGCGCCGTCGACGACGCGAACGAGACGGTGTCGCGGGCGGAGTCGATACGCCGCTTCCGGGTGCTGCCGGTGGAGTTCACCGAGGCCTCGGGCCATCTGACGCCCTCGATGAAACTCAAGCGGGCCGCTGTCGCGAGGGACTTCTCGAAGGAGATCGACGAGCTCTACCGCGGGCGGTGACGGACGAGGAGAGACGTGCCGACGCCGGCCCGGACCGGGGAACCGGCCCGGTCGGCGACAGCGTCGCTGATCAGGGTCAGCAGTTGGCCGCGGTGGGGCGGCCGGCGAAGCGGTCGGCGAGCCACGCCATGGCGAACGGCGATCCCGCGATGGCGCCCGTGATGTGGCCGAGCGGCATGGACTGCCACTGGACGTTTACGCCCTTCGCGCACCAGTCGGTGCGCAGTTGCTGCCCCACGGTGTAGGGGATCAGCTCGTCGATGACGCCGTGGTAGAGGTAGACCGGCGCGTCGGGCGCGTGCGTGCCCAGCGCGTCGGCGCGCAGCGCGCTCTGCCAGTCGGCCTGGTAGAGCGGGTTGCTGACGGTGACCTGGTCGATGCGCTGGAAGAGACCGGCGATGGCGTCGATGGCGACGCACTGCGTCTTGACGATGTCCACCACCGACCGGCCCCTGTCGTTCAGGTACTTGGCGAGGTCGAGCGCCGGGTACGCGGCGTCGTGGCCGACGGCCGCGGCGAGGATCAGACCCGCGCCGACGCCTCCGTCGTTGAAGTCGGCGACCTTGAGGAGATCGGCCGGGACGCCACCGGTGGCGGTGCCCCTGACGTTCAGGTCGGGTGCGTAGGAGTCATGGATCTCGGCGGCCCAGCTGGAGGCCTGGCCGCCCTGCGAGTAGCCCATGATGCCGACGGGCGTGGCGGCGTTCAGACCGGTGCCGGGCAGCCGTTCGGCGGCGCGGGCCGCGTCGAGGACGGCCTGCCCCTCGGCCCGGCCGACGGTGTACGTGTGGGTACCGGGGGTGCCGAGCCCCTCGTAGTCCGTGACGGCGACGGCCCAGCCGCGTAGCAGCGCCTGCCAGATGAGGCTGCCCTCGGCGGTGGTCCCGGTCGGGAAGCCGCGGGAGGGCGCACAGCTGTCGGCGAGGCCGACGGTGCCGACGGCGTACGTGACGAGGGGGCGCTGTCCGGTGCGGCCGTCGTTGGGCACGAGGACGGTGCCGGAGACGGTGTTGGGCGCGCCGGTGGCGGTGGTGGACCGGTAGAGGATCTTCCAGGCCCTGGTGTCGGTGAGGACGAGGGGGTTGGGCATGAAGCGGCTCGGCTGGGCGCTGACGATGTCGCCGGGCTGTCCGGCGGAGGCGGCGCCGGCCGGGGAGTGAGCCGGGGCCTGGGCCGTGGCCGAAGCCTCGGCCGGGGCCGCGGCGGCGGTCAGCGCGGTCGTCAGGGCCAGGGCGGCCAGGGCCGCCAGGACGGTGTGCCGGATGCGTCGTACGGTGCTCTGCACTGCGGCTCTCCCATCAATACGGTGGAAGGTTGTGGGGTACAGGGACCGTAGTGACTCGCGGGTAGGCCCGGCGTTGACCACGCCGCTCACCTTTGCTGACCCGGGGCAGCATTCACTCCAAGGGGTTCAGCTCACCGTGTCCACGCCGGGAGATTCACTCCGACGGATGCGCCCCGGAGGCCGCATGGCGGTACGCGCCGGGGGTGGTCCCGGTCCAGCGGCGGAACGCCCGGTGGAAGGCGGTGTCCTCGGAGAAGCCGAGCCGCGCCGCCAGTTGGGCGATCGGTTCGTGCCCCTCGCTGAGCCCGGCGATGGCCGCGTCCCTGCGGACCGAGTCCTTGAGCCGCTGGAAGGACGTGCCCTCGGCCGTCAGCCGGCGCCGCAGCGTCGCGGGGCTGACCGCGAGCCGGGCCGCGATCTCCGGTGCCTCCGGCAGCCGGGCGCGGGTGGTCAGGGCGCGGGCCATCGTGCGGCGGATCTGTTCGGTGACGGTGGTGCCGTAGTCGCGCCGGCTGAGCAGGTCGGCGGGGGCCCGGCGCAGCAGTTCGCCGAGCGCCGACTCGTCCTGGATGAGCGGGGCGTCGAGCCAGTGCGCGTCGAAGGCGGCGCCGGTGCGCTCCGCGCCGAAGCGGACCGGACAGCCGAAGAGCAGATCGTACTCGGCCCGGTGCGGCGGCGCCGGATAGGCGAAGTCGGCGCGCAGCAGCGGTATGCGGCTGCCGACGAGCCAGCTGGAGAGCCGGTGCCAGATGACGAGCAGGCACTCGGCGAGGAAGTGGTCCGGGTCGTCGGTGAGCTCGCCGCGCACGGTGAAGCGTGCGACCTCGTCCGACGCCCGGACGGAGAGGTCGGGCCCGCTCGGGAAGAGCCCGTAGAACCGCACCGCCCGGTCCAGCGCGGCGCCGAGGTCACGGCCGCCCAGCGCCGTGCAGCACATCATGGCGAAGGTGCCGCGCGGGCTGGGCGCGGGGCCGAGGCCGAGGAACTCGTCGTTCGTGGCCCGGTGCAGTTCCTTGACGAGGCAGGTGAACTGGGCGTCGGTCACCCGGGCCCGGTCGTCGCCGAGCAACAGGGGTGCGATCTGGGCTCGTTGGAGCAACGGGGCGGTGTCGATGCCGAGCCGCTGGGCACCGCGTAACGCCGCTCTGACCCGGTGCACCGTGATCGTATGCGTGCCCATGACACTCAACGGTGCTCCTGCTGAGCGGCAGGGTCAACCCGCCTGACGGTTCGTGTCATCTTCGTGGGGCCCGGTGCTTCATAGCGTCATGGCTACACGACCAAGGGAGGCGCGCGATGGGCACCATGGCACCGCAGACCGATCGGCCAAGGACGCTGGCGTCGACAGCGGAATGGGCGGCGGCACGGCACGGCGACATCCCCGCACTGCGCTTCCGCGCCGGCGACGGCTGGCGCGACATCACCTACACGGAACTGCGCGACACCGTACGGCGGGCCGGCTGCGGGATCGTCGCGCTCGGCGTCGAGCCCGGTGACCGGGTGGCGATCCTGTCCGAGACCCGCCCGGAGTGGACCTACGCGCACCTTGCCGCGCTGACAGCGGGCGCCGTCATCGTGCCGGTCTATCCGACGGCCGGTGACGAGGAGGTCGCCTGGGTGCTGGGCGACTCCGGCACCTCCCTGATCCTCTGCGAGGACGACCGGCAGGCCGCCAAGGTGGAGCGGCTGCGGGACCGGCTGCCGCAACTGCGGCACGTGGTGGTGCTGAACGTGCTCGACGGGCTCGACGGGCTCGGGGCGGACGGCGCGTCCGGGACGACGGCTGCTCCGCCCGACGCCGACGCGCTCGCCGAACTGCTCGCCCGCGCCGAGGCACGCAAGCCCGAGGACCTGGCGTCCATCGTCTACACCTCGGGCACCACCGGGATGCCGAAGGGTTGCCGGCTCACCCACGGCAACTTCGGCGCCGTGCAGGACGCCACCGTGCCGCACATCGAGGGCGGCCTGCCCGGCGACACCACGTATCTGTATCTGCCGCTCGCCCACATGCTGGCCCAGCTGATCCAGTTCACGACGCTGCTGGTCGGCGGGGCGCTGTGCTTCTTCGGCGGGCGGATCGAGAACATCGTCGCGGAGCTCGCCGAGGTCAGGCCCACCCATCTGCCCTCCGTGCCGCGGCTGTTCGAGAAGGTGCACTCCCAGGTGCTGTCGCTCGCGGAGTCGCAGGAGGGTGGCAGGGAACGGTTCGAGGCGGCCGTCGCGCTCGGCGTGCGGGCGGCCGAGCTGCGGGACCGCGGCGAGGAGCTGCCGCCGGAGCTGCGGGAGGCCTACGACGCCGCGGACGCCGCGCTGTTCAGCCTGGTCCGCGCCGTCTTCGGCGGCCGGCTGCGCTGGGCGACCACCGGAGCCGCGCCGATAGCCCCGCAGACCATGGCCTTCCTGCGGGCCTGCGGCCTCGGCGTCCTGGAGGGGTACGGCATGACGGAATCCGGTGGGCTCATCGCCGTCAACCACGCCGACGACTTCCGGCACGGCACGGTCGGCCGGCCGATCGACGGCTGCGAGGTGCGGATCGCGGACGACGGGGAGGTGCTCGTCAGGGGCGCCAACGTCTTCCCCGGCTACCACGGGGACCCGGCGGCCACCTCCGAGGCGCTGGACTCCGACGGCTGGCTGCACACCGGGGACCTCGGCGCGTTCGACGCCGACGGCTATCTGACGATCACCGGCCGCAAGAAGGACATCGTGATCACGTCGAGCGGCAAGAACCTCACCCCGACACAGATCGAGTTCGCCGTCCAGCAGTCCCGCTACGTGTCCCGGGCGGTGATGATCGGCGACCGCCGCCCGTACCCGGTCGCGGTGCTCACCCTGGACCCTGACGAGATCATCGGCTGGGCGTCGCGCCACAAGAAGGTCCTGGGCGCCCGCCCGACCCGGCACCCGGCGGTGCACGCCCTGGTGCAGGAGGCCGTGGACGCGGCCAACGAGCTGGTCGCCCGGCCGGCGCGGATCCGGGGGTTCGTGATCCTCGACGAGGACCTGTCGGTGGAGTCGGGCGAACTCACCCCGACGCTGAAGATCCGCCGCTCGGTCGTCGCGGACCGGTACCGCGACCGGATCGACGCGCTCTACGCGGAACTGGCGGAACGCCCGGAGTAGCCGAGCAGGCAGGGGCCGCCGGGAAGGCCGCCGGGAAGGTCTCGGGAAAGGCAGGAGCCCCGCACCAGTGGTGCGGGGCTCCTTGGTCGTGCTTTTTAGGCGATCCCGTCGATCAGACCGGGGTTACGTTCTCCGCCTGGGGGCCCTTCGGGCCCTGGGTGACGTCGAAGTTGACCTGCTGGTTCTCCTCGAGGGAGCGGAACCCAGCGGCGTTGATCGCGGAGTAGTGAACGAAGACGTCGGGGCCCCCGCCGTCCTGGGCGATAAAGCCGAAGCCCTTTTCAGCGTTGAACCACTTCACGGTTCCGGTAGCCATAAAGCCCTCCTTGGGCCCAAAGGGTTGCCCTGCTCCAGAACCTGCAACTGCGAAGTCTGAAAACTACAAAAGCCTACGGGGTCACATGCTCCGCAGGCTCTGTACTGCAAGGGAAACCAAACTGCAACTTGCGAGGAGAGTAGCACGCAGGTTCAGGGGTGGGGAAGGGTCTCAAGATCGGCCTTTTGAGGCCCTTCCAGGGGCGGTTCCGCCGCCCGCCCGCAAGATCCGCAAGGACCAGGACTAGCCTCCTGATGTGGACAAATCTGCACCTCATGCCGAAAGCGGCCGGACCCGTCCGAGGGTCGGCCACATCCAGTTCCTGAACTGCGTGCCCCTGTACTGGGGCCTTGCCAGGACAGGGGCCCTCCTCGACCTGGAACTCACCAAGGACACCCCCGAGAAGCTCAGCGCCCAGCTGGTGCGCGGGGACCTGGACGTCGCTCCCGTCACGCTCATGGAGTACCTGCGGCACGCCGACGAACTGGTGGCGCTCCCCGACATCGCGGTCGGCTGCGACGGCCCCGTCATGTCCTGCGTCATCGTGAGCCAGCTGCCGCTCGACCGGCTCGACGGCCAGCGGGTCGCCCTCGGCTCCACGAGCCGGACCTCCGTGCGCCTCGCCGAGCTGCTGCTCACCGAGCGGTACGGGGTGAGCCCGGACTACTACAGCTGCCCGCCCGACCTGTCGCTGATGATGCAGGAGGCGCAGGCCGCCGTCCTCATCGGTGACGCGGCCCTGCGGGCCTCCCTGCACGACGCGCCCCGGCTCGGCCTGCAGGTGCACGACCTGGGCCAGATGTGGAAGGAGTGGACGGGGCTGCCGTTCGTCTTCGCCGTCTGGGCCACCCGCCGCGACTACCTCGCCCGCGAGCCCGAGGCCGTCCGCGAGGTGCACCGCGCGTTCCTCGCCTCCCGTGACCTGTCGCTGGAAGAGGTCGACAAGGTCGCCGAGCAGGCCGCCCGCTGGGAGGCCTTCGACGCCGAGCTGCTGAGCAGGTACTTCACCACGCTCGACTTCTCGCTCGGGTCCGGGCAGCTCAACGGCATCGCCGAGTTCGCCCGCCGGGTCGGCTTCCCCGAGGAGGCGCGCGTCGAACTGCTGTGACGGCGCGCGCCTCCCGGGTCCGGAGCGACTGCTGTGACGACCGGGTCGCTACAGCGCGGTCAACGGGACCTGGACGGTGCGGACCTCGCCGTCGCCCAGGTGCAGCAGGCCGCGGCCGGGCTGGATGGCCTGGCCGATGGAGCCGCGCTGCAGCCGGACGCCGACCAGGTCGCCGTCCGACATGTTCTGCGGGGACAGGAGAAGGCCGCGGCGGGCCTTCTTCATCTCGACCTGCCAGCCGTTGAACCCGCCGCAGATGTCGTCCGCGTCGCCCGCGATGACCAGGCCGATCTCCTTGCCCGTCGCGTTGCGGACCACGGACTGGAAGACCTCCCCCGCCTCGCAGTTACGCAGCAGCTCCGCATCGTCCACGATGATCACTCCGGGGCCGCTGAAGCGGGACAGCGCCTCCTGCAGCTCCGCCGTGGTGATCTCGTCGGTGCCGAAGAAGCCCACGACGCCCGGGGCGTGCTTGAGGCGGCGCAGCGGCGACTGACGGCGCGGGGTGGCCAGGATGATCTGGGTGCCGGCGGTCAGGAACGAGCGCGTCATCGTCAGCAGCGCGGTGCTGCGCCCGGAGCGGGCGGGGCCCCCGATGACGAAGCAGGGAGTGCCCTCGGCGAGGTTCGGGCCCAGCACGGTGAGCTGGTCGCCGCCGATGGCCGCCATGGACCAGAGCCGGCCGCCACCGCGCATCGCCTGCATCTCGTGCGGGTCGCGCATCTCCCACGCCTCCTCGAACTCGATCCGGGAGGGCAGCACATCGACCCGGAACGGCCGGCGGGCGCGGGGTACGGCGCTGTCCCGCTCCTTGGCCGCGGCGCCGATGGCGTGCAGGGCCGCGGACTGGGCCTGGCCGCTGGGGTCCTCGGTGAGCAGTGCCACATGGGTCTCGGTGGCGCCCTGGGCGCGGAACGCCCGGCCCGGCGGGATCTTCGCGGGGATCTTGCGCGGGTTGAGGCCGATGAGGGACAGGTCGCCCGAGTCGCTGAGCTGCAGCGCGATCTTGTTCTCGGTCAGGGTGGAGATCCGGCCGAGCAGCAGTGACCGGTCGCCCGTCATGATCACGTGGATGCCGACGGACGCGCCCTCGCGCATCAGCTGGAAGATCGTGTCGGTCAGCGAGCCGTTGTTCAGATCGCCGAGCGAGGGGGTGAAGCCCTCCCAGCGGTCGAGCAGCAGCACGATGTGCGGCAGTCGGTCCTGCTCGGCGACGCCCGTGCGCTGCTCGTTGATGTCGGTGAAGCCGCCCTCGCCGAGCAGGGCCATCCGGCGCTGCACCTCGGCGGCGAGCTTGCCGACCAGCCGGACCGCGCGGTCCGCCTCGTTGGAGCGGACCACCGCGCCGCAGTGCGGCAGCGCGGACAGCGCGAGGAGCGCGCCGTTTCCGCAGTCCAGCGCGTACAGGTGCACATCGGCGCAGGAGTTGGAGCGGGCCAGCGAGCCCGCGATGGTGCGCAGCGTCTGGGAGCGGCCCATGCGCGGGGCACCGGCGATCATCAGATGCCCGAAGGTGGTCAGGTCGATGGAGGCGGTGCGCCGCGCCTGCTCGCTCGGCAGGTCGTCGACCGCGTACGGGGCCGGCAGCAGGCCGTCGCGGGAGACGTTGACCGGGGTCTCCAACTCGTCGATGACCATGCGCTCGGTGAGCGCGGGCAGCCACGGGCTGTGCTGCGGTGGCAGCCCCAGCTGCTCGTTGGCGCCTTGGATGGCCTCGACGAGGACGGCGAGGTCGGTCAGCAGGTCGTCGTCGTTGGTGCGGGGACCGGCCGGCCGCTCGGGGACCGGGCGGCCGAGGCCGTCCCAACCGATCTGCACGGTCCACGGCGCGGGGGCCTTGGTGGCGACCTGGCCGGGCCGCCGGCCGCCGACGCGGCCGGACTGGAACGGCAGCAGCGACGAGGCGCCGAGCCGCACATAGGCCCGGCCCGGCGTGGACTTGGCGATGTATCCGGCGTCCGGGGCGTCGATGACGTCGGAGGATTCGCTGGCGTCGGTGACGCGCAGGGCGATGCGGAGGTTGGTGTTGGCGCGGATCTCGGGCGAGACCACACCCGAGGGGCGCTGGGTGGCGAGGATGAGGTGGATGCCGAGCGAACGGCCTCGCTGGGCGATGTTGACCAGGCCGGTGACGAAGTCGGGCAGCTCACGGGCCATCGAGGCGAACTCGTCGATGACGATGAGCAGCCGGGGCATCGCCGCGAGGCCCGGGTTGGTGCGCATCGCGATGATGTAGTCCTCGAGGTCCTTGGCGCCGGCGGCCGCGAGGGTGTGCTCGCGGCGGCGCAGCTCGGCGCCGAGCGACTCCAGGGCCCGCTCCACCAGGTGCGTGTCGAGGTCGGTGACCATACCCACGGTGTGCGGCAGCTTCACGCAGTCCTTGAAGGCCGCGCCGCCCTTGTAGTCGACGAGGACGAACGTCATCGCGTCCGGCCGGTTGGCGACCGCCAGCGAGGCCACGATGGTCTGCAACAGCTCGGACTTGCCGGAGCCGGTGGTGCCGGCGACCAGGCCGTGCGGCCCGTCGCGGACCAGGTCGATGGCGAACGCGCCGTCGAAGGACGAGCCGACCACGGCCTGGGTGGAGCGGCCGCCCATGCTCCAGCGGGCGGCGATCCCGCCGACGGTGGGCGGCTCCATCTCGATCACGTCCAGCAGCCGGCAGGCGTCCGGCAGGGCCGCGCCCTCGTCACCGCTGACGTCGCGGATCGGGGCCATCGCGCGGGCCATCTGCTCGCCCCACGCGGCGGTCACGCAGTCGGGCCGTACCGCGGAGACCGGCTCGACACCGGCCATCGAGACCTGCAGCAGCCCGTAGTAGTCCTCCTCGACGAGCGCGCGGCACTCCTCCGGGAGCAGTCGGCGGTCGGCGTCGAGGCAGATGAGGTGGATGCCGACGCGGGGGCCGTCGCGCAGCACCTGGGTGAGTCCGGGCAGCGCGCGCAGCCGCCGGGAGCCGTCGAGGACGACGAGGATCGTGGGGCCGCCCCAGGCCTGGTTGGGCTGGGAGCCGGCCTCGCGGGCCGCGTCCTGGCGGGAGGTGACCTGGGCGAGCAGCTCGCTGATCCGGCGGGCGACGCTGTCGGCGTCGGTGCCGATCAGGGCCAGCGCGGACTGGCCCTCGCGGGCCCTGGCGTGCGGCAGCCAGCGCACCCACTCCCAGCCCTCGCGGCCGCTGGGGTCGGTGAGCACGCAGATCTGCAGGTCGGCGGGGGAGTGCAGGGCGGCGGCCTGGGCCACCAGCCAGCGGCCGATGGCCCGCGGCAGTTCACCGCGCCCGGCGACGCCGAGTACGCCGTGCTGCTGCATGGGGACGGTCACCGGGACGTCGGACAGCTTCCGGGCCTCGTTGCGCTTGTGCTCCTCCTGGGCCGGGTCCGAGACCTGGACCTCGGTGGGGAGGGTTCCGGTGCCGACGCGCAGCATCCCGTAGTCCGGGTCGGAGCGCCGCCGTTCCCACAGCCGCTGGCTGGGCCCGGTCGCGGCGACCAGCACCTCGGCCGGGTCCGGGGCCTGGGTGCGGCGGGCGGCGGTGTCGGCGGCCATGGCCTTGCGGGCCTGCCGCTCGATCGACTCCTTGTGCGTCTCGTAGTCGGCGTTGGTCTGGCGGAACGACTTCTTGCCGTGCTTCTTGTCGTTCACGTAGTTGCCGACCATGGCGATCGGGCTGAGCACCGCCATGAACAGGAAGCGCGGCTGGTGCATCATCATCGCCATGACGACGGCGCCGAACAGCGGCACGACCGCCATCAGCCAGGGCATCGGCCGGTTCTCGGACTGCTTGGGCTTGCTCGGCAGCTGGAAGTTGGTGGGCCGCGGCGGCGGGGTGATGCGCGGCGGCCGGTTGTAGTCGAGACCGGTGCCGTCCTCGGAGGGCTTGAGGGCGGTGTCCGGGAAGCTGGGCAGGCTCAGTTCCAGCAGGGTCTGTCCGGCGGCGACGACGCTGCGCGGCCGCCACGGGCTCGCGTCGGTGAGCGGCTTGCCGTCGATGGTGGCGGAGCTGCCGAAGGACGGGTGGACGGTGACGGTCCCGTCGACCGCGACATCCACCTCCACCGCGGAGTGCGGCAGCGCCGGGTCGTTGAGCCGGATCCACGCGTCGGGTCCGCTGCCGACGACGGCGACGCCCGGGCCGAGCCGGTGCACGCCGCCCGCGTCGGGGCCACCCACGATCCGAACTTCCACGGTGCCCTGGGCGTCCGGCACCGGGCAGGCGTCGGGAGCGGACACGCTGACCACCGCGCCGTCGCGCACCGGCGAGGCGTCCAGGCTCAGATCGGGGTCGATCTGGAAGCCGTTGATGTGCAGGGCCGGCGGGCCCTGTCCGTCCTCCGGACGTCCGAGCAGCCGGCCGATCTCCGCCGCGAGCGCCCCGACGGGCGCCGCGGGGTCGGCGTCGACCAGCATGTCCGCACGGTCGTCACGGACCGGGTCGATCACGCTGAGCTGGAGTTCCACTGCCGTCCCCCTGCACCACTGAGCACTACTGGTATTTGCTGTTGACCATCATGCAACAGGTCGATGACAACGCACCGGCCGGACCGGCCGGAACCGGGCCCGCGGCGACAGGTGTCCCTGACGGTGGGAGGGTCAAGAGTGAGAGAATTGACGGGCATTGGACGCGGAAGCCGCGCGCGTGGGCGGCCGCAGAACCGACGGGGGAAGAATGGGTAATCCTGACCGATTGAAGGTGGATCTGGGCGGTTTGGAGGATTTTGCCTCCAACCTCGAGTCCGTACGGACCACGATGAACGGGACGCGCAAGCTCTTCGAGTCCTACGAGGCGAAGCTCGGCTCCGGGAAGGTCGCGGACGCGCTGGAGAGCTTCGAGCACAACTGGAAGGACGGCCGGAAGGAGATCGACGGGCACCTGGAGGGTCTGGCCAAGATGGCCAACACCGCGGTGCGCGAGATCCGGAAGGCGGACAAGCAACTCGCCGACGACTTGGCGAAAGCGGCAAAGGGTGAGGGCGACAAGTAGTGAGTGCGACTCCGCGGGTGATGCCGGTCGAGCGGGAGGGCTTCTCGCTCACCGTGCCGATGACATGGTGGGAATTCGACCTGCACCCGGCCAGCCGGGACGAGAGCATCCGCCGGCTGATGGCGCAGCGCGTGCAGGAGAACCCGGCGATCGGCGAACACCGCGACGTTCTGGCCAAGTTCCTGCGCAGGGCGGCGCGTGAGGCGTACGACAGCGGGGCGGTGTACGTCGGTTGCATGGCGCAGAACTTCGGCGGGGTGCCGCTGACCGCCTCCGTCACCGTGTCGCTGGTGGGGGCGCGGACGCCCGAAGGGCAGTTGCTGGCCACGGATCCGGCGTCGATCGTGGCGGGGCTGCGCGAGAAGCCGGCCCGGCGCGAGGGCGACGCGTGGCGGAAGGTGACCACGGTGGAGATCCCGGAGACCGGCGCCGCCGCCCGTACGTACGGGATCGAGGACATCGAGATCCCCGGTGACACCAAGACCGTGCGCACCGTGCTGATGCAGACGTTCATCCCGCTGCCGGGCAGCGCGGACCGGGTCGCACTGGTCGCCTGCAGCAGTCCGGTGCTCGATCTCGCGGACTCGTTCTTCGACGTGTTCGACGCCGTGACCTCGACGTTCCGCTACCGGGAACCGCAGGCTGCACCCGCGCCGTCCTCACCCGTAAGCTGAGACTTCTGCAGACCATCACATCAATCTGCGACCCAAAGGCCACGGGGGTCGGCCCTGCGGCAAGGCCAATGGAAGGTATTTCTCTATGTCTAATGTGAACGTTACATACCAGGACATGCGTGACGCGGCCACCAAGCTCAAGACGGGCCAGGCCGAGATCACGGAGAAGCTGAACACGCTGCACAAGTTCGTTCAGGGTCTGGTGAACGGCGGCTACGTGACGGACCGCTCCTCGAAGCAGTTCGACCAGTCGTACACCGAGTTCAACACCGGTGCCACCAAGACCATTGAGGGCCTTGAGGGCATGGGCAAGTTCCTCGAGAGTGCCGCGCAGGCGTTCCAGTCCGCGGACGAGGAGCTCGCCAAGGGCCTCGGCCACTGATCGAGCAGCAACGGATGCGCCGCAGCGGATCATCGCTGCGGCGCATCGTGCGTCACGGGCGCGGCCGGGGGGCACACTCCGCTCAGAGGAGGCTCTGATGCAGCCGTTGGCTACGACAGATCCGTCGTCGATCGGCCCGTACCGTCTGCTCGGCCGGCTGGGAGCCGGTGGGATGGGCCGGGTGTATCTCGGCCGCAGTCCCGGCGGGCGCACGGTCGCGGTGAAGGTGGTCCGTTCCGAGTTGGCCGAGGACACCGAGTTCCGTACCCGCTTCCGCCGTGAGGTGGACGCGGCCCGGCTGGTGGGCGCGGCGTGGAGCGCGCCGGTGCTGGACGCGGACACCGAATCGCCGGTGCCGTGGATCGCCACCGGGTACATCGCGGGACCCACGCTCGCCGACGCCGTCAGCGAGTTCGGACCGCTGCCGCCGAGCGGAGTACGGACGTTGGGCGCCGGGCTCGCCGAGGCACTGGACGCGGTGCACCGGCTCGGCCTGCTGCACCGCGACATCAAACCGTCCAACGTGATGCTCTCGCTCGACGGCCCGGTCCTCATCGACTTCGGTGTCGCCCGCGCCATGGACGCCTCCGGCGCGTCCGTCACCGGCAGCGGTGTGGTCGTCGGCTCACCGGGCTACATGTCGCCCGAGCAGGTGCTCGCCCGGCCGCTCGGCGCGGCCTCCGACGTCTTTGCCCTCGGCTCCGTGCTCGCCTTCGCGGCGACCGGGCACGGCCCGTTCAGCGGCGACAGCGCCGCCTCGCTGCTCTACAAGGTCGCCCACGAGGAGCCGGAACTCGACGGTGTACCGGCCGAGTTACGGGATGTGGTGGAGTCCTGCCTCGCCAAGGCGCCGGCCGTCCGTCCCACTCCCGCCGAGGTCGCGGCGCGGCTCTCGCCCGACGGCGCCGCAGCCCTCGTGCGCCAGGGCTGGCTCTCCCGGCCGCTGATGGCGCAGCTCGGCCGCCATATGGTCGAACTGCTGGACCTGGAGGCGGCTCCGCTGTCCGCGCGCTCCGAGGTGACGCCCGCCGGCGCGCCCCTGGGGTCGGCGTACGGCTCGTTCGGTCCGCCGCCCGCGCTGTCGCACTCCCTGGGCACGGAACGGACGGACGGGCCGCGCGACGCCGTCCCGGGAACCGTGGATCCCGGTGCGGGAGCCGCACCGGAACCTCCTGTACGGCGCGGGCGCCGCAGGCTGTTCGCCGCGGTGGCCGTGGTGCTGGCCGCCGCTCTCGCCGCGACCGCCGTCGTCCTGCTCCGGTCGGAGGACAAGCCGGCCGGCACCACCGACGGCGGGCCCGGGAGCGGCGCCCCGTCCACCGGCGCCGTCACCGGAACGGTCACCGGGTCGGTGCCCGCCGCGTTCATCGGCACCTGGCAGGGCAGCACCGTCTCCACGAACGGCGTGCCCAACGGGGTTCTGACGGTGACCGTCAAGGCGGGGCGGATCGGCGAGAACGTCGGCGACAGCAACGTGGACCTGCTGGGCGTGCTCAACTGCGCAGGCACGTGGAAGCTGGTCTCCGCGACCACCACAGTGCTGGTCTTCGACTCGACGGCCGGTGACCCGGGCGCGACGAGCGGCTGTTCCAAGGGCGCCACCGCGGAGCGGCTGACCCTCAAGGACGCCGCGACGGTGATCTACACCACCAACGACGCCGGGGCCGGCCGCCCCAGCGGTGACCTGAAGAAGATCAAGTAGCCCGAGGGAGCGGCCGGGTGGTGGTCAGCCGGTCGTCTTGCACAGCTCCTTGGACGGTGCGAACTGGAACTTGCCGTCCACCGAGATGACCGCGTTGACGGTGTAGCACGTGTCGGCCGTCACCGACCCGGCCGTGAACACCACCGCGGGCTCATTGCCGTTCGGCGTCTTCTGCAGCGGCTCGCCGCCACCCGGCACCACGGCCCGCACGACGTAGCCGGCGACCTGCGCGGCCTGCGTCGGAGGCTTCCACGTGATCTGCACATTTCCGTTGGCCTTCACGGCCTGCACGTTCTGCGGCATCAGCCCCGCCAGCTTGTCCGCCGGCACCTGCACCGGGGCGGCGCTCGACGTCGGGCCGGGAGCCGTGGAGGCGCTGGAGGACGCCTTCGGCTTGGGCTTCGAGCCCTTGTCGCGCAGTACCAGCGTGGCCGTGGTCGCCGCCGCGGCGAAGACCACCAGCGCGGTGGCCGCCGCGATGAGCCGCTTGCGCGACTGCCGCTTGGCCTCGTCCTGCGCCCGCGCGCCCGCCTGTTCGACGGCCGCCTGCTCCTCCGGCGTCAGATCGTCCGCCGGGTCCCAGCCCGGCAGCGGCGACTCCATCGCGGGCTCCGGCTCCAGCGCGGGCACCCTCGTCGCGGACGCGGGCGACAGCAGCGCCCGCAGGGAGCGGTGCACCTCCGTCAGCGGCGGCCGCCCCTCCGGGTTCGCCGACATCATCCGGCGCACGAGGATGAGCAGCGGGTCCGGTATGTCGTGGCGGTGTGCCGGGTACGGCAGCTCGCCGCGCAGCACCTCCGCGTAGAGCGCGGACCAGGACGTGCGGCCCGCGTCCGCGTACGCCGGTTCGCCGTTGAGCAGCGCGTACAGGGTCGCGCCGAGGCTGTACACGTCGGCCGCCGGGCCCGGCTTCTCCCAGCCGAACAGCTCGCGCGGCACGAACATCGGGTCGAAGACCGCACCCAGCTGCGGCGCGGAGCGCTGCAGGACGCGCGCGAGACCGTGGTCCGCGAGGAGCGCGTCGCCGTTCTCGTCGAAGAGGATGTTGGCCGGCCGGACGTCCAGGTGCAGCACTCCGCGGCGGTGCGCGGAGTGCAGCGCCAGCGCCAGGCGGGTGCCGATGACGATCGTGTCGTCGACGGGGAACGGGCCGGAGTTCGCGAGCTTCGCCTGCGCGTTGCCGCCGCGGCAGAACTGCTCCACCAGGTACGGGCGGTGGTCGGCGGTGAAACCGGCGTCCTCCACCGTCACCGAGCAGGGATGCCGGGCCGCGGCGCCCGCCGACAGGAGTTCGGAGTGCGCGGCCAGCCGGGTGCTCTCGTCGTCGACCGTGACGGCGAGCAGCTTGACGGCCACCTCGGCGCCGGTCGCCTCCTCGGCGCACAGCAGAACGGCACTGTGCCGCCCGGTGCCGACCTGCCGGAGCAGCTTGTACCCCGGCGGGAGACGGTATCCCTCCGACGAGGTCTGCTGGGGTACGGCGACGGAACCCTCGGCACTCTCCGAGTTCTCCGTCGTGCCCTGCCCGCGCCTTCCCGGCGTCCGGTCCACCGATGTCCTCCCGTGCCTCACGCGTCTCACGACAACCTACCGCCTCGGGCGGTCGGCCGGTTCGGCGCCCGTGCCCTGTGGTTTATGCCCCGTCCCGCCGCAGCCGCAGTGCGCGAGTGACCCGGTCGCGTCTGGGGATGGCGCGGATCACGACGCGTTCGATGGCGTCGCAGTGTGCCCAGGCGGCGTCGGCCGACGCCTGGTCGGGGGTGCGGCCGGCGTAGCCGACCTCGTTCACGAGGCGGGCGAGATCGGGGAGATGCTCGCCGGCGGCGCCGCCCACCCGGGTCGCCCCGAACGCGGCGACCTCCTCCGCGGTGTGCGCCCCGGTGGCGGGCAGCCCGATCTCGGTGAGCCGGTCGACGATCTGCTGCCAGGCGCCGAGCACCCGCTGCCGTACGTCGGCGGCGCCGCGCCGTCTGGCCCGCCGCCGCCAGGGCAGCCAGGCCGCGTAGAGCAGATAGCCGAGGACGAGGAGCAGCACGCCTGCCGCGGCGTAGATCCACCAGGGGGTGCCGGCGGCCGGTGCGGCCGTGGGCCGCGGTGTGGCGGCGGCCTTGGGTGGTGCGGACGGCCGCGGCTGGTCGGTGATCTGCTGGTCGACCGTCTTGCGGTCCTTGGTCTGGCCGGCCGGGGCGACCGAGGTGCCGTCCTTCGACGTGGTGCCCGGCGTCGGGTAGAAGGGGACCCAGCCGATGCCCTTGAACTCCACCTCGGGCCAGGCCAGTACGTCCTTGCCCGTCACCTGCCAGGTGTCGGCACCGGTCTTCGTGCCGGGCCGGAAGCCGACCACCACCCGGGAGGGCAGCCCCAGGGTGCGGGCGAGCACGGCGAACGAGGCGGCGAACTGCTCGGAGGTGCCGCGCTTGCCCTCGGTGAGGAAGAACTCCAGACCGCGGTAGGTGTGCCCGGGGATGGCCCGCGGGTCGAACTGGTAGGACTCGCGCAGCCAGTCGGCGAGCTTCACGGCCTGCTCGTACGGGAAGGAGCTGCCCTCGGTGGCCTTCGCGGCGATCTTCGTGAAGGACGCGACGGACGGGATGGGCTGGTCGGCCGCGTCCGTGCGCGGGAGTTCGACGAGCGCCGGGTCGTCGGCGGCCGGGGCGTACTGCAGCCGCTGGACGTCGTAGACCGGCAGCCGGGACACGGCGGTGTAGCTGAAGCCGCTGGGCGCCGTCCGGTCGGTGGCCAGCACGCCGGCCGCCGGGTCCACCGACAGGTCGGTGCGGTCCGGCAGCGTCACGGCCGAGGGCCGGTCGGCCGCCGGCAGCCAGATGCCGGGCAGCGACTGGACGGTGAAGCGCTGGGTGACGTCCTGCCGCTTGCCCGGGTCGACGCCGCGTTCCGCGGGGACCCGGCCGCCGGTGCGGGTCAGCTTCGCGGTGCTGGACCACGTGGTGCCGTTGTACGCGTCCAGCACGGCCAGCCGGTAGTTGGTCTCGGCGGCGGTGCGGACGATGAAGACCTTGGCGTCGCCGTTGCGCATCAGCGCCGCGACCTGGTCCAGCGGACTGATGGACTCCGGACGGACGGTGGGCGGGGTGATCGCGTCCCGTGGGTCGTACGAGGCGCCGAGCCCCGGCAGGTTGGGCCCGGTCAGCGCGGCGACGAGGGTGAGGCCGAGGACGATCGGCAGCCCGAGCGCCAGCCCGCGCAACGACAGGCTCACCCGCGAGCGGACCAGCGCCAAGAGCGCGGTGAGCGCGGCCAGCGCGGCGACCACCGGGTGGTTGGAGCCGGGGCCGTCCACGCCGAGCACCAGCGGGAAGCCGAAGGCGAGCACCGCGGGCAGCGCCGGGAGCAGCGGGGTGCGGGTGCGCAGCGCCAGTTCGGCGGAGGCGAAGGCGGCGAGCCACAGCACCGCGTGCGGCAGCACCAGCAGCCGCGCCTCACCGGGGACGGGAAGGATGGTGGTCAGGATGGCGTGCGGGGCGTCGAGCAGCGCGGGCCACATCGCGCGCGGCCCGCCGTCCCGGAACATCGTGAACCAGACCGTCCCGGTCCAGGCCGCGACGGTCAGCACGATCGACGGCCAGAGCGGGCCGGTGCGGCCCTTGCGGGACAGGGCACCCGACAGCACCGCGGACAGCGCGATCGGCGCGAGGACGGAGGTCGCGAGGACGGGGAGCAGGTCGCGGGTGTCGAACACCCGGTGCCAGCCCAGGCCGGAGGCGGCGAGCAGCGCGGCGACGGGCAGCAGCGACCACAGGCGACGGGCGCGCCCGAGGCCGTCGCCCCGGGTCGCGACCGGGGTCGTCGGACGTTCGGCGCGCGGCCCGGTGGGCGCGGGCGCGGCCCAGTCCCAGTTCGGGCCGCCGCCCTGCGGCGGCAGCGGCGCGGTGCGCGCGGGACGTGTGGTGGCGCTCAACGGACCGCCTCCCAGCGCCAGCCGGCCAGCAGCGCGTCCAGGGACGCGATGTGCAGTTGCGGAACGTCGACGGTGGCGCTGGACACGCCCTGCGCGTCGGGCGCGGCCATGTCCTGGCCGGCCCGCAGCATCGTGACGCGGTCGAAGCGCCGCCGGACCCGGCCGAGCGCCGTCAGCCCGTCGGTGTCGCCGGTGCCGGTGACGACGACCAGCGAGCCGCCGCCCCGGTGGTGCTCCAGACCGTCGAAGGCGGACGCGGCCGAGCGCAGGTCGGAGCGGCCGATGAGGGCGAGCCGGTCCAGCAGCGCGTCGGCGTCGTTGCCGGAACCGTCGGTGTGCAGGATCGGGCCCGCCTCGCTCACCACGTGCACGGGGAAGTTGGAGCGGGCGGCGGCGTACGCGATGGACGCGGCTGCGTCGACGGCCAGCTCGAAGTCGTCGTCCGAGACGTACGCGCCGGGCCGGGTGTCCAGCACGAGCGTGGTGTGCGGCAGCGACACGTCGACCATCTGCCGGACCATGAGGGTGCCGGTCCGGGCGGTGGACCGCCAGTGCACCCGGCGCAGATCGTCGCCGAGCACGTACTCGCGCAGGGCGTGGAAGGTCAGCGACCCGTCGTCTGCGGTGTCGGAGGTCGGGCCCTCGACATGGTGCGCCTTGCCGGACGGCAGCACCGGCAGCAGACAGATGCGCGGCCGTACGACGAGGGTGTCGGCGGAGCCGTAGGAACGGATCCGGCGCGCCAGACCGAGCGGGTCGGTGCGCTCCAGCCGCAGCGGGCCGACGGTGATGCGGCCGCGCCGGGCGGTCGGCAGCGCGTAGTGCAGTTCCTGCGAGCCGCCCGCGCGCAGCACCGGCACATCCATGGTGAGCGGCTGGTCGCCGCACATGTCGGTGGCTCGCAGCCCGCGCCGGGTGCGGGTACCGGTGTTGGTGAGCGTGACGATGCCGTCCGCCGGGTCGCCCCGGCCGACCTTGCGCGGCGCGATCCGGCGCTCCGCGGCCAGTTGCGGCCTGGGCACCGTCCAGACGACGGCCGCGACGACCGCGACCAGGCAGGTCAGCCCGAGCGCGGCGGCCTCTCCGTACCCGTACCCGTAACCGGCGCCCAGCAGGGCGGCGCCGGCCAGCAACGTGCCCCAGCCGGTGGCGGACAGCGGGCCGGCGCCCGAACGGCGGGTGGCGTCGGCCCCGGCCATCAGATCCGCGCCCCGCCGGCCGCCTGCGGCACCGGCACCGTCGCCAGGACCTCGGCGATGACGTCCGCGCCCGTACGGCCGCTCAACTCGGCCTCCGGGGTGAGGATCAGGCGGTGTGCGAGGACGTGCACGGCGAGCGCCTTGACGTCCTCGGGCAGCGCGTAGCCACGCGACTGCGAGGCGGCCCGCACCCGGATGGCGCGCAGCAGCGCGACGGATCCGCGCGGGGACGCGCCCAGCCGGACGTCGGGCAGCGAGCGGGTCGCCGCGACGATCCGCACGATGTAGTCGTAGAGCTGCTCGGCGACCTGCACCTGCGTCGCGACCTGGATGAACTCCGCGATGTGGTGCGAGGAGGCGATCGTCGAGAGGGAGTCGGGCGAGGTGTTGGCGGCGGAGCCGGTGAGGACCGCGACCTCCGAGGCGTGGTCCGGGTAGCCGACCGTGACGCGCATCAGGAAGCGGTCGAGCTGCGCCTCGGGCAGCGCGTACGTGCCGCCCATGTCCACGGAGTTCTGCGTGGCGAGCACCATGAAGGGGCGCGGCACCGGGTGGGTCTTGCCGTCGGCGGTGACCCGGCGCTCCTCCATGACCTCCAGCATCGCGGACTGCGTCTTGGGCGAGGCGCGGTTGATCTCGTCACCGAGCACGATGTTCGCGAAGACCGGACCCGGCAGGAAGTCGAACGTCCCGGTGTTCTGCCGGTAGATCGTCACGCCGGTGATGTCGGACGGCAGCAGGTCGGGCGTGAACTGCACCCGTGCGAAGTTCGCCTCGATCGACGCGGCCAGGCAGCGCGCCAGCGTCGTCTTGCCCGTCCCCGGCACATCCTCGATGAGCAGGTGCCCCTCCGCGAACAGGCAGGTCAGCGCCAGCTCGACGGTGTCGCGCTTGCCCTTGACCACACGCTCGATGTTGTCCCCGAGCGCGTGGAAACACTGGGCGAAGAGCGCGACGGCGTCGTTCTGCTGGTACTGCGGGGGAACGCTCATGACGTGCTCGCACTTCGGTTGTCGGTGAGGGGGAGAGGGGTCACTTGCATTCCCAGACGGCGGAGTTGTAGCGCGAGTCCAGGTAGATGTCGGCGACGTAGCCGCTGATGCTGCCGTACGTGATCTTGCCCCAGACGTCGCTGGTGACCTTGTCGTACGGGTGGTATTCCGAACTGCCCGTCGTCCGGCAGTGCACGGTCACCGCGCCCTGGTAGTTCGGACTGAACAGGCCGGCCCGTCCGCCGCTCTTGGTGCTGGGCACGGTGCGGATCGCCAGCGGATCCGGGTCGTCGTCGTTGTGCGTGATGTTCATCGTCTGGTCCGGCGGCGTCAGGTCGATCGTGCCGCTCGTGGACGCGCCCGAGCCCGCCGCGTTGCTGGTGCTCACCGAGACGTTGTACTGCTGGCTGTTCTCCAGGCCGGTCACCGACTGGCTGGTGCTCTGCGTCGACTGGCTGCCGCCGGGCCAGGTCACCTGGTACGTGACACCGGACGCGCCCGAGGGCGCCTTCCAACTGACCTTCGCGCCGTGGCCGCCCGAGTTGTTGCTGACCTTGAGACTCTGCGGGGCGCCGGGGGCGACACAGGGGCGGACCGGCGCCGAGGACTTCGACTCCTTGCTCGCCGCTCCGGCCGCGTACTCCGCGACGACCGTGTAGCTGTACTCCGTACCGCAGGCGCCGCCGTCGACCTGGAAGGTGAACGGGCCGTTCGGGCCGACCTCGGTGGGCGTCGCCGTCTGGCCGCTGCCCAGCCCCTTGAGCAGGTACCGCTTGGGGGTGAGCCCGGAGGCCGGCTGGAAGGTCAGCGTGATCGAGCCGTCGCCGGACTGGGCCTGCGGGGTGCCGGGGGTCTGCGGTTCCGGGCAGCCCGCTTCCCAGTTGATGGCGCAGTTCTTCGTCGGGGTGGTCGGCGGCGCCTGGGTCGGTGGCGGTGTGGTGGCCGGGGCGTGCGTGGGTGGCCGGGTGTTGCCGCCCTGGCCCTTGCCCGGGCGGGACGGCGGCTGCCCCTGGTGGGTCGGCCGGGAGGTCGGGACGTTGTCCTCGACGGGCTTGTCGTTCTTCTTCCGGGCCGTCGGCACCTTGTCCGTGTACTTGCCGATGGTGTGGACGTCGCCGCCCGCGTTGATGACGGCGGCGGAGCTGTTGTTCTGGTCGTTGACCCACAGCAGGCCGTTGCGGACGAAGAGTTCCAGGTTGCCCGGCTTCTTCGTCACGTTCACCGAGTCCTGGAACGCCGAGGTCGCGGTGTCGTAGACGAGCAGGCTGCCGGTGGTCCCGTCCGGGATGTACACCTTCTTGCCGAGCACCTGCGGCGCGCCCAGCGCGTGCCCCTGGATCGGGACCTTCGCGTTGATGGACTGGCCGCTTTTGACGTCGACGAGCGCGAGCGCGCCGCTGTCGGAGGCGAGGATCGGCACCATGGGGCTGTCGGTGGTGGCGGGCACCAGGATCTTCACCGGGGCGGAGTCGTTGATGCCGCCCTGCAGGTTGAAGGTCTGCTGGGTGCCGGCGACGGTCAGCACCTTGGTGACGGCGTCCGTGCGGTCGGTCACGACCGGCTGCCCCTGCGCCAGGGTGAGGACGAGGTCGTGATGGGGGGCGGCGACCTTGACCTCGGCGCTCTTCGCGCCGTTCACGAACGGGACGACGGTGCCCTTGCCGGGCTGCGGAACCCAGAGCGTGCCCTGGGAGTCGACGGCCGCGGCGCCGAGCCCCGGGCCCAGCTGGACCTTCTCGCCCGCCGGGGTCGTCAGCGCCGGGTCGATCCGCTGGACGGTGCCCTTGGCGGCGTCCACGACATACGCGTACGTGCCGCCGGAGACGAGCTGCAGGCCGCTGGTGCCGTAGTTCGTCGACTGCTCGGCGGTGAGCTGCGAGGGGTCGATCCTGACGACCTTGCCGGTCTTCTTGTCGAGGACGAGGACGGTCCTGCCGTCCTGCGCGATCGTCACCGCGTGGCCGTTCATGCCCGGCAGCTTGACCTTGCCGTCCACGTCACCCGTCAGGCCGTTGGCGTGCGAGGCCTCGCCCGTGCCGCTGCTGCCCAGCCAGGCGCCGATGTCCGAGAGCTGCGGGATCGAGCCCGCAGCGCCGACACCGACCGCGACGGAGGTGGCGATGAGGGCGCCGACCGCGCCGATCGCCAGATAGCCGGTGCTGCGGTTGCGGGTGGGGCGCATCGTCGCCCAGAGCGCGCTGGCGGCGGAGCCCGCGCGCTGCTTCAGCACCGCCCCGCGACCCGGTACCGGCGCCGTGGCAAGTGTCTCTTCGCTGAGCCTGCGCGGACGCAGTCCCCTCGTCGATCCGGCCCCCGCCATATCCAACCCCGTCCCGCACCACAAGCTGTTGCCACCGAGCACTTGTCTTGAGACTGCAGATTATCCGCCCCGCGAGGGATGTGTCAGGGGCGCAGGGCGCCCCGTGACAAGCATGTGACGCGACACACGGCGACTGTTCACCTGTCCCTCGATCGGCCCCCGCGGCCCCGCCCGGGGCCTGTCCGCGGCTTGTCGGTGGCCTGGCGTACGCTGAGCTGGTCCGTCTTGTACCCCTTCGGAAGGGACAGCCCCGGTGAGCGATTACGCAGCCGTCCTCGATCGCGCCGCCGCCGGCGGCCGCATCACCCCGGAGGAGGCGCTGGACCTGTATCGCTCCGCCCCGCTGCATGCCCTCGGGTCGGCCGCCGACGCCGCGCGCCGCCTGCGGTACGCGGGTACCGAGCACATCGCGACGTACATCATCGAGCGGAACATCAACTACACGAACTCGTGCGTCACCGCGTGCAAGTTCTGCGCGTTCTACGCCGCGCCGCAGAGCGACAAGGTCTGGACGCGCGACATCGCGGACATCCTGCGCCGCTGCGCGGAGACCGTCGAGCTGGGCGGCACCCAGATCATGTTCCAGGGCGGCCACCACCCGGACTACGGCGTCGAGTACTACGAGGAGCACTTCGCCGCGATCAAGAAGGCGTACCCGCAGCTGGTCATCCACTCGCTGGGCGCCTCCGAGATCGAGCACATGTCCCGCATCTCCGGGGTGACGGCCGAGGAAGCGATCCGGCGGATCCACGCCGCGGGCCTCGACTCCTTCGCGGGCGCCGGTGCCGAGCTGCTTCCGGCCCGGCCGCGTACCGCCATCGCGCCGCTCAAGGAGTCGGGCGAGCGGTGGCTGGAGATCATGGAGATCGCGCACAACCTGGGTGTCGAGTCGACGTCCACGATGCTGATGGGCACCGGCGAGACGAACGCCGAGCGCATCGAGCACCTGCGCATGATCCGTGATGTGCAGGACCGTACGGGCGGCTTCCGCGCCTTCATCCCGTACACCTACCAGCCGGAGAACAACAAGCTGAAGGGCCAGACGCAGGCCACCATCTTCGAGTACCTGCGGCTGATCGCCGTCTCCCGGCTCTTCCTGGACAACGTCGCCCACATCCAGGGCTCCTGGCTCACCGTCGGCAAGGAGGTCGGCCAGCTCTCCCTGCACTACGGGGCGGACGACCTCGGCTCGATCATGCTGGAGGAGAACGTGGTCTCCTCGGCCGGTGCCAAGCACCGCTCGAACCGGATGGAGATCATCCAGCTGATCCGCTCCGCGGGCCGGGTGCCCGCGCAGCGCGCCACCACGTACGAGCACCTCGTCGTGCACGACGACCCGGCGAACGACCCGGTCAACGACCACGCGGTCTCGCACCTGTCGTCGACGGCGATCGAGGGCGGCACGGCGCACCCCGAGCTGAAGCTGCTCGCCGCCAACTGAATGCTCACGATCCATATCGGCGACAGCGGCACCGGACGGGCGGTCGCCGTCTCCGGAGACCGGATCGTGGCGGTCGGCACGGCCGACGAGCTGCGCGCGGGGTATCCGCAGGCGCGGGTGCGGGAATGGCACGGGGTCCTGGGTCCGGCACTGGTGCACGCGGCGCCGGTGCCGGAGGCGCCGAGCCCGCGCGAGCGGATTCACGCCCTCTTGCGGCTCGGGGCGACGGCGGTCGTGGACGGGTATCTGACGGATCCCGCCCTGCGGGCCGCCGCTGCCCGCGGCGGTCTGACCCGGGTGCCGGCCGGGTCCGAGCCGCCCGCGCTGGTGCCCGGCGGCCGGGCGGACCTGGCGGTGTTCGACGCCGGCGGCGCCTGCGTGGCCACGGTGGTCGGCGGACGGCTCGTGCACCGGCGGGCATGACCGCCGCGGGCGTGGTGCACCAGCGCGATGAGGCTGAGCTGCAGCCGTGAGACGCCGCCGAGCTTGAAGCGCAAGCTCGCCACGTGCAGTTTCACCGTGCGTTCGGTGATGCCGAGTTCACCGGCGAGCTCCCGGTTCGAGGCGCCGTCCCGCAGGCTCATCAGCACCTCGTGCTCGCGGCCCGTCAGATCGGAGATCAGGCGCAGCCCCGCGAGCACCGCGCTGCCGTGGGGGTGCGGATCGTCCCGCAGTCCGGTCCCGCAGACCTCGCACACCGGGCAGAGCAGATGCACGGTTTCCCCCCGGAAGCCTGGACTTGAGCAACGGAAGGCTATATCAGCCCGACTCACCCGGACAGCGAATCGGCCAGGCGCATTCTCGCCTGCTGCTGATCCTTGAAGTTCTTGAGGACTTCCGCGTTCTTCTCGATCAGCACCTTCTGGTACGCGGACTCGACGGCGCACCAGACCCCGACGAGGTTCACCTTCTGCTTGCAGGCGATGTCGGCGGTGGCGGCGGTGACCGCCTGCGGACCCGACAGATCGGTCAGACCCAGCGCCGCCGGCACGCCCAGCGGCGACGGTACGCGGTAGCCGTGCCCAGCCATGCACGTCGACCAGTCGCGGATCACCCGCACCACCCGGGAGTCCTGGCGCGAGCGCTCGTTGGCCTCGGCGTTGAGGTTCTGCGGGAAGGTGATGTCGACGGCGGCGGCGTCCGGCGCGTAGAGCCTGAGCCCCGACTCGCCCGTGCAGCCCGCGACGGGGATCTTGATGCCGTTGACGACGCCGGTGTTCTTCTCCGAGGTCCTGGCCTTCTCCGCCTCCTCCAGGTTGCCGGGGAGGGACTTGGGGTCCAGATCGGGCGGGCCGTCGAGGACGAGGGACTCGTTGGTCCCCCTGGCCGGGCGCGGGGCGCGGACCGGAGTCTGCTGCGGCGGGTCGCCGTAGCCGTACCGGGCCGCCAGAGCCGGGCTGGACAGGCCGTAGCGGCGGCCGTTCTCGCCGTAGACATCGGCGCTGACGGTGGATTCCGGTGCGGTGTAGCGGAATCCGTAGCGCCGCATGCACTGGTCGATGAGGACGTTCTGGGCCTTCTGCAGCTCCTGCCGCTGCTCCGCGGGAACGAGGTAGTCGTCCATGGGGAACGTCAGCCCGTTGCTGTCGAGCAGCGCGGGCGTCGCGCCGACGGCCGGCTCCGCCCGGCCCCCGGGCGCACCGGACTTCCCTCCGCCGGAAGCCGCGTCGGAATCCGCACCGGAAGCGGACCCGCAGCCCGTCAGGCCCGTCAGGAGTACGGCGAGCAGGGCGAGGCTGGCGGCGGGGGCGGCGGCACGGCGGCTGGGCATCGGCGGACTCCGGGGGACGCGGGGGTGCGGGGCGGCGGCGCTGTGGATCAGCCGGGGTTGGCGGACGAGATCTTGTTCTTGAAGTTGGTGCTGGCGTTGCTCCAGGTGTACGCCGGGATCCACCCGTGGACCCCGGCGCGATACGCGTCCGTCCAGACGCTCCACGTCTGCGCGTCCCGGTTCCAGTACGACTCGGTGTTGTCGTTGGGCGAGATGCTGGGGTTCGCGGCGTACCGGTCGTAGGCGAAGTTGTTGCCCGCGTAGTACAGGTCGAACAGCAGGTTGGTGCGGTTCTGGGCGTAGTAGAGGCCCAGTTCGCCCGGCTCCAGGATGCCGTCCTTGCCCAGCGCGCCGGCGGGCGCCGCGCAGACGAGCGAGGCGGTGCCGAGCGCGGCCAGGGCCAGGGTCGTGGCGAGAGTCCGGCGGAGAGTGGTGCGGTTGACGTGCGTCATGCGGCGTTCCTCCCTGATGCGTGGTGCGTGCGTGGTGCCGCGACGGCGGCGCACTATGCGACCAGAGGGAAATGCGTTGTATCTACTGTCCTTTGGGACAGTAGAGCTGCTGTTCGACCGCGGCTACGCTGATCGATCGTGCACAGCGCAGACCGGACCTCGTCCAGGACCTCCCACCACCCGATCCTTCTGCTCGTGCCCGCGCTGCTGACCATGGCGCTGGGTGCCGGCGGCTGTTCCACGGGCTCCGGGAGCCCCGGAGATTCCGGCGGGAGCGAGCAGGGCAAGAAGAGAACCACCACGGTCGACCCGGTTCCCGCGGCGTTCCTGGAAGCGATGCGTCAGGAGACGAAGTGCATGCGTGAGCACGGGATCGCGGACTATCCGGACCCCAGCCCGGCGACCGGCGAGTTCCAGTACCCGGCCGAGCTGGGGAAGCGTCTGAAGCAGGATCCGTCGACCGCCGCCATCTGGCACACCTGCCAGGCGAAGTCCGGCGGCGACGGGATCCAGGGTGGGTGACGCACCGGTCCTCGCACGGCGCCGGATCTGGGTGATCGGCGTCGCCGTGGGCGCGTTGGCGCTGTCGGGTACGGCCGCCGGGGCGTCTTTGGTCATCAAGTCGCCCGCCCAGGCCGCCGCGGAGCGTGCGGCGCCGGCTCCCGACCTGCTGACGGCGCCGGTGGAGCGCCGGGTCCTCAAGGACTCGGTGATCCTGCGCGGCACGGTGCGGGCCGGGCAGTCGGTGGACGTCTCGCCCTCCGTCGCGGCGGGGGAGGGCACCGGTACGCCGGTCGTGACGAAGCTGCTGGTGGCGCCCCGGGCGACGGTGACCGACGGAAAGGTGCTGCTGGAGGTTTCCGGGCGGCCGGTGTTCGCGCTGCGGGGCGCGCTGCCGGTGTACCGGGATCTGAAACCGGGCGCGACGGGCGACGACGTCGCCCAACTGCAGCGTTCGCTCGGGGAACTGGGCCATCGCGCGGGCGACGATCCGTCCGGGACCTTCGGGCCCGGGACGAAGGCGGCGCTGACGGAGTTCTACGCGTCGATCGGCTACGACCCGCTGCCGGCCCACGCGGACGGCGGCGCGGCGCTGAAGTCGGCCCGGGACGCGGTGACCTCGGCCCAACGAGCCCTCCAGGACGCGCAGGACGCGCAGGAGGAACTGGACGGCGTGGACGAGGTGGACGAGCCGTTCGTGTCGGGGACCGGGAAGCCCGGCACCGGAAGTCCCGGCACCGGAAATCCGTCGGCGGGAAAACCTGTCACCTCCAAAGCCGCCAAGCGCGCCGTGCAGCGGGCTCGGGAGGACCTCGGCAGCGCGCGGACCGACCTCGACGCGGTCCTCGCCACCGACGGACCGATGCTGCCTGCGGGCGAAGTGGTCTACCTGGACGGCTTTCCGGCCCGGGTGGACTCCGTTCCGGCCCACGTCGGAACGAAGGTGTCCGGGACCCCGGTCATGACGGTGTCGGCCGGTGCGCTGGTGGTGCGGGGCATGTTGCAGGAGTACCAGAAGGGCCTGGTGCGGGCGGGGCAGCGGGTCGAGATCCTGTCGGAGGTCAGCGGAGTGACCGCGGCGGCGACGGTGGCCTCGGTCGCCACGACCGCCGACAGCGGGCAGACACCGGGGCAGACGTCACAGGGCCGGCAGGATCAGCAGGACCAGGGACAGGATCAGGGACAGAGCCAGGATCAGGGCGGGTCCTCCGTGCCGCGTGGATATCCCCTGGTGGTCCGCCCCGACACGCCGTTGGATCCCCGACTCGCGGGCCAGGACGTCCGGTTGACCGTGGAGGCGGCCTCCACCGACGGGGTGGCGCTCGTCGTCCCCGTCACCGCGATCTCGGCGGGCGCGGACGGCCGTACGGTGGTCACCGTCGTCGCGAAAGGTGGCGCGCAGCGCCGGGTGGAAGTGCGGCCCGGCACCACCGGGGACGGCTTCGTTGAGGTCGTCCCGGTGGGCGGCGGCACGCTCGCGGAAGGCGACCGGGTCATCACCGGAGTCAGGGACACCGCCGCCAAGAGCCCGTCCGCGGACACCTCCGACACCTCCGGAGACACTCCCAAGGGCGCCTCCGGTGGTCGCTGAGGTCCCCGCGGTCATCGAACTGCGGCAGGCCGGACTCACCTATCCGGGCCCGCCGCCGGTCACCGCCCTGACCGACTGCGAACTGACCGTCGGAGCGGGTGAGTTCGTCACCGTCGTCGGCCCCTCCGGCTCCGGCAAGTCCACGTTCCTGAACATCGTCGGGCTGCTCGACGTGCCCACCACCGGCAGCTATCTCCTCGACGGCATCGACACCGGCGCCCTCAAGGACGCCGACCGCACCGCGTTGCGCGGCCGGCGGATCGGATTCGTCTTCCAGTCCTTCCACCTCCTGCCGTACCGCAGCGCCGCGGAGAACGTCCGGCTCGCCCTGCTCTACGGCGCGGTGCCGCGCGCCGAGTCCCACGAGCGGGCCCGTGAGGCGCTGGTGAGGGTGGGTCTCGGCCACCGGCTGGACGCCGTGCCCACCCGGCTCTCCGGCGGCGAGCAGCAGCGGGTGGCCATCGCGCGGGCGCTGGTCTCCCGGCCGTCGCTGCTGCTCTGCGACGAGCCGACCGGCAACCTCGACACGGCCACCGCGGGCGCGATCCTGGGCCTGCTCGACGAGTTGCACGCCGACGGCATGACGATCCTGGTGATCACCCACGACCCGCTGGTCGCCGACCGCGGCGCGCGCACCGTCTCGATCCGCGACGGCGTACTGACCGAACGGGCGCCGGTGTGAGGTTCCGGGACGGGACGAGATTCCGCTCCGGTGGGGGACCCCGCTCCGATGGCGGACTCCGCTCCGGTGGGGGACTCCGGTGGCGCTGGGCGCGCGGGCGCAGGCCCGTCGAGCCCTCCGTCCTCCCGCTGCGCGAGCTGCTCTCCGAGTCGCTCGCCGGGATGCTGCAACGCCCCGGCCGCTCCGCGCTCACCGCGCTCGGCACCGTCCTCGGCGTCGGTACGTTCGTGGCGATCCTCGGGCTGACCGCCACCACGTCCTCGCAGATCGACTCCCGGTTCGACCTGCTCACCGCGACCGAGGTGACGGTCGAGGACACCAGCCTCCAGCAGAACGCCTTCGCCGGCCCGGTCTTCCCGGCCGACGCCGACGACCGCGTGGGCCGGCTCGGCGGCGTGGAGCACGCGGGGGTCTACTGGACGGTGCACCCCGCCGGCAGCGCCACCGTCCGCTCCTCGCCGGTGGGCGCCGGCGCCGGCGGTGAGGAGATCGGCATCGTCGCCGCGTCGCCCGGCGCCCTGCTGGCGGCGGACCCGCATCTCGCGCAGGGCAGGCTCTACGACGCCTACCTGTCCCGGACCGCGCAGCCGGTCGTCGTCATCGGCTCGGGCATCGCCGCCCGCCTCGGCATCACCACCCTGGAGACGTATCCGGCGGTCTTCATCGGCGACCAGCCGTTCACCGTGGTCGGGATCATCGACGACGCGCGCCGCAAAGCCGACTTCCTGCTGTCGGTGATCGTGCCGCGCACCACCGCCGAGCGGGTCTGGGGTCCGCCGAAGGGCGGCGACGCCAGGATGCTGATCGCCACCCGGATCGGCGCCGCGGTACAGATCGCCCACGAGGCCCCGACCGCGCTGCGCCCCGACCACCCCGAATACCTCAAGGCCGTCCCACCGCCGGACCCCCGCACGCTGCGCGGCACCGTGAACGGCGACCTCAACCAGCTGTTCCTCCTCCTGGCGGCGATCTGCCTGGTCATCGGCGCCGTCGGCATCGCCAACACCACGCTGGTCGCCGTCCTGGAACGCTCCGGGGAGATCGGGCTGCGCCGCGCCCTCGGAGCGCGGGGCCGGCACATCACCGCCCAGTTCCTGGCGGAGTCCGGCGCCCTGGGGGCGCTGGGCGGGCTGGTGGGCACCGGTCTCGGCGGTCTCACGGTCGTGATCGTGGCCGTCGTGCGGGACTGGACGCCGGTCGTCCATCCGGCGACGGTCGTCGTCGCCCCGGTGATCGGGCTGCTCACGGGCCTGCTCGCCGGTTTCTACCCGGCCCTGCGGGCCTCGCGCATCCAGCCCGCCGAGGCCCTCCGCCGCTGATCCGCGGCCGGCCGTCAGCCGACCCGCCGGTGACCCCCGGCCGGGCCGCCGGGCGCGGGGTGGAGAATGGGCCCGTGACCCGAGCCTCCCTGGAAAAGCAGCCGCACGAAGTCGCCGCGATGTTCGACGACGTAGCCGCCAAGTACGACCTGACGAACGACGTGCTGTCGCTCGGCCAGGCCCGGCTGTGGCGCAAGGCCGTCGCGCAGGCCCTTGACGTCCGGTCCGGCGAGCGCGTGCTCGACCTCGGTGCCGGTACCGGCACCTCCTCGCTGCCCTTCGTGGCGGCGGGCGCCCAGGTCGTCCCGTGCGACTTCTCGGTCGGCATGCTGCGCGAGGGCAAGAAGCGCCACCCGTCGCTGCCGCTCACGGCCGGTGACGCGACGAAGCTGCCGTTCGCCGACGGAGTCTTCGACGCGGTCACCATCTCCTTCGCGCTCCGCAACGTGCACAACACGGAGGCCGCGCTGCGCGAGATGCTGCGCGTCACCAAGCCGGGCGGCCGCGTCGTGATCTGCGAGTTCAGCAGCCCGACGTTCAAGCCCTTCCGCACCGTCTACACCGAGTACCTGATGCGGGCCCTGCCGCCGGTCGCGACCGCGGTGAGCAGCAACCCGGACGCGTACGTCTACCTCGCCGAGTCCATCCGCGCCTGGCCCGACCAGGCGGCGCTCGCCACCCGGCTCCAGGAGGCCGGCTGGTCCAAGGTCGCCTGGCGCAACCTCACCGGCGGGGTCGTCGCGCTGCACCGGGCAGCGAAGATCGGTCAATAGCCGGGCAGTTGTGAGGGGCGTGACAATAAACTCCGGTGTCTCAACGAGGACAGCCGTTCCCGACACCCGGAGTACCCCATGCCGTTCTGCCCCGCCTGCGGCAACGCGTCGTCGGAAGATGCGCGTTTCTGCATGAAATGCGGCCGTGAACTGGCGCCGCCCCCGATACCGGAGCAGCCGCCGGCAACCGGTCAGTCGCCGGCCGAGGGGCAGGAGCCACCGGTCCCGGGGCCGCCGCCGCTCCCGCCGACCGCGCTGCCCGGCTACGCCCAGCCCCCCGGCCACGCCCAGCCGCCGTCCGGGCCGCCCGCGTCCGGGCCGCCCGTCTACGCGCCGCCCGTCTACGCGCCACCGCCGTACGCCCCGACCGCGTACGTTCCCGTGCCGCAGGGACCCTCGCCCGCGGGACTCTTCCTGCGCCGTACCTTCTCCGGCAACTGGACGGGAGCGCTCAAGGCGGGTCTTTGGCCGACCGCGGTACTGCTGGCGTTCGCCGCGGTGATGGCGACGCAGACCAACCGGCAGACCGACGCGGCCGACCTCGGCTACGGCGACCGGCTTCGCAGCTACCTCGCCATGGCCCTCCAGGGGGTCGGCGGCATCTTCGGCGTCAAGATCACGCCGGGCGACGGCGGTTCGTCCTACGACGACTACGACTCCTCCACCGCCGCCCCCTTCCTGAGCTCGTCGACCCAGGACACCGCCACCCTGTCGGTCGTGCCGCTGGTGGTCACCGTCCTGTGGGGCCTCGCCCTCGTCCTCGCCCTGCGCCACCTGCGCCGCACCCAGGCCGGCGCCGAGGCGGCGATCCGGGTGGCGGTGGTGTGCACGGCCGGCGCGCTCGTCCTGGCGCTTGTCGCCCAGCCGACTCTCAAGGTGACGTCCGAAGAGTCCGGGGACCGGATCGACATCACATCCGGCCCCTTCACCGTGATCCTGTGGACCTTCGTGCTCAGCCTGCTGGTGGGTCTGTTCGTGCTGTGCCGCGACCGGCTGGACGGACACCTGGCGACCAACCCGGGACTGGCCGCCGCGACCCGCGCCCTGCGGGCCGCGATGCTGGCGCTCGCCATCGGGGTGGGCGTGTGCGCGTTCATCGTCCTGATCGTCCTGTCCGACCACTCCGAGGAGATGGACGGCGGGAGCTGGTTGGGCGTCGGGCTGCTGATCGCGAACGCGGGCGTCTCGGCCCTGGGCCTCGCCTGGGGAGTGCCGGTCGAGGCGACCCGGTCCGGATCGGGCTACGACAGCGAGCGGTTCGGCCTCTCCGACCTGGGGCAGTTCGGTGACGGCTGGGCCATTCCCGGAGCGCTCGCCGCGGGCGTGGTCTGCGCGCTGATCCTCGGCGCGGTGGCAGTCCGCCGCTGCGCCGACCGGCGCGAGCAGTGGCTGGCGGCCGGCTTCTACGCCGGGCTCTTCGTCCTGCTGATCGCGATCGGCGGCCTGAAGGCGGAGTACTCGGAGGGCAGCAGGTCCGCGAGTGTGGAGGCCGCCTCCAGCGTGCCGGAAGCGCTGCTCTTCGGCCTGCTGTGGGCCTTCGGCGGGGTCCTCGCCGTGACGTTCATCCGCAGCGTGCGCGCGGGAGGGCCCGGCGGCCAGGTCGGCCAGGTCGGCCAGGTCGGTTCGCCCGCCTACCCGCCGGGGTACGCGCAGCCGTACGACGCGCCGTCGGCCGGCGGCTCCGCGGAGCCGGAACTCCTCCTGCACCTCAACGCGCCGCCCGACAAGCCCGCCCCCGCCGGCCGCAGCCGGCTGCTCCTGGTCGGGTTGATCATGCTCGGCGCCTTCGCGATCGGGGGCGTGGCCGCGGCGGGAGTGATCATGTTCAACCGCCACGACGACAAGCCGGCCGAACCCGGCCCCTCGTCGTCCTCGCCCGCCGTTCCCGGCGACGACACCCCGTCCGACGAGCCGAGCCCGTCCGACAGTGCGACCGACACCCCGTTCGACAACCCGACGGACGATCCTTTCGGCACCCCGTCCGAGGACCCTTTCGGTACCACGTCCGATGCCCCGTCCGACCTCCCGAGCGGTTCGGTATAGCGCACACCGAGAGCCGCCGCCCGGACACGGGCGGCGGCCTCATAGACTCGGTCGGAGCCAAGACCCCTCGCCGAGACCGGAGAGCCCACCGTGACCGACACCGCCCTGTCCGAGAACAGCGCCGATGTGATCGTCGTCGGCGCCGGGCCCGCCGGTTCGACGACCGCGTACTACCTGGCCAAGGCGGGACTCGACGTCCTCCTTCTGGAGAAGACCGCGTTCCCGCGCGAGAAGGTCTGCGGCGACGGGCTCACCCCGCGCGCCACCAAGCAGCTCGTCGGCATGGGCATCGACATCTCCGAAGAGGCCGGCTGGCTCCGCAACAAGGGCCTGCGCATCATCGGCGGCGGCGTCCGCCTCCAGCTCGACTGGCCGGACCTGGCCTCGTACCCGGACTACGGACTCGTCCGCAGGCGCGAGGACTTCGACGAGCTGCTCGCCCGCCAGGCGCAGAAGGCCGGCGCCCGGCTGCACGAGCGCTGCAACGTCGGCGCCCCGATCCGTGACGAGCGCACCGGCCACATCATCGGCGTCGAGGCCAAGCTCGGCGAGGAGAAGACCCCGGTCACCTTCCACGCGCCGCTGGTCGTGGCCGCCGACGGCAACTCGACGCGGCTCTCCCTGCACATGGGCCTGCACCGCCGCGAGGACCGTCCGATGGGTGTCGCGGTCCGTACGTACTTCACCTCGCCCCGCCACGACGACGACTACCTCGAATCCTGGCTGGAGCTCTGGGACAAGCGCGGCACCGACCACCGGCTGCTGCCCGGCTACGGCTGGATCTTCGGCATGGGCGACGGTACGAGCAACGTCGGTCTCGGCATCCTCAACTCGTCGAAGGCCTTCAGGGAGCTGGACTGGCGCGAGGTCCTCAAGACGTGGTGCGCCTCGATGCCCGCCGACTGGGGCTACACCGAGGAGAACCAGGTCGGCCCCATCCGCGGCGCCGCTCTCCCGATGGCCTTCAACCGCCAGCCGCACTACACCAAGGGCCTGCTGCTCGTCGGCGACGCCGGCGGCCTCGTCAACCCGTTCAACGGCGAGGGCATCGCCTATGCGATGGAATCCGGCCAGATCGCCGCCGACGTCATCGTCCAGGCCAACGCCCGCCAGACCCCCGCCCAGCGCGAACTGGCGCTGCAGAACTACCCGCGCATCCTCAAGGAGACGTACGGCGGTTACTACACGCTGGGCCGCGCCTTTGTGAAGCTCATCGGCAACCCGCGGGTCATGAAGGTCATCACCGAGCGCGGACTGACCCACCCGGTCCTGATGAAGTTCACGCTCAAGATGCTCGCCAACCTCACGGACCCGACCGGCGGCGACGCGATGGACCGCATCATCAACGGCCTCAGCAAGGTAGCTCCCAACTCCTAGCCGCCGATTCCCGGCCTCGATTCCCGACCGTCGATTCCCAGCCGCCGTTCCCAGCCCCCGTTCCCTGCCTCCAACGGGTCAGGTCAGCGGGTACGACGTCCGGCCGGATGTCGCGTCGATCTCGTCGTGTGCCTTGGTCAACAACTTCATCGCGAGTTCGTTGAGCGCTCTGGCTCCCGCGACCTCCTCGCCGACCCTCGGCTGGTCCGTGTCGATCGGGTGCCGGCTGGCGTATCCGTGCGCCCGCACCTCGCTCCCGTCGGGCAGCCGCACAAGGGCGGCCGCGCGGGTGTGCTGGGTGTCCTCCTGGAACTCCAGCTCGACATGCCATCCGACAGCGGTGTGCGCCATGATCATCACCCCTTGGCTCCGGAACCCCTCCTACCAGGGTGCACCCCCTCCTCCACTCGCGCTCGGCGCGCCGCCCCGGGCGGCCCTAGGACTCCCCAAGCAGCCCCGGGCGTCCTAGGCGCGTGGCGAGGTGGCGTATCTCGCGGGGGTGGTGCCCACGTGCCGTCGGAAGTGCCGGTTCAGGTGCGCCTGGTCGTAGAACCCCACCTCGGTGGCGACCTCGGCCGGGCGCCCGCCCGCGAGCAGCAGCGTGCGCGCCCGCTCGATGCGCAGCCCGGTCAGATAGACGTGCGGCGGCAGGCCGTACGTCTGCTTGAAGCAGCGGATCAGATGGGTGGGGTGCGAGCGCAGCAGCGCGCTCGCCTCGTGCAGGGTGATGCCCTGCGACACCCGGGCGTCCAGCAGTTCGCGCAGCGCCGCCGCGAGCCGGGCCGCCTCCCGGCCGGGCCGGCGGGTGCGGGCGGCGGCCAGGTGGACGTTGAGCCGCTCCCGTACGAAGGCCAGCCGCGACTCGCCCTCGAAGGCGTCGCCGGCGTGGCCGAGAGCGTCGTGCAGCTGTCCGATGCGGCGGCGCAGCAGCCCGTCGGCGAGAACCGGGTGGTCGACGGCGGTCCCGGTCAGGGTCTCGGGCAGCACGCTCCGGTCGAGGTACAGCACCCGCTTGCGGAATCCGGCGGGAGTCGCCGTCCGGCCGTCGTGGAAGACCCCGGGCGGCAGTAGCAGCGCCGCGGTGTCGGTCCAGGAGACGCCGTGCCGGTGCCGGTCGAGGCCGAAGTCGACCGACCCGTCGTCGACGATCATCAGCGTCCAGGTGTCATGCGTGTGCGCGGGATAGGCGTGGTCCAGGAAACGCGCGTGGAAGACCTCGGCGATGCCAGGAACCGCCGGCCGCCAAGCGGTGATGCGCGAGTCCGTTCGCTCTCCGCCCATGCGAGGAACGTACAAGACCGCGGGCCGCGCGCCGCGGCACCCTCATGAGGACCAGTCGGCCGCACCCAGGAAGGCCCCACCTCATGACCGTTCCCACGACCGCCCCCGTCCCCGCTCCTGTGCCCGCCGTTCTGCCCGGTCCCGTGAACATCGCCCACTCGCTTGCCCGGTTCAGCGAGCACTGGGCGCAGCGCACGATCGCCGGGATCAACGACTACGAAGTCAAGATCGCCAAGATCCAGGGCGAGTTCGTCTGGCACACCCACGAGGACACCGACGAGTTCTTCCTCGTCATCAGCGGCCGGCTGACCGTCCGCTTCAGGGCGGGTGACGTCGTCCTCGATCCGGGCGAACTCCTCGTGGTGCCGCGCGGTGTGGAGCACTGCACGGCGGCCGAGGAGGAGACGGCGATCCTGCTGGTGGAGCCCACAGGGGTCGTCAACACCGGCGACGCGGGAGGAGACCTGACGAAGGCGGCTCGCGCGCTGGAGGACCCGAGCTGACCGACCGCCCACGGGCGAGGAACGAGATTTCTATTGACACTAGCTTCCATTTGTTAGTTACTTCTTTTAGGAACTAGCCACCGTGGAGGTTGTCGTGCCAACTCCCGTACTCTCGCCGCGTCGTTGGTGGGCGCTGGGCGCCCTGACGCTCAGCGTCCTGATCATCGGTCTCGATGGAACGATCATCAACGTCGCCTTCCCGACCCTGGCGAACGACCTGGGCGCCACCAGCGCCCAGCTGCAGTGGATCGGCGGCGGCTACCTGCTCGCGCTCTCCGTGGCGATGCTCCCGATCGGCCTGCTCGGCGACCGGTACGGCCACAAGCGGCTGCTGGTCACCGGCATCGGACTCTTCGGCGCCGCCTCTCTGGTCGGCGCGTCCGCCGGTTCGCCCGGCGCGGTCATCGCGGTCCGGGCGGTCCTCGGACTCGGCGCCGCGATGATCATGCCGCTCTCCATGGCGATCCTGCCCAGGATCTTCGCCAAGGAGGAGCTCCCCAAGGCCGTCGCCACCTGGACCGCGGCCACCGCTCTGGGCATGCCGGTCGGCCCGATCGTCGGCGGCTGGCTGCTCAACCACTTCTGGTGGGGCTCGATCTTCCTGTTCAACGTCCCGGTCGCCGCTCTCGCCCTCGTCGCGAGCGTGTGGCTGCTGCCGGGCGACCGGACCCGGGAGAAGGCCGACGGCGCCGCGCCCACCCCGTTCGACGCCCTCGGCACGGCGCTCAGCGCCATCGGCATCACCTCGCTCGTCTACGGCACCATCCAGGTGCCGGGCGAAGGCTGGGGCAGCCCGCTGGTGTTCGGCACGATCGCCGGGGGCGTCGCGCTCCTCGCCGCCTTCGTCATCCGCGAGCGCCGCACCGCCCACCCCCTGGTGGACCTCGGGCTCTTCTCCGACCGCCGCTTCCTGTGGGGCTCGCTGATCGCGGTCTTCGTCAACTTCGCCGTCATGGGCATCCTGTTCGTCGTCCCGCAGTACCTGCAGTCGGTCCTCGGGAACGACGCCTTCGGCACCGGACTGCGACTGCTGCCGCTGATCGGCGGCCTGATGGTCTCCGCCATGCTGAGCGAGACCCTCGTCCCCAGGCTCGGCGCCCGCACCGTCGTCCCCGCGGGCCTGGCGCTGCTCGCGGCCGGGGCGCTGCTCGGCTCGACGGTCGGCGGCGGTGACGGGTACGGCTTCACCGCCGTGTGGCTCTCGCTCACCGGCCTCGGCTTCGGGCTCGCCGTGGTCCCCGCCACCAGCCTGGTGATGTCCTCGCTGCCCACCGGCAACACCGGCTCGGGCACCAGCCTCCTGGAAACCGTCCAGCAGCTCGGCGGCGTCCTCGGCGTGGCCGGCCTCGGCAGCCTGCTCAGCGCCGGCTACCTCGCCCGGCTCTCGGTCACCGGCCTCCCGGCCCCGGCCGCCGACGCCGCCCGCGACTCGGTGACGGGCGCGGACGCGGTGGCCGCACAACTGCGGGATGCCGAGCTGCTGACTTCCGCGCACGGCGCTTTCCTGCACGGCATGAGCCTGGTCCTGGTGGCCTGCGGCGCCATCGCGATCCTGGGCGCCGTGCTTGCGGCGGTCTACCTGCCGGCCCGGTCCAAGGAGGCGGCGACCGGCCAGGGGCCGGGATCCGAGGCGTCGGATGTGGTCATCCCGGCGGCCGACCCGCGAGAATTGCTCGTATGACCGATACGGAGACCTCGACCGCCCCCGGTACGGCCGGCCTCAGCCTGCGAGAGCGCAAGAAGCAGAAGACCCGGCAGAGCATCCGGCGCGAGGCCTACCGGCTCTTCACCGAGCAGGGTTACGAGGCGACGACGATCGACCAGATCGTCGCCGCGGCCGAGGTCTCCCACAGCACGTTCTTCCGGTACTTCCCCGCCAAGGAGGACGTCGTCCTCACCGACGAGTACGACCCGATGCTCGCCGAGACGCTGAGCGCCCGGCCCGCCGACGAGCCGATCGTCGACGCCATCCGGCACTCGCTGATCGATTCGCTGGCGGCGGTCCTCGTCGCGGACCGCGAGGAACTGCTCTTCAAGACCCGTCTCATCTTCAACGTCCCGGCGGTCCGGGCCCGCGCGATGGACGAGCAGCTGCGCAACCAGGACGCCATCGCGGAACTGATCTGCGCCCGCACCGGGCGCGAGCCCGGCGACCTGGAGGTGAACTGCGCGGCCGCCGCGATCATCGCCATCTCCATGACCGTCATCCGGCACTGGGTGGACGGCGACGGCAAGGAGGACCTGGCGGCCCTGTACGACCACCACCTCGACCTGCTCTCGCGGGGGCTGCGCTTCTGACGCACGGCTTCTGACGCCCGGCTTGCGGCGTGGGGCTTGCGGCGTGGGGCTTGCCACGCGGCGGTTTGCGAGGTGCGACTTGTGACGCGCGCGTTGTGGCGTGCGCCTTGCGACGTGCGCCTTGCGACGTGCGCCTTGCGACGCGCGCCTTGCGACGCGCGCCTTGCGACGCGCGCCGGGGGCGGGTCCCGCCGCCCGGCGCGTCCGTCACGCAGGTCAGGCGCCGACGACGCCGGAGTCGGAGATGGTGACCTTGGCGGAGGTCTTCCCGCTCCGCGAGCCGTAGCCCTCGATCTTCGTGACCAGGTCCAGGCCGGCCTGGTCGGCGACCTCGCCGAACACGACGTGCTTGCCGTCCAGGTGCGGCGTCGCCACGGTGGTGATGAAGAACTGCGAGCCGTTGGTGTTCGGCCCCGCGTTCGCCATCGACAGCAGACCCGGCTTGGAGTGCTTGCGGGTGAAGTTCTCGTCCGCGAACTTCGCTCCGTAGATGCTCTTGCCGCCGGTGCCGTCGCCGCGGGTGAAGTCGCCACCCTGGAGCATGAAGCCCGGGATGACCCGGTGGAACGAGGAGCCCTTGTACCCGAAGCCCTGCTCGCCGGTGGCCAGCGCGCGGAAGTTCTCCACGGTCTTGGGGGCCACGTCGTCGTAGAGGTTGAAGGTGATGCGCCCGGCGGGCGCGTCGTCGATGGTGATGTCGAAGAACACGTTGATCGTCATGGCACCATCCTGACACCCCGAGCCGCTACCGGCCGCTTCCTGGGGGTCCGGCGCGCACGCCGACCGCTCTGACCTGGCCTTTCACAGCTCGAACCACACGGACTTGCCCGGCCCCGTGTCGGTCGGCCGCACCCCCCAGTCGGTGGCACAGTCCCCGATGAGCGCCAGCCCCCGCCCCGACTCGTCACCCCCCTCGGCCGCCCGCCCGGTGGGCAGCCCCGGCGCCGAGTCGTGCACGAGGACGCGCAGCGTCTCGCTGGTGTCGCGCCCGGTCCACTCGGCCGAAAGGGTGACCGGTATCGAACAGCCGCTGCTGTGACGCGCGTTGACCGCGTTGGTCACGGCCTCGGACGTCAACAGCAGCGCCGTATCGGTGAGATCGTCCCGCCGCGCACTGGTCAGGAGCGCACGAACGGCTTCACGGGCGGACCGCACCCAGACGGGGTCGGGCGGGAAGATCAAGGAGAAGTCAGGTCCTGGCATGACGTGATGCCTCCGGGTGTCCGGTTGCCCTCAATGTATTGACGCAGGGTCAATTCACCCTGGAGAAGCGGTACTTCCGTTTCGCAAGGGGTGGGCTGGTCATTCTTGACGGTAGAGAGCAAGGGTTCGTACATGCAACCTGAACAGAAGAATTGCCACTAACGAGTGGACCGCCCCCGGCCCGGCCGGGCAGACTGCGCGTGATCCAGGGGAGGTGGCTCCGATGGGGCTTCGCGCGAATCCGACACAACGGCAACGGCGCTTGGGGGCTGAACTCCGCAGACTTCGCGAGTCGAGCGGCATGTCCGCCGCCGAGGCCGGATCCTTCGCCGACCTGGGCCAAGCCCACATGAGCCACATCGAGACAGGCCGCACAGCCATCCCCGAGGCCAAGCTGCGCGCTTTGACGACCGCTTACGGTTGCATGGACGAGCCATTGGTGGACGCACTGGTGGCGATGGGGCAGGCGTCGGGCAAGGGCTGGTGGCTGGATTTCCGCGAGTCCCTCGACGCGTCGGCCATCGATCTGGCCGAGCTGGAAGCGACAGCCTCCGCCCACCGGACCTTTCAATGGGTCTACGTGCCGGGTCTGCTGCAGACGCCGGAGTACATGTACGCGCTGATGCGAGCGGGCGAACCCGACGCCAGCCCTGTCGAGCTGGACCGGGGTGTCGAGTTCCGGCAGCGGCGGCAGGCTGTGCTCGTGGGCGACTCGCCACCGATCTACCACGCGGTGATCCACGAGGCGGCGCTGCACATGCAGTTCGTCGGCGCGCAGGTCATGCGGCGGCAGATCGAGCATCTCGTCGAGATGGCCCGGCATCCGCATGTCCGGATCCAGATCCTCCCCTTCGCCGCACCGGCGTATCCGGCCAGGTTCGGCACGCCCTTCGTCTTCTTCGAGTCGCCCGTCCCCGCACTGGGCACGGTCTATGTCGAGCACCCGGTCTCTTCGCCGTTCCTCGCGGACCAGGAGCACCTGACCCAGTTCGCCGAGGCCCTCGACCGGCTGGGTACGGTGGCGCTGCCCCCGCTCGAACCTCAGCCCGAGTCCAAGTTCTCCGCACAGAAGGACTCGCTGGGACTGGTCCAGCATCTGCTGTACATCCTGTGAAGGAATCACCATGACGGAACTCGCCTGGCAGAAGTCGACCTTCAGCGGGGGAGGGACGTCGGGCGAGTGCGTAGAAGTGGCAGGCGCCACCGGCCGCATCCACCTCCGTGAAAGCGACCGCCCCGGCGAGGTCCTCACCACCACCCCCGCCCACTGGGCGGCGTTCCTCCGCGCGATCAAGGCCGACGAGGCCGGCCGGCTGTAGCCGTACCGGGTGCGTGGTGGGCTGGGGTTAGGGCGGTGTGGAGTGGTTTTCTGCGTCGCTTCGCGCCTTGACCGGGCGGAGGGGAGGGGTGCGGCGCTGCGCGCCTGCCAGTGGGGTCGGGCTCGCTTCGCGCCCCGAGCGAAGGGAGGCCGGTCCGCTGCGCTCCCCTGGCCGGGTGGCGGGTGGGTTGCGCCCGGGGGTGCGCTGCGGGTGGTGCTGTCGGGAGGGGCGGAAATCCGGCCCACCTTCCTCGTCGGGAAGTGGGGCGAGTGTGACGGGGGATGCCCTGTGGGCCCTGAGAGGCGGTCTTTTGGAGATGTGGATCACTAAGGACGGTCAAAAGACCGCTTGGCGGACGTCCGGGCACGCGGGCTGATCCTTTGAGGGCCGGGCGGAGTTCGAGAGCCGAGGCGCTCCACACCCGAGCCGCCCCGCCCGCGGGCCGCCTCGCCCCCCGAGGTGCTCAGCCCCCGAGGTGCTCCGCCCGCGAGCGGCCTCGCCGCCCGAGCCGCCCCGCCCGCGGGCCGCCTCGCCGCCCGGGGTGCTCAGCCCCCGAGGTGCTCCGCCCGCGAGCGGCCTCGCCGCCCGGGGTGCTCAGCCCCCGGGGTGCTCCGCCCGCGAGCTGCTCCGTACCGAGGCACTGTGCCCCCGCCGATCCGCCCCACCTGCTGATCCCCGAACCGCGCTGCCTCACCGGCCGCGTCCAACCCCCCACCTCGCCCGGGGAGCGAAGGGGAGCGGTCAGCTTGGGTGGGCCGCGCAGCGGGTCGCGATCACTGGCAGGCGCGCAGCGCCGTAGCCCTCCCCTCCGCCCGGTCAAGGCGCGCAGCGACGCAGAAGAACACTCCGCGATCCCTGACCGCAGCAACCCACCGCGCCGAACCCCGCGATCCCTCGCGCTGCCGCCACCGGCCGTGCCGCTTGATCGGTGGGTTCTGACCGCACCGCCCAGCCGAACCGCAGGGCGGTGCGCAGCGTTCCCCTCCCCGGGAGAACCGCGAGGGCGCGGTCTACGTCTAGTCGGAGTGAACGCGGGCACAACCGCTCGAGCGCACGCGTGAGCGGAAAGCGGTTCGCGTACCGCGTCTTTTGAGGGAGCGTGCTCGCTGTGAACGCATCGGACTCCGCCGGTCACCTCACTCTGCACTTCGACGCGGTGCTGCCCGCAGGCGTTCGTGAAGGGCGCGCCGTGATCGCCGTGACTCCCCCGGCCGATCCCGACTCCGGCCCCGCGCCGGCCTACACGCTGCAGGTGCGGCGGTACGCCTGCCCCGTCACCTCGATGCGGCTCCGTACCGCCTGCGCGGAGGAGGACGTCCACGCCCTGGTGCTGCCGGACGAACCCCGCGAGCACCGCTTCCCGCTGCCCCGGCCCGCCGCGGGCGCGCTGGAGTACCACCTCACCTGGGCACAGGACCCGCAGGGACCCGCGGTCGGAGACGAGCGGGAGGAACGGGTGCTCTTTCTCGTCCGACTCCTCGCCGAGGACCACCACGGCGACACACGGGTCCTGGAGTACGGGCGCATCACGGTCACCTGGGTCGAGCCCGCGGCTCCCGGTCCCCGCCCGCTCGCCCGCCCCGACGACGGACGCACCCGGCCCTCGCCGCTGCAGGAGGCCATCGACGACCTCGTACGAGCCGACGCGGAGCCGGTGCCGGGCTGCGAGCACTGCGCGATGCTCTGGGAACTGCGCCTGCTCGACCAGGCCCAGCGGCTCAGGGAACTGGCCGAGGAGCACAACGACCCCGCGGTCTGTGCGTGGCTGACGCGCTGGGTGCCGGACCCGGACGACGACTTCCGCGAGTTCATCCACCCCTGCCGGTGCGTTCGTACCCGGCTGGGAGCGCGCCCGGACCCCACCGACACGTGGTGGTCGGCGGACCCGGCCACCCGGCAGCTTCTCGACGCCGAGCTGCAGGAGCACCTCGTCGCCGCCCGCCGCCGCCATCTCGTCCACCTTCTGCGCACCTTCGGCGAGGCCCCGCCGGCCCCATGACGGCCGGCACCCCTCCCGGCCGAACCCCGCCCGGCCGAACCCCTCCCTGCGGAACCCCGCCCATACGGAAGGGCCGCCGGCCCGAGCGGGGGGACGGCGGCCCTACGTGGGGGGAATCGGGGGAGCTGGGGATCAGACCACGCGGGTGGCGAAGTCCGGGGTGGACCAGCTCATGTCGTGGACGCCGATGCCCGTGCTCGGGTTGGCGGCGTCGAGGTACTGGTCGCCGCCGATGTAGACGCCGACGTGGTACGCGCTGCCCTGGCCGCCCCAGAAGACCAGGTCGCCGACCTGGAGGGAGCTGATGGAGACCGGGGTGCCGGTGTTCGACTGCTCCTGGGAGGTGCGCGGGAGGTCGATGCCGATGGTGGCGAACGCCGCCTGGGTCAGGCCGGAGCAGTCGTACGAGGACGGGCCGGAGGCGCCCATGACGTAGGGCTTGCCGACCTGGGCCTGCAGGAAACTGATGAGGCTCGCGATGCTGCCGCTTGCCTTCGAGGCGGTGGAGGACACCTTCGAGGACGAGGAGCTGCCGGCGGAGGACACGGAGAGCTTGGCGCGCTCCGAGGAGCGGGAGGCGGCCTGGGCGGCGGCCTCACGCTCGGCCGCGGCCTTGTCGGCGGCAGCCTTCGCGTCGGCGGCCTTCTTCTCCGCGGCTTGCTTGGTCGCGGCTGCGGCCTTCTTGGCCGCGGCGGTCGCGCTGTCCTCGGCGGCCTGCAGCTTCAGCTGGACGACCGTCTGGTCGATGGCTGCGGCGGCCTGCGCGGCGGAAGCGCTGGTGCTGAGAGCGGGCGTCTGCTCGGCGGTCGTCGCGGTTTCGACCGGAGCGGACGTGTGGTTCGAGTGGTCGGCCATGGCCGGAGCGGCCGCGCCACTGAGAGCGAGAGCACCGACGACGCCGCCGACGATTCCGGCCCGGCGGACCCAGTTCGGGTTGGCGGGAGCGGCGTGCCGTCGGCGGCGTGTATGCGATTCGGACGGCGTCGTCCGTATGAGGTTTGGGGACATGTGGTCCTGGCTATCAGGATGCGCTGGTTCCGTTCAACAAAGGTGGGATGCGACACAGTTGTCGTGTGCACGGCCGAATGTCCTTATTTGGATCATGCTCACCATGACCATATGTCCGAGTCGTTCCCGAGCGGCCTCCGAGCGCTCGTGAGCCGGTTCACGTGCGTCAGCGGGACCTTCGTCCCGTTCACCCCTAGGGGGACCGCAGTCGCTATCACGCCATTCGGTCCAGGGCGAATTTGCCTCTCGCGAGGAGCGCTTGATAATGCGCGCGCCGCTGTGACCAGGGGTAACGCGCGTGAATGTGACGTCAAGTGATTGTTTGTGCCGCATGCGGTGCAAGATCACCGCTCATCATCCTTCATGATCATTCGTCAGGTGGTGGAGATCACAAAGCCGTTGACCCACCCCGTGTCGCAGATCACAGACCGCCGGGCATAAGATGCAGGCGGCTTGGGCTTGTGAACTGCCTCACATAGACGCGATCTTCGTGAGCCGGACACGACCCGAGCGCACGGTCCCTCCCCCGGCGGGGGGACCCCCACGCAGTCATCGGCGACTGGAAGGAGCGGGGGACGGTGAACGCCTATGCGCCCATCCTCGTCTTGGGCGGCCTCGGGGCCGGCTTCGCGATCTTCTCCGTGATTACGGCCTCGATCGTCGGACCAAAACGGTATAACCGGGCCAAACTGGAAGCCTATGAGTGCGGCATCGAGCCCACTCCGCAGCCGATCGGCGGCGGGCGCTTCCCGATCAAGTACTACCTCACGGCGATGCTCTTCATCGTCTTCGACATCGAGATCGTCTTCCTCTATCCCTGGGCCGTCACGTTCGACTCACTGGGGATTTTCGGGCTCGTGGAGATGCTCCTCTTCGTGCTCACCGTCTTCGTCGCCTACGCATACGTGTGGCGGCGCGGCGGCCTGGAATGGGACTAGGGGACAAGGGGCCAACGCATGGGTATCGAAGAGAAACTGCCGAGTGGATTCCTGCTGACCACGGTGGAGTCCGCCGCGGGCTGGGTGCGTAAGGCGTCGGTCTTCCCGGCCACCTTCGGCCTGGCCTGCTGCGCCATCGAGATGATGACCACCGGGGCCGGGCGCTATGACCTGGCCCGTTTCGGTATGGAGGTCTTCCGCGGCTCGCCGCGGCAGGCGGACCTGATGATCGTGGCCGGCCGGGTCAGCCAGAAGATGGCGCCGGTGCTGCGGCAGGTCTATGACCAGATGCCGAATCCCAAGTGGGTCATCTCCATGGGGGTCTGTGCTTCTTCGGGTGGAATGTTCAACAATTACGCCATTGTGCAAGGTGTTGACCACATTGTCCCCGTTGATATCTATCTGCCCGGCTGTCCGCCCCGGCCCGAGATGCTCATGGACGCCATCCTCAAGCTCCACCAGAAGATCCAGGGCGAGAAGCTCGGCGTGAACCGTGAGGAGGCGGCCCGCGAAGCGGAGTCCGCCGCCCTCAACGCGCTCCCGCTGATCGAGATGAAGGGGCTGCTGCGGTGACAGACGCCAACGGCACCAACCCCGACCGCGACCTGCAGACCGACAACCTCCCCGGCCAGCGCGACGACGCCGGCGAGGTCATCGGTCACCGCAAGGGCATGTTCGGTGCCAACAACGGTGGCGACACCTCCGGCTACGGCGGCCTCGTCAGGACCGTCCGGCTGCCCGGCCCGGCCCACCGCCCCTACGGCGGCTGGTTCGACGAGGTCGCCGACGAGCTGGAGGGCGCGCTGGAGGAGCAGGGACTGCTCCCCTCCAACGCGATCGACAAGGCGGTCGTCGACCGTGACGAGCTGACCTTCCACATCGCCCGCGAACACCTCCTGCAGGTCGCCAAGGTCTGCCGGGACGACCCGGCGCTGCGCTTCGAGCTCTGTACGGGCGTGAGCGGGGTGAACTACCCCGAGGACAAGGGCCGCGAGCTGCACGCCGTTTACCACCTGCGCTCGATCACTCACAACCGGTTGATCCGGCTGGAGGTGAGCGCTCCTGACAGCGACCCGCACATCCCGTCGATCGTCTCGGTGTACCCGACGAACGACTGGCACGAGCGTGAGGCGTACGACTTCTTCGGCATCGTCTTCGACGGCCACCCGGCCCTCACGCGGATCATGATGCCGGACGACTGGCCCGGCCACCCGCAGCGCAAGGACTACCCGCTCGGCGGCATCCCCGTCGAGTACAAGGGTGCCCAGATCCCGGCTCCCGACCAGCGGAGGTCGTACTCCTGATGAGCACCCACCACGCACCCGCTCAGGCGGAAGAACGCGAGACCACCGAAGGCCGGGTCTTCACCGTCACCGGTGGCGACTGGGACGAGCTGGCCGAGACCGTCGGCCGGTCCGACGACGAGCGCATCATCGTCAACATGGGACCTCAGCACCCGTCCACCCACGGTGTGCTCCGGCTGATCCTGGAGATCGACGGCGAGACGGTCACCGAGGCCCGGTCGGGCATCGGCTACCTGCACACCGGCATCGAGAAGAACATGGAGTACCGGACGTGGACCCAGGGGTCCACCTTCGTGACGCGCATGGACTACCTCACGCCGTTCTTCAACGAGACGGCGTACTGCCTCGCGGTCGAGAAGCTGCTCGGTGTCACCGAGCAGGTGCCGGACCGGGCGAGCGTCATCCGCGTGCTGCTGATGGAGCTGAACCGGCTCTCCTCGCACCTGGTGTGCATCGCCACCGGCGGCATGGAACTCGGTGCCACGACGATCATGATCTACGGGTTCCGCGACCGTGAACTGATCCTGGACGTCTTCGAGCTCATCACCGGCCTGCGCATGAACCACGCGTACATCCGGCCGGGCGGCCTCGCCCAGGACCTGCCGCCGGGCGCGGTGGACCAGATCCGCGAGCTCGTGAAGAAGATGCGCAAGAACCTTCCCGAGTACGACAAGCTCGCCACCGGCAACCCGATCTTCAAGGCCCGGATGGAGGAGGTCGGCTACCTGGACCTGGCCGGCTGCATGGCACTCGGCGCCACCGGCCCGATCCTGCGCGCCGCCGGCCTGCCGCACGACCTGCGCAAGGCGCAGCCGTACTGCGGATACGAGAACTACGACTTCGAGATCCCGACGGCCGACACCGCGGACTCCTACGGCCGCTTCCTGGTCCGCCTGGAGGAGATGCGGCAGTCGCTGCGCATCGTCGAGCAGGCCCTGGACAAGCTGGCCCCGGGACCGGTGATGGTCGAGGACAAGAAGATCGCCTGGCCCGCGCAGCTCGCGCTCGGTCCGGACGGCCTCGGCAACTCCCTGGACCACATCAAGAAGATCATGGGCACCTCGATGGAGTCCCTGATCCACCACTTCAAGCTGGTGACCGAGGGCTTCCGGGTTCCGCCGGGCCAGGCGTACACCGCGGTGGAGTCGCCCAAGGGCGAGCTGGGCGTGCATGTCGTCAGCGACGGCGGCACCCGCCCCTTCCGGGTCCACTTCCGCGACCCGTCCTTCACCAACCTGCAGTCCATGGCGGCGATGTGCGAGGGCGGCCAGGTCGCCGACGTCATCGTGGCCGTGGCGTCCATCGACCCCGTGATGGGAGGCGTCGACCGATGACCGACGTGTCTTTGGGCATCCCGCAGATGCCCGCGCCCGACTATCCGGCCGATGTACGCGCCAGGCTGGAGGCGGACGCGAAGGAGATCATCGCCCGCTATCCCGGCAGCCGCAGCGCGCTCCTGCCGCTGCTGCACCTCACGCAGTCCGAGGACGGGTACGTCACCCGCACCGGCGTCCGGTTCTGCGCTGAGCAGCTCGACCTCACCACCGCGGAGGTCACCGCGGTCGCGACCTTCTACTCCATGTACCGGCGCAAGCCCAGTGGGGATTACCAGGTCGGGGTCTGCACCAACACGCTCTGCGCGGTGATGGGCGGCGACGCCATCTTCGACGAGCTGAAGGAGCACCTCGGGGTCGGCAACAACGAGACCACCGAGGACGGCAAGGTCACGCTGGAGCACATCGAGTGCAACGCGGCCTGCGACTTCGCACCGGTGGTGATGGTGAACTGGGAGTTCTTCGACAACCAGACGCCCAGCTCCGCCAAGCAGCTGGTCGACGACCTCATCGCCGGCCGCGAGGTGCGGCCGACCCGTGGCGCGCCGCTGTGCACGTACAAGGAGACCGCCCGCATCCTCGCCGGCTTCCCCGACGAGCGACCCGGTGCCGTCGAGGCCACCGGCGGAGCCGGCCGCGCCTCGCTCGCGGGACTGCGGCTGTCGCGCGGCGAGGCACTGCCCGTCGCCGAAACCGGCCGGCCGGCCCGCCGGTCGTCGGTACCGCCGCAGGGCGACACGGCGGCCGCGCCGTCGGGCACCCCCGGGCAGCCCAGCCCCGCCGAGCACGCCAGCTCGCACGACGCACCGCAGGAGACCGCCGTGTCGGACCCCGCCAACCCGGCCGGACCTGAGAGCGAGGAGGGCAAATGATGACCGTGTCGCCCGAGAAGCTGCTCACCCCCGTTCTGTCGGCCTTCTGGGACGACCCGCAGTCGTGGACGCTGGACACCTACCGCCGTCACGAGGGCTACGAGGGCCTGCGCAAGGCCCTCGCGATGCCGCCGGACGACGTCATCGCGTATGTGAAGGACTCGGGGCTGCGCGGCCGTGGCGGCGCCGGCTTCCCGACCGGTATGAAGTGGCAGTTCATCCCGCAGGGTGACGGCAAGCCGCACTACCTGGTCGTCAACGCGGACGAGTCGGAGCCGGGTACCTGCAAGGACATCCCGCTGATGTTCGCGAACCCGCACTCGCTCATCGAGGGCATGGTGATCGCCTGCCACGCGATCCGCTCCAACCACGCCTTCATCTACCTGCGCGGCGAGGTCGTCCCCGTGCTGCGCCGGCTGCACGAGGCCGTGCGCGAGGCGTACGAGGCCGGCTACCTCGGCAAGAACATCCAGGGCAGCGGCTTCGATCTGGAGCTGACCGTCCACGCCGGGGCCGGCGCGTACATCTGCGGCGAGGAGACGGCGCTGCTGGACTCGCTCGAAGGGCGCCGCGGCCAGCCGCGGCTGCGCCCGCCGTTCCCGGCGGTCGAGGGCCTGTACGCCTGCCCGACCGTCGTCAACAACGTCGAGTCCATCGCCTCGGTGCCCGCGATCATGCAGCGCGGCAAGGAGTGGTTCAAGTCGATGGGCAGCGAGAAGTCCCCGGGCTTCACGCTCTACTCGCTCTCCGGGCACGTCGTCAGCCCCGGCCAGTACGAGGCCCCGCTCGGCATCACGCTGCGCCAGCTGCTCGACATGAGCGGCGGCATCCGGCCGGGCCACCGGCTGAAGTTCTGGACCCCCGGCGGCTCGTCGACCCCGATGTTCACCGACGAGCACCTGGACGTACCGCTCGACTACGAGGGCGTGGGCGCCGCCGGCTCCATGCTCGGCACCAAGGCGCTGCAGTGCTTCGACGAGACGACGTGCGTGGTGCGGGCGGTGACGCGCTGGACGGAGTTCTACGCCCACGAGTCCTGCGGCAAGTGCACGCCGTGCCGTGAGGGCACGTACTGGCTGGTCCAGCTGTTGCGCGACATCGAGGCCGGCAAGGGCAGGCTCTCCGACCTCGACAAGCTCAACGACATCGCCGACAACATCAACGGCAAGTCCTTCTGCGCGCTCGGCGACGGCGCCGCCAGCCCGATCTTCTCCTCCCTCAAGTACTTCCGCGAGGAGTACGAGGAGCACATCGAGCTCAAGGGCTGCCCCTTCGACCCGGCCGCCTCGACCGTATGGGCCGACGCCGGAACGTCTCACCTGGAGGTGAACGCATGACAGTCACCACGTCTGCCCCCTCCGGAGGGGGAGAGGCGGCGGTTCCGCCGGAGGATCTCGTCGCCGTCACGATCGACGGCGTCGCGCTCTCGGTCCCCAAGGGGACCCTGGTGATCCGTGCGGCGGAGCTGCTGGGCATCGAGATCCCGCGGTTCTGCGACCACCCGCTCCTCGACCCGGCCGGCGCCTGCCGGCAGTGCATCGTCGAGGTCGAGGGCCAGCGCAAGCCGATGGCGTCCTGCACGATCACGTGCACCGACGGCATGGTCGTCAAGACCCATCTCACCTCGCCGGTCGCCGAGAAGGCGCAGCGCGGGGTGATGGAGCTGCTGCTCATCAACCACCCGCTGGACTGCCCGGTCTGCGACAAGGGCGGCGAGTGCCCGCTGCAGAACCAGGCGATGAGCACCGGCCAGTCGGACACCCGCTTCGAAGGCAGGAAGCGCACGTACGAGAAGCCGGTGCCGATCTCCACGCAGGTGCTGCTGGACCGGGAACGCTGCGTGCTGTGTGCGCGCTGCACCCGGTTCTCGGAGCAGATCGCGGGCGACCCGTTCATCGAGCTCATCGAGCGCGGTGCGCTCCAGCAGGTCGGAATCGGTGAGGGCGACCCGTTCGCCTCGTACTTCTCCGGCAACACCATCCAGATCTGCCCGGTGGGCGCGCTGACCTCGGCGGCGTACCGCTTCCGGTCCCGGCCGTTCGACCTGGTGTCGTCGCCGTCGGTCTGCGAGCACTGCGCGGGCGGCTGCGCGACGCGCACCGACCACCGGCGCGGGAAGGTCATGCGGCGGCTGGCCGCCGACGACCCCGAGGTCAACGAGGAATGGGTGTGCGACAAGGGGCGCTTCGGCTTCCGCTACGCCCAGCGCCCGGACCGCCTCAAGCACCCGCTGCTCCGTAACAAGGAGACCGGCGAGCTGGAGCCGGCGAGCTGGCCCGAGGCACTGGCGGCCGCGGCCGCCGGGATCGCGGCGGCCGGCGGCCGCACCGCGGTACTGGCCGGCGGCCGGCTGACCGTCGAGGACGCCTACGCGTACGCCAAGTTCGCGCGGGTCGCCCTCGACACCAACGACGTCGACTTCCGGGCCCGGGTGCACAGCGCCGAGGAGGCCGACTTTCTGGCCTCGCAGGTGGCGGGACGCGGCCGGGACCTGGACGGCGAAGGCATCACGTACACGACGCTGGAGAAGGCGCCGGCCGTGCTGCTCGTCGGCCTCGAGGCCGAGGAGGAGGCTCCGGGGATCTTCCTCCGGCTTCGCAAGGCAAACCAGAAGCGGCGCCAGCGGACCTTCGCACTGGCGCCGTTCGCGACCCGCGGCCTGACGAAGGCGGGCGGCACGCTGCTGCCCGCCGCACCCGGCACCGAGCCCGAGTGGCTGGACGCGCTCGCCGGTGGTGTCGGTCTCGACGAGGCGGGCGAGAAGGCCGCCGAGGCGCTGCGTGCCGAGGGTTCGGTGATCCTGGTCGGCGAACGGCTGGCCGCCGTACCCGGCGCGCTGACCGCGGCGATCCGCTTCGCTGCGGCGAGCGGCGCGAAGCTCGCGTGGATCCCGCGCCGTGCCGGTGAGCGCGGAGCGGTCGAGGCGGGCGCGCTGCCGGGGCTGCTGCCCGGTGGCCGGCCGGTCACCGACCCGCGGGCCCGCGAGGAGGTCGCCCGGGTCTGGGGTCTGGCCGAACTCCCGCACCGCTTCGGGCGCGACACCGGCCAGATCGTCGAGGCGGCCCTCAGCGGCGAGCTGGCGGCACTGATCGTGGGCGGCGTCGAGGTCGCGGACCTGCCGGACCCGGCTCGCGCCCGGCTCGCGCTGGACGCGGTCGGCTTCGTCGTCAGCCTGGAACTGCGGCCCTCCGAGGTCACCGACCGGGCCGATGTCGTCCTGCCGGTGGCCGCGGTCGCGGAGAAGGCCGGCACCTTCCTCAACTGGGAGGGCCGGGCGCGCCTGTTCGACGCGGCCATCAAGCCCGACCAGGTCGTCAACCGGCACCAGCTGCCGGACGCCCGGGTCCTGACGATGCTCGCCGACGCGCTCGGCGTCGGCCTCGGACTGGGCGATGTACGCGCCGCCCGCACCGAGCTGAACCGGCTCGCCCCGTGGGACGGGGCGCACGCGTCCCAGCCGCTGGAGACGTCGCGGACGCTGCCCGTGCCCGCCGCGGGCGAGGCGGTACTCGCCGGCCACCGGCTGCTGCTCGACCAGGGCAAGCTCCAGGAGGGCGACGAGGCGCTGGCCGGCACCCGGCACGAGGCGGTGGTGCGGCTGTCGGCCGCGACCGCCGGCGAGGCCGGGCTCGCCGACGGCGTGCTCACCGAGGTCTCGGGACCCGCCGGTTCGGTACGGCTGCCGCTGCGCATCACTCCGATGCCCGACCGGGTGGTGTGGCTGCCGCTGAACTCCACGGGCGGGGGCGTCGCCAGTGACACCGGCGCGCTGCCCGGCCAGGTCGTCAAGGTCGGCGCCGCTGCCACGGAGGTGGCCCAGTGAAGAACCTCTCCGCCGAAGATCTGTCGATGTTCGGCACCGATCCGTGGTGGCTGATCCTCCTCAAGGCGGTCTTCTGCTTCGCCTTCGCCATGCTGACCGTGCTCTTCTCGATCGTCTGGGAGCGCAAGGTCGTGGCGTGGATGCAGCTGCGCATCGGCCCCAACCGGCACGGCCCGTGGGGCATGCTCCAGTCGCTCGCCGACGGCATCAAGCTGATGCTGAAGGAAGACATCATCGTCAAGCGCGCGGACAAGGTGGTGTACATCCTCGCGCCGATCGTCGCGGCGATCCCCGCCTTCATGTCCTTCGCGGTGATCCCCTTCGGCCCGGCCGACAACGAGGTGTCCATCTTCGGCACCCGCACCGCGCTGCAGCTCACCGATCTCCCGATCGGCGTGCTGTACATCCTGGCCACCGCGTCCGTCGGCATCTACGGCATCGTGCTCGCGGGCTGGTCCTCCGGCTCGACGTACCCGCTGCTCGGCGGGTTGCGCGCCTCGGCCCAGATGATCTCCTACGAGATCGCGATGGGGCTCTCCTTCGCGGCGGTGTTCCTCTACTCCGGGTCGATGTCCACCTCGGCGATCGTCGAGGCTCAGCACGACCGCTGGTTCGCGGTCCTGCTGCCGGTCTCGCTGCTGATCTACATCGTGGCGATGGTCGGTGAGACCAACCGCGCCCCGTTCGACATGCCGGAGTCCGAGGGCGACCTGGTCGGCGGCTTCAACACCGAGTACTCGTCGATCAAGTTCGCGCTCTTCATGCTCGCCGAGTACGTGAACATGGTGACGGTCTCGGCGGTGGCGACCACCCTCTTCCTGGGCGGCTGGCGGGCCCCGTGGCCGATCAGCTCCTTCTGGGAGGGCGCGAACCACGGCTGGTGGCCGATGCTCTGGTTCACGATCAAGGTCCAGTTGTTGCTGTTCTTCTTCATCTGGCTGCGCGGCACGCTTCCCCGCGTGCGCTACGACCAGTTCATGAAGCTGGGCTGGAAGGTCCTCATCCCGGTCTCGATGGTCTGGCTGATGCTGGTCGCGACCGTCCGGGCGATGCGGAACGAGAACTACGGCCTGCGCGACATCGTGCTGTACGTCGGCGGGGCCGTCGTCGCCCTGCTGCTGCTCTCCCTCGTGGTCGATGTGTTCCGCGACCGCGGGCGGAAGAAGGAGGACGCGGCAGCCGCCGCGGCACCGCCCGAACCGTTCGATCCGATGGCGGGCGGCTTCCCCGTACCGCCGTTGCCGGGGCAGACGCTGCCACCGGTGCCGCGCCGTCGCAGCCGCAGCCAGGGCGAGCCGCAGCTCGTCGGCGGCCCGGACGCCCCGGACAATGAGAAGGAGGCCGACGATGCCTGAGTTCCTGGGCCCGGTCGCGGGCTTCGGCGTGACCTTCAAGGCCATGTTCAAGAAGCGGCTGACCGAGCAGTACCCCGAGGAGAAGAAGCCGACCGCGCCGCGTTTCCACGGCCGGCACCAGCTCAACCGGCACCCGGACGGGCTGGAGAAGTGCGTCGGCTGCGAACTGTGCGCGTGGGCCTGTCCGGCCGACGCGATCTACGTGGAGGGCGCGGACAACACCGAGGAGGAGCGCTACTCCCCGGGTGAGCGCTACGGCCGCGTCTACCAGATCAACTACGCCCGCTGCATCCTGTGCGGTCTGTGTATCGAGGCGTGCCCCACCCGGGCGCTGACGATGACGAACGAGTACGAACTCGCCGACAGCAGCCGCGAGTCCCTGATCTTCACCAAGGAGCAGCTGCTCGCCGGCCTGGAGGAGGGCATGGTCGAGGCACCGCACTCGATCTTCCCCGGCACCGACGAGCAGGACTACTACCGGGGACTGGTCACCGAGGCCGCACCCGGCACAGTCACCCAGCAGCGCACCCCGGCGGACAAGGAGGCGGACGCGTGAGTACGTTCGCCGCCGCCGCTTCCACCACGTCGACCGGTGAGGCGTTCCAGTTCTGGGTGCTCGCCGTGGTCGCCGTGCTGGGCGCGCTGGGCACGGTTCTCAGCAAGAAGACGGTGCACAGCGCGCTCTGCCTGGCCGGCACCATGATCATCCTGGCTGTCTTCTACATGGCGCAGGGCGCGTACTTCCTCGGCGTCGTCCAGATCGTCGTCTACACCGGCGCGATCATGATGCTCTTCCTCTTCGTCGTCATGCTGGTCGGCATCACCGCCGCCGACTCGCTGAAGGAGACGCTGAAGGGGCAGCGCTGGATGGCCGCGGGGTGCGGTCTCGGCTTCGGGATCCTGCTGATCGCGGGCATCGGCAACGCCTCGCTCGACACGTTCGCCGGCCTCGGCCAGGCGAACGCGGGCGGCAACGTCGAGGGCCTGGCGCGGCTGATCTTCACCAAGTACGTGTGGGCCTTCGAGATCACCGGCGCGCTGCTGATCACCGCGGCCGTCGGCGCGATGGTGCTGACGCACCGCGAGCGGACCGAGCAGCGCAGCACGCAGCGCGAACTCTCCGAGCAGCGCGTCCGCGAGGGCACCCAGGTTCCGCCGCTGCCCGCGCCTGGCGTGTACGCCCGGCACAACGCGGTGGACGTCCCCGGCCTGCTGCCGGACGGCACCACCTCGGACCTGTCGGTCAGCGCCACGCTCCGCGAGCGCGGCCAGATCCGTGATGTGTCGAACGAGGCCCGCGCCGATCTCGCCGAGCTGGAACAGCGCTCGGAGAACTGGCTGGAACGGTCCGCCCCCGCGGCGCCCGAGGAGGCGAGCAAGTGAATCCGGTCAACTACCTGTACCTGGCCGCGCTGCTGTTCACCATCGGCGCCTCCGGGGTGCTGATCCGGCGCAACGCGATCATCGTCTTCATGTGCGTCGAGCTGATGCTGAACGCCTGCAACCTGGCGTTCGTCACCTTCTCCCGCATGCACGGCAACCTCGACGGCCAGATCATCGCCTTCTTCACGATGGTGGTCGCCGCGGCCGAGGTCGTGGTCGGGCTCGCGATCATCGTGACGATGTTCCGCTCCCGGCACTCGGCCTCGGTCGACGACGCCAACCTGATGAAGCTGTAAGGGGTAGCGACAGTGGAGAACCTCATCGGATTGCTCGTCGTGGCACCACTGCTGGGCGCGGCGATCCTGCTGACCGGCGGCCGCCGGCTGGACCGTATCGGCCACTGGCTCGGCACGCTCCTCTCGGCGGTGTCCTTCGGTCTCGGCGCCGTGCTCTTCTTCGACATGCTCAGCAGGAGCGGCGAAGACCGCACGATGTACTCGCACTGGTACACCTGGGTGCCGGTCGGCAGCTTCCAGGCCGACGTCGGATTCCAGCTCGACCAGTTGTCGATGACCTTCGTGCTGCTGATCACCGGTGTGGGCACGTTGATCCACATCTACTCGATCGGGTACATGGAGCACGACGAGCGGCGCCGCCGCTTCTTCGGCTATCTGAACCTGTTCGTGGCGGCGATGCTGCTGCTGGTCATCGCCGACAACTACTTCCTGCTGTACGTCGGCTGGGAGGGCGTCGGCCTCGCCTCGTACCTGCTGATCGGCTTCTGGCAGCACAAGCCGAGCGCGGCCACGGCGGCGAAGAAGGCGTTCCTCGTCAACCGCGTCGGTGACGTCGGTCTGTCCATCGCGATCATGCTGATGTTCACGACCTTCGGAACGTTCACCTTCCAGCCGGTGCTGGCGCACGCGGGCGACGCGGGCGAGGGCAAGCTGACGGCCATCGGGCTGATGCTGCTGCTCGCCGCGTGCGGCAAGTCCGCCCAGGTGCCGCTGCAGTCCTGGCTCGGCGACGCGATGGAGGGCCCGACCCCGGTCTCGGCCCTGATCCACGCGGCGACGATGGTGACGGCGGGCGTGTATCTGATCACCCGGTCCGGCGCGATCTTCAACGGTGCCCCGGACGCGCAGGTGGCGGTGGTCACGGTCGGCGCGGTCACGCTGCTCTTCGGTGCGATCGTCGGTTGCGCGAAGGACGACATCAAGAAGGCCCTGGCGGGCTCGACGATGTCGCAGATCGGCTACATGATCATGGCGGCCGGGCTCGGCCCGATCGGCTATGTCTTCGCGATCATGCACCTGGTCACCCACGGCTTCTTCAAGGCCGGGCTCTTCCTCGGCGCCGGTTCGGTCATGCACGGCATGAACGACGAGGTCGACATGCGGAAGTACGGGGGCCTGCGCAAGTACATGCCGGTCACGTTCGTCACGTTCGGCCTCGGCTATCTGGCGATCATCGGCTTCCCGGGTCTGTCCGGCTTCTTCTCCAAGGACAAGATCATCGAGGCGGCTTTCGCCAAGGGCGGCACCGAGGGCTGGATCCTCGGCGGCGTGGCCCTGCTGGGTGCGGCGATCACCGCGTTCTACATGACGCGCGTGATGCTGATGACGTTCTTCGGCGAGAAGCGCTGGGAGACGGACGCGGAGGGCCACGAGCCGCACCCGCACGAGTCGCCCAGGTCCATGACGATCCCCATGATCGTGCTGGCCTTCGGATCGGTCTTCGCGGGCGCGCTGTTCACCCTGAACAGCTCCTTCCTGAAGTGGCTTGAGCCGGTCACCGGGCACGAGGAGGGGAACTCGCCCGTCAGCGCTGCGACGGTGACGGCGGCCACGATGGTCGTCCTGGTCATCGGTGTCGCCCTGGCCTGGCTGGTGTACGGGCGCAAGCCCGTGCCGGCCGTCGCTCCGCGCGGCTCGCTGCTGACCCGCGCCGCCCGGCGCGACCTGCTCCAGGACGACTTCAACCACGTCGTGCTGGTCCGAGGCGGCGAACACCTCACCCGCAGCCTGGTCTACCTGGACCACTCCCTGGTGGACGGTGCGGTCAACGGCACCGCCGCCGGGGTCGGCGGCCTCTCCGGCCGCATGCGCAAGCTGCAGAACGGCTACGTCCGCTCGTACGCGGTGTCGATGCTGGGTGGCACGGCGGTCCTGGTCGCCGCGACTCTCCTGATGAGGGCGGTCTGATAACTCATGTCCTTTCCCCTCCTTACCGTCACGGCCGCCCTTCCGGCGGTCGGCGCGATCGCCACCGCCGCCGTACCGGCCGCGAAGCGCACCGTCGCCAAGTGGTCGGCGCTGGGCTTCTCGGTCGCGACGCTCGTCCTGGCCGCGATCGTCCTCGTCCGGTTCGAACCGGGCGGTGAGCGCTACCAGCTCACCGAGTCCCACGCGTGGATCAAGGACTTCGGGGTCCGCTACGAACTCGGCGTGGACGGCATCGGCGTCTCGCTGGTCGCACTGACCGCGCTGCTGATCCCGTTCATCATCGCGGCCGGCTGGCACGACGCCGACCCCCTCGAAGACAGGAACCCCAACCGCCGCTGGCGGCCGACCCAGGGCTTCTTCGCGCTGATCCTGGCCGTCGAGGCGATGGTGGTGGTCTCCTTCGAGGCCACCGATGTCTTCCTCTTCTACATCTTCTTCGAAGCCATGCTCATCCCGATGTACTTCCTCATCGGCGGCTTCGGTGACCGGGCGCACGAGCACGGCGAGGACGAGGCGTCCAAGCAGCGCTCGTACGCCGCCGTGAAGTTCCTGCTCTACAACCTGGTCGGCGGCCTCGTCATGCTGGCCGCCGTCATCGGGCTGTACGCGGCCAGCGCCGACCAGCTCGGCCACGGCACGTTCTCGCTCCAGGAGATCCTGCGGGCCCGCGCGGACGGCAAGTTCGAGCTGGGCACCTCCACCGAGCGGTGGCTCTTCCTCGGCTTCTTCTTCGCCTTCGCGGTGAAGGCGCCGCTGTGGCCGCTGCACACCTGGCTGCCGAACGCGATGGGGGAGTCGACCGCACCGGTCGCCGTCCTGATCACCGCGGTCGTCGACAAGGTCGGCACCTTCGCGATGCTGCGCTACTGCCTCCAGCTCTTCCCGGAGGCCAGCAAGTGGGCGACGCCGGTGATCCTGGTGCTGGCGGTGATCGGCATCATCTACGGCGCCCTGCTCGCCGTCGGCCAGCGCGACATCAAGCGGCTGATCGCCTACGCGTCCATCTCGCACTTCGGCTTCATCATCCTGGGCATCTTCGCGATGACCACCCAGGGGCAGAGCGGCGCCGCGCTCTACATGGTCAACCACGGGATCTCGACCGCCGCGCTGATGCTGGTGGCGGGCTTCCTGATCAGCCGGCGCGGCTCGCGGCTCATCGCCGACTTCGGCGGTGTGCAGAAGGTGGCGCCGGTGCTCGCGGGTACCTTCCTGATCGGCGGACTGGCGACCCTGTCGCTGCCGGGGCTCGCTCCGTTCGTCTCCGAGTTCCTGGTGCTCGTCGGCACGTTCAGCCGCTACCCGGCGCTCGGCATCATCGCGACCGTCGGCATCGTGCTCGCCGCGCTCTACGTCCTCGTCCTGTACCAGCGGACGATGACCGGGCCGGTGAAGCCGGGCATCGAGGGGATGAAGGACCTCAGGGTCCGTGAGATCGCCGTGGTGGCGCCGCTGATCGCGCTGCTGCTCTTCCTCGGCGTGTACCCGAAGCCGGTCACGGACATCGTCAATCCGGCGGTCGGCCAGACGCTCTCCGACGTGCACAAGACCGACCCCAAGCCCGCGCTGGAGGCGACCAAGTGAGCGGAACAGCCGTCCACAGCCTGTGGACAATGGCGGCCCCCGCCGCAGACAAGATCCCCGCCCCGAAGATCGAGTACACCCAGCTGTCGCCGGTCCTGATCGTCTTCGGGGCAGCGATCGTCGGGATCCTCGTCGAGGCGTTCCTGCCCCGCCGGTTCCGGTACCTGGGGCAGATCGCGGTGAGCGTCGTCGGCCTCGCCGCCGCCTTCGCCGCGGTCGTGGCACTGGCGGCCAGGGGCTACGGCACCACCAAGGCGCATGTCGCGGCCATGGGAGCGGTGGCCGTCGACGGCCCCGCGCTCTTCCTCCAGGGCACGATCCTGCTGGTCGGGCTGGTCGCGGTCTTCACCTTCGCCGAGCGCCGGCTCGACCCGAAGGCGCACGGCCGCAAGGTCGACTCCTTCGCCGCCCAGGGCTCCGCCGTTCCCGGCGGCGACGCCGAGAAGGCCGCGGTCAAGGCCGGGTTCACCACCACCGAGGTCTTCCCGCTGCTGCTCTTCGCGGTCGGCGGCATGCTGATCTTCCCGGCCGCGTCCGACCTGCTGACGCTCTTCGTCGCGCTGGAGGTCTTCTCGCTGCCGCTGTACCTGCTGTGCGCGCTGGCCCGCCGCCGCCGCTTCATGTCGCAGGAAGCCGCGATGAAGTACTTCCTGCTGGGAGCCTTCTCGTCGGCCTTCCTGCTGTTCGGTATCGCGCTGCTCTACGGCTACGCGGGCACCGTCTCGTACTCCGGGATCGCCGCCGTCGTCGACGGCACCGCCAAGATGACCCCTGCGCTCGCCGCCACCACCGGCAATGACGCGCTGCTGCTCATCGGCACCGCGATGGTCGCGATGGGGCTGCTGTTCAAGGTCGGCGCCGTGCCGTTCCACATGTGGACCCCGGACGTCTACCAGGGCGCCCCGACCCCGGTGACCGGCTTCATGGCCGCCGCCACCAAGGTCGCCGCCTTCGGCGCGCTGCTGCGGCTGCTGTACGTGGTCCTGCCGGGCATGCGCTGGGACTGGCGGCCGGTGATGTGGGGCGTCGCGATCCTGACGATGCTGGTCGGCGCGATCGTCGCCGTCACCCAGACCGATGTGAAGCGGCTGCTGGCGTACTCGTCCATCGCGCACGCCGGGTTCATCCTCGCGGGTGTCATCGCCACCACGCCGGACGGCGTCTCGTCGGTGCTCTTCTACCTCGCGGCGTACTCCTTCGTGACGCTCGGCGCCTTCGCCGTCGTCACCCTGGTCCGCGACGCGGGCGGCGAAGCCACCCACCTGTCGCACTGGGCCGGCCTCGGCCGCCGCTCGCCGCTGGTCGCGGCGGTCTTCGCGGTCTTCCTGCTGGCCTTCGCGGGCATCCCGCTGACCTCCGGCTTCGCCGGAAAGTTCGCGGTCTTCAAGGCAGCCGCCCAGGGCGGCGCGATGCCGCTGGTCATCGTGGGTGTGCTCTCCTCGGCCATCGCCGCGTTCTTCTACATCCGCGTCATCGTCCTGATGTTCTTCAGCGAACCGAAGCCCGACGGCCCCACCGTCGCCGTTCCGAGCGCCTGGACCTCCACGGCCATCGGCATCGGTGTGGCGGTGACGCTCGCGCTGGGTGTCATGCCGCAGTACTTCCTCGACCTCGCCGACAAGGCGGGTGTGTTCGTCCGCTGAACAGCACCGTGGGGAACGGCCGTCGAACGCTTCACGCGTCCGGCGGCCGTTCTCGCGTTCAGCCCGCCGTACGGGGGATGCGCCGGTCCCAGGTGCGGTGGAAGACGGTCTCCTCGCCGGAGCGGCAGGTCACCTCGTTGAGGGTGATGAAGTGCGTCGCGTCCGCGTGGATCTCGGATCTGGTGTCGACGCTGACGTCCCAGCCGAGCTCCGGGCGGCGCAGCCGGACGTGCCACAGGGAGCGGGTGGCGGCGGAGAGCGGGTCGCCGGATTCGATGCGGTAGGTCTCCAGGGCGTCCTCGGTGAATTCGAGACCGTCGGGGTAGATTCGGGTGCCGCCGTAGCGCGGGTCGACGTCCAACTGCCAGGCGCCGGTGGCCACATCGCGGGTGACGAGGCGTTCGGGGCGGGGCTCGCCCGCGCCGGGGAAGACGACCGGGAGCGCCGTGGCCTGTTCCGGTTCCTCGAAGTGCAGCGGGATCGCGGAGGGGGAGAGGGTCCTGACCGGCAGGTCGAGCGCGCTGTCGGCGGCCTCGACGGTGAAACCGGAGGCGTTCGCGGGCTGCCCGTGCGGCCAGATCCACGGCCAGTAGGCGGAGGACAGGGCGAGCCGGATGCGGTGGCCGTGCGGGAACGCGTGGCCGATGCCGTTGAGCTCGAAGGTGACGTCCTCGGTGTGGCCGGGGGTCCACTCCACCGCCCGGTCCCGGCCGTGCCGGGCCAGGAGGTTGAGGGCACCGCGGGTGACGAGCGTGGAGGAGCCGTCCGGCGCCACGTCGCAGACCCGGGCGACGACCTGGCCGCGCGGCGCGTCGCAGCGCAGCCGCAGCCGGACCCGGGGGCGGCCGAGGACCTCGACACGGTCGGTGAGCGGGGCGGAGTCGAAGCAGACCGATCGGCCGTCCTCCTCGCGCTGCTCGGGCGGCAGGTCGGCGTCGTTGCCGAACGGGAAGAAGCGGCCGGCGTCGACCCCGGTGTGGTGCGGTGAGTCGACCCGCACCGGGCCGCCGGGCAGCGCGTACGGCGTGTAGGCGACGGCGGGTGACGGCCAGCTCTCCTCGGCGACCCAGCGGCCCGGCAGCTCGTCGTAGACGGTGGCCGGCGGGTGCGACTCGCTGATCCAGGCGCGCAGCAGGGGATCGTCCATCACCCCCGTGGGCTTGCCCTTGAGCCAGTGGTCCCACCAGCGCAGCGTCTCCTGGAGGAAGCCGATGGCAGGCCCCGGCGGCAGTCCCCGATCCGGGTACTGGTGCGACCAGGGGCCGATCAACCCCCTTACGGGCGAGTCGAGATGCTCGATGAGGCGCAGCACCGTGTCCCGGTACGGGTCGTGCCAGCCGCCGACGGCGAGGACGGGCGCCTTGATGGCGGAGTACTGCTCGCACACGCTTCCGTGCCGCCAGTAGGCGTCACGGGTCTGGTGGTTGAGCCACGTATGGATGAACGGGTCCACGGCATGGAGACGTTCGAGCCACATCGTCATCCAGTTCTCGCCGACCGCGGTGGGATCGGGCGGCCGGCAGGCGAAGGCGAGCATCGTCGCGGCCCAGGCGTGCATGTCCACGGCGAGGACGGAACCGCCCATGTAGTGCACGTCGTTGTCGTAGCGGTCGTCGGTGGAGCAGACGGTGACGACGGCCTGGAGGGCCGGTGGCGCGAGCGCGGCGATCTGCAGGCTGTTGAAGCCGCCCCAGGAGATGCCGAACATCCCGACCCGGCCCGTACACCAGGGCTGCGCTGCCAGCCATTCGACGACCGCGACGCCGTCCGCCAGCTCGGTGGCGTCGTACTCGTCGCCCGGCAGTCCCTCGGAGTTGCCGTGGCCGCGCACATCCACCCGCACGGAGGCGTAGCCGTGGCCCGCGTACCAGGGGTGCCGCTGGGAGTCGCGCGGCGCCGTCCAGTCGTAGAGCCGGAACGGGAGGTACTCCAGCAGGGCGGGCACCGGTTCGTCGGCGTACGGCCGCCAGATGCGCGCGTACAGCCGGGTGCCGTCGGGCAGCGGGATCCGGACGTCCTCGACGAAGGTCGTGTAGGGAAATTCGGTACGGATGCGCATCTGCGGGGCTCCCTACGACGTCGATGGCGGGTCGATGGACGGGGTTCAGGCCGAATGTCATGACGGTCGCGGTGGCGCCGGATCGGCCGCTTCGGCGGTCAGCGTGTCGGGCACCGGCGATATGCCTCCCGGTCGGTCGGTATAAAGGGCATCAATACGGATCATATGAGGCAGGATCCCGTGCGGCCTGATGTGTATGACCCGTCACGGCCATATAGGGGCGATGCCCCGGCAAAGATCGAGAGAGGACCGGCTACGCTGCCCGTGTAAGCAGTGCCACCCCTCAGACGCCATCTCAGCGAATGGAGTACCCCTCGTGAACGTCGTCGGGCCGTTCGGGTTGAGCGTGCGGGACGAGGCTCTCGAAGCCGACGTCCGGGCCGGGCTGTTTGCCGTGGAGGAGGGCCTCCTGGAGGCCACCAAGAGCGACGTCCCGTTCATCGCCGGCGCCGCGCGCCATCTGCTGCGGGCGGGCGGCAAGCGATTCCGGCCGCTGCTGGTCATGCTGGGCGCCCAGTTCGGCGACCCGCACGCTCCCGGCATCGTCCCGTCCGCGGTGGTCGTGGAGCTGACCCACCTCGCGACGCTCTACCACGACGACGTGATGGACGAGGCCGACGTACGCCGCGGTGTACCGAGCGCCAACGCCCGCTGGGGCAACTCGGTGGCCGTCCTCACCGGAGACTTCCTGTTCGCCCGCGCCTCGCACATACTGGCCGACCTCGGCCCCGAGGCCGTCCGCGTCCAGTCCGAAGCCTTCGAGCGGCTGGTGACCGGCCAGATCCTGGAGACCGCGGGCCCGGCCGACGGGCGTGACCCCGTCGACCACTACCTCGACGTCATCAGCGGCAAGAGCGGCTCGCTCGTCGCCGTCTCCTGCCGCTTCGGCGCCATGATGGCCGGCGCCGACGAGTCCGTCGTCGACATCCTCACCCAGTACGGCGAGCGCATCGGTACCGCCTTCCAGCTCGCCGACGACATTCTCGACATCGCCAGCGACAGCCACGAGTCGGGCAAGACCCCCGGCACCGACCTGCGCGAAGGCATCCCCACCCTCCCGGTGCTCCACCTGCGCACCCGGGTCGCCGCGGCCAACGGCTCGGCCTCCCCGGCCGACCGGCACCTCTTCGACCTCCTCGAGAGCGACCTCACCGACGACCACCGGCACGCCGAGGCGCTGCGCCTGCTGCGCGCCCACCCCGCGCTGGAGCAGGCCCGCCGCGACACCGTCCGCTACGCCGACGAGGCGCGCGCCACGCTCGCACCGCTCCCGGACTGCGCCGCGAAGCAGGCCCTGGAGGGGCTCTGCGACGCGGTGGTGCACCGCGCGGGCTGAGACGGACCCGGTTGGCGGGCCCTGATCCGGCCCGCCGGTGCCGGACGGCCTACGCCGGTACGTCCACCAGCGGCTTTCCGTCCAGCGTCCGCACCTCGTAGTGGTCGACCTCGTTCGGCTGCATGGCCGCTCCGCCGTGCATGTAGAGCGGTGCCCGCGCCGACTCGTGCGGACTGTCCTGGATGCCGTACCCCCAGGCGCCCACCGCCCAGGTGGTGACGGTCTGCCGCTCCCCGTTCCTGCCGACCGCGATGAGGCTGCAGCGCAGCGGCCCCTTCACGTTCCCCAGCTGGAGGACGACATGGCTGCCCCAGGCCTTCTTCTCCACGCCGATCGTGGCGGTGACCTTGGTGGTGGGATCGGTGGCGGAGACCTTGTCGGCGGCCGGTATCAGCTGGAAGGCGGCCTCGGCGGGCCCGCCGTGGACATGTTCGGCCACCGGCGGGCTCTTGTCGCCGGAGCCGGCCTGGACGGCGACGAGCGGCCCGCCGATGATCAGCACGGCGGCGGCCGCGACCAGGAACATCCGGCGCCGCCGCGTCCTGGCGCGGACGTCGGCGACCTCGTCGAGCAGCCGGCCGAGCATCGCGTCGCCGGAACCGTCGGCGCCGCCGGACGCGGCAGGCGCGAGGAAGGCGGCAGGGTCGGGGTTGGCCGCCGCGTACTCGGCGAGCATCGGTTCGAGCCCCGCGAGCGAGTCGAGTTCCACCATGCAGAACTCGCAGCCGGCCAGATGCGTCTCGAACCGGGTCGCGTCCGCGTCGTCGAGGAGGCCGAGGGCGTAGGCCCCCACATCGGCGTGCTGCTCCTGCGGCGACGTCATGATGTCGTCACTCCTCGTTCCTCGAGCGCGAGTTTGAGCGAGCGCAGCGCGTAGAAGATCCGCGACCGCACCGTTCCCGCGGGTATGCCGAGCACGGCGGCCGCGTCCTCGACCGTGCGTCCGCGCAGGTAGGTCTCGGCGAGCACCTGCCGGTGGGCGGTGGTCAGGTCGGCCATCGCTTCGGAGATGGTCATGAGCCGGAGCACCTTGTCCATCTCGTCCTGCGCGGGCAGCAGTTCCAGGGGGCCCGGATCGACCTCCTGGGGGCGGGCCTGCCGGCTGCGATGGCCGTCGATGACCAGCCGGCGCGCCACCGTCACCAGCCAGGGACGGACGGATCCGGTGGCGCGCTCCAACTGGTCGCTGTTGCGCCAGGCGCGCAGCAGCGTCTCCTGTACGACGTCCTCGGCCCGGTGCCGGTCCCCCGCGACCAGCCGTAGTACGTAGGCGAGCAGGGGTCCTGCGTGCTCTTTGTAGAGCGTCCGCATCAGCTCTTCGCTCGGTTCCGTGGCCACGGGCGAATCCTTCCGCACCCGATCCTCCAGGTCGAGACCGTCTGGGGACAGATCACAGCGGCTGTTCAGTATCCGGACGTGTCGCCGCCGGTGCTCGTACCGGCGCTGCTCGTCGCCTTCTTGCCCTGCGGGCTGCTCACGAACCACGTTCCGCCGACGCCCTGGCCGCGGGTGTCGCCGGCCTTGGTGTCCTTGGCGAAACGGTAGAGCGGCCAGCCGCCGAGGGTCAGTTGCCTGCTGCCGTCGGCGCGGGTGATGGTGGAGACCAGGCTCTTGTCGATGCCGGTCACGCTCACGCTGTCCTTGGCGATGGCCGGCGGCCACTTCGCGGCGCAGTCACCCGAGCAGTTCGACGCCGAGGGGTGCGCGGTGTCCTTGTCGAAGCGGTAGAGCGTACGGCCCTGGTCGTCGGTGACCATCGCGTCGAAGGCCGGGCTCTTCGCGGCGATCAGGGCGCCGGTGGCCGCGGGCTGTTGGGCGGCGGGCTGCTGCGCTGTGGGCTGCGACGAGGCCGGCGGCGTCGAGGGGGCCTGCGGGTCCTTCGCGTCGGAGTCGGTCGGGCCGCAGGCGGTGACGGTCAGTGCGAGTACCGCGATTCCGGAGGCGGTGAGGAGACGGATACGGCTGGTGCGCATGGCGTTGGGCATGACTGTTCCCCCTGGTGGCAGTGCGTGGATTGTTCGACGTTCGCCTCCATCCATACGCAGCGCCCGCGTCGGCCCACTCAACGATCCGCAAAAAAGTTTTGGGATATTCGCTCAACAAGCCACCCTGGCCGGGCAATTGTGCGGTATACGCAAACGGCGCCGGTCCGACTCAATGCCGGAGCCGTGATTCTCACCGCAGTTCGCCGTTGAGCGGTGGCCGTCGGCGAGTGCGTATGAACCCCCGAGACGCCGGGGCGTGGGGCACCGGCCACAGGGGAGGACTCTTTTCATGAACGGCATCAGGAACCGCATCGGGAACCGTCGTACCGTGGTCGCGCTCGCCGTCACCGCCGCCGCGGTCGCGGGCGGCGTCACGCTGGCCGTGCTGCCCGCAGCCGCGGACGGGAACGCGGCCGGGAACGGGAACGGGAACGCGGGCCACGACATGAGCAGCATGGCGTCGATGGCGATGCCCGGGCCGGCCGGGTGGGGCGACGACAGCATCAGCACGCAGAGCGGCAGCGGCGGCGGGAGCGGCAGCGATGACCGTGGCAAGGCCGTCTACTTCGCGGCGAGCCTGACCGGCGCCAACGAGGTGCCGGTGGCGAACGGTCCCGCGGTGGGCGACAAGGACGGCAGGGCCGTCGAGTTCCTGAAGATCCAGGGCAACCAGGTCTCGTTCGCCATGAAGTGGAAAGGCATCGCCCCGCCCACCGCCGCGCACATCCATCAGGGTGCCGCCGGCAGCAACGGCGGTGTGAAGATCCCGTTCTTCGCCGAGAAGCTGCCCGGCAGCGTCTACTCGGTGACCGGCTCGGTCACCGTCGACGACGCGAAGCTCCTCTCAGACCTGCGCACCAACCCGGGCGGCTTCTACGCCAATCTGCACACCGCCGAGTTCCCGGGCGGCGCCGTGCGCGGCCAGCTGCACCGGCTCAGCTCGTCGATCGACTTCTCCAAGGCGCTCTCCGACCTGCAGGCGTCCGTCGTCAAGGGTCAGCAGATCTACGCGTGCACGAAGCAGCCGGGCGGCGGTTACGCGTTCACCCAGGACAACGTCAAGGCCCACCTCGGCGCCGGTATCGAACACTCCTTCGTGCGGCCGGCGGCCGGCCCGCCGCAGTGGATCGCCCCCGACGGCAGCGCCGTCACCGGGACGGTCCTCACCAAGACGCCGAACGGTCAGGGCAACATCCCCGAACTGGACCTGCGCGCCACCCAGTCCGGCCGGCACGAGGGCCTGCTCTCCGACACCCAGGAGATCCTGCGGCTGAACACGGTCGGCGGTGTGGCCCCGGCCGGCAGCTGCGACCCGTACAAGACGCCCAGGGTCGGGGTGGACTATCGGGCCGACTACCTCTTCGTCGGCAAGTGAGGGCCGCACCGGTAAGTGCGGGCCCGCATCGGTGAGTGGGGCCGCGTCGGCGGGTGAGGGTCGCCCCTGACGGCGGCGGGCCCGGCTGAACCCGGCCGAATGGGTCCGAATGCCTGCGAATCAAGCGTTTCGTGGCCACCGGCCTTCCACCGACCCGTGTACGCCCTCGGGGTTCGTCATCCCGGGGGCGTACACAGGGTTGCTCCCGGCGGCTGATGTGCCGAGGCTGCCGGTTTGGTGGGATTGGTATCACCACCTCAGGGGCGGATCGGGTGACAATGGACCCGAGAGGTGGACGAGTGCACGGCATCGTGGCCGCCGCTGACGACGGAGGTAGGAACGCAATGGCACGGATCCAACCGACGCAGGTCCCGGAAGCGGGAGACACCGGAGACACCCGGGGAGAGGGCAGCGGGCCAGGTCGTCGCAAGGCGATGCGGTACGCGGTCCCTGTCGCGGTGGCGGGGGTGGCTGCGGCGACCATCAGCCTTGTCCCGGCGCTCGCCGACTCCGGTAACCCCGATCTGCCGAAGATCACGGCAGAGCAGTTGCTGACGAAGATAGCCGCGTCCGACACCCAGACGGTCTCGGGCTCGGTCAAGATCACCACAGACCTCGGGCTGCCGTCCTTCCTCGGCGGCGCCACCGGCGGCGGCAGCCCCTTCGGCGGCTCGGGCGGGGACGACAGCGGCAAGGGTCGCAAGGGCAGCGGTTCCGCCGCCGACCCCAAGGCGCAGCTCACCCAGCTGCTGGCCGGCAGCCACACGCTGCACATCGCGGCCGACGGACCGGACAAGCAGCGCGTCTCGATCGTCGAGAAGGCCGCCGAGTACAGCCTCATCCACAACGGCGACCAGGTCTGGGCGTACGACAGCCAGTCCAACCAGGCGTACCACTCGACGCTGCCGAAGTCCGCCGGCAAGAGCGCCACGGACCACGCCAAGCAGCTGCCCGACGACTTCCCGAGCACCCCGCAGGCCGCGGCCCAGCAGGCGCTCAAGGCGGCGGGCCCCAACACGTCCGTCTCCGTCGACGGCACGGCGAAGGTCGCCGGGCGCAACGCGTACCAGCTGCTCGTCCAGCCCAAGGGTGGTGATTCCACGGTCGGCACGATCCGGGTCGCGGTGGACTCGTCGACCGGGGTGCCGCTGAAGTTCACGCTGACGCCGAAGACCGGCGGCAAAGCCGCGATCGACATCGGCTTCACGAAGGTGAACTTCGACAAGCCCGCGGCCAGTACCTTCCAGTTCACCCCGCCCAAGGGCGCCAAGGTGACGGAGGACAAGGCCGACGGGAAGGCCGCGCTGAACGACAAGGCGCCGGGCAAGCAGGGGCTGGACAGCCTCGAAGGCCTGAACGTCCTGGGTGCGGATTGGAATTCGGTCGCCGAGATCAAGGTGCCCAAGGGCGCCCTGCCCGGCTCCGACGCCGGATCGAACTCCGAGCCGCGGGGCCGGATGGACAAGAGCATGCAGGGGCTGATCGACAGCTTCGGCCAGCACGTCACCGGGAAGTTCGGTTCCGGCACGGTCTTCTCCACCCGTCTCGTCAATGCCCTGGTCACCGACAACGGCACTGTGTACGTCGGCGCGGTCAACCAGGACGCGCTGATCAAGGCCGCCAACTCGGCAGCCAAGTAAGCCCCTCCGTCCGCCCGGCCGTGTCACCGGCCGGGCGGGCTCTTTGTCCTCCTGCAGAGGAAGTGCGATGGAAGAGCCGTCCGCCGCGGCGGATGCCGAGGCCGTGATCGAGACCCGCGGTCTGACGAAGCAGTACCGGGGGACGCTCGCCGTGGACGGCCTGGACCTCAGGGTGCCGCGCGGCAGCGTCTTCGGCTTTCTCGGGCCCAACGGCTCGGGCAAGACCACCACCATCCGGATGCTGATGGGCCTGATCGAGCCGACGGCCGGGACGGCCAGGGTGCTGGGGCGCCCGATGCCGCGCGCGAGCCGCACGGTGCTCCCGAAGGTCGGCGCGCTGATCGAGGGACCGGCGCTCTACGGCTTCCTGTCCGGCCGGGACAACCTGGTGCGCTACGACTCCGCCGATCCCACGGCGGATCCCCGTACGCGCGCCGCCCGGGTCGGGGAGGCGCTCGACCGGGTCGGTCTGGCGGCCGCCGCCGGCAAGAAGGCGCGGGCGTACTCGCTCGGGATGAAGCAGCGGCTCGGGCTGGCGTCCGCGCTGCTCCAGCCGCGCGAGCTGCTGGTGCTGGACGAGCCGACGAACGGTCTCGACCCGCAGGGCATGCGCGAGATCCGCTCCCTGATCAGGGAGTTGGCGGCAGACGGCACGACCGTGTTCCTCTCCTCGCACCTGCTCGACGAGATCGAGCAGGTGTGCTCGCACGTCGCTGTGATGGCGCGCGGCCGACTCATCACCCAGGGGACCGTCGCGGAACTGGCGGCCGGCACGCGCGGCCGGCTCGCCGTGACGACCCCCGATCCGGCGGACGCCGTACGGATTCTCAAGGAGCACGGCGTGACGGATCTGATCGTCCTGGACGACAAGGTCACCGGCGAACTGCCGGCCGACCCAACCGAACCGGCCGAACCGACCGAACCGGTGGACCTCGCGGATCTCAACGCGGCCCTGGTGACCGCCGGGGTCCGGGTCCGCGGCTTCGGGGTCGAACGGGCCTCGCTGGAGGACGCGTTCGTGGCACTGACCGGGGAGGGCTTCGATGTCGCGGGCTGAGGCCGGAGCGGTCACCCTCGACCGTCCCCGGAGCAGCGCCCTGTGGTCGCTGGGGCTGTTCCGCAGCGAGTTGACGATCGTCTTCCGCCGCTGGCGGACCGTGGCGCTGCTGGCGGTGCTCGCGGCCGTGCCCCTCCTGGTCGGGATCGCGGTGAAGATCGAGACCCGGAACGGCGGTTCGGCCGGCGGCGGCAACGGGGGAGAGGGCGCCGGTCCGGCGTTCATCTCGCAGGTCAGCAACAACGGCCTGTTCCTGAGCTTCGCCTCGCTCGCCGCGACCCTCCCGGTCTTCCTCCCCATGGCGGTCGGCGTGATCGCCGGCGACTCGGTCGCGGGCGAGGCGAACTCCGGCACCCTGCGCTATCTGCTGGTGGCCCCGGCCGGCCGGACCCGGCTGCTGCTCGCCAAGTTCACCGCCGTGGTCGTCTTCTGCGCGGTGGCGACCCTGGTCGTGGCGGGCGCGGCACTGGCGGTCGGTGCGGCGCTCTTCCCGCTGGGGGACGTGACGCTGCTGTCGGGCACGACGATCTCGTTCTCCGACGGCCTGGTGCGCGCCCTGATGATCGCCGGGCTGGTCGCGCTCTCGCTGGTGGGCGTCGGCGCGATCGGGCTGTTCATCTCGACGCTCACCAACAGCGGCATCGGCGCGATGGCGGCGACGGTGGGCCTGGTGATCACCGTGCAGATCGTGGACACGATCCCGCAGTTGCACGTCGTCCAGCCGTACCTCTTCCCGCACTACTGGCTGAGCTTCGCGGATGTCCTGCGTGCCCCGGTCTACTGGGACGACATCGTCAAGAATCTCGGCCTGCAGGCGCTGTACGCGGCCGTGTTCGGCTCGGCGGCGTGGGCGCGCTTCACATCGCGGGACATCAGCGCCTGAAGCGCGGTCATCCCGCGAAGAACTCCTTCGCCCGGGTCAGGGCCGCGGTGTCCTGCAGTACGTCGCCGGGGCGGGTGCCGTTGCCCAGCAGGACGCCGCCCCACTCCATCCGCAGATAGTTCGCCGTCTTCTGCAACGTGCCCGCCAGCGCGTCGGCGTCGGCGGTGTCGCGCCCCGACAGGGCCGTGATGCCCCAGAGCTTGCGGCCGGCCATCCGGGGCTTGAAGTCCACGCCCGGTACGCGCATCCAGCCCGACCAGTGGTCGAGGTACCGCTTGGTGGACGTCGAGACGCTGTACCAGTAGAGCGGTGAGGCGATCACGAGGTCGGTCGCGTCGAGGGTGGCGTCCAGCAGGAGCTTGGCGTGGCCGGTGGGCGCGGGGTAGCGGCCGTCGCCCTCGTGGCGGCAGTCCTCGAAGTCCGGAAGCGGCAGATCCGCCAGCCGCAGCCACTGCTGCTCGGCGCCGGGGGGCAGTTGTTCCGCGGCGTGGTGCGCCAGGATCTCGGTGTTGCCGTCCGCGCGGGGGCTGCCGAGCAGGAAAAGGAACTTCCGGTGAGTGTGCATACGCATTTATTGCACGCGCATGTAATTCTCGTCAAGGCCGGGCGGTGCGCGGCGAGCCGGGGTGGGGGAGGGCGGGAGTGGGCGAGCGAGGTGGTGGGCTGCGGCCCGCAGATGCTGACATCTGCGGGCCGCTGAACGTGACCCTGCCGCTGAGAGTGCGGTGGTCTTCGTGGCGACCCGGAGTCGGCGGACTGGACAGGTTGTGATCAATCGCCCGGTGGGCGCATCCATTCCTTCACATGCTAGTGGGATGTACCAGACATTTGTAACCAATCGCCATGTCGCTGACGACGGTATCCGGTTGATGGCCACTCGGTCGGCTCAGCACGCCGAAAGTGCCGGAAACCGGTGGGAAGGATCAGCGGTCAGGCGGGCTTCCGCGCTTCGATCAGGAAGCGGGTGGTGTGGGCGACGAACGGGCCGTCCGTCCGGATCCGGTCGTCGAGGGCCTTGAGCTCGGTCCGGTACCCATGGACGGTGAAGCCGGGGACCATCCAGATCACCTTGCGGAGGAAGTAGATCACCGCGCCGATGTCGTGGAACTCGGTGCGCAGCGTCTCCATCCGCAGATCCAGGATCTTCAGCCCGGCGGCCTCGGCCGCCGTACGGGCATCGTCCGGGTGGCGTCCCCTGCGGGACTCGTCCGGCAACGGGCCGAGGAAGTACTCGACGAGCTCGAAGACGCTCGCGGGGCCGACCTGTTGGGAGAAGTACGTCCCGCCGGGACGCAGCACGCGCGCGATCTCGTTCCACCACGTGGTCACCGGGTGCCGGCTCACCACGAGGTCGAACGCCGCGTCGCCGAACGGCAGCGGCGGCTCGTCCTCGTCGGCGACGACGGCCACCCCGAGCGGATGCAGCAGCGCGGTGGCCTTGGCGATGTTCGGCGGCCAGGACTCCGTGGCGACGGTCAGCGCCGGAAGCCGCTCGACCCCGGCGAGGACCTCCCCGCCACCGGTCTGGATGTCCAGCGCCGCGGTGGCCCGCGCCATCCGCTCACCCATGGCCCGCGCGTACCCCCAGGAGGGCCGTTCCTCGCTCGCCCGCCCGTCGAGCCAGGAGAAGTCCCAGCCCTCCACGGAGACGGTCTCGGCCTCGCCGACCAGTTCCTCGAAGCTGCGATTCATGCCTTCAACCCTGACGCCGCTCCCCATCACGGGCCAGCGGGTTTCCGGGGCCGCCGGGCCGTCGGACGGGTTACGCCGCGGCCGAGGCCTTCGCGGCCATCGCGATCGCGGCGTCGCGGGCGGCGGTGCGGGTGCGGTGGGCGTTGTGCAGGGCGTCCCAGGTGAGAAGGGCGAGGGCGGCCCAGACGAGGGCGAAGCCGACCCAGCGCTCGGGGGGCATGGCCTCGTGGAAGTAGACCAGCCCGAGGAGGAACTGGAAGACCGGGGCGAGGTACTGCAGCAGCCCGATGGTGCTGAGGGGCAGCCGGATGGCGGCGGCGCCGAAGGCGATGAGGGGGCCGGCGGTGACGAGCCCGCAGGTCATGAGGAGGGCGGCGTGGCCGGGGCCCTCGGTGGTGAACGTGGCGTGGCCCTGGGCGCCGAGGAAGGCCAGGTAGCCGAGGGCGGGGAGGAACTGTACGGAGGTCTCGGCGGCCAGCGACTCCAACCCGCCCATGCCGACCTTCTTCTTGATGAAGCCGTAGGTGGCGAACGAGAAGGCGAGCGTGAGGGCGATCCACGGCAGCCGTCCGTAGCCGATGGCCAGGACGAGCACGGCGGCGACGCCGATGCCGACCGCGGCCCACTGCAGGGGCCGCAGGCGTTCGCGCAGGACCAGGACGCCGATGGCGATGGTGACCAGCGGGTTGATGAAGTAGCCGAGCGACGTCTCGACGACGTGGCCGGAGTTGACGCCCCAGATGTACAGGCCCCAGTTGACGGAGACGACGGTGGCGGCGACCGCGAGCAGGCCGAGCCGCTTGGGCTGCCGCAGCAGCTCCGGTATCCAGGCCCAGCGGCGCATGAACAGCAGGATCACCGAGACGACGGCGAGCGACCAGACCATCCGGTGGGCGAGGATCTCCAGCGCTCCGGCGGGTTCGAGAAGCGGCCAGAAGAGCGGGAAGGTGCCCCAGAGTCCATAGGCGCCGAATCCGTACGCAAGGCCCGCGCGGTGCTCGTTCACTGGTTGCGACAACGGATGCTCCTCCGGCAGATGCCAATGCGTCGAAGGTAGCGAAGAGAAGCCCTGCCTGTCATGGCCGTCTTGCTTAACGGTCATGACAGGCAGGGCTTAACAGATGCCGGACCAGAATCCGCAGGTCAGAGTGGTCCGGCGGGCGGGTCAGACTTTCAGGGCCTCGGCGAGCGTCACCGTGAACGGGGTGGTCGGGCGGCCGATCAGCCGGGCCAGGTCACCGGTGGCGATGGCGAGCCGGCCGCGCGAGATCGCGTCGTCCACGTCGGCGAAGATCTCGGCGAAGTCCGCGGGCATTCCCGTGCCGGCCAGCAGCGCGCGGAAGTCCTCGGTGGGCAGGTCGGTGTAGACGACCTCCTTGCCGGAGTGCTTCGCGACCTCGGCGGCGTACTCGGAGAGGGTCCAGGCGACGTCGCCGCTCAGCTCGTAGGCGGTGTTCTCGTGACCGTCCCCGGCCAGCACGGCGGCGGCCGCGGCCGCGTAGTCCTGGCGGGCCGCACTGGCGACCCGGCCCTCGCGGGCGCTGCCGACGACGGCGCCGTGCTCCAGCACCGTGTCGAGCCGGCTCGTGTAGTTCTCGGTGTACCAGCCGTTGCGCAGGAACGTGTACGGCACCCCCGACGCGAGGATCAGTTCCTCCGTCTCGCGGTGGGCGGAGGCGAGCAGGAAGTCCGCCTCCGGCCCGCCGAGTATGCCGGTGTAGGCGAGCCGCGCCACCCCGGCCTCCTTGGCGGCGTCGATCACCGCGGTGTGCTGCGCCACCCGGCCGTGCAGATCGTTGCTGGAGATCAGCAGCACGGTGTCACCGGCGTGGAAGGCGGCCTTGAGCGTCTCCGGGGTGCTGTAGTCGGCGATCCGCAGCTCCACGCCGCGGGCGGCGAGGTCGGCTGCCTTGTCCGCGTCACGGACCACAGCGGCGACACGGTCGGCGGGCACGCGCTCCAGCAGCTCGTCGATGACGAGGCGGCCGAGCTGTCCGGTGGCTCCGGTGACAACGATGCTCATGGTGAGTGCTCCCTGTAATGACGACTTGGCCGGTGACTGCGCCGGATTGGCTTGTGCACTCACCTTAGGACCAGCACTAACCATTCGTAAGTACCAACTTTGAGGTAAGGTACTGGTATGAGCGTAAGTATCGAGCCCACCGCACTGGAGCAGCTGGTCGCCAGTGGCCCCCCACGGGACGTTCCCGACGTCTTCTCGGCGGACTGCCCCTCGCGTGTGGTCCTGGAGCACGTCACCAGCCGCTGGGGCGTGCTCGTCCTCGCCGCGCTGATCGACGGGACGCACCGGTTCAGCGCGCTGCGCCGGCAGGTCGGCGGGGTGAGCGAGAAGATGCTCGCCCAGACGCTCCAGGCGCTGGAGCGTGACGGCTTCGTGCACCGCGAGGCGTACCCCGTGATCCCGCCGCGCGTCGAGTACTCCCTCACCCCGCTCGGCGAGGGCGCCGCGCAGCGCGTCTGGGAGCTCGCCTGCTGGATCGGCGGCTCACTGCCGGATGTGTCCGAGGCGCGAGCGACGTACGACGCCGCTCACTGAACGACCGGCCCGCTGAACGGCGATGCCCGCCGGGGGAGTTGTCGAACTCCCCCGGGCGGGCATCCGCGTGGACCGGCGTGGACCGGCGTGGACCGGCGTGGACCGGCGTGCCGATGTGCCGGCGTGCCGGTCGTCAGCCGACGACCGTCCAGGTGTCCTGGCCGGCGAGCAGTGCGGCGAGGTCGCCCTTGCCCTTCTCCTCGACGGCCCGCTCCAGTTGGTCGGACATGTCGGCGTCGTAGACCGGCCGGTCGACGCTGCGCAGCACCCCGATGGGGGTGTGGTGCAGCGTGTCCGCGTCGGCGAGGCGGGACAGGGCGAATGCGGTGGTGGGCGACGCGGCGTGGGAGTCGTGGACGAGCACCCCTGCCGTCCCTTCCACGGTCACGTCGATCACCTTGAGTTCGCCGGTGGCGATGTCCCTGACGACGCCCTTGGAGCCCAGACCGTCCTCGGCCGGAGCGCCGAACCGGATCGGCTGCCCGTGCTCCAGCCGGATCAGGGCGTCCTGTGCGGTCTGCTGGTCCTTGAGGGCGTCGAAGGCGCCGTCGTTGAAGATGTTGCAGTTCTGGTAGATCTCCACCAGCGCGGTGCCCGGGTGGGCGGCGGCCTCGCGCAGCACCGACTGCAGGTGCTTGCGGTCCGAGTCGATGGTGCGCGCCACGAAGCTGGCCTCGGCGCCGATGGCGAGCGAGACCGGGTTGAACGGCGCGTCCAGCGAACCCATCGGGGTCGACTTGGTGATCTTGCCGACCTCGGAGGTGGGCGAGTACTGACCCTTTGTCAGGCCGTAGATCCGGTTGTTGAACAGCAGGATCTTGAGGTTGACGTTGCGGCGCAGCGCGTGGATGAGGTGGTTGCCCCCGATGGAGAGCGCGTCGCCGTCGCCGGTGACCACCCAGACGCTCAAGTCCCGCCGGGAGGAGGCGAGTCCGGTGGCGATGGCCGGGGCGCGGCCGTGGATGGAGTGCATCCCGTAGGTGTTCATGTAATAGGGGAAGCGCGACGAGCAGCCGATGCCCGACACGAACACCACGTTCTCGCGGGCGAGTCCCAGCTCGGGCATGAAGGACTGGACGGCGGCCAGGACCGCGTAATCACCGCAGCCGGGGCACCAGCGCACCTCCTGGTCCGTCTTGAAGTCCTTCATCGACTGCTTGGTGTCGGACTTCGGGACCAGCGACAGCGCCGGAAGCCCCGGCGTGGGGTGGTCGGCGATGGTTGCCTCAGACATCTGCGCCCTCCTCCATGATGGCGTGAGCGAGCTGTTCGGCCTTGAACGGCAGGCCGGTGACCTGGGTGTAGGAGCGGGCATCCACCAGGTACTTCGCCCGCAGCAGGTGGGCGAGCTGTCCGAGGTTCATTTCGGGCACCACCACCTTGTCATAACGCTTCAGAACCTCTCCGAGATTCCTCGGGAACGGGTTGAGGTGGCGCAGATGGGCCTGCGCGACCTGGCCGCCCCCGGCCCGGATCCGCCGTACCGCGGCGGTGATCGGGCCGTACGTCGAGCCCCAGCCGATCACCAGGGTGCGGGCGTGCGGCTGTCCGTCGACGACGCTCGGGTCGTCGACCGCCAGGTCCGGGACGTCGATGCCGTCGATCTTCGCCTGGCGGATCCGGACCATGAAGTCGTGGTTGGCCGGGTCGTAGGAGATGTTGCCCGTGCCGTCCTGCTTCTCGATGCCGCCGATGCGGTGTTCGAGACCGGGCGTGCCGGGCACCGCCCAGGGGCGGGCCAGCGTCTGCGGGTCGCGCTTGTACGGCCAGAAGACCTCGTCGCCGTTGTCCAGCGTGTGGTTCGGGCCGGAGGCGAACTGCACCCGCAGGTCCGGCAGTTCGTCGACGTCGGGGATCCGCCACGGCTCGCTGCCGTTGGCCAGGTAGCCGTCGGAGAGCAGGAACACCGGGGTGCGGTAGGTCAGGGCGATCCGGGCCGCCTCGATGGCGGCGTCGAAGCAGTCGGCGGCGGTGGCCGGGGCCACGATCGGCACGGGTGCCTCACCGTTGCGCCCGTACATCGCCTGCAGCAGGTCGGCCTGCTCGGTCTTGGTCGGCAGCCCGGTCGACGGGCCACCGCGCTGGATCGCCACCACCAGCAGCGGCAGCTCCAGCGACACCGCCAGTCCGATGGTCTCCGACTTCAGCGCCACGCCGGGTCCCGAGGTCGTGGTGACCGCCAGCGCCCCGCCGAACGCCGCGCCGAGCGCGGCTCCGACGGCCGCGATCTCGTCCTCGGCCTGGAACGTCCGCACGCCGAAGTTCTTGTGCTTCGACAGCTCGTGCAGGATGTCGGAGGCCGGGGTGATCGGGTACGAGCCCAGGTACAGCGGCAGGTCGGCCTGCTTGCTCGCGGCGATCAGGCCGTACGACAGCGCCAGGTTCCCCGAGATGTTGCGGTACGTACCGGCCGGGAAGGCCGCGGACGCCGGGGCGATCTCGTAGGAGACCGCGAAGTCCTCGGTGGTCTCCCCGAAGTTCCAGCCGGCCCGGAACGCCAGGACGTTCGCCTCGGCGATGTCGGGCTTCGTCGCGAACTTCTTCCGCAGGAACTTCTCGGTTCCCTCGGTCGGCCGGTGGTACATCCACGACAGCAGGCCCAGCGCGAACATGTTCTTCGCCCGCTCCGCGTCCTTGCGCGCCAGCCCCGAGTCCTTCAGGGCCTCCACGGTCAGGCTCGTCAGCGGCACCGGGTGGATCGCGTACGCCTCCAGCGAGCCGTCCTCCAGCGGGCTGGCCGCGTAGCCGACCTTCGCCATCGCCCGCTTGGTGAACTCGTCCGTGTTCACGATGATCTCCGCGCCGCGCGGCAGGTCGTCGATGTTCGCCTTCAGCGCGGCCGGATTCATCGCGACGAGCACGTTGGGCGCGTCGCCCGGCGTGAGGATGTCGTGGTCGGCGAAATGGAGCTGGAAACTGGACACACCCGGCAGCGTTCCCGCGGGCGCCCGGATCTCGGCGGGGAAGTTCGGCAGCGTGGAAAGGTCGTTCCCGAACGACGCCGTTTCCGAGGTGAACCGGTCACCCGTGAGCTGCATTCCGTCACCCGAGTCCCCTGCGAACCGGATGATCACCCGGTCCAGCCGTTGGACTTCCTTGGCCGGTTTGCGCTGTTCACCGAGCAGCGGCTGTCCTACGGCTGGGCTGCTGACCTGGCTGGTCACTGAATCGGACCTCCTTCGAGGCGGCGGCTCACGGACACGGTCATGACCGTTGATCCCACGTACATCGTACGGGGGTAAGGGTCACCTTCCTGGGTATTACCGCATCCTGGACGTCGCGCTGAGCTTCCTGGTTGCCGCTTTCTGTCACGGTTCAATCGCCCCCCGAAGCCCTCACTCGTGAAGACGCTGTCGCGTGGTGCTTCAGTTCTACGACCGCGCGCATGAGTGGGACTCAATGCCAGTAGTACTGCTCCCCGTCAGTGGGTGGTGCTCAAGGTCGGTGCTTGGTGCTCAAGGTCCTGCGTGGTGCTCCATGGCCTGATCTGACACTCTGTCAGAGGATCATGAATTGAGGTAGGTGAGTACGGCCAGCACCCGCCGGTGGTCCCCACCACTGGGTGCCAGCCCCAGTTTCAGGAAGATATTGCTCACGTGCTTCTCCACCGCGCCGTCGCTCACCACGAGCTGAGCGGCCACCGCGGAGTTGGTCCGGCCCTCGGCCATCAGGCCCAGCACCTCGCGCTCGCGGGGCGTGAGCCCGGCCAGCACGTCCTGCTTCCGGCTCCGGCCCAGCAGCTGCGCCACGACCTCGGGGTCCAGCGCGGTACCGCCCTGGGCCACCCGGACGACGGCGTCCACGAATTCCCGGACCTCCGCCACCCGGTCCTTGAGCAGATATCCGACACCGCGGCTGCTGCCGGCCAGCAGCTCCGTGGCGTACTGCTCCTCCACGTACTGCGACAGCACCAGCACGCCCACCCCGGGGTGCTCCCGGCGCAGCTGGACGGCGGCCCGCACGCCTTCGTCCGTATGGGTGGGCGGCATCCTGACGTCCGCCACCACCACATCCGGCAGATTGCCCTCGTCCGCCATCTCTCCGATGACCTTGATCAGCGCCACCGCGTCGCCGACTCCCGCGACGACATCGTGGCCCCGGTCGGTCAGCAACCGGGTCAGGCCCTCCCGAAGCAGTACCGAATCCTCGGCGATGACGACCCGCACCCTGTCTCCCACGGTTTCCAGCCCCCCACTTTCGATATGACCACCCCAGCATCCCAGCATCGGCACCCGGGGTGGGGAGCACGCCGCCCCTAATCGCCGGCGGACCCGGTTTTTCGGGGCCGGCCCGGCAATCAGGGGGGGGGTGGGGACGGGTCCGGCCGTCGGAGCGGGCGCGGAATCGGGGGAGTCTCTGGGGTGTCGGGCGGTGATCGGCGGGTGCCTGGTGGTGACCGGCGGGGAGCCGGCGGTGCTGGTGGTGACCGGCGGGTGTCACACCCGCCAGGGGAGCTCGGCGGTGATGCGGGTCGGGCCGCCGGCCGGGGAATCGACCGCCAGCACACCGTCCACGGCGTCGAGCCGCTCCATCAGCCCGGCCAGCCCCGAGCCGGCCGAGGTGTCGACGCCACCGACGCCGTTGTCGAACACGTACAGCATCATCCGGTCCGCGGACCGCCAGATGTCGACCTGGGCCTTCGAGGCCCCGCTGTGCTTGCTGATGTTCTGCAGCAGCTCGGAGACGGTGAAGTACGCGATGCCCTCGATCGCGGGCACCGGGCGCGCCGGCAGGTCCACGGTCACGCTCACCGGCACCGTGCAGCGGGTGGCGACCGCCGACAGGGCCGGGCCGAGCCCGCGGTCGGTGAGGATCGCGGGGTGGATGCCGCGGGCCAGGTCGCGCAGCTCCTGCAGGGCGATCTTCACCTCGCCGTGCGCCTCGCCGACCATGACGGCGGCGGCCTGCGGGTCCTCCAGCAGCTTCTCCTTGGCCAGACCGAGGTCCATCGCCAGCGCGACGAGCCGGGCCTGCGCGCCGTCGTGCAGATCGCGCTCGATCCGCCGCAGGTCGGCCGCCGCGTGGTCGACGACGACCCCGCGGTCCGACTCCAGCTCGGTGACCCGGGTGGCCAGCTTCGACGGGCCGAGCAGCCCCGACACCATCAGCCGGTCGACGTGCGCCATGCCGCGGATCGTCCACGGAGTGACGAGGACGAAGGCCAGGCCCACGGCGGAGGCGAGCATCAGGTCGCCGGCGGTGTGCAGGTACCAGCCGCCGCCGTTCTTGTCGCCGTACAGCTGCAGTCCCGGCTGGTCGGCGTAGGTGGGGAAGACCCACCGCCACAGCGGGTAGGTCAGGAAGCCCCAGCCGTAGAAGAAGAACGTGATCGAGACGCAGAAGCTGAAGACCGCCCACGGGAAGTGCAGGAAGCAGTAGAGGGCGTGCCGCCAGGAGACACCGCTCTTGAGCTGGGCGCCCAGCCACCCCATGAAGCCGCCCTTGGCGGCGCGGACCGGGCCCGGCTCGGGCACATGGTGACGCAGCAGCGCGCGCGACCGGGCCCGCTCGATCATTCCGATGCCCCGGCAGCCCGCGAGGCCCGCGGCCAGGACCGGCAGGCCGAGGAAGGTGATGAGGAGGCCGGCACCGACCGACAGCATCGTCACGACGTAGACGAAGCCGAAGATGCCCATGGGCAGGTTCAGCAGCAGGTATGCCAACTCACGCCAGGTCCTCGCCTCGAACGGCGCACGAAGCACCGCTGGGACGCGGTGTTCGCGCGGTGCCGGCGAAAAGTCGTAGGCCATGGTTCCGTCCGTCCTCTGGATTCTGCTCCCTTATGACATACAGCCTGGTCGAACGGCGCTTTCCCGCCCATGGTGCGGATCGGCGTGTTCAGGAGGGGGATATCCCTACCTCGCGCGGTGGTCCTGACGGGGGTGCCCGTTCCGGGACGGTGCCTGCTCGCGGTCGCGCCAGGGGAGTTCGGCCGTGATCGTCGTCGGGCCGCCGACGGGGGAGTCCACGACGAGCAGGCCGTCGACGGAGTCGAGCCGCTCGGTCAGCCCGGCCAGCCCCGTACCGCCGGTGGTACCGGCGCCACCGTTCCCGTCGTCCCTGACCTGGATCATCAGCCGCTCCTGCGAACGCCACAGATCGACGCTGGCGGTGCGCGCCCCGCTGTGCTTGCTGATGTTCTGCAGCAGCTCGGAGACGGTGAAGTACGCGATGCCCTCGATCGCCGCCGCGGGCCGGGCCGCCAGGTCCACACCGACCTGGACCGGCACCGTGCAGCGCGCGGCGACCGACGACAGCGCCGCGTTCAGACCGCGGTCGGTGAGGATCGCTGGATGGATGCCGCGGGCCAGGTCGCGCAGCTCCTGCAGGGCGATCTTCACCTCGCCGTGCGCCTCGCCCACCATCTTGGCCGCCGCCTCCGGGTCCTCCAGCAGCTTCTCCTTGGCCAGGCCGAGGTCCATCGCCAGCGCGACGAGCCGGGCCTGCGCCCCGTCGTGCAGATCGCGTTCGATGCGCCGCAGATCGGCGGCCGCGTGGTCCACGACCACCCCGCGGTCGGACTCCAGCTCGGCGATCCGCCGCTCCAGCTCGTCCGACGGCTGCAGCAGCCCCCGCACCATCAGCCGGTCCACGGTGCTCAGCCCGCGCGCGATGTAGCCGAGCGCGGGCCAGGCGACGAAGAGCGAGACGAGGGTGACCGTGAAGGTGAGGATGCCCCAGGGCAGCCGGATGGCGAAGTACAGCGCGTGCCGCCAGGCGACCGGGTCCTTCAACGTCGCCCACAGCCACGGCAGGAAGCCGAAGGTGCCCGGCCGCATCGGCCGGGGATCGTCGATCACCACACCCAACAGCTCGCGGGCGCGCGCCCGCTCGAGTTTGCCGAGCAGCCGGCAGCCGATCAGCCCGCTCGCCAGCAGGGGCAGCCCGACCACCGTGACCGACATTCCGATACCGATCGCCAGCATCGTGACGACAAAGACGAAGCCGATGATCACGATCGGCAGATTCAGCAGCAGATACCCGACTTCCTTCCAGGTCACCGCGGCGAACGCGAGCCGCGGTGGCGGCAGCGGGGCGGGTTCGGCGGAGGGCGGGACAGCAGGACTCGGGCTCATGGTCCCAGCCTGCCGGTACGGGTGGCCGGAGCGCCATGGGGTTCGTAGGGCGGGACAAGGTGGGGTTAACCCCCCTGACGAGCGCACGGCCGCTTCCCGCGCTCAAGCCAGGGCCTAGACTCCCTCCGTATAGATCGTCTAAAGATCCACTGGGATCGCTGGACAACGATGGAACGAGGGGCGGACGGACGTGGACTACTTCCACGGCTACTCGGTCGTCGGCCTGGTCGCTGTGGTCGGGGTGCTCTTCGTGGCCGTGGCCTTCGGCGCCGGGCGGCTTTTGCGGCCGGTCGTGCCGACGCAGGAAAAGATGCTCACGTACGAGTGCGGGGTCGACCCCGTCGGCGAGGGCTGGGCCCACACCCAGATCCGCTACTACGTGTACTCCTTCCTCTACGTGATCTTCGCGGTGGACACGATCTTCCTGTTCCCGTGGGCGACGGTCTTCGCCGCCCCCGGATTCGGCGGTACCACCCTGGTGGAGATGTTCGTCTTCATCGGGTTCCTGGCCGTCGGCCTGCTCTACGCCTGGAAGAAGGGCGTCCTCGAATGGACGTGACCCCTGTGACCTCCACGCCGGCCGCTTCGGACGCTTCCGGGCGGGATGCCTCCGGGCCGGGCGCTTCCGCGTCGGACGGGAGCGAGATCCAGTACCTGCCGGAACCGCGCCGTCTGGGCACCCTCGCCCGGCTCGCGCCGGAACCGATGAAGGTGATCCTGAACTGGGGTCGCCGCTACAGCCTGTGGGTCTTCAACTTCGGGCTCGCCTGCTGCGCGATCGAGTTCATCGCGGCGTCGATGGCCCGGCACGACTTCATCCGCCTCGGCGTCATCCCGTTCGCCCCCGGTCCCCGGCAGGCCGACCTGATGATCGTCTCCGGCACCGTCACGGACAAGATGGCCCCGGCCGTCCGGCGGCTCTACGAGCAGATGCCCGAGCCGAAGTACGTCATCTCCTTCGGTGCCTGCTCCAACTGCGGCGGCCCGTACTGGGACTCCTACTCCGTCACCAAGGGCGTCGACCAGATCATCCCTGTCGACGTCTACGTCCCCGGCTGCCCGCCGCGTCCCGAGGCGCTGCTGCAGGGGATCCTCAAGCTCCAGGAGAAGATCGCCCGCGAGTCCCTCGCCGAACGGTACGCCGACGGCCCGGTGGCCCGCCCCTCCGCGGCGGCCCTGAGCAGCAAGTTGATCGCCGCCCCGCCGACTCCGGGGGAGGAGAAGCGATGACGACCCCGGAACCGGGCGCGGAGCCGGCGGCAGAGCCGGGCGCTGCTGAGCCGACCGCCGTTCCGCCGGTTGTCGCCGAACCGGCCGTCGGGTGGCTGCCCGGCGCCGCGGCGGAGATCTTCGGCGCCGAGGCCACGGCCGTGGAGGCGTTCGGTCTGCTGACCGTGGACGTCCCCGTCGGCTCGTGGATCGCCGCGTTGGAGATCGCCCGCGACAAGCTCGGCTGCACGTACTTCGACTGGCTGAGCGCCGTCGACGAGGCCGCCGCCGGATTCCGGGTCTGCGCGCACCTGGTGTCGCTGCCCGGCGCCGCGGCCGACGGCCGCATGGTGCGGCGGCTGCTCGTACGTACCACCGTGCCGCACTCCGCGGCCGTGCTGCCCACCGCCACCGACGTCTTCGCGGGCGCGGGCTGGCACGAGCGCGAGACCCACGAGATGTTCGGCATCGACTTCACCGGCCACCCGCATCTGGTGCCGCTGCTGCTCCCCGACGAGTTCGAGGGCCATCCGCTGCGCAAGGACTTCGTCCTCGCCGCCCGCGTCGCCAAGGCGTGGCCCGGCGCCAAGGAGCCGGGCGAATCGGAGCACGGCGGGCCCAAGCGCCGGACGATGCTCCCGCCGGGCGTCCCCGACCCGAACGAATGGGGCCCGCTCAAGGGCCAGCTCCCGCCGGCTCCGGCCCGTCCGGCCCGTACCCCGCGTGCGGCGGGCGCGGCGGGTGCCGCACGCGCTGCCGGTGCGGGTGCGGGTGCGGGTGCCGGTGCCGGTGCCGCCGCCGAGCGGCCGGCCCGCCGGCCCCGCCCGGCGAGCGACCAGCCCGACGCCCCCTGGCAGCAGGCCGCGAAGGCGGAACCCGCCGCCCCGCCTGTGGAACCCGCCCCGCCGGCTGAGCCCGCAGCACCCGCTCCGCCTGCTGAGCCCGCCGCACCTGCTGCACCCGCCGCGCCTGCTGAGCCCGCACCGCCCGCTGAACCTCCGGCTGCCGCGCCGGAGACCCCCGACCCCGAGGGAGGCCCGACTCCGTGAACGACATCCTCGATGTCGCGCTGCGGCTCGTCGCCGTTCTCGTCGTCTTCCTGACGCTGCCGCTCATCGTCGGCCAGACCGAGCACAAGGTGATGGCCCATATGCAGGGCCGCCTCGGCCCGATGTACGCGGGTGGCTTCCACGGATGGGCCCAGCTGGTCGCCGACGGGGTGAAGTTCGCGCAGAAGGAGGACATCGTCCCGGCCGACGCGGACCGGCGGATCTTCCAGCTGGCGCCGGCCGTCGCGCTGCTCCCCTATCTCCTGGTGCTGATCGCCATTCCGATCGGCCCGAACGGCTTCGTGGGGCAGGCCATCGACGCGGGGCTGTTCTTCGTGCTCGCGGTGATGGGCGTCGGAGTCCTGGGCTCGCTGATGGCCGGCTGGGCGTCGGCCAACAAGTTCTCGCTGCTCGGCGGGTTGCGTACGGCCGCCCAGCTGATGGCATACGAACTGCCGATGCTGCTCGCGGCGGCCTCCGTCGCGATGGCGGCGGGCACGCTCTCGCTCCCCGGGATCGTCGAGGCGTACCAGTGGTGGTGGACGCCGTGGCAGATCGTCGGCGCCCTCGTCTTCTTCACCGCGGGCCTGGCCGAACTGCAGCGCCCGCCGTTCGACATGCCGGTCGCCGACTCGGAGATCATCTTCGGCGCGTACACCGAGTACACGGGCCTGCGCTTCGCGCTGTTCCTGCTCGCCGAGTACGCGGGCATCGTCGTGCTGTGCGGGCTGACCACCGTCCTGTTCCTCGGCGGATGGCACGGCCCGTGGGCCGACAGCGTCGGCTGGGTGTGGACGCTGCTCAAGACCGCTGTGCTCGCCTTCCTCGTCATCTGGCTCCGGGTCACCTACCCGCGCCTGCGCGAGGACCAGCTGCAGAAGCTCGCCTGGACCGTCCTCATTCCGCTCGCCCTGGCGCAGATCGCGCTCACCGGCGTCGTCAAGGTGGTGATCTCGTAGATGTCCATTCCCGGCCACGGCCTGGCCAAGGGGCTCGCCGTCACCCTCAAGGCGATGACGCGCCGTTCCGTCACCGCGCAGTACCCCGACGCGCAGCCCGACCTGCCGCCGCGCAGCCGCGGCGTCATCGCGCTGTTCGAGGAGAACTGCACGGTCTGCATGCTGTGCGCGCGCGAGTGCCCCGACTGGTGCATCTACATCGACTCCCACAAGGAGACGTCGCCCGCCACCGCGCCCGGCGGGCGCGAGCGCAGCCGTAACGTGCTCGACCGCTTCGCCATCGACTTCTCGCTCTGCATGTACTGCGGGATCTGCATCGAGGTGTGCCCCTTCGACGCGCTCTTCTGGACGCCGGAGTTCGAGTACGCCGAGACCGACATCCTCGAACTGACCCATGAGCGCGACAAGCTCCGCGACTGGATGTGGACGGTGCCCGCTCCGCCCGCGCTCGACCCCGGTGCCGAGGAGCCCAAGGAGATCGCCGCCGCCCGCAAGGCGGCGGACAAGCTCATCGCCGCGCAGCAGGCAGAGCAGGCCCAGTCGGCCGCGCAGGCCGAACAGGCCGCGCAGGCCGAGCAGGCACCGCCGGAGAGCAGCGCATGAGCCTCGCAGCCGCCGCCGCGGCCCCTTCCGGATTCCTGTCCCCGACCGGGGTGGAGATCGCCTTCGCCCTCGTCGGTGTCGCCACCCTCGGCGCCGCCCTGGTCTCCGTCACCACCAAGCAGCTGGTGCACGCGGCACTGTGGCTGGTGGTCGCGCTCGGCGGGCTCGCCGTCGAGTACCTGCTGCTGACCGCGGAGTTCATCGCCTGGGTGCAGGTGCTGATCTACGTCGGCTCCGTCGTCGTCCTGATCCTGTTCGGGCTGATGCTCACCCGGGCGCCCATCGGCCGCTCCCCGGACGCGGACTCCGACAACCGCTGGATCGCGGTCACCGTGGCGGCCGCCTCCGCGATCACCCTGGTCTGGGTGGTCATCGACGCCTTCCGCACCACCTGGATCGATCTCGACGGCCCGATCCAGGGCTCCACCAAGGTCACCGGGCAGAGCCTCTTCCAGCACTGGGTGCTGCCGTTCGAAGCGCTGTCGGTGCTGCTGCTGGCCGCCCTGGTCGGTGCCATCGTCCTGTCCCGCAAGAACCAGGACCAGGGCCAGAGCCCGAGCCCGGGTCGGAGCCAGAGCCCGAGCCGGGGCCAGAGCCCGTCGGCTCCGGAGAAGGGCAAGGAGAGCTGATGCACCTCGCTTATCCCGCCGTGCTCGCCGTCCTCCTCTTCTCCATCGGGCTGTACGGCGTCCTCGGCCGCCGCAACGCGATCCTCGTCCTGATGTCCGTCGAGCTGATGCTGAACGCGGTCAACCTCAACCTCGTCGCGTTCGACGTCTGGCTCCGCGACACCCTGCACGCCGGCCAGGCGCTGACGCTCTTCACGATCACCATCGCCGCCGCCGAGATCGGCATCGGCCTGGCGATCGTGCTGCTCGTCTACCGCAACCGCGGCAGCTCCGACGTCGACAGGCTCACCGACCTTGCCGAGAACGGCCTCGCCGGAACCGGCCGGGCCGGCGCGGGCAGCACGCCGGACGCGGCGGCAGACGAGAAGGCAGAGGCCACCGCGTGACCCTCACGACCCTTGCCGCGCTGGTCCCCCTGCTCCCGTTCCTCGGCGCGGCCGCCGGACTGCTGCTGGGCAGGAGCGCCCCCGGATTCGTCCGGCCGCTCGCCGTACTGCCGACCGCGGCGGCCTTCGTGCTGGCCGCGATCGTCGCCGTGCGCCAGGGCAGCGGCGCCCCCACCGACGCGGCGACCCGGCTCACCCCGACCGGCTCGGTCCCCATCGACCTGGCCCTGCACCTGGACGGCTTCGCCGTCCTGATCGCCGTGCTCGTCGGCCTGGTGGCGACCTGCGTTCAGCTCTACTCGACTGCGTACCTGCGGGACGATCCCCGATACCCCTCCTACGCCGCCCTGGTCTCCCTCTTCACCGCCGCCATGTTCCTGGTCGTCTACTCCGGCGACCTGATGGTGCTGCTGGTCGGCTGGGAGATCATGGGCATCTGCTCGTACTTCCTGGTCGGCCACTACTGGGAGACCGAGGTCGCCCGCGCGGCGTCCATGAAGGCGTTCCTCGTCACCAAACTCGGCGACGTCCCCTTCATCATCGGCGTCTTCGCGCTCGCCACCGACGCGGGCACCTTCCGCATCAACGGGATCCTCACCGCCGCCACCCACGGGCAGCTCCAGCACCCGACGCTCATCGCGCTGCTGCTGCTCGCCGGAGTCGCCGGCAAGTCGGCCCAGTTCCCGCTGCACACCTGGTTGCCCGACGCGATGGCCGGCCCGACCCCGGTCTCCGCGCTGATCCACGCCGCCACCATGGTCGCGGCCGGTATCTACCTCGTCGCCCGGCTGCTGCCCGTCTTCACCTCCAGCGCGGCCGCGCTGTCGGTCCTCGCCGCCATGGCCGCCATCACCATGATCGGCTCCGGTCTGGCCGCCCTCGCCCAGGACGACATCAAACGGGTGCTGGCCTACTCGACGATCGGCCAGCTCGGCTACATGGCCGGCGCGCTCGCCGTGGGCGACCGCAGTGCCGCCGTCTTCCACCTCCTGTCCCACGGCGCCTTCAAGGCGCTGCTCTTCCTCGGCGCGGGCGTGGTCATCCACGCCGCCGGCACCAACTCGCTCTCCGCGATGTCCCGCATGGGCGACCTGGGCAAGCGCGCCCCGGATGCCATGTGGACCATGGGCATCGCCCTGGCAGCCCTCGCCGCCCTGCCCCCCTTCTCCGGCTTCTTCTCCAAGGAATCGGTGCTCCGCGCCGCCGAGCACGCCTCCGGCGGCCACACCGCCGGCGTCCCGTCGGCGGTCGGCTGGACCGTGCTGGCCGCCGGGCTGATCACCGCCGTGCTCACCGCCGGCTATGCCACCCGGCTCTTCCTGCTCGCCTTCCGGGGCCGCGGCCCCCGAGCCGCGGACCACGGCCGCGAGCCCGCGATCATGAACGCCGTGCTGTGGGTGCTCGCCGTCCCCAGCGTCGCCTTCGGCATGATCGCGCTCGTCCCGAAGATCTTCGACCTCCCGCAGTGGTTCGACGGCACCGAGCTCACCCCGACCCTCCTCACCTCCGTCCTCAGCATCGGACTCGCCCTCGTCGGCGTCCTCGTCACCTACGGCGCCTGGACGGCCGGTGCCGCCCGCCGGTCCGCCGCCCCGCTCGGCGCGGTCGGCGCCGACGCGGCCGCCGAGCCGGCCGAGGCCGAGGCGACCGCCATCGCCGCCCACACCGCCGTCTACGGCGACATCGCGTCGGCCGACGATCCGGCCGACCCCGGACGGCTGCTCCTCGGCCGCCTGCACCGCCACGCGGCGAGCGGCTTCCACCTCGACGCCGTCTACTCGGCGCTCTTCGTCCGGCCGGTGCTCGCCGCCGCGAGCCTCGTCCGCTTCCTCGACCGCGAGGTCGTCGAGACCTACGTACGGGGAGCGGGCGCGGTACCGCGCCTGCTCGGCGCGGCCGTCCGGCGCGCCCAGACCGGAAATGTCCAGACCTATCTCAGCGCGCTGCTGGCCGGTGCCGTCGTACTCGCCGTCCTCGTCGCCGTCGGAGCGTGAGCCGTGAACGACACCGCCCTCCAGTACGTGCTCGCAGGCATCGTCGTCCTGCCCCTGCTCGGTGCCGTCGGGGCCCTGCTCCCCGCGCCGCCCGGCCTCAAGGGGCGTGACCCCGACCAGGCCGTGCTCCGCCACGGCGTCACCGTCACCGGCGCCGTCCTGATCCTCGCGATCGTCCTCGCGGCCGGCTTCGACCACGACCACCCGGCGACGATGCAGGCCACCACCGACCTCAAGTGGATCCCCGCCCTCAACATCCACATCCACATCGGTGTCGACGGCATCTCGCTCCCCCTTCTCGTCCTGACCGCGCTGCTGACCTTCCTCTGCGCGCTCTACAGCTACTTCAAAATGCCCGCGGGCCCGTCCCCCAAGGCCTTCGTCGGCCTTCTCCTCGTCCTCGAAGCGGGCACCCTCGGCACCTTCGCCGTGCTGGACCTGATGCTCTTCTTCCTGGCCTTCGAGACGGTCCTCATCCCGATGTACTTCCTCATCGCCCGCTGGGGCGGCGCCGGCCGCGAGGCAGCCTCGCTGCGCTTCATCCTCTACACCCTCCTCGGCTCCGTGATCATGCTGCTGGGCCTGCTGCTCATCGGGGTGAAAGCGGGCACATTCGACATGGTGGCACTCGCCACTGACAACGGGTCGTCGCTCAGTCACTCCACGCAGTTGCTCGCGGTCCTCGCCATCGGCATCGGCTTCGCGATCAAGGCCCCGATGTGGCCGCTGCACAGCTGGCTCCCGGACGCCCACACCGCCGCGCCGACCGTCGGCTCGGTGCTGCTGGCCGGCGTCATGCTCAAGATGGGCACCTACGGATTCGTCCGTATCGCGCTGCCCGTCGCCCCGGACGGCATGCAAACCTTCGCGCCCTACCTGGCCGCGTTCGCCGTCGTCGGCATCGTCTACGGTTCGCTCGCCTGCCTCGCGCTGGCCCGCAAGGGCGCCGGCGGCGACCTCAAGCGCCTCATCGCCTACTCCTCCGTCGGCCACATGGGCTTCGTGCTGCTCGGCATCGCCTCCCTCACCCCCACCGGCGTGAACGGCGCGCTCTTCGCGAACGTCGCCCACGGCCTCATCACCGGCCTGCTCTTCTTCCTGGTGGGCGCCATCAAGGACCGCTACGGAACGAGCGACCTCGACCGCCTCACCGGGGAGAACGGCGCGGCCCTGTACGGCAGGGCCCCCCGCCTCGGCGGGCTGCTCGCCTTCGCCGCCGTCGCCTCCCTCGGCCTGCCGGGGCTGGCCGGATTCTGGGGCGAGATGCTCGCCATGTTCGGCTCCTTCGAACCCGCCGACGGGCTCAGCCGCCCCACCTACCTGGTGTTCACGGCGGTCGCCGCATTCGGCACGCTGCTCACCGCCGCGTACCTGCTGGCCGTCGTGCGCCGCGTCTGCATGGGGGACCGGAGCACCGCGGAGTCCGGGCAGCCGGTCCTGTCCGACGTCCACGGCTACGAGTTCGCCGCCTGGACGCCGCTGGCCGCCCTCACCGTCCTCGCCGGCCTGTGGCCCGCGGCCCTCCTCGGCCTCACCGACCCGGCCGTGCGCTCGCTCCTCGGAGGCAGTTGATGAGCATCCCCGTCACCGCCTTCCCCGGCACCGGATTCCGCGCCACCGGATCCCACACCGGCGGTCTCCACACCACCGGATCCCTCGCCGCGGATCCTGTCGGCTCCCTCGTGCAGTCCGTGGACTGGATCGCCATCGCCCCGGCGGCGATCCCCGCGGCCGTCGCGCTCGTCGTCCTGGTCGCCGACCTCTTCCTCCCCAAGGAGAGGAAGGCGCTGTTGGGCTGGGTCACCATCGGCGGCCTCGCCCTGGCCGCGCTCGCCCTGGGCCCGCTCCGGGCCGGCCACCGCAAGACGTTCTGCCTGACCGCCGACGCCGGTGAATGTTCCTACGTGGTCGACCACTTCACGGTCGTCATCCAACTCCTCGTCATCGGCGGCGCGCTGCTGACGGCGTTGCTGTCCATGCACGACATGGAGAAGTACCCGGCCGGCGAGTACTGGTTCCTGCTGCTGTCCTCGGCCGCCGGAGCCGCGCTGCTGCCCGCCTCCCGGGATCTGGCGACCCTGGTCGTCGCCCTCGAAGTCGCCACGCTGCCCGCCTTCGCGCTCGTCGGCATCAAACGCGGTGACCGGCTCTCGTCCGAGGCCGCGCTCAAGTTCTTCCTCTCCTCCGTGGCCGCGACCGCCGTCACGCTGCTCGGCGTCAGCTTCGTGTACGCCGCGACCGGCACCCTCCATCTGGCCGCCATCGCGGACGGCCTGGGCGACGTACAGCCGCAACTCGCGACGCTCGCCAAGGTCGGCGCGGTCCTCACCCTCGTGGGCTTCGCCTTCAAACTCGCCGCCGCGCCCTTCCACTTCTGGGTGCCCGACACCTACGTGGGCGCGCCGCTGCCGATCGCCGCGTACCTCTCCGTCGTCGGAAAGGCCGTGGGCTTCTCCGGCCTCATCCTCGTCACCGTGATCGCGTTCGAGCCGTACGCCGACGTCTGGGGCCCGGTCGTCGCCGTACTGGCCGCCCTGACGATGACGGTCGGCAACGTCGCCGCGCTGCGCCAGCGCGCGCAGTACGCGCACAGCGCGGTCCGGCTGCTGGCCTGGTCCTCGATCGGCCAGGCGGGCTATCTGCTGGTGCCGATCGCGGCCGCCGCGTACTCCGACGACCCGGAGCACCAGATCGGCACCACCGTCGCGTACGCCCTGATGTACGCGGCCGTGAACCTCGGCGCCTTCGCCGTCGCCGCCCTCGTCGCCCGAACGGCCCCCGCCAACCGCCTGACCGACTACCGGGGGCTCTACGCGAGCCGCCCGCTGACGGCCCTCGCCCTGGCGTTCTTCCTGCTCTGCCTGGCCGGGCTGCCGCCCGGCATCATCGGACTCTTCGCCAAGGTCGCGGTCTTCTCGTCGATCGTCGGTACCGGACCGGCCTGGCTGGCCGTCGTCATGGCCGTCAACGTGGTCATCGCGCTCGTCTACTACCTGCGCTGGACGGCGATCCTGTTCGCGAAGCCGGAGCCGGTCGCGGCGGTGGCTGAAGCGGGCACCACCGAGGGCGCGGGAACGCTCTCCGGAGCGGTCGCCGTGGCGGTCCCCGCCGCCCGGACGCCGGTCCCCCTCACCGCCGCCATCGCCCTCACCGCGGTCCTCGGGATCGTCCTCTCCGGCGTCCCCCAGCTGGTCCTGCGGTACGCCTCGGGGGCGCTGCTCTGACCCCGCCCAGGGCGTGTGCACAAGGGAACTAGCGGCCTTCCGGTGGCGTTGACCAGTACAGGAGGTTCTCCTAAGAGGGGAGAAGGTTCCCCCGCCGCACACCTTGGAGGGCGCACCGTGCACCGCCGGCACAATGGGCTGAGGACCGCCGTACTCCTCGGCGGTCTGTCCGCACTCATCCTCGTCATCGGCAGCTTCTTCGGCCGGATGGGGCTCATCGTCGCGCTCGTCATCGCGATCGGCACCAACGCCTACGCGTACTGGAACAGCGACAAGCTCGCTCTACGCGCGATGCGTGCCCGCCCGGTCAGCGAATTCGAGGCCCCCGCCCTCTACCGCATGGTCCGCGAGCTCTCCACGGCCGCGCGCCAGCCCATGCCGCGGCTGTACATCTCACCCACCGAAGCGCCCAACGCCTTCGCCACCGGACGCAATCCGCGCAACGCGGCGGTCTGCTGCACCGACGGCATCCTGCAGATCCTCGACGAACGCGAGCTGCGCGGCGTGATCGGCCATGAGCTGAGCCATGTCTACAACCGCGACATCCTCATCTCGTCCGTCGCCGGCGCGCTCGCCTCGGTCGTCATGTTCCTCGTCAACTTCGCCTGGCTGATCCCCGTCGGCCGCTCCAACGACGACGAGGGCCCCGGCATCCTCGGCATGCTGCTGCTGATGATCCTCGGCCCGCTGGCCGCCTCCGTCATCCAGCTCGCCGTCAGCCGGTCCCGCGAGTACGAGGCCGATGCCTCCGGCGCCCGACTCACCGGCGACCCGCTCGCCCTCGCCAGCGCGCTGCGCAAGCTGGACGCGGGCACCAAGCAGCTGCCGCTGCCGCCCGAGCCCCGCCTGGAGACCGCCAGCCATATGATGATCGCGAACCCGTTCCGGCCCGGCACCACGTCGAAACTGTTCTCCACCCACCCCCCGATGGCCGAGCGCATCGCGCGCCTCGAACAGATGGCAGGACACCGCCCATGAAGACGATCCTGAACATCATCTGGCTCGTGCTCTGCGGTATCTGGATGGCGATGGCCTATGCCATCGCCGGCCTGATCTGCTGCATCCTCATCATCACGTTCCCGTGGGGCGTGGCCTCCTTCCGTATCGCCAACTACGCCCTGTGGCCCTTCGGCCGCACCACCGTCGAACGCCGCGACGCGGGCGCGGGCTCCCTCATCGGGAACATCATCTGGATCGTCCTCGCCGGCTGGTGGCTGGCGCTGGGCCACATCGTGACCGGGATCGCCCTCTGCCTGACGATCATCGGCATCCCGTTCGGCATCGCGAACTTCAAGATGATCCCGCTCTCGCTGGTCCCCCTCGGCCGTGAGATCGTCCCGACCGACCGGCCGTTCGCCACGCGCTGAGCGATCGCCTCACTGCCTCAATTGCCGCAACTGCTTCACCTGGCGGTGTCGACGAGCCTCTCGAAGAGGAACTCGTGCTTGAGGAACGACGTGTCGTACTCGTGCCCCGGATACGGCGGGATCAGCTGGGCCGCCTGGATCAGCCGCCAGCCGTCGCAGAGCGCGGCCACCCCCGTCTCGTACGGCGGTTCGTCGTTGTCCCCGGTGGTCGGCGACGTGGCCCCGGTCCCGTCGTAGGCGGACCACCCCACGACCTGGGAGTCCAGCGCCGACGTGGTCAGGTACAGCACCAGGACCCGCTGCCGCAGCGTGCTCAGTGGGCTCAAGGTGGTCACGGTGCTCATGCCTCGCTCCTCATTCATGGTGCTCATGCCCCGCTCCCCAGGTGCGCGGGGACGACGCGCTGCGGCCGGTTGGCGACCCGCGTCATCCAGTGGTCCATGTCGTAGGTGCTGTCGCCGGTCAGCGCCCGCCACAGCCTGATCCGGTTGTGGAACTCCAGCCGGGCGGCGGCCGCTTCGTACCAGGGGAAGTGCGTGCCCAGCTCGGCTGCGACCGCCGGGTCGGCGAGGTCGCCGGTGTCCCACAGCCGCAGTTGGCGCACCGCCGGATTGAACCGGATCTTGAACATGTACCGCTCGGCGTCGCTGTCGTTGCGCCGTCCGCCGTGCCAGATCCCGTGGTGCAGGAACACCACGGTCCCGGCCGGGCACACCAGCCGCGTCTGCCCGCGCAGATTCTGGTAGCGGCCGGTGTCGCTCTCGTTCGTGCGCCGCAGATGGCTGCCGGGCACGCTCAGCGTGCCGCCCATCTCCAGCGTCACCGCCTGCGGGTAGTACATGAGCTGCACGTCGAACGCGTCCGGCCGTACGTCGATGATCGCGTCGGCGTGCAGCGGTTGCGCGTGTCCCTCACGGGGCCGCCGGATGTGCACCGCGTGATGGTCGACGGTCGGCCCGGGGCCCACGAGGCTGCGCAACGCGCCTGCCACCACCGGGAGTTCGACGAGATCCCGGGCGAAGGACCCCGGCTCGTACGCCTCCTCCAACGGCGTCCCGTACGGCACGTCCGGTACCCCGGCGGCCAGGACGCCCATCGCCCGCTCGTTCATCTCCTCCGGTACCACCGCGTCCATACGCAGCGAGCCGTGCGCCACGAAGCGCGCCATCTGGACGGAGCTCAACAAGCTCCCGGTCCTACTGGATCTGTTGCTGGTTGCCATGCGCCAACGGTAGGGAGGAAACCCCTGGCAGCGCGTGGGTCAGACTCACCACTACTGGTACGTTTTCACCATGGATGCCGTCACCCTCCATCTGGACGAGCCACCCCTGGTGGTGAACCTCGGCGTCGGTGTCCACGGCCCCGCCGGCCACACCGACGTCTTCCGGCTCCCCGACCTGTGGCAGCTGCACCTCTACCGGTACACGGCCGACCTCACCGTCGACGGCACCCCGCACGCCATCCGCCCCGGCCGCGTCAGCCTCGTCCCGCCCGGTGCGACCGTCAGATACCGCTACCGCGGCCGTTCGGAACACCTCTACGCCCATCTGCGCATCCCCGAGGCGGGCGAGCCCCGCAGCGTCCCCGTCATCCAGGACGCGGGCGCCCAACTGCCCATGCTCTCCGCCCTGATGCTGCAGGCCGTGGCCTCCCAGCCCGGTGCACCCGCCAGGACGGCGGCCGAGATCTGGGCCGTCCTGTGGCGCGTCGCCCACCTCACGGCCCCCGCCGCGTCCGACGGTCCGCACCCCGCCGTGGCCGCGGCCGTCGCGCACATCGAATCGCACCTCGCCGACCCGCTGACGGTCCCCGGTATCGCCTGCGCGGCCGGTGTCTCGCACAACCACCTCACCCGGCTGTTCCGCGCCGCGACCGGCGACACCGTCGTCACCTACATCCGGCGCCGCCGCCTGGAACGCGCCCGCCACCTGCTCGTCGAGTCGACGCTCTCCATCCCCGCCGTCGCCGCCTCGGTCGGCATCGCGGACCTCCAGGCCTTCAACAAGGCCTGCCGCCGCGAACTCGGCGCCTCCCCGCGCGCGGTCAGGCAGCACCCCTGAAAGCGGTGAGGGCGGCAACCAAGGTTTCCCCGGCAGCCGCCCTCATCCACTTCACCACTTCACTACCTCACCGCTTCACCGTTTCGCTCAAACGGTCAGCGGTAGTTCACGTACTGCAGTGCGAAGTCGAAGTCCTTGCCCTTGAGCAGCGCCTGAACGGCCTGCAGGTCGTCCCGGCTCTTCGAGCTGACCCGCAGCTCGTCGCCCTGGACCTGCGCCTTGATGCCCTTCGGGCCCTCATCGCGGATGATCTTCGCGACCTTCTTGGCGTTGTCCTGCGAAATCCCCTCCTCGATCGAGGCGAAGATCTTGTACTCCTTGCCGGAGAGCTGCGGCTCGCCGGCGTCCAGCGACTTGAGCGAGATCCCGCGCTTGACCAGCTTGGTCTCGAAAACGTCGAGGATCGCCTTGACGCGCTCCTCCGAGTTCGCCTGCATCAGAATCTTCTCGCCCGACCAGTCGATCGAGGCCCCGACGTTCTTGAAGTCGTAGCGCTGCGAGATTTCCTTCGCGGCCTGGTTGAGGGCGTTGTCGACCTCCTGCCGCTCGACCTTCGAGACGATGTCGAAACTGGAGTCGGCCATCTTGAGTTGGCTCCTTGGCTGTGATCCGTCAGTACCGCGGCCCGTCGCCGGACCGCCCTCCCAGCCTAGCCACCGCACCCGCCCCGAACACTGATCAATCAGGTGGCGAACCACCCCCGCGCATCAGGTATCGTTTACGTCGTTGCCACAGACCACCCTCAAAAGTGATCTACGGCGGCTTCCCTGGCGGTGTGCCCGAGTGGCCAAAGGGAGCAGACTGTAAATCTGCCGGCTCAGCCTACCCAGGTTCGAACCCTGGCGCCGCCACGGTATTGAGGAGAATGGTCCCCCGGACTGCGGAAACGCAGACCGGGGGACCATTTTTCGTTGGGTGGTGGGTGGCCTCGGGGGTGGGGTTTCAGTTGCCGGAGATGTTCTTCACGGCTACGGGGACCGGGGTGGGGCCCGCGATGAGTTCCAGGGTGAGGCCGGCCGTGGACGGGGTGTCGAGGAGTTCGGCCAGGACGGCGGCCACGTCGTCGCGGGGGATGGGGCCGCGGCCGGTTTTGGCGGTGAGCTGGATGCGGCCGGTGCCGGGGTCGTCGGTGAGGGCGCCGGGGCGCAGGATCGTCCAGTCGAGGTCCGCGCGGGCGCTCACGTCGGCGTCGGCCGCGGTCTTGGCGCGCAGGTACTCGGCGAAGACGGGGTCGGTGCCGGGGGGCGGTTCGGCGCCCGCTCCCATCGACGAGACGATGATGTAGCGGCGGGCTCCGGCCCGCTCGGCCGCGTCGGCGAAGAGCACGGCCGCGCCATGGTCGACGGAGTGTTTGCGCTCCGCGCCGCTGCCCGGACCCGCGCCCGCCGCGAAGACGACCGCGTCCGCGCCGCGCAGGGCCGCCGCGACATCGTCCAGGGACGCCGATTCCAGGTCGCAGACGATCGGCTCGGCGCCGGCGGCCCGCAGGTCGTCGGCCTGCTCGGGTTTGCGGATGATGCCCGCCACGTCGTCTCCGCGCGCGGCGAGCAGTCGCTCCAGCCGCAACGCGATCTGTCCATGTCCACCTGCGATCACAATGCGCATGATTGCGACGCTACGCCCGCCGGGCGTCCCGCGCGCGTGCACCACGACAACGGCCCACCATCGGGTCACCGATCGGGCCACCCATCAGGTCACCCGTCGGGAGGTCTAGGTGTAACCGCGACCGGCCGCGAGCGGGGCCGTCCCGGTGGGGCTGGCGCACCGTCAGAAGCCGTCAGGCGAGGCCGCTGCCGTCGCTCCGCGACTGGCGGGGGAGGTCGAGGGCGGCGGTGGTCGCCGAGTCGCAGTACTCGCGGACGGCGCTGGTGCGGGAGACCACCCGGCCGCGGTGGATGACGATGCGGCTGTACGCGAGGGAGAGCACCCCTTCGATCCTTTCCCCGCGCACCGCGAGGAGTTCGGCGGGGAAGCCCGCCTCCACCCGGATCTCGGGCAACCCCAGGACCGCCCGCGCCTGGCCGCTGATCGTGTCGTAGGCGTCCGCCGCGCCGCATTCGCCGTACGAGGTGAGGAGGAACGCGGCTTCCAGGGGGTCGCCGCGTCCGACGGGGTTGGCGAGGTCGCGCAGCGACCCGCTGCCGGCGGCGACGCGGACGCCGGCCGCGCGCAGTTCGCGTACGGGGGTGAGCAGGCCGGCGGCGCCGCGCCGGGAGGACTCCAGCCCGCCGCAGCCGCCCTGCGGCAGGGAGACCACCGAGACGCCGGCCGCGGAGAGCTGGCCCGCGGCGCGGGTGGCGGCGGCCTGCGGGAGCCGGGCGAGGCCGTTGCAGGGGCCGATGACGACGCCGGGGCGCAGCCCGCCGGCCATGGCGGCGAGCCGGGCCAGCCGGGCCGGATCGTCACCCTGCGTATGCAGGTCCACGGGGAGGCCGAACTCGGCCGCGACCGCGAGGACGGCCTCGGCGTAGCCGCTCGGGTCCGGGTCGAGGTCGGGGCAGCCGCCGACGACGCCGGCGCCCATCTTGAGCGCGTCGCGGAGCGCCGAGAGCCCGTCGGCGCCGGCCACGCCGGTGAGGAGGCGGGGGACGGCGACGGCGTGCAGGTCGACGAGTCCGCGCAGCGCGCGGCGGGCCTGGAGGACGGCGGCGAGGGTGCCCAGCCCCTGGATGTCGCCGATCCGGACATGGGTGCGGATGGCGGTTGCGCCGTGCCCGAGTTGGAGGAGCGCGGCCTCGGTGACGCGGCGCTGCACGTCATCGGGTTCGTACGACGGCGGGCCCGAGGACGCACTCGCGTCGGCGGTCAGGGCGGCGTCGAGATGGGCGTGCGGTTCTGCGGGTGCGGGCAGCAGGAGGTAGCCGCGCAGGTCGATACGGGTCCCGTCGGCGTCGCCCTGGTCGGGGGCGACGGTGAGGCTGCCGGCGGTGCCGACGGCTTCGATGCGCTTGCCGCTCAGCCGCACGTCCACGGTGCGGCCGTCGGTGAGATGGGCACCGCACAACAGCAGCGTGGTGGTCTCGGCGGCGGTGCCGCGTTGGTTCTCGGTCATCGCGCTCCTCCGGTACTGCGGCTCTCGGGTGGGAGGCAAGATCACGCAGGGACGGAACGAGCCTATGGGGCAGCTCACGCAGGGTCCGGGAGGAGGTCAATAGTCGTACTGGCGTGGTCGATCGAGGCTGTCCGGCGGCGTCCTCGGGGGAGCCTCGCGGAGTGCTCGCAGGACGCTCGGAGGGCTCTCGCGGGGCGCCCGGACGGCTACGGAAGAGCCCGAAGTGTGTCGTGAGATATGGATTTCACCTTCGGCTGCGGACCGTGTAATGTCTTCCTCGCTCGCCCCAATAGCTCAGTCGGTAGAGCGTCTCCATGGTAAGGAGAAGGTCTGCGGTTCGATTCCGCATTGGGGCTCTGATGGATCGACCACCCGCCGCCAGGTGGGGGTCAGTTCATCGCAGCGGTGTAGCTCAGTTGGTAGAGCAAGCGGCTCATAATCGCTGTGTCACCGGTTCAAGTCCGGTCACCGCTACCCTGCGTAGGCGTAGTCGATTGTGGGTTTAGTCCTTCAATCGGCTACTCTCGTTGTGTTCATATACCCATCCGTTCGTCAAGGAGCACTCACGTGGCCGCCACCGACGTCCGCCCGAAGATCACGCTGGCCTGCGTGGAGTGCAAGGAGCGGAACTACATCACCAAGAAGAACCGGCGTAACGACCCGGACCGTCTTGAGATGAAGAAGCACTGCCCGCGCTGCAACGCGCACACCGCGCACCGCGAAACGCGCTAACAACAGGCCGTAACACACCACGAGGCCGTCCCCATTCATGGGGGCGGCCTTGTGGCGTTGATCAGCACGCCCGCAGGCGGCATGATCACCTCGAACGCCACCACCATCGTGATGGGCACCATCGCGATGTCCCCGTCATGATGACGGTCGTCGCGATGCCCTCATCATGATCAGCATCCCGTAGCCGGAGGTACCGATGGCGCTGGACCAGTCCTTCGTCGGGCGGAGCTATCCGCCCACCGCCCCCTATGAGGTGGGCCGGGAGAAGATTCGCGAGTTCGCCGAAGCGGTGGGCGATCTCAACCCCGCCTACATCGATCCCGACGCCGCCAGGGCGCTCGGGCATCCGGACGTGATCGCGCCGCCGACCTTCGCGTTCTCGATCACGTTCAAGGCGGCCGGTCTGGTCGTGCAGGACCCCGAGTTGGGCCTGGACTACAGCCGGGTGGTCCACGGCGACCAGCGGTTCGTCCACTCGCGCCCGGTGCGTGCCGGGGACCGGCTCACCGTCGTCTCGCACATCGACTCGATCAAGTCCCTCGCGGGGAACGACGTCCTGTCGGTCCGCGGCGAGGTGCACGACGAGAGCGGTGAGCATGTCGTGACGGCGTACACGATGCTCGTGGCCCGCGCCCAAGAAGGGGTGTGACCCAGATGACAGCGAAGATCTCCTACGACGAGGTCGAGGTCGGCACCGAGCTGCCGGCGCAGAGTTTCCCCGTGAGCCGCGCCACGCTCGTGCGGTACGCGGGTGCGTCGGGTGACTTCAACCCGATTCACTGGAACGAGCGGTTCGCGAAGGAGGTCGGGCTGCCGGACGTCATCGCGCACGGCATGTTCACGATGGCCGCCGCGATCCGTGTGGTCACCGACTGGGTGGGCGACCCGGGTGCGGTCGCCGAGTACGGCGTGCGGTTCACCAAGCCCGTCGTGGTCCCGGACGACGACAAGGGCGCCGTGATCGAGGTCTCCGCCAAGGTCGCGGCCAAGCTGGACGACGAGGCCCGCACGGTCCGGGTGGATCTGGTGGCGACCGCCGACGGTCAGAAGGTGCTGGGCATGTCCCGCGCCGTCGTCCGGCTGGCCTGAGAGCCGGAGCGGCTCCGGCCACTCGCCGCGGCCCGTCCTGTACGTCATATACGTCATATCGGTGGGGGGAGGACTTCCTCGGAAGTTCCTCCCCGCCGCCGCTTGACGAAGTTAGTTAGTGGTCACTACCTTAGAGACATGGCGAAGACGAGCATGCGGATGAGCGCGGAGGACCGGCGCGAGAGTGTCACCCGAGCCGCGATGACCGAGTTCGCCAAGGGTGGTTATTTCGGTACGTCCACGGAATCGATCGCCCGCCGTGTCGGAGTCTCGCAGCCGTATCTGTTCCGGCTGTTCCCCACCAAGGTGGATCTGTTCAAGGCCGCCGCGAACCGCTGCTTCGACCGCACCATCTCCACCTTCGAGCAGGCCGCCGAGGGCCTGGAGGGCGAGGATGCGCTGCAGGCCATGGGGGCGGCCTACGGCGAGATGATCGAGGAGGACCGTGATGTCCTGCTCATGCAGATGCAGCTCTACGTCGCCGCCGCGGCGTCGGGTGACGGCGAAGTGGCCGAGCTGGTCCGCCGCCGGTGGCTCGAGATGTGGGAGATGGTGCGCTCCCGCACCGGTCTCGACGAAGAGTGGATGAACAAGTTCTTCTCGACCGGGATGCTGATCAACACGCTGGTGTCGCTGGGGATCCCCTCGGACGACCGCTGCTGGTTGGGCTTCCCGTTCGAAGAGCCGGTAGAGCCGGCCCCCTGACGCCCGGTCCTCCGGGCCCGAGGTGGACGGGTTGACGGCAGATTGGCGCACTCGTGTATCCGCAGAAGTTAGTGACTGATAACTAATCCCCGGGAGGGGTCATGCAGGAGCAGAAGCAGGCGCAGCAGCAACAAGGGGCCGGGCAGGAGAAGGGGGCCGGGCAGGAGAACGGGATCGGGCTGGAGAAGGGGGCCGGGCAGGAGAAGGGAATCCGGCGCGGCACCGCCGTATGGGCCCTGATCATCACCAGCCTCGCCGGCTTCATGGCGAGCCTCGACAACCTCGTTGTCACCACCGCGCTGCCCTCCATCCGCAAGGACCTCGGCGGGGCGCTGGAAGACCTCGAATGGACGGTGAGCGCCTACACCCTCACCTTCGCGGTCCTGCTGATGTTCGGCGCCGCGCTCGGCGACCGATTCGGCCGCCGCAGGCTCTTCACCGTCGGCCTCGGCCTGTTCACCGCGGCCTCCGCCGCCGCCGCGCTCGCCCCCGGCATGGGGGAGCTCATCGCCGCCCGCGCCGCCCAGGGCGTCGGCGCCGCGATCATGATGCCGCTGACCCTCACCCTGCTCTCCGCCACCGTCGCGCCGGAGCGCCGCGGGATGGCGTTCGGCATCTGGAGCGCGGTCAACGGTCTCGCCGTCGCCACCGGCCCGCTCATCGGCGGCACCCTCACCGAGCACTTCTCCTGGCAGTGGATCTTCTGGCTGAACGTGCCGATCGGACTGCTCCTGCTGCCCCTCGCCCGGCTCCGCCTGAACGAGAGCCACGGCCCGAACTCCCGGCTCGACGTCCCCGGTACCGCACTCGCCAGCGCCGGCCTCTTCGGCATCGTCTACGCCCTCATCCGCGGCAACGCCGACGGCTGGACCAGCCCCGCCGTCCTGACCGGGCTGATCGCCGGCGCCGCGCTCATAGTGGGCTTCGTCGCCTACGAGAACCGTGCCGCGCACCCCATCCTGCCGATGCGGCTCTTCCGCAACCGCGCCTTCAGCGCGGTGAACGCGGCCAGCCTGCTGATGTTCCTGGGCATGTTCGGCTCGATCTTCCTGCTCAGCCAGTTCATGCAGAACGTGTCCGGCTACTCGCCGATGGAAGCCGGCGTCCGGATGCTCCCCTGGACGGCCATGCCGATGATCGTCTCGCCGATCGCGGGCATCCTCTCCGACCGCATCGGCGGCCGCCCGATCATCGCCGCCGGGCTGGCGCTCCAGGCCACTGGCCTCGCGCTCTTCGCCCTCGTGGTCACGACGGACGTCTCCTACGCGGCCCAGCTGCCCGCGCTGATCATCAGCGGTATCGGGATGGCGATGTACTTCGGGCCCACCGCCAACGTCGTGATGTCCAGCGTCCGTCCCGAGGAACAGGGCATCGCCTCCGGCGCCAACAACGCGTTCCGTGAGCTCGGCGGCGCCCTCGGCGTCGCGATCCTCGCCTCCGTCTTCTCCTCCCAGGGCGGCTACGAGTCCGCCACCCGCTACGTGGACGGCCTCGTGCCCGCACTGTGGGTCGGCGCGGTCGCGGTCGGCCTCGCGGCGGTCGCCGCGGTGGCCATCCCGAGGCGGCGCAAGGCGACGGCCACCCCGGCCGACGCCGAGCCGCAGCGCATCCTGGAGCCGGTCGCCTGACCGGCGAAGAGCCCGCTCGTCGCCCGACCGCCGAGGAGACCCGTCGCCTCACCGGCGAGGAGCCCGCTGGTCGCCCGACAGGCGAAGAGCCCACTGCGAGGACACCCCCTGGGGACCGGCCGACCGGTCCCCAGGGGGTGTCCCCGTAGGGTGGACGGCGTGCACGTAACCCACGACACCCCCCTCGCGCCCCTGACGACCTTCCGGCTCGGCGGCCCCGCGGCCCGCCTCGTGACGGCCACCACCGACGCGGAAGTCGTCGAGGTGGTCCGCGAGGCCGACCGCGCCGGCACGCCGCTCCTGGTGATCGGCGGCGGCAGCAACCTCGTCATCGCGGACGCCGGCTTCGACGGCACCGCGCTGCGCATCGCCACCGCCGGGTTCACCCTGGACGGCACGGACCTGGAGTTGGCCGCCGGCGAGGTGTGGAGCGACGCGGTCACCAGGACCGTCGAGGCGGGCCTGGCGGGCATCGAGTGCCTCGCCGGGATCCCCGGATCCGCCGGGGCGACGCCGATCCAGAACGTGGGGGCGTACGGACAGGACGTGTCGGCGACGGTCACCGAGGTCGTCGCGTACGACCGCCGCAGCGGCGAGACGGTGACGATCCCCGCCGCCGACTGCGGCTTCGCCTACCGCGACAGCCGCTTCAAGGCCGATCCGGAGCGGTACATCGTGCTGCGGGTGCGGTTCGGACTCGAGGACGCCGGCGGTCTGTCGGCGCCGGTGAAGTACGCGGAAGTCGCCCGCGCCCTGGGCGTGGAGGCCGGCGACCGGGTCCCGGTGGCCACCGCCAGGACGACGGTGCTGGCGCTGCGCGCCGGCAAGGGGATGGTGCTGGACGCGGCCGACCACGACACCTGGTCGGCGGGCTCGTTCTTCACCAATCCGATCCTGACGGACCGGGAGTTCGCGGAGTTCGTCAGCCGGGTGCACGACCGGCTCGGCGCGGACACCGAACCGCCCGCCTACCCCGCGGGGGACGGGCTGCGGAAGACGTCGGCCGCCTGGCTGATCGACCGGGCCGGGTTCGCCAAGGGGTACGGGGACGGCCCGGCACGCATCTCCGGGAAGCACACCCTGGCGCTGACCAACCGCGGCCAGGCCAAGACGGAGGACCTGCTGGCCCTCGCCCGCGAGGTCCGCGACGGAGTGCGGTCCGCCTTCGGAGTCACGCTCGTGAATGAACCGGTCATGGTCGGAACCCGTCTGTGAAGCAGGGCAGAGTCTCGGAGAGACCTCCCGGCGGTTTCCGGGAAGTCTTCCGGCGAGATCGACGAGGTCTTTGACAGGGAATTGCCGCCCCAGCGAACGGTAGTTGACGGAAGCTGACGGTAAGGGCGGATTTGTGCGGAGCGCGGGGACGACCAGGGCCGCGACCGGGGACACGGCCGAAGCGGCGACGGCGTGGATCGGCCGGTGGCCCGTCAGATGGCACACCGCGACCCTCACGCTCTGGACGGTCTGCTGGTTCGTGGTCACGTCCCGCAACGGTGGCGTCTCCTGGCACTACCTGAGAACCGGCGGCGAGCTGCTGACCGGAGGCGGGCCGGGCGGCGGGCTCGGGATCTATGCCAACCACCCGGAGCTGCAGATCGGCCCGGTCAGCTTTCTGACCGCCGCGCTCTTCGAGCCCTTCCCGCCGGGAGTGGGGGAGCGGCTCGCCGAGGCGTTCATGTCGGGCCTGGGCCTGTACATGCTGGTCGTGGTGGGCCGCACCGCCGCGGACTTCTACGCCGGGACCGGGATCAACCACCGCCGCCTGCAGCAGCGGGTCCTCATAGCCGGGCTGGCCTTCATCCCGATGTGGGTGGAGGTCTCGGTGCGGTTCGCGCACCTGGACGACGTACTGGCGCTGTTCTTCACCGCGCTGGCGGTGCGCGCCCTGGTACGGGGCCGCCCGGCCGCCGTCGGCATCCTGCTGGCGCTGGCCGTGGACTCCAAACCCTGGGCGCTGTCCTTCCTCCCGCTGCTGCTGGCGCTGCCCCGCGTGCACTGGCGCCGCGCTGCCTGCTGGCTGGTGGCCCTCGTCGCGGTGGCCTGGCTGCCGTTCTACGTAACCCACCTCGGCTCGGCCGCTGCGGCGCAGTTCGCCATCCCGAACCAGCCCGCCTCCGCGCTGCGCTGGTTCGGCGTCGCCGACGCCGTCACCCCCGGCTGGGACCGCCCCGCGCAGGCCCTGCTCGGCCTCGGGCTCGGTACGGTCGCGGTGCTGCGCGGCCGCTGGCCCGCCGTCGTGCTGCTCGGCGCGGACGCCAGGATCGCCCTCGACCCGAGCGTCTACACGTACTACAGCGCGTCGATCCTGCTCGGAACGCTGCTGTGGGACGCGGTCGGGCAGCGGCGTCTGGTGCCCTGGTGGAGCTGGATCGCGCTGCTCTCGCTGTACGGCAGCGCGCTGCTGGTCCCCTCGGAGTCGGCACAGGGGCTGATCAGGCTCTCCTTCGCGGCCGTCTCCGCCGCGTACGTCCTGCTGTGGCCCATGAAGACGAAGAAGAGACCGCGGGCCGGAGGCCGCCGCGCCGCCGCTACAGGGAGCCGACGCGCCGCACCCGCTCCCATTCGAGGACGTTCAGGGCCGCTATAAGCAGCGCGAGCAGCCCGAGCGCGCCCACCGCGGGCAGCCTCGCCGCGACCGGGAGCACCGCGAGGACGACGGCGGAGGCCGCCAGCCGGGTCGTCGACCACAGCCGGAACATCCGCCACCGGGTGTAGCCGAAGACGGCCAGGAAGAGCGCGCAGCCGCCGAAGAGCAGCCCGGCCACGCCCGTGCCGAGCCGGGCCGACGGGTGCGCCACCGCGTCGTGCATGCCGACGGCCACCGCGATCACCCCGCCGAGGAAGCCGACGTGGGCGTAGGACAGCACCTCGCGGATGGTGTCGACCTGCCGGTCGGAGGTGGCGAGGGCGTGCTGGATCGCGCTCGCGGCGAAAGCGAAGTAGACCCACCACAGGCCGGCCGCGAGGGTGAAGGCCGCCGCGACGGCGGTGAGCTCGGCCGCGTCCAGGTGCGCGGCCGCGGACGCCGGGGCGCCGATCGCCACGATCGACTCGCCGAGCGCGACGATCAGGAACAGCCCGAAACGTTCCGGCAGATGCCCGGCGTGGAATCGCACCCGGGACAGCCGGCGGCGCAGCAGGAACGGCATCGACAGGTCGATCAGCGCGGCGGACCCCCACAGCGCGGTGCGCGCCGGCCCGTCGAGGAAGCCGCCGGCCACCAGCATCGGGCCGGTCAGGCAGGCCCCCACGGCGAAGGCGCTGAACCGTACGTCCTGCCAGCGCAGCACCAGCGCCCAGAGCACCAGCCGGGCCGCCCAGTACGAGGCCCCGTAGAGCACTCCGCGCCCGTCGTAGGCCAGCGGCAGCGCCAGCCCCATGAACAGGGCGCTCAGCCCGACGGCGAAGATCCCGATCCGGTCCAGCGGATTGTCGACGTCCTGCCGGTTGGCGTGCAGCGACATCCCCACCCAGGCCCAGTAGGGCGGCACGAACGCGATGAGCGCCCGCCCGACACCCGCCCAGGAGTGGTCCTCGTGCAGCAGTGCGCTCACCTGCGTGATCGCGAACACGAACACCAGGTCGAAGAACAACTCCGCCCAGGTGACCCGCTTATCGGCCTCAGCCATCCCCGCCCCCGTACTCCCCCGGCCGGGGGTGCCCCAGGCACCCCCAAGGTCCCAACGGCGCCCGACTGTACTGCGGCGTTCGGGGCGGTGGACGGACGGGGCGGCGGAACGTCAGGCGGGCAGGGCCAGCCACTCCTCGATGCCGGTCAGCAGCCGCTCCCGTACCTCCGGCGGCGCCGCGGATCCCCGTACCGACTGCCGGGCCAGCTCCGCCAGCTCCTCGTCGGTGAAGGCGTGCGAGTCCCGGGCGATCTCGTACTGGGCGGCGAGCCGGGAGCCGAAGAGCAGCGGGTCGTCGGCGCCCAGCGCCATCGGTACGCCCGCGTCGAAGAGCGTGCGCAGCGGCACGTCCTCCGGCTTCTCGTAGACGCCCAGCGCGACATTGGACGCCGGGCAGACCTCGCAGGTGATCTGCCGCTCGGCGAGCCGCTTCAGCAGTCGGGGGTCCTCGGCGGCCCGTACGCCGTGCCCCACGCGCCCCGCGTGCAGGTCGTCGAGGCAGTCGCGGACGCTGCTGGGCCCGGCGAGCTCGCCGCCGTGCGGCGCGGCGAGCAGCCCGCCGTCCCGGGCGATGGCGAAGGCGCGGTCGAAGTCGCGGGCGAGGCCGCGCCGCTCGTCGTTGGACAGGCCGAAGCCGACGACGCCCCGGTCGGCGTAGCGCACCGCGAGCCGGGCCAGGGTGCGGGCGTCGAGCGGGTGCTTCATGCGGTTGGCCGCGACGATGACGGCCATGCCGACGCCGGTGTCCCGGGAGGCGCTCGCCACCGCGTCCAGGATGATCTCCATGGTCGGGATGAGGCCGCCGAGCCGCGGTGCGTACGAGGTCGGGTCGACCTGGATCTCCAGCCACCCGGAGCCGTCCCTGGCATCCTCCTCGGCGGCCTCGTGGACCAGCCGCTGGATGTCCTCCGCGGTGCGCAGACAGGAGCGCGCGCTGTCGTAGAGCCGCTGGAAGCGGAACCAGCCCCGCTCGTCGGTGGCCCGTAGTTTCGGCGGTTCGCCCGAGGTGAGCGCCTCGGGGAGGTGCACGCCGTGCAGGTCCGCGAGCTCCAGCAGGGTCTCGGACCGCATGGAGCCGGTGAAGTGCAGATGGAGATGGGCCTTGGGGAGCAGACGGACATCACGTGCCATCTGAAGATCCTGCCGTACGGGTGACGCTGTCCGGTACCGGTTTCACCGAACGGGGGCTTGCCCGAAAACAAGAACGGGCCCCCGGCGGTTGCCGGGGGCCCGTCAGGCAGAGCGGTCAGCTGCGGGCCTCGCCGAGCAGCTTCTGCACCCGGGAGACGCCCTCGATCAGGTCCTCGTCGCCCAGTGCGTAGGAAAGCCGCAGGTAGCCGGGGGTGCCAAAGGCCTCGCCCGGGACGACGGCGACCTCGACCTCGTCCAGGATGAGGGCCGCCAGCTCGACCGAGGACGCCGGGCGCTTGCCGCGGATCTCCTTGCCGAGCAGCTCCTTCACCGACGGGTAGACGTAGAACGCGCCTTCGGGAGTGGGGCAGACCACACCGTCGATCTCGTTCAGCATCCGCACGATGGTCTGCCGCCGCCGGTCGAAGGCGACGCGCATCTCGGCGACCGCGTCCAGGTTCCCGGAGACCGCGGCCAGCGCGGCGATCTGGGCGACGTTGCTGACGTTGGAGGTGGCGTGCGACTGCAGGTTCGTCGCGGCCTTGATGACGTCCTTGGGGGCGATCATCCACCCGACGCGCCAGCCGGTCATGGCGTACGTCTTGGCGACACCGTTCACCACGATGCACTTGTCGCGCAGCTCGGGGAGGACCGCCGGGAGCGAGGTGAAGGTGGCGTCGCCGTAGACGAGGTGCTCGTAGATCTCGTCGGTGAGCACCCACAGGCCGTGCTCGACGGCCCAGCGGCCGATCGCCTCGGCGTCACGCTCGCTGTAGACGGCGCCGGTCGGGTTGGACGGCGAGACGAAGAGAACGACCTTCGTGCGCTCGGTGCGGGCCGCCTCCAGCTGCTCGACCGAGACCCGGTAGCCGGTCGTCTCGTCCGCGACGACGTCGACGGGCACGCCGCCCGCGAGCCGGATCGACTCCGGGTACGTGGTCCAGTACGGCGCCGGGACGATGACCTCGTCGCCCGGGTCGAGGATGGCGGCGAAGGCCTCGTAGATGGCCTGCTTGCCGCCGTTGGTGACCAGCACCTGGGAGGCGTCGATCTCGTAGCCGGAGTCGCGCAGCGTCTTGGCGGCGATGGCGGCCTTGAGCTCCGGCAGCCCGCCGGCCGGGGTGTAGCGGTGGAACTTCGGGTTGCGGCACGCCTCCACCGCGGCCTCGACGATGTAGTCGGGGGTCGGGAAGTCGGGCTCGCCGGCACCGAAGCCGATGACCGGACGCCCGGCGGCCTTGAGGGCCTTCGCCTTGGCGTCCACAGCGAGTGTCGCGGACTCGGAGATCGACCCGACGCGGGCCGACACCCGACGGTCGGAGGGGGACTGTACGGGGGGAGTGGCAGCGGTCATGAGTGCATGCTCCCAGACCGCGTAGCGCCCCGGCACCGCGGTTTGCGGAGTGGACACCCCGGTGTTTGCGGAGTGGACGGGGGGCCTGCGGCGGAGCCGTTCGACGACCGGCCTGTGAACACGTACACTCATCCGTCGATGGCCCTCTCGCGAACTGCGGTACGTTGAGGGGCGTCTTCAAAGGGTCGTAGCTCAATTGGTAGAGCACTGGTCTCCAAAACCAGCGGTTGGGGGTTCAAGTCCCTCCGGCCCTGCTACACGCGTCCTCACCAGGATGCGGGCAGGTAATTGCACTCGCCGTACCGCGCGACGGGCGCGGTATGGCCACGACCCGGAGTCAGGTGAAGACGAGTGACTGAAATCACGGACTCCATCGAGGTCCCTGAGCCTGACGCATCGCAGGACAAGAAGGCCCGCCGCGGAGGTAAGCGCGGAAAGAAGGGCCCCCTGGCCCGTCTCGGCCTCTTCTACCGGCAGATCGTCGCCGAGCTCCGCAAGGTCGTCTGGCCTTCGCGTAACGACCTCACGACGTACACGAGCGTCGTAATTGTCTTCGTTGTCGTCGTCATCGGGCTTGTGTCCGTGATTGACTTTGGCTTCGCGAAGCTCGTCTCGTACGTCTTCGGATGATCCTGCGGACGACGCCCCTCGGGCGCCTTTCCGCATGTTCCACCCCTTGAAGTCAGGAAGAAGCAGTCACCGTGTCTGACCCGAACGTGCACGACGCCGACGAGTCCGTCGAGGGCGACGACACTGCGCTCGACATCGTCGAGGCAGCCGACGGCGACATCGACCAGGCCGAAGCTGCCGATGAAGCCGCGGGCGAAGCCGCCGAGAAGGCCGCCGTCCACGTCATCGACGAGACCGAAGAGGCCGTCTCCGAGGACGCCCAGGACGAGACCGAGGCCGTCGCCGACGAAGAGGCCGACGCCGTGCTCGCCGAGGCCGACGCCGAGCTGGCCGCTGAGGATGCCGAGCCCGTCGAGGAGCCGGAGCCGGTCGACCCCGTCGCCGCCTTCCGCGAGGAACTCCGCACTCTGCCCGGCGAGTGGTACGTCATCCACACGTACGCCGGCTACGAGAACCGCGTGAAGTCCAACCTGGAGCAGCGCGCCGTCTCGCTCAACGTCGAGGACTACATCTACCAGGCAGAAGTGCCGCAGGAAGAAGTAGCCCAGATCAAGAACGGCGAGCGCAAGACCGTCAAGCAGAACAAGCTTCCCGGCTACGTGCTGGTGCGGATGGACCTGACGAACGAGTCGTGGGGCGTCGTCCGCAACACGCCGGGCGTCACCGGCTTCGTCGGCAACGCGTACGACCCGTACCCGCTGACGCTGGACGAGATCCTCAAGATGCTCGCTCCCGAGGTCGAGGCGGCCGCCGAGGCCGCCGCGGCGGCGGACGGCACGGGTCCGGCCCGCAAGATCGAGGTCCAGGTGCTGGACTTCGAGGTCGGCGACTCGGTCACCGTCACCGACGGCCCGTTCGCGACGCTGCAGGCGACGATCAACGAGATCAACCCGGATTCGAAGAAGATCAAGGGCCTCGTCGAGATCTTCGGCCGTGAGACCCCGGTCGAGCTCAGCTTCGACCAGATCCAGAAGAACTGAGTTTTTTACACGTCCGACCAGGTCAGACCGACTTTCACCGTCGGTCTGGCCTGTTCGGTTTCAGGCCTCGCCCCGATACCCGTTATCGTGGTGCGGTATGCCTGCTCGCAGGCGAAACAACTCTCACTAGGACCCGGAGAGAGCAATGCCTCCCAAGAAGAAGAAGATCACGGGGCTTATCAAGCTCCAGATCAACGCGGGCGCGGCCAACCCCGCCCCGCCCGTCGGCCCCGCACTGGGCCAGCACGGCGTCAACATCATGGAGTTCTGCAAGGCCTACAACGCCGCGACCGAGTCGCAGCGTGGCATGGTCGTGCCGGTGGAGATCACGGTCTACGACGACCGCTCCTTCACCTTCATCACCAAGACTCCGCCGGCCGCGAAGCTGATCCTCAAGGCCGCGGGCGTGGAGAAGGGCTCCGGCGAGCCGCACGTCAAGAAGGTCGCGAAGCTCACCGCCGCTCAGGTGCGTGACATCGCCACCGTCAAGATGCCGGACCTGAACGCCAACGACCTGGACGCCGCGTCGAAGATCATCGCCGGCACCGCCCGTTCCATGGGCGTCACGGTCGAGGGCTGACACCCACCCCGAAGCACGTCTGTGGAAGGACCGCGCGCGGTCCGTACCACGACTCCACTCACCATTGAGGAGCAGCAGTGAAGCGCAGCAAGACTCTCCGCGCTGCGGACGCGAAGATCGACCGGGAGAAGCTCTACGCCCCGCTCGAGGCCGTCCGTCTCGCCAAGGACACCGCAGCGACGAAGTTCGACTCGACCGTCGAGGTCGCCATGCGTCTGGGCGTTGACCCGCGCAAGGCCGACCAGATGGTCCGCGGCACCGTCAACCTTCCGCACGGCACCGGCAAGACCGCCCGGGTCCTGGTCTTCGCGACCGGTGACCGTGCAGCGGCCGCGGAAGCCGCGGGCGCCGACATCGTCGGCTCCGACGAACTCATCGAAGAGGTGGCCAAGGGCCGTCTGGACTTCGACGCCGTCGTCGCCACCCCGGACCTCATGGGCAAGGTCGGCCGCCTCGGCCGCGTGCTCGGTCCCCGTGGCCTGATGCCGAACCCGAAGACCGGCACCGTGACCCCGGACGTGGCCAAGGCCGTGACCGAGATCAAGGGCGGCAAGATCGAGTTCCGCGTCGACAAGCACTCGAACCTGCACTTCATCATCGGCAAGGTGTCGTTCGATGACGCGCAGCTGGTCGAGAACTACGGCGCGGCCCTGGACGAGATCCTTCGTCTGAAGCCGTCGGCCGCCAAGGGCCGCTACATCAGGAAGGCCGCCATCAGCACCACGATGGGCCCGGGCATCCTGGTGGACCAGAACCGCACCCGCAACCTCCTCGTCGAGGAGGACCCGGCCGCCGTCTGATTCTGACGACGCCGCGTACGCGACTCGGGCCGGCCCCCGCTCCTTTCCGGAGCGGGGGCCGGCCTGTCGGGTTTCCCGGCCCTGTACGCCGCTGTCCGGTCCGGACGCGGACGCCCGGTGCCAAGGGCGCTCGGGCCCGAACACGGCCGCTGAGCGGCCCGTTGAGGCGATTTGCCGGATCGCGACCCGTTCGCGTACGCTACCGAAGAAGCCAAAGACCGCTGGTCGCTGCTGTGCCCTCGTTGAGGAGCGCGGCGGCCGAAGGATCCGCTAGCTGCGGACGACCCGCTCAGGTTGCTGTGGAAGAACTCCTGGAATTCATTCTGGTTGAGTAACGCCCCGTGCGCCTGCGCCGGGGCGTTCGTGTTGCCCAGCCCCTTCCGTGCGGTCCGAATCACCCGGAAGGAGGCCGAGACTCATGGCGAGGCCCGATAAGGCTGCTGCGGTTGCCGAGCTGACGGACAAGTTCCGCAGCTCCAATGCCGCAATGCTGACCGAGTACCGCGGTCTCACCGTGGCGCAGCTCAAGACGCTGCGCCGTTCGCTCGGTGAGAACGCTCAGTACGCCGTGGTGAAGAACACGCTGACCAAGATCGCGGCCAACGAGGCCGGGATCAGCACGCTGGACGACCTGTTCGCAGGTCCGACGGCGGTTGCCTTCGTCACCGGTGACCCGGTGGAGTCGGCGAAGAGTCTGCGTGACTTCGCCAAGGACAACCCCAACCTCATCATCAAGGGCGGTGTCCTTGACGGTAAGGCGCTGACCGCTGATGAGATCAAGAAGCTCGCGGACCTCGAGTCCCGCGAGGTTCTGCTCGCCAAGGTGGCCGGTGGCATCAAGGCGTCGATGGCCAAGGCCGCGGCGACTTTCCAGGCCCCGCTCACGGAGTTCGTCCGCACTGCGGACGCGCTTCGCGCCAAGGTCGAGCAGGGCGGTGCCGGTACGCCGGCTCCCGCCGAGGCCGAGGTGGCGGAGTAACTCTCCGCCCCTGGTCGCAGCGGGCGCCTCACGCCCGCCTTCATGTACACCCGGCACCTGCCGAATAGTGGAAGGACGCCAATCATGGCGAAGCTGTCCCAGGAAGAGCTGCTCGCGCAGTTCGAGACCCTGACCCTCATCGAGCTCTCCGAGTTCGTCAAGGCGTTCGAAGAGAAGTTCGACGTCAAGGCTGCCGCCCCGGTCGCCGTCGCCGCCGGTGGCGCTGCCGCCGTCGCCGACGCCCCGGAGGAGCAGGACGAGTTCGACGTCGTCCTCACCGGCGCCGGCGAGAAGAAGATCCAGGTCATCAAGGTTGTGCGTGAGCTCACCTCGCTGGGTCTGAAGGAGGCCAAGGACCTCGTCGACGGCGCTCCGAAGCCGGTCCTCGAGAAGGTCGCCAAGGACGTTGCCGAGAAGGCTGCGGACTCCCTCAAGGCCGCTGGCGCGTCCGTCGAGGTCAAGTAAGTCCCAGCCCCTCACAAGGGGCTGAACAGCCGCAGGGCGGCCACCCGAAAGGGTGGCCGCCCTCGGTCGTTCCCGGGGTCCTCCAGGGGGCCTGTAGCCGCCCGGGGGTAAGGTGATCATCCCCGCCGGGCCAGGGGGGCCGTGCGGATCTCCGGGGGGCTGGGGCCTTGACGAACCGCACGCGGCGCGCAATTCTCAGGACGCGTCGTAAGTTCGATCCGGGGTCCGAGGCATGGATCGACCGCGATGCGGGAATGCCTAGCGTCAAGCACAGATCCGGTGCCGAGACCGGGTCGACAACAGTGGCGAGGGGGCAATGATTCGGTACTCCGAATCTCTGCCTGGACATCAGTGTGCCGAGTGGCTACACTGACCCTTTGCGCTGCCTGTTAGCTGTAGCCTGGCCCGTCACCAGGGACAGCCCCAAGCCTGAGCACTGAAATGAAGAGATGTCCCGCTTTGCGGACATCCCTGTGTGCTCGGGGGCGGACACCGGTATGCGCGTAGTGAGTCCGAGCCCTCGGAAGGACCCCCTCTTGGCCGCCTCGCGCAACGCCTCGACTGCCAATACGAACAACGGTGCCAGCACTTCACCGCTGCGCATCTCTTTTGCGAAGATCAAGGAACCCCTCGAGGTACCGAACCTCCTCGCGCTGCAGACCGAGAGCTTTGACTGGCTGCTCGGCAACGCCGCGTGGAAGGCTCGTGTCGAGGCGGCTCTGGAAAGTGGCCAGGACGTCCCCAGGAAGTCGGGTCTGGAAGAGATCTTCGAGGAGATCTCTCCGATCGAAGACTTCTCCGGGTCGATGTCGCTCACCTTCCGCGACCACCGTTTTGAGCCTCCGAAGAACTCGATCGACGAGTGCAAGGAGCGCGACTTCACGTACGGCGCTCCGCTCTTCGTCACCGCCGAGTTCACCAACAACGAGACCGGCGAGATCAAGTCGCAGACGGTCTTCATGGGCGACTTCCCGCTCATGACCAACAAGGGCACCTTCTGCATCAACGGCACCGAGCGTGTCGTCGTGTCGCAGCTGGTCCGCTCGCCGGGCGTCTACTTCGACTCCTCGATCGACAAGACGTCCGACAAGGACATCTTCTCCGCGAAGGTCATCCCGTCCCGCGGTGCCTGGCTCGAGCTCGAGATCGACAAGCGCGACATGGTCGGTGTCCGCATCGACCGCAAGCGCAAGCAGTCGGTCACCGTGCTCCTGAAGGCTCTCGGTTGGACGACCGAGCAGATCCTGGAGGAGTTCGGCGAGTACGAGTCGATGCGCGCCACCCTGGAGAAGGACCACACCCAGGGCCAGGACGACGCGCTGCTCGACATCTACCGCAAGCTGCGTCCGGGCGAACCGCCGACCCGCGAGGCCGCGCAGACGCTGCTCGAGAACCTCTACTTCAACCCGAAGCGCTACGACCTCGCGAAGGTCGGCCGCTACAAGGTGAACAAGAAGCTCGGCAGCGACAAGCCGCTCGACGCCGGCGTGCTGACCACGGCCGACGTTCTCGCGACCATCAAGTACCTGGTCAAGCTGCACGCCGGTGAGACCGAGACCGTGGGCGAGGACGGCCGCAACATCGTCGTCGAGACCGACGACATCGACCACTTCGGCAACCGTCGTCTGCGCAACGTCGGCGAGCTCATCCAGAACCAGGTCCGTACCGGCCTGGCTCGTATGGAGCGCGTCGTCCGCGAGCGGATGACCACCCAGGACGTCGAGGCGATCACGCCGCAGACCCTGATCAACATCCGGCCGGTCGTCGCCTCCATCAAGGAGTTCTTCGGCACCAGCCAGCTGTCCCAGTTCATGGACCAGACGAACCCGCTGTCGGGCCTGACCCACAAGCGTCGTCTGTCCGCGCTGGGCCCGGGCGGTCTGTCCCGTGAGCGCGCCGGCTTCGAGGTCCGTGACGTTCACCCGTCGCACTACGGCCGCATGTGTCCGATCGAGACCCCGGAAGGCCCGAACATCGGCCTGATCGGCTCGCTCGCCTCCTACGGCCGGGTCAACGCCTTCGGCTTCGTGGAGACCCCGTACCGCAAGGTCGTCGAGGGCATCGTCACCGATGACGTCGACTACCTGACGGCCGACGAGGAGGACCGCTTCGTCATCGCGCAGGCAAACGCGCCGCTGACGGACGACAACCACTTCGAAGAGGCCCGAGTCCTGGTCCGCCGCCGTGGCGGCGAGATCGACTACATCCCCGGCGCCGACGTCGACTACATGGACGTCTCGCCGCGCCAGATGGTGTCGGTCGCGACCGCGATGATCCCGTTCCTCGAGCACGACGACGCCAACCGCGCGCTCATGGGATCGAACATGATGCGCCAGGCGGTGCCGCTCATCAAGAGCGAGGCCCCGCTGGTCGGCACCGGCATGGAGTACCGCTGCGCGGTCGACGCCGGTGACGTCATCAAGGCCGAGAAGGACGGTGTGGTCCAGGAGGTATCCGCGGACTACGTCACGGTCGCCAACGACGACGGCACCTACACCACGTACCGGGTGGCGAAGTTCAGCCGCTCGAACCAGGGCACGTCCTTCAACCAGAAGGTCGTCGTCGACGAGGGCGCTCGCGTCGTCGCCAACCAGGTCCTGGCCGACGGCCCCTCCACCGACGAGGGCGAGATGGCCCTCGGCAAGAACCTCCTCGTGGCATTCATGCCGTGGGAGGGCCACAACTACGAAGACGCGATCATCCTCAGCCAGCGGCTGGTCCAGGACGACGTCCTCTCCTCGATCCACATCGAGGAGCACGAGGTCGACGCCCGTGACACCAAGCTCGGCCCGGAGGAGATCACCCGGGACATCCCGAACGTCTCCGAGGAGGTCCTCGCGGACCTCGACGAGCGCGGGATCATCCGCATCGGTGCCGACGTCGTCGCCGGCGACATCCTGGTCGGAAAGGTCACGCCCAAGGGCGAGACCGAGCTGACCCCGGAGGAGCGCCTGCTCCGCGCGATCTTCGGCGAGAAGGCGCGCGAAGTGCGCGACACCTCGCTGAAGGTGCCGCACGGCGAGACCGGCAAGGTCATCGGCGTCCGCGTCTTCGACCGCGAAGAGGGCGACGAGCTGCCGCCGGGCGTGAACCAGCTGGTCCGCGTCTACGTCGCGCAGAAGCGCAAGATCAACAACGGTGACAAGCTCGCCGGCCGTCACGGCAACAAGGGCGTCATCTCGAAGATCCTGCCGGTCGAGGACATGCCGTTCCTGGAGGACGGCACCCCGGTCGACATCATCCTCAACCCGCTGGGTGTCCCGTCCCGAATGAACCCGGGACAGGTCCTGGAGATCCACCTCGGCTGGCTCGCCCAGCAGGGTTGGGACACCTCCGGGATCAGCACCGAGTGGGCCCGCCGGCTGGAGTCCATCGGCGCCGACAAGGTGCCCGCGGGCTCCAACGTCGCCACCCCGGTGTTCGACGGTGCGCGCGAGGACGAGATCACCGGCCTCTTCGAGGCCACGATCCCGAACCGCGACGGCGACCGGATGGTGCTGCCCTCGGGCAAGGCCCGGATGTTCGACGGCCGCTCCGGCGAGCCGTTCCCGGACCCGATCTCGGTCGGCTACATGTACATCCTGAAGCTCCACCACCTGGTGGACGACAAGCTCCACGCCCGCTCCACCGGCCCGTACTCCATGATCACGCAGCAGCCGCTGGGTGGTAAGGCGCAGTTCGGTGGACAGCGATTCGGTGAAATGGAGGTGTGGGCCCTTGAGGCATACGGTGCCGCCTACGCGCTCCAGGAGCTGCTCACGATCAAGTCCGACGACGTTCTCGGCCGTGTGAAGGTCTACGAGGCCATCGTCAAGGGCGAGAACATCCCCGAACCCGGCATTCCCGAGTCCTTCAAGGTGCTCATCAAGGAAATGCAGTCGCTCTGCCTCAACGTGGAGGTGCTGTCCTCGGACGGTATGTCCATCGAGATGCGCGACACGGACGAGGATGTCTTCCGCGCTGCGGAAGAGCTCGGTATCGACCTGTCCCGGCGTGAGCCGAGCAGCGTCGAAGAGGTCTGACGGGCCTGGTCGGGGCTCCTTCACAGGAGTCCCGGCCGCCCCGGACCGTTCAGACCATGTTTGACACTCGACCCTGAAAGAGGGATTGACGACAAGTGCTCGACGTCAACTTCTTCGACGAGCTGCGGATCGGCCTCGCCACCGCGGACGACATCCGGACCTGGTCGCACGGCGAAGTAAAGAAGCCGGAGACCATCAACTACCGCACGCTCAAGCCGGAAAAGGACGGGCTCTTCTGCGAGAAGATCTTCGGCCCGACCCGGGACTGGGAGTGCTACTGCGGTAAGTACAAGCGTGTCCGCTTCAAGGGCATCATCTGCGAGCGCTGCGGCGTCGAGGTAACTCGCGCCAAGGTGCGTCGTGAGCGGATGGGCCACATTGAGCTGGCCGCTCCCGTGACCCACATCTGGTACTTCAAGGGCGTTCCGTCGCGGCTGGGCTACCTGCTCGACCTCGCCCCGAAGGACCTCGAGAAGGTCATCTACTTCGCCGCCTACATGATCACGTGGGTCGACGACGAGCGCCGGACGCGCGATCTGCCCTCCCTCGAGGCGCAGGTCTCCGTCGAGCGTCAGCAGGTCGAGAACCGCCGGGATTCCGATGTCGAGAACCGACAGAAGAAGCTCGAGGCGGACCTCGGCGAGCTGGAGGCCGAGGGCGCCAAGGCCGACGTGCGCCGCAAGGTGCGCGAAGGTGCCGAGCGTGAGATGAAGCAGCTCCGTGACCGCGCCCAGCGCGAGATCGACCGCCTCGACGAGGTGTGGGCCCGCTTCAAGAACCTCAAGGTCCAGGACCTCGAGGGCGACGAGCTGCTCTACCGCGAGCTGCGCGAGCGCTTCGGTACGTACTTCTCCGGATCGATGGGTGCCGCGGCGCTGCAGAAGCGCCTCGAGACCTTCGACCTCGAGGAGGAGGCCGAGCGTCTCCGCGAGATCATCCGTACCGGCAAGGGCCAGAAGAAGACCCGTGCGCTCAAGCGCCTCAAGGTCGTCTCGGCGTTCCTGCAGACCACCAACAAGCCCAACGGCATGGTGCTGGACTGCGTCCCGGTCATCCCGCCGGACCTGCGTCCGATGGTGCAGCTGGACGGTGGCCGCTTCGCGACCTCCGACCTGAACGACCTGTACCGCCGCGTGATCAACCGCAACAACCGCCTCAAGCGTCTCCTTGACCTCGGTGCCCCCGAGATCATCGTGAACAACGAGAAGCGGATGCTGCAGGAGGCCGTCGACGCGCTGTTCGACAACGGCCGCCGTGGTCGCCCGGTCACCGGTCCCGGTAACCGCCCGCTGAAGTCCCTGAGCGACATGCTCAAGGGCAAGCAGGGTCGTTTCCGTCAGAACCTGCTCGGCAAGCGAGTCGACTACTCGGCCCGTTCGGTCATCGTCGTCGGCCCGCAGCTCAAGCTGCACCAGTGCGGTCTGCCGAAGGCCATGGCGCTGGAGCTCTTCAAGCCGTTCGTGATGAAGCGCCTGGTGGACCTGAACCACGCGCAGAACATCAAGTCGGCCAAGCGCATGGTCGAGCGCGGCCGCACCGTCGTCTACGACGTCCTCGAAGAGGTCATCGCAGAGCACCCGGTGCTGCTGAACCGTGCACCGACCCTGCACCGCCTCGGCATCCAGGCCTTCGAGCCCCAGCTGGTCGAGGGCAAGGCCATCCAGATCCACCCGCTCGTCTGCACCGCGTTCAACGCGGACTTCGACGGTGACCAGATGGCCGTGCACCTGCCGCTGTCGGCAGAGGCGCAGGCCGAGGCCCGCATCCTGATGCTGTCCTCGAACAACATCCTGAAGCCGGCCGACGGTCGTCCCGTCACCATGCCGACCCAGGACATGGTGCTGGGTCTGTTCTTCCTCACCACCGAGCCGGAAGAGCGCGTGCTCATCGGCGAGGGCCGGGCGTTCGGTTCCACCGCCGAAGCGATCATGGCGTTCGACAACCGCGAGCTGTCGCTCCAGTCGAAGGTCGACATCCGCTTCCCGGTCGGCACCGTCCCGCCGCGTGGCTGGACCCCGCCCGCCCAGGAAGAGGGCGAGCAGGGCTACCAGGTCGGCGACACGTTCCGGCTGCGGACGTCCCTGGGACGCGCGCTCTTCAACGAGCTGCTGCCCGAGGACTACCCGTTCGTCGACTACGCGGTCGGCAAGAAGCAGCTCTCCGAGATCGTCAACGACCTCGCCGAGCGGTACCCGAAGGTCATCGTGGCGGCGACGCTCGACAACCTGAAGGCGGCCGGCTTCCACTGGGCCACCCGTTCCGGCGTCACCGTGGCCGTCACGGACATCGTCGTCCCCGAGGCCAAGAAGGCCATCGTCAAGGGGTACGAGGAGCAGGACGAGAAGGTCCAGAAGCAGTACGAGCGCGGCCTGATCACCAAGGACGAGCGCACGCAGGAGCTCATCGCGATCTGGACCAAGGCGACCAACGAGGTTGCCGAGGCGATGAACGCGAACTTCCCCAAGACGAACCCCATCTTCATGATGGTTGACTCGGGTGCCCGAGGAAACATGATGCAGATGCGTCAGATCGCCGGTATGCGTGGTCTGGTGTCGAACGCGAAGAACGAGACCATCCCGCGTCCCATCAAGGCCTCGTTCCGTGAGGGCCTGTCCGTGCTGGAGTACTTCATCTCCACCCACGGTGCCCGTAAGGGTCTCGCGGACACCGCCCTGCGTACCGCCGACTCGGGTTACCTGACCCGTCGTCTGGTGGACGTCTCGCAGGACGTCATCATCCGCGAGGAGGACTGCGGTACCGAGCGCGGCCTCAAGCTGCAGATCGGTGCGCGCGGCGAGGACGGCGTCCTTCGTAAGACGGACGACGTCGAGACCAGCGTCTACGCCCGCATGCTCGCCGAGGACGTCGTCATCGACGGCAAGGTGATCGCGCCGGCCAACGTCGACCTGGGCGACGTGCTCATCGACCAGCTGATCCAGCACGGTGTCGAGCAGGTCAAGACCCGCTCGATCCTCACCTGCGAGTCCACTGTCGGCACCTGTGCCTTCTGCTACGGACGCTCGCTGGCCACCGGCAAGCTGGTGGACATCGGTGAGGCCGTCGGTATCATCGCGGCCCAGTCGATCGGTGAGCCCGGTACCCAGCTGACGATGCGTACCTTCCACACCGGTGGTGTGGCGGGTGACGACATCACGCAGGGTCTGCCGCGTGTCGTCGAGCTCTTCGAGGCCCGTGTCCCCAAGGGTGTCGCCCCGATCTCCGAGGCTGTCGGTCGGGTCCGCATCGAGGAGACCGAGAAGACGAAGAAGCTCGTCGTCACCCCGGACGACGGCAGCGAGGAGATCGCTTACCCGATCTCCAAGCGGTCCCGTCTACTGGTGGGCGAGGGCGACCACGTCGAGGTCGGCCAGAAGCTGACCGTGGGTGCAACCAACCCGCACGACGTGCTGCGCATCCTCGGCCAGCGCCAGGTTCAGATCCACCTGGTGGCCGAAGTGCAGAAGGTCTACAACAACCAGGGCGTGTCGATCCACGACAAGCACATCGAGATCATCATCCGGCAGATGCTGCGCCGTGTGACGATCATCGAGTCCGGCGACGCCGAGCTGCTGCCCGGCGAGCTGGTCGAGCGTGGTCGCTTCGAGACCGAGAACCGTCGTGTGGTCTCCGAGGGCGGTCACCCCGCCTCCGGTCGTCCGCAGCTGATGGGTATCACCAAGGCCTCGCTGGCGACCGAGTCCTGGCTGTCGGCCGCCTCCTTCCAGGAGACGACCCGAGTGCTGACCGACGCGGCGATCCACGCCAAGTCGGACTCGCTGCTCGGCCTGAAGGAGAACGTCATCATCGGTAAGCTCATCCCGGCCGGTACGGGTCTGGCCCGTTACCGGAACATCCGGGTGGAGCCCACCGAGGAGGCGAAGGCAGCGATGTACTCGGCCGTCGGTTACGACGACATCGACTACTCGCCCTTCGGCACCGGCTCCGGCCAGGCCGTTCCCCTGGAGGACTACGACTACGGCCCCTACAACGGCTGAGTCGTGTCCCACAGAGTCTGATCCGCAAGGCGGCCGTCCCCTCCCGGGATGGCCGCCTTGCGGCTTTTCGCGGAACTTCGCACGGGCGCCGCGCGTCCGTCACTATGGAGAGACCATTCCTAGGCGGGGAGGTGTCGCGCGTGTCACTCGATCCGTGGGGCAACGGGCGGCTGCCGCAGTCCGGCCAGGTACCTGGCATGCTGGCGGCCGACGCCGACCGGGAGCGCACGGTGGACGTCCTGAAGGCCGCGTTCGCGGAGGGGCGTCTGCAGCAGCAGGAGTACGAGCACCGGATGTCCACCGCCTACCAGGCGCGTACCTACGGTGAGTTGCAGCTGCTGGTGCGCGACCTCCCGCAGGGGCCGTCGCCGATGTCCGTGCAGATGTCCCCACCGATGGGATACGTGCCGCGGACCTTCCTGCCGGCCCCGCCGCGCACGAACACCTCCGCCATCGCCTCGTTCGTCTGCGGTCTGGCGGGCACTTTCACCCTCGTGACGGCGATCCCGGCGGTGGTCCTCGGGCACAAGGCCCGCAAGGAGATCCGCAGCACCGGCGAGGCGGGGGACGGATTCGCCGTCGCCGGCCTGGTGTTGGGCTGGATCGTGTCCGGTTTCCTCGGTCTCATCATGCTCTTCGTGATGATCGGGATCGTCTTCGGTTCCGGCTGAGAGTTCGAGCCCGACGGGCGGCGTGTCCTGCGCTGATGCATTTGTTTTGACCGGAGCCGATGCGATAGGTACGATCTGACCTTGTGCCTGGGGTGTGCCCGGGTCCTTGCGCGTGCCCCCAGCCTCTGGCTGGGAGGTTACCGATATCGCGTGGGGATACCGAGGCCGCGACACCCGACATACGTACGTTCCCTGCTCCACGGGGACGTGCGGGGTCCGCGACACACCCGACCGCGTGGGTCGGTGCCCCAGGTTAGTTTTATCGAGATCGGCACACAGAAACCGGAGAAACGGTGCCTACGATCCAGCAGCTGGTCCGGAACGGCCGGCAGGACAAGGTCAAGAAGAATATGACACCCGCGCTGAAGGGTTCCCCTCAGCGCCGCGGTGTTTGCACGCGTGTGTACACGACCACCCCGAAGAAGCCGAACTCGGCGCTTCGCAAGGTGGCCCGTGTGCGTCTGACCAGTGGGATTGAGGTCACCGCCTACATTCCGGGCGAGGGCCACAACCTCCAGGAGCACTCCATCGTGCTCGTGCGTGGCGGTCGTGTGAAGGACCTGCCGGGTGTTCGCTACAAGATCATCCGCGGCTCCCTGGACACCCAGGGCGTCAAGAACCGCAAGCAGGCCCGCAGCCGCTACGGCGCCAAGAAGGAGAAGTAAGCATGCCTCGTAAGGGTCCTGCCCCGAAGCGCCCGGTCATCATCGACCCGGTCTACGGATCTCCTCTGGTGACCTCGCTGGTCAACAAGATCCTCCTGCACGGCAAGCGTTCCACCGCCGAGCGGATCGTTTACGGCGCCCTCGAGGGCCTCAAGGAGAAGACCGGTACCGACCCGGTCATCACCCTGAAGCGCGCTCTTGAGAACATCAAGCCGACTCTGGAGGTCAAGTCCCGCCGCGTCGGCGGTGCGACCTACCAGGTGCCGGTCGAGGTTCGCCCCGCCCGTGCCTCCACGCTCGCGCTGCGCTGGCTCGTGGGTTACTCCCGCGCCCGCCGTGAGAAGACCATGACCGAGCGCCTGATGAACGAGCTGCTGGACGCCAGCAACGGTCTCGGCGCCTCTGTCAAGCGTCGCGAGGACACGCACAAGATGGCCGAGTCGAACAAGGCCTTCGCGCACTACCGCTGGTAGTCACTACCCACATCGAAACCGAGAGAAGACTGAGCCTAATGGCCACCACTTCGCTTGACCTGGCCAAGGTCCGCAACATTGGGATCATGGCCCACATCGACGCGGGCAAGACGACGACCACCGAGCGGATCCTGTTCTACACCGGTGTCTCTTACAAGATCGGTGAAGTCCACGATGGCGCAGCCACCATGGACTGGATGGAGCAGGAGCAGGAGCGCGGCATCACGATCACGTCGGCCGCGACGACCTGCCACTGGCCGCTGAACGATGTCGATCACACGATCAACATCATTGACACCCCGGGGCACGTCGACTTCACGGTCGAGGTGGAGCGTTCGCTCCGCGTCCTCGACGGTGCCGTCACGGTGTTCGACGGTGTTGCCGGTGTTGAGCCGCAGTCCGAGACCGTTTGGCGTCAGGCGGACCGCTACGGCGTTCCGCGCATCTGCTTCGTCAACAAGCTCGACCGGACCGGTGCCGAGTTCCACCGCTGCGTCGACATGATCGTGGACCGCCTCGGTGCGGTTCCGCTGGTCATGCAGCTGCCCATCGGCACTGAGATGGACTTCAAGGGCGTTGTCGACCTCGTCGCCATGAAGGCCCTGGTGTGGTCCGCCGAGGCCACCAAGGGCGAGATGTACGACACCGTCGACATCCCCAGCACTCACGTCGAAGCCGCCCAGGAATGGCGTGGCAAGCTCCTCGAGACCATCGCGGAGCACGACGACGAGATGATGGAGCTGTTCCTCGAGGGCGAAGAGCCCACCGAAGAGCAGCTGATGGCCGCGATCCGTCGCGCCACCATCGCCTCGACCGACTCCGAGCACCAGGGCAAGCCGACCTTCACGCCGGTGTTCTGCGGTACCGCGTTCAAGAACAAGGGCGTTCAGCCCCTGCTCGACGCCGTGGTCCGTTACCTGCCCTCCCCCCTGGACATCGAGGCCATCGAAGGCCACGACGTCAAGGACCCGGAGCTGGTAGTGAAGCGTCAGCCGTCCGACGACGAGCCGTTCTCCGGTCTTGCTTTCAAGATCATGAGCGACCCGCACCTCGGCAAGCTCACCTTCGTCCGGGTTTACTCGGGCCGCCTCGAGACCGGCACCTCGGTGCTGAACTCGGTGAAGGGCAAGAAGGAGCGCATCGGCAAGATCTACCGCATGCACGCGAACAAGCGTGAGGAGATCGCGTCGGTGGGCGCCGGCGACATCATCGCCGTCATGGGCCTGAAGCAGACCACCACCGGTGAGACGCTGTGCGACGAGAAGAAGCCGGTCATCCTGGAGTCCATGGACTTCCCGGCCCCGGTCATTCAGGTCGCGATCGAGCCCAAGTCCAAGGGTGACCAGGAGAAGCTGGGTGTCGCCATCCAGCGGCTCTCGGAGGAGGACCCCTCCTTCCAGGTTCACTCCGACGAGGAGACCGGCCAGACCATCATCGGTGGTATGGGCGAGCTTCACCTCGAGGTGCTGGTCGACCGCATGCGTCGCGAGTTCCGCGTCGAGGCGAACGTCGGCAAGCCCCAGGTCGCGTACCGCGAGACGATCCGCAAGGCCGTCGAGCGTATCGACTACACGCACAAGAAGCAGACTGGTGGTACCGGCCAGTTCGCGAAGGTGCAGATCGCGATGGAGCCCATCGAGGGCGGCGACGCGTCGTACGAATTCGTGAACAAGGTCACCGGTGGCCGCATCCCCCGCGAGTACATCCCGTCGGTGGACGCAGGCGCACAGGAAGCCATGAAGTTCGGCATCCTGGCCGGCTACGAGATGGTGGGTGTTCGCATCACCCTTCTCGACGGTGGCTACCACGAGGTTGACTCCTCCGAGCTCGCCTTCAAGATCGCCGGTTCGCAGGCGTTCAAGGAGGGTGCTCGTAAGGCGAGCCCCGTACTGCTCGAGCCGATGATGGCCGTTGAGGTCACCACGCCCGAGGACTACATGGGCGACGTCATCGGCGACCTGAACTCCCGCCGTGGCCAGATTCAGGCCATGGAGGAGCGCAGCGGCGCCCGTGTCGTCAAGGGTCTCGTGCCCCTGTCGGAGATGTTCGGCTACGTCGGAGACCTCCGCAGCAAGACCTCGGGTCGCGCAAGCTACTCGATGCAGTTCGACTCCTACGCCGAGGTTCCGCGGAACGTCGCTGAGGAGATCATCGCGAAGGCCAAGGGCGAGTAGCGCTCAATTCGCAGTGTTGCTCAACCCTTAGGCTTGACAGCAGGCATCGGGGCATTCGCCGCAATCCAGAGGGGCCTTTGGCCCTGAGAAGCGTGGCGGATGCCCCGGCAGCCCGCATTCCAGCAAAGATCACCTGGCGCCGATGAAGCAAGGCGTACAGAACCACTCCCAGGAGGACCCCAGTGGCGAAGGCGAAGTTCGAGCGGACTAAGCCGCACGTCAACATCGGCACCATCGGTCACATTGACCACGGTAAGACGACGCTGACCGCGGCGATTACCAAGGTGCTGCATGACGCGTACCCGGACCTGAACGAGGCCTCGGCCTTCGACCAGATCGACAAGGCTCCTGAGGAGCGCCAGCGCGGTATCACGATCTCGATCGCGCACGTCGAGTACCAGACCGAGTCGCGTCACTACGCGCACGTCGACTGCCCCGGTCACGCGGACTACATCAAGAACATGATCACGGGTGCGGCGCAGATGGACGGCGCCATCCTCGTTGTCGCCGCGACCGACGGCCCGATGCCGCAGACCAAGGAGCACGTGCTCCTGGCCCGCCAGGTCGGCGTTCCGTACATCGTTGTCGCCCTGAACAAGGCCGACATGGTGGACGACGAGGAGATCCTGGAGCTCGTCGAGCTCGAGGTTCGTGAGCTCCTCTCCGAGTACGAGTTCCCGGGCGACGACCTTCCGGTCGTGCGTGTCTCGGCGCTCAAGGCTCTTGAGGGCGACAAGGAGTGGGGCGAGAAGCTCCTCGGCCTCATGGCGGCCGTCGACGAGTCGATCCCGACTCCGGCACGTGACGTCGAGAAGCCGTTCCTGATGCCGATCGAGGACGTCTTCACGATCACCGGTCGTGGCACCGTCGTCACCGGTCGTATCGAGCGTGGCATCCTCAAGGTCAACGAGACTGTCGACATCATCGGCATCAAGGAGACCAAGACCACCACCACGGTCACCGGTATCGAGATGTTCCGCAAGCTGCTCGACGAGGGCCAGGCGGGCGAGAACGTCGGTCTGCTCCTCCGTGGCATCAAGCGCGAGGACGTCGAGCGCGGCCAGGTCATCATCAAGCCGGGTTCGGTCACGCCGCACACCGAGTTTGAGGCCCAGGCCTACATCCTGTCGAAGGACGAGGGTGGCCGTCACACCCCCTTCTTCAACAACTACCGTCCGCAGTTCTACTTCCGGACGACCGACGTGACCGGCGTTGTGACCCTCCCCGAGGGCACCGAGATGGTCATGCCGGGCGACAACACCGCCATGACGGTCGCGCTGATCCAGCCGATCGCCATGGAAGAGGGCCTGAAGTTCGCCATCCGCGAGGGTGGCCGTACCGTGGGCGCCGGCCAGGTCGTCAAGATCACCAAGTGATCTGACGTTCTAGCAAGCATCACACCGAGGGCCCTGTCCCACCGTTCGCGGTGGGGCAGGGCCCTCGGCCTTTTCCGGAGGCGTTCTCGCGGCTACGCCGTGGACTGCGTCTCGGCGCGCCACACCCAGGGGGTCGCGGAGAAGTCCAGGCCGACCACGTACGCCCGTCCGTCGGGGCCGTGCAGCAGCGTGGGCGTGCCGACCGGCAGCGCGAAGGGCGGCCGCTTGAGCGGCCGGGCGGGCTGCGTGGTGTCCAGGAGCTTGACGGTGCCGTCGAGCTCCTTGCCGAGCAGCAGCAGCCCGCCGTGCCCGGAACGGGCCGGCGCGGCGCCGACCGCGACATCGGCGTAGCCGCCGTAGGCGCTCAGCTGCGCGGGGGTCAGCACGCCTTCCCGGGAGGTGGCGCCGTCGACCGTCCGCAGGACCAGCTCTCCGGTCACCGGATGCCGGTAGGCGACCGCGACGGAGCCGTCGGGGGAGAGCGTGGCGGACGGTGGCTCGCCGGGCTGCGGCATGCCGCTCACCGGCTGGAGGGCCATCGGCCGGCCGGGAGCGGGCTGGGTCCAGTGGTGCACGGTGTCGCGGCCGGCGGCGAAGACATGGATCCGCGCCTGGCGGTCGAGCACCACCGCCAGGCCGTCCTGTACCTCGTCGCCGCCGAGGTCGCGCCAGTCGCCCCACTTGCCGCCGGGCTCCCTGACCTTGGTCCAGACGCCCTTGGCGGCGCTGCGGACGAAGAGGTGGACGCGCCCGTCGGGAGTGGCTGTCGCGACCGGGCAGCCGATCCGGCGGCCGTGGTCCTCGGTGCGTTCCGGGTTGCCCATCCCGGTCCAGGCCCGGAACGGGCCGTCGGGGGAGCTCTGCTCCAGCAGCACGATCTCGCGTGAGTTGTGCCCGCCCTGGCCCTGCAGGGAGGAGAACCGCAGGGCGAACAGCAGCCGGCGGCCCGTGGAGTCCTTCACCGCGGCCAGCGCGGGGGCCAGCGGGCCGCCGCCGAGGTCCTGCGGGTCGCTCCACCGGCCGCTGCCGGGCGCGCTCTCCTGCCAGCGCACGGCCCGGGTGCCCAGCACGCTGAACGCCTCCAGCCGGCCGTCGGCGCCGGCGAACGTCGCGGGGCGGGCGCCGGGGTAGCGGTAGTGGGTGGAGCGGACCCAGCCCTTGGGGTTGGTGAGCGGGGTGTTCTGGCCGACGCCGTAGTCCCCGCAGCCGGCGGCGTTGCCGCAGTCCCAGTCCGGATCGCCGCCGTACGGCAGGAGGTACTCGTTCTTCTCCCGGACCACGGACTGCGGGAGATTACGGGGCCAGCGCTGGTTGTAGTAGCCGCGGTACGCGGTGGTCACGAACCGCGGTACTTCGCCGTCGTCCGCCTCGGCGCTGTCGGCCACCCACTGGGCGAGCGCCTTCCAGGCGAAGAGCGCCGCGGGGGTGTGGTCGCGGTGGTCGGAGTAGCCGTTCTGGTCGCTGTTCTGGTGGTGGGCCGCGTCGTGCACCTGGATGTCCGGATCGGGGTCCAGGGTCTGGACCAGCGTCGGCTGGTAGCGCTCCAGCAGCGCCGCCAGCGAGTCCACCAGGGTCTGGTGGCCGACCTTGGTGGACTTTCTGACGGGGGATCCGGTGGCCACCACGGTGTCCAGCGTGATGCCGGGGACGGCCCACAGGTGGGGGAGTCCCATCAGGTTCGGGTTGCCCTCGCCCATGGACAGGTTGATGAAGACCAGGTCGGCCCGGCGCTCGCCGTTCGCCAACTGGTCGAGCTCGACGGTGAGCCCGCCCGTCAGCCGCAGCGCGGAATGGCGCCACGGAGTGAACTTGTCGAGGCCGAGCATGGTCGCGTACGCCTGGCGCAGCCCCTGGTGGCGGGCGGAGGAGTACGCCTGCCGGTCGGGCTTCGGGGTGGGCGTGCGCGGTGCGTGGTTCACGCCCACGGACTCGCCGGCCGTCACATAGACCGAGACCACCGGTACCCCGCCCCGCACGGCGTGCAGGGTGTCGGGGTTCATGAAGTACAGGTCGTCGTCCGGGTGGGCGAGGACCTGGAAGAGCAGCGGTTTCGCGCCGGGCCGGTAGGCCTGGACCGCGTTCGGATCGGAACCGGTGACCGGTTTCGCGGCGGACGGCGTGCTGGTGCAACCGACCGCTGCGGCCGTCGTGGACATGGCTGTGGCGACAAGGAGTTCCCTGCGGGACAACCTTCGCCTCGTAGAGACGCTCACAACAGGTAGGAGCGTGAAGACGGCCCCGAGGTTGCGTGCGAGAACACGTACGCCCGCTGACCTAGGGTGGTCCGTCGGGTGTCCAGGGCGTTAAGGGAGCGATGCGTGTATCTGTCGGAGACCCGGGCGAGTGACAAGGCCCGGTCCCAGGGCGAACAACCCGCCCGCCGCCGCCGGCTGCGCGGGCTGGTGTCGGCGAACGTGTTCGCGCTCGGGATGACGAGCCTGATCACCGACATCTCCTCGGAGATGGTCACCGCGGTCCTTCCCGTGTATCTGGTCACCGGACTCGGCCTGAGCATGCTGCAGTTCGGCTTCCTGGACGGCGTGTACTCGGGCTCGACGGCCCTGCTGCGGATCGTCGGGGGCTACCTCGCCGACAAGTTCACCGCACGCAAGGCCGTGGCGGGCTCCGGCTACCTCATGTCGGCGGTGACGAAGCTGGGATTCCCCCTGGTGGGCTCCTCGGTGCCGGGCATCGGGATGATGATGGCGGTCGACCGGGCGGGCAAGGGGATCAGAACCGCCCCGCGCGACGCGCTGATCTCGCTGTCCACGCCGCCGGAGTCGCAGGGCCGGGCGTTCGGCGTGCACCGGGCGATGGACACCGTCGGCGCCTTCATCGGCCCGGTCATCGCCTTCGCCCTGATGTCGATGATGAGCACCTCGCTGGGCACCGCGTACGACGCCGTGTTCGTGGTGAGCTTCTGCATCGGCGCGGTCGGCGTGGTGGCCCTCGCGCTGTTCGTACGGGACCCGTTCACGCGGAAGAAGACGGCCCGGGTCGCGGTCTCGCTGCGCGCCGGGCTGGGGATGCTCGGCAACGCGGCGTTCCGGCGGGCCTGCATCGGGGCCTGCCTGCTGGGCCTGGCGACGGTCTCCGACGCCTTCGTCTACCTGGCGCTGCAGAACCGCACCGACCTGGCGATCTCCTGGTTCCCGCTGCTGCCGCTGGGCACCACGGGCGTGTACCTGCTGGCTGCGGTGCCGCTGGGCGGGCTGGCCGACCGGATCGGCCGCTGGAAGATCTTCCTGGCCGGACACGCCTGCCTGATCGGCGCCTACCTGCTGATCGGCGGTGTCCTCGACCTGCGGGGCACGGCGCTGATCCTCGTCGTCCTGGCCCTGCACGGGCTGTTCTACGCGGCGACCGACGGCGTCCTGATGGCGCACGCCGGGCCGCTGATCCCCGAGGAGCTGCGCACCAGCGGACTGTCCGTGCTGCAGACCACCCAGACCCTGGGCCGTTCCGTCTCCTCCGTGGCGTTCGGCGCCGCCTGGATGCGCTGGGGCCCGGAGAACACCATTCAAGGATTCACCGTCGCTCTGACGGCCGCCGTGCTGCTGTGCATGGTGCTGCTGCGGCCGGGTGCCGCCCACGGCCCCGAGGTGGCCGACGTATGAAGAACCGGATCATAATCTTCGCGGTGTGCGTGGCCGTGCTGGCCTCGGTGGCCGTCGGTTACACCGTGTACGCCCTGCAGCGCGACAAGGCGCGCGCCGAGGGCGGTGAGGGAGTGCGCCCGGTCGCCGGGGCCGTCGACCTCACGCCGGGCGGCAGCGCCCGCCTGATATTCCGCGACACCGCCAAGGGCCCCGGCTTCGGCCGGCTGGCCGAGGTGCCGATGGGCAGCCCCGGCGGCGGCCGGAAGATCGACACGCAGGCCTGCGAGCGCAGTTACGCGGCGGCCGGCCGGCTGCTCTGCCTGGCCGGGCAGAACGGCCTGGTGGTGCACCACTACGCGGAGCTGCGCGACAGCAACATGAAGCTGCTCAAGCGGATCCAGCTGCCCGGCCTGCCCAGCCGCGCCCGGCTCTCCGCCGACGGCCGGATGGCGGCCTGGACGGCCTTCGTCTACGGGGACTCCTACACCTCGGCCGGATTCTCGACCCGCACCGGCATCTACGACGCGCGCACCGACACGCTGGTGCCGACCCTGGAGACGTTCACGGTCCACCGGGACGGCAAGGACTTCACGCCACCGGACCGGAACTTCTGGGGGGTGTCGTTCCAGAAGGACGACAACACCTTCTACGCGACGCTGGGCAGCGCCTCCAGCGGCGGCACCTTCCTGGTCCGCGGGGACTTCGCGGCCCGCACGATGACCGTGCTGCGGCAGAACGTGGAGTGCCCGTCGCTCTCGCCCGACGGCACCCGGCTGGTCTTCAAGAAGAAGGTCTCCGACGACCCGTCCAAGCCCTGGCGGCTGTACGTGCTGGACCTGGCCACCATGCGGGAGACCGCGCTCGCCGAGACCCGCAGCGTGGACGACCAGGGCGACTGGCTGGACAACCGCACCATCGCCTACTCCCTGCCGACCGGCAGCAGCGCCTTCGACGTGTGGCGCCAGCCCGCGGACGGCTCGGGCCGGCCGGTGCTGATGGTGGCGGGCGCCTACGGGCCGAGCGTGCTGCGCTGAGCGCTCGCCGCCCGGCCCGGCGGCCTCAGTGCGCGAAGGACATCTTGCTGGGCGGTGAGACGTACCGGGCGTAGTTGTCCTGCGCCGGGTACGTACGGCCGGCCGGTCCGGCGGCGAAGGCCCGCAGGATGTTCTCGGAGACCTGGCGGGCGAACTCCGCGGACGCCTCGGGCACCCGCTCCTCGCCGGACTGCTCGCGGCAGCCGGTGTTGCCGTAGACGCTGCAGGCCCAGCTCATGGTGCCGGTGGCGAAGACCCCGGCGCCCGAAGGCACCGTGTAGTAGGCCGCGTTGGCCCGGGTGCTGGCGCCGCGGCAGGTCAGCGGGGAGTCCCCGACGACCTGGATCGGGCGCGGCACCGGGACGCCGGCCATCAGCCGGTCCGACTCCACGCCGACCAGGCCGATGTACTTGCTGCCGGCCTTGGCGCCGGTGCCGCGGAACATCCACGCGTCCGGGTCGGTGACGACGAACGGCGCGTAGACCGGGTTGCACTCGTAGAGCACGCCGGTGAGGATGCTCTCCGGGCGCGGGTCGGGCGGCAGCCGCCACTGCTGGGTGGCCTGGCTGGGGTCCTTGAGGATCATCGGGTCCTCGGCGGGGTCCTTGTAGACCACCACCACGCGGTCCTTGCCGAGCGAGCTGGGCTCCAGCCGGATGTGCCGGTAGGCGGCGTTGGAGGAGAAGAAGGCGATGTTCACCCCCGAGTCGCGGATCTTGAGGGTGTTGTCGCGCATGCCGGCCGACCAGTACTCGTCGTGCCCGGAGAAGATCACCGAGCGGGCGCCGCGGAACAGCTCCGCCGAGTTGTCGAGGTCGGTGTCGGTCTCGTAGGCGAGCGGTATGCCCATCCGCTCGGCGATGCTGAGCATCGGCAGCTCGTACCAGTTGAAGGGCGAGCCCTTGCCGTCGTACGGCCGGTCGAAGCTGGCCTTGCGCGAGCGCTTGGCGTAGCCGGGTCCCGAGGTGCCGCGCGAGTCGCCGTAGACGTTGGTGCCGCCGCCCCACTTGTTGTACGCGGCCCAGGTGGTGACCGCGTTCACGAAGACGGTGCGCCCGACGGTGGAGGGGGAGCGGATCGTCAACGTCACCCAGCGGTCGTGGCCCTGGCTGGAGACGAGCTTGAGCAGATAGCTGCCCTGCGGCCAGTTCTTGGTGTTCACCGTCAGGGACGGCTTCCAGGGGGCGCTTATCAGGTATATGCCGGGCACCGTCTTGGGGCCCGCCTGCCGCTCACCGCGCTGGTCGGCCGAGGACCAGACCTTGCGGCCCTGCTTCCCCTGGTACCAGCCCATCCGGTAGGCCTCGACGTGGAAGCTCCTGGCGGTGGTGGAGACAAACAGGCGAAAGGTTTCTCCTGAGGTGACGCTGACATGGTCGGCGAAGCCCTCGATCGCCTCGGACGGCCCCGGGTCGCGCAGCCGCCAGCCGGTGCTGCCGGGCCGCCGGTTCTCGTCCGTCACCGACCAGCTGTCCATGTCGAGCGGCGGAGCGGCCTTGGGGGTTCGCGCGGGCGGTGTCACCGGACCGCCGCCGGGGGTGCCACAGGCGCCGGCGAACAGCGCGAGGACGACCGTGAGCAGTACCAGACGGGGCAGCCTCTTCAACGAATACTCTTCCTCGGCCTACGTGTCCCCGCCATGTCAGGGAACTCCGCAGATGAGGACCGTCCGGGGGAGTCTTTGGTTGCTCCGCCGGCCCAGGTGGTACTGTCACCGGCTCGATTGGCGTGGAGTGTGCCCCATATGGCACACTAGCCAAGTTGCTCGGTCGAGCGCCGATGCTGCGCGCCTCCCGTCGGGAGGACCGGAAGCGAGTCCCACAGTACTCGTCGTCATGATCCGCCTCTTGGTGGCATGGCGGACGTACGGGAATCTTCCGGGAAGCGTTAGTGCGGTTCCGGCCAGGCACCCGGTGGGAGTCTTCCCCACATCCTGCGGTCAGAGCGCCGCGCTTCCTTCTCCGAGGGATTTCCGCTTGCGGAAATTTATGAGAAGGGGTGCGACACGCCCGACCGCGTGGGTCGGCGGAGAGTCAGTACCGACCGGGTTCCAGAGCGTTACGAGACAAAGGACTACGGAGTAGCCATGGCGGGACAGAAGATCCGCATCCGGCTCAAGGCGTACGACCACGAGGTCATCGACTCCTCGGCGAAGAAGATCGTCGAGACGGTGACGCGTACTGGTGCGCACGTCGCAGGCCCGGTGCCGCTGCCCACTGAGAAGAACGTGTACTGCGTCATCAAGTCGCCGCACAAGTACAAGGATGCGCGCGAGCACTTCGAGATGCGCACCCACAAGCGGCTCATCGACATTCTCGACCCCACGCCGAAGACGGTTGACTCGCTGATGCGTCTCGACCTCCCGGCTGGCGTCGACATCGAGATCAAGCTCTGAGGTGACGCGCGAGATGGCTAAGAGCATTAAGGGCGTCCTGGGCGAGAAGCTCGGCATGACGCAGGTCTGGGACGAGAACAACCGCATTGTGCCGGTGACCGTCATCAAGGCCGGCCCGTGTGTCGTGACCCAGGTCCGCACCAACGACGTCGACGGCTACGAGTCGGTTCAGATCGCCTTCGGCGAGATTGACCCGCGCAAGGTGAACAAGCCCCTCAAGGGTCACTTCGCCAAGGCCGACGTAACCCCGCGCCGCCACCTGGTGGAGCTTCGTACGCCTGACGCCGGCGAGTACACGCTGGGCCAGGAGATCACCGCTGCGACCTTCGAGTCCGGTGTCAAGGTCGATGTGACCGGCACCAGCAAGGGCAAGGGTTTCGCCGGTGTCATGAAGCGTCACAACTTCAAGGGTCTCGGCGCCGGTCACGGCGTTCAGCGCAAGCACCGTTCCCCCGGCTCCATCGGTGGCTGCGCCACCCCGGGTCGTGTCTTCAAGGGCATGAAGATGGCCGGCCGGATGGGTGGAGAGCGTGTGACCACACAGAATCTGACCGTCCACGCCGTTGACGCGGAGAAGGGCCTGCTCCTCATCAAGGGAGCGGTACCTGGTCCGAACGGCGGCCTCATCCTGGTCCGTACCGCGGCCAAGGGGGCTTGAGGATATGAGCACCATTGACATCCTGTCGCCCGCGGGCGACAAGACCGGCAGCCTCGAGCTTCCCGCCGAGATCTTCGACGCCAAGGTCAGCATTCCGCTGATCCACCAGGTCGTCGTGGCGCAGCTCGCTGCCGCCCGCCAGGGCACGCACAAGACCAAGACCCGCGCCGAGGTCCGCGGTGGTGGGCGCAAGCCTTACCGCCAGAAGGGCACCGGCCGCGCCCGTCAGGGTTCGACCCGCGCTCCGCAGTTCGCAGGCGGTGGCGTCGTCCACGGCCCGCAGCCGCGTGACTACTCCCAGCGGACGCCGAAGAAGATGATCCGGGCCGCCCTCCGTGGCGCCCTGACCGACCGGGCGCGTCACGACCGCATTCACGTCATCTCCGGCGTGATCGAGGGCGCGACGCCTTCCACCAAGGCCGCCAAGGCACTGCTGGGCAAGATCAGCGAGCGACGTCACGTGCTCCTGGTCGTCGAGCGTGCCGACGAGGCCGCGTGGCTGTCCGCCCGCAACCTGCCCCAGGTACACATCCTGGAAGCCGGTCAGCTGAACACCTACGACGTGCTCGTCTCCGACGACGTGGTCTTCACGCAGGACGCCTTCGAGCGTTTCGTGGCGGGTCCCGCCGCGTCCGCCAAGGCCGTTGCCTCCGAGGATGAGCTCGAAGGGAACGACGCCTGATGAGTGAGACCAAGACCGCCGCGGTCGTCACCAGCAAGACCTTCACGGACCCCCGTGACATCCTGGTCAAGCCGGTGGTTTCCGAGAAGAGCTACGCGCTCCTGGACGAGAACAAGTACACGTTCATCGTCGCGCCGGGCAGCAACAAGACCCAGATCAAGCAGGCCGTCGAGGCGGTCTTCTCGGTCAAGGTCACCGGGGTCAACACGATCAACCGGCAGGGTAAGCGCAAGCGCACCAAGACCGGTTTCGGCAAGCGCAAGGACACCAAGCGCGCCATCGTGACCCTCGCTGAGGGCGACCGAATCGACATCTTCGGCGGCCCGGTCTCCTAACGGAGTCCGAGTCGTCCGATATCGGACGAGGACTGAGAAATGGGTATCCGCAAGTACAAGCCGACGACGCCGGGCCGTCGTGGCTCCAGCGTCGCCGACTTCGTCGAGATCACGCGGTCCACGCCGGAGAAGTCGCTGGTCCGCCCTTTGCACAGCAAGGGTGGGCGTAACAGCTCGGGTCGCATCACTGTTCGCCACCAGGGTGGCGGTCACAAGCGTGCTTACCGAGTCATCGACTTCCGTCGTCATGACAAGGACGGCGTTCCGGCGAAGGTCGCTCACATCGAGTACGACCCGAACCGCACCGCACGCATCGCGCTGCTGCACTACGCAGACGGCGAGAAGCGCTACATCATTGCCCCGGCCAAGTTGAGCCAGGGCGACCGGGTTGAGAACGGCCCCACGGCCGACATCAAGCCGGGCAACAACCTCCCGCTGCGCAACATCCCGGTGGGTACGACCATCCACGCTATCGAGCTGCGTCCCGGCGGCGGCGCGAAGATCTCCCGTTCCGCGGGTGCTTCGGTCCAGCTGCTGGCGAAGGAGGGCTCTATGGCCACCCTTCGTATGCCGTCCGGTGAGGTCCGCCTGGTCGACGTCCGCTGCCGCGCCACTGTTGGCGAGGTCGGCAACGCCGAGCAGTCGAACATCAACTGGGGCAAGGCCGGCCGTATGCGCTGGAAGGGCGTCCGCCCGACCGTCCGCGGTGTCGCGATGAACCCTGTCGACCACCCGCACGGTGGTGGTGAGGGTAAGACCTCCGGTGGTCGCCACCCGGTCTCCCCGTGGGGTCAGAAGGAGGGTCGTACTCGCTCGCCGAAGAAGGCAAGCAGCAAGTACATCGTCCGCCGCCGCAAGACGAACAAGAAGCGCTAGGAGCAGGTTTAGATGCCGCGCAGTCTCAAGAAGGGGCCCTTCGTCGACGACCACCTCATCAAGAAGGTGGACGTACAGAACGAGGCAGGCACCCACAACGTCATCAAGACCTGGTCCCGCCGCTCCATGATCATTCCGGCGATGCTGGGCCACACGATCGCGGTGCACAACGGCAAGATCCACGTCCCGGTGTTCGTCACCGAGTCCATGGTCGGCCACAAGCTCGGCGAGTTCTCGCCGACCCGCACGTTCCGCGGCCACGTCAAGGACGACCGCAAGACGAAGCGTCGCTGATCGGCGGAGTGCGAAGACTATGACTGACACCGAAGGGACAACCATGGAAGCCAGGGCCCAGGCGCGGTACATCCGCGTCACGCCCATGAAGGCCCGCCGCGTGGTGGACCTCATCCGTGGCATGAATGCCACGGAGGCTCAGGCGGTCCTGCGTTTCGCCCCGCAGGCCGCGAGCGTGCCGGTGGGCAAGGTGCTTGACAGCGCCATTGCCAACGCCGCGCACAACTACGACCACTCCGATGCCGAGTCTCTCGTCATCACTGAGGCGTATGTCGACGAAGGTCCGACCCTGAAGCGGTTCCGTCCGCGTGCCCAGGGCCGTGCCTACCGGATCCGCAAGCGGACCAGCCACATCACCGTGGTCGTCAGCAGCAAGGAAGGGACCCGGTAATGGGCCAGAAGGTTAACCCGTACGGGTTCCGGCTCGGAATTACCACGGACTTCAAGTCTCGTTGGTACGCCGACAAGCTGTACAAGGACTACGTCAAGGAAGACGTCGCCATCCGCAAGATGATGACGCAGGGCATGGAGCGCGCCGGCATCTCGAAGGTTGAGATCGAGCGCACCCGTGACCGCGTGCGTGTGGACATCCACACCGCGCGTCCCGGCATCGTCATCGGCCGTCGTGGTGCCGAGGCCGACCGCATCCGCGGCGACCTGGAGAAGCTGACCGGCAAGCAGGTGCAGCTGAACATCCTCGAGGTCAAGAACCCCGAGATGGACGCTCAGCTGGTGGCCCAGGCCGTCGCCGAGCAGCTCTCCTCGCGTGTCTCCTTCCGTCGTGCCATGCGTAAGAGCATGCAGGGCACGATGAAGGCCGGCGCCAAGGGCATCAAGATCCAGTGTGGTGGCCGTCTCGGCGGCGCCGAGATGTCCCGCTCCGAGTTCTACCGCGAAGGCCGTGTGCCGCTGCACACCCTGCGCGCCAATGTGGACTACGGCTTCTTCGAGGCCAAGACCACCTTCGGCCGCATCGGTGTGAAGGTGTGGATCTACAAGGGCAACGTCAAGAACATCGCAGAGGTTCGCGCCGACAACGCCGCGGCCCGTGCGGGCAACCGCCCGTCGCGTGGTCCCGGCGCCGGTGGAACCGACCGTCCGCAGCGCCGCGGTGGCGAGCGCGGCGGCCGCGGCCGCAAGCCCCAGACGGACGGCGGTTCGGCTCCCAAGGCCGAGGCCCCCGCCGCTGTCGAGGCTCCGGCTGCGGACACTCCCGGAACGGAGGCCTGACCCAATGCTGATCCCCCGCAGGGTCAAGCACCGCAAGCAGCACCACCCGAAGCGCTCGGGCATGGCCAAGGGCGGCACCGAACTCGCGTTCGGTGAGTACGGCCTGCAGGCCGTCACCCCGGCCTATGTGACGAACCGGCAGATCGAGTCCGCTCGTATCTCCATCACCCGTCACATCAAGCGCGGCGGCAAGGTCTGGATCAACATCTACCCGGACCGTCCGCTGACCAAGAAGCCTGCTGAGACCCGCATGGGTTCCGGTAAGGGTTCGCCGGAGTGGTGGATCGCGAACGTCAAGCCCGGTCGGGTGATGTTCGAGCTGTCCTTCCCGAACGAGAAGGTTGCCAAGGAGGCGCTCACCCGCGCCGCCCACAAGCTTCCGATGAAGTGCCGCATTGTGCGGCGCGAGGCAGGTGAATCGTGATGGCGGCCGGCACCACTAAGGCCACCGAGCTGCGCACGCTTGGCGACGAGGAACTCCTCGCCAAGCTGAGCGAAGCCAAGGAGGAGCTGTTCAACCTCCGCTTCCAAGCGGCCACGGGACAGCTCGAGAACAACAACCGGCTCAAGGTCGTCCGCAAGGACATCGCCCGGATCTACACCTTGATGCGCGAGCGCGAGCTGGGCATCGAGACGGTGGAGAGCGCCTGATGAGCGAGAAGAATGTGACTGAGACCTCCGAGCAGCGCGGCTTCCGCAAGACCCGTGAGGGCCTTGTGGTCAGCGACAAGATGGACAAGACCGTAGTGGTCGCCGTCGAGGACCGTGTGAAGCACGCCCTGTACGGCAAGGTCATCCGGCGCACCAACAAGCTCAAGGCGCACGACGAGCAGAACGCTGCCGGCATCGGCGACCGTGTCCTCCTCATGGAGACCCGGCCGACCTCTGCCACCAAGCGTTGGCGCGTCGTGGAGATCCTCGAGAAGGCCAAGTAATCCCTGAAGGCCCCAAAAAAATAAGGGGCCTTCAGGACCGTTCCGTCAGGCTCGGTAGGGGCGGGGCAACCCGCCCCTACCGGGAACCGACGCGACAAACAGGAGATAGACGTGATCCAGCAGGAGTCGCGACTGCGGATCGCCGACAACACTGGTGCGAAGGAAATCCTTTGCATCCGTGTTCTCGGTGGTTCGGGTCGCCGCTACGCGGGAATCGGTGACGTCATCGTTGCCACCGTCAAGGACGCGATCCCCGGTGGCAACGTGAAGAAGGGCGAGGTCGTCAAGGCGGTCATCGTCCGGACCGTCAAGGAGCGCCGTCGCGCAGACGGCTCGTACATCCGGTTCGACGAGAACGCCGCCGTCATTCTGAAGAACGACGGCGACCCCCGCGGCACCCGTATCTTCGGCCCGGTGGGCCGTGAGCTGCGCGAGAAGAAGTTCATGAAGATCGTTTCTCTCGCGCCGGAGGTGCTGTAACCGATGAAGATCAAGAAGGGCGACCTGGTCCAGGTCATCACCGGTAAGGACCGCGGCAAGCAGGGCAAGGTCATTGTGGCCTACCCCACTGAGAGCCGTGTCCTCGTCGAGGGTGTCAACCGGGTCAAGAAGCACACCAAGGCCGGCCAGTCCGACCGCGGTAGCAAGACCGGTGGGATCATCACGACCGAGGCCCCCATCCACATCAGCAACGTTCAGCTGATCGTGGAGAAGGACGGCAAGAAGGTCGTTACCCGCGTCGGTTACCGCTTCGACGACGAAGGCAACAAGATCCGCGTTGCCAAGCGGACGGGTGAGGACATCTGATGACTGCCACCACCACGCCGCGTCTGAAGACGCGCTACCGCGAGGAAATCTCGGGCAAGCTGCACGAGGAGTTCTCTTTCGAGAACGTCATGCAGATCCCGGGTCTGACCAAGATCGTGGTCAACATGGGTGTGGGCGACGCCGCCCGCGACTCCAAGCTGATCGAGGGCGCGATTCGCGACCTCGCCACGATCACCGGCCAGAAGCCGCAGGTCACCAAGGCTCGCAAGTCCATCGCGCAGTTCAAGCTGCGTGAGGGCCAGCCGATCGGCGCCCACGTCACCCTCCGTGGTGACCGCATGTGGGAGTTCCTGGACCGCGTGCTGTCACTCGCACTGCCGCGTATCCGTGACTTCCGCGGCCTGTCGCCGAAGCAGTTCGACGGCCGGGGCAACTACACCTTCGGTCTCACGGAGCAGGTCATGTTCCACGAGATCGACCAGGACAAGATCGACCGGGTCCGGGGCATGGACATCACCGTGGTTACCACGGCGACCAACGACGACGAGGGTCGTGCCCTGCTTCGTCACCTCGGCTTCCCGTTCAAGGAGATGTGACCGTGGCGAAGAAGGCTCTGATCGCTAAGGCCGCTCGCAAGCCCAAGTTTGCTGTGCGCGGTTACAACCGCTGCCAGCGCTGTGGCCGGCCGCACTCTGTCTACCGCAAGTTCGGCCTCTGCCGCGTGTGCCTTCGTGAGATGGCTCACCGTGGCGAGCTGCCGGGCGTGACCAAGAGCTCCTGGTAAATCCGGTTCCCTTCGGGGAATCCGGTTTCCAGGAACTCTCGGTAAGCATCTGGACGGCAGGAGCCTGTCCCCGTCTGCCGTAAGGTAGAGGGGTTGGGCGCCTGCCGCCCATGACCGACTTACTACGCCGTAGGTCCCCGCGCCGCACCCGTCCCGACTTTGCTCGGGGAGAAGGATGGCGCAATGGAAACCCCGGCGAGAGAGGCCTAGGGCCAACTCATGACCATGACCGACCCCATCGCAGACATGCTGACCCGTCTGCGTAATGCGAACTCGGCGTATCACGATGACGTCGTGATGCCGTTCAGCAAGATCAAGTCGCACATCGCGGAGATCCTCCAGCAGGAGGGTTACATCACCGGCTGGAAGGTCGAGGATGCCGAGGTTGGCAAGAACCTCATCCTCGAGCTGAAGTTCGGTCCGAGCCGTGAGCGCTCGATCGCCGGCATCAAGCGCATCAGCAAGCCGGGCCTTCGGGTCTACGCAAAGTCCACCAATCTGCCCAAGGTGCTCGGCGGCCTGGGCGTGGCGATCATCTCCACGTCCCACGGTCTCCTCACCGGCCAGCAGGCCAGCAAGAAGGGCGTAGGTGGGGAAGTCCTCGCCTACGTCTGGTAATCGGGAACAGGAGGCATTGCAATGTCGCGCATCGGCAAGCTGCCCATCCCGGTTCCCGCCGGCGTGGACGTCACCATCGACGGCCGTACGGTCTCGGTGAAGGGCCCCAAGGGTTCCCTCTCCCACACCGTCGCTGCCCCGATCGATGTCGCCAAGGACGAGACCGGCACGCTCATCGTGTCGCGTCCTAACGACGAGCGTGTTTCGAAGGCCCTGCACGGCCTGTCCCGCACGCTGGTGGCGAACATGATCACTGGCGTGACCGCGGGTTACAGCAAGGCGCTCGAGATCAACGGCGTCGGCTACCGCGTCCAGGCGAAGGGCTCCAATCTGGAGTTCGCCCTGGGCTTCAGCCACCCCGTCGTGATCGAGCCGCCGGAGGGCATCTCGTTCAAGGTGGAGTCTCCGACCAAGCTGAGTGTCGAGGGTATCGACAAGCAGAAGGTCGGCGAGGTAGCCGCGAACATCCGCAAGCTGCGGAAGCCCGACCCGTACAAGGGCAAGGGTGTCAAGTACGCGGGCGAAGTCATCCGCCGCAAGGTCGGAAAGGCTGGTAAGTAGCCATGGCATACGGTGTGAAGATCGCCAAGGGCAAGGCTTACAAGGGCGCGGCTCTCAAGCGTCGCCACATCCGCGTCCGCAAGCGGATCTCGGGCACCGAGGCGCGTCCGCGTCTCGTCGTGACCAGGTCCAACCGTGGCATCGTGGCGCAGGTCATCGACGACCTCGCGGGGCACACCCTCGCGTCGGCGTCGACCCTCGACCCGTCCATCCGTGGCGGCGAAGGCGACAAGTCCTCCAAGGCGAAGCAGGTCGGCCAGCTCGTGGCCGAGCGTGCCAAGGCCGCGGGTATTGAGACTGTCGTATTCGACCGTGGCGGCAATCAGTACGCAGGGCGCATTGCCGCCCTCGCGGACGCCGCCCGCGAAGCCGGACTCGAGTTCTGAGTTCGTCCCGCAGCTAGCGGATCAACGAAGAGAGGTAATTCCAATGGCTGGACCCCAGCGCCGCGGCAGCGGTGCCGGTGGCGGCGAGCGGCGTGACCGTAAGTCTGGGCGGGACGGCCAGCAGGCCGAGAAGACCGCCTACGTCGAGCGTGTTGTCGCGATCAACCGCGTCGCCAAGGTAGTCAAGGGTGGTCGTCGCTTCAGCTTCACCGCGCTGGTCGTGGTGGGCGATGGTGACGGCACCGTCGGTGTCGGTTATGGCAAGGCCAAGGAAGTTCCGGCCGCCATCGCCAAGGGTGTCGAGGAAGCGAAGAAGAACTTCTTCAAGGTTCCCCGCATCCAGGGCACCATTCCGCACCCGATCCAGGGCGAGAAGGCCGCGGGCGTTGTCCTGCTCAAGCCTGCTTCCCCCGGTACCGGTGTTATCGCCGGTGGCCCGGTGCGCGCGGTTCTCGAGTGCGCCGGTATCCACGACGTTCTGTCCAAGAGCCTCGGCTCGGACAACGCGATCAACATCGTGCACGCCACGGTGGCCGCGCTTCAGGGCCTTCAGCGCCCCGAGGAGATCGCCGCCCGTCGTGGCCTGCCGCTGGAGGACGTCGCGCCCGCAGCTCTGCTGCGTGCACGTGCCGGGGTGGGTGCCTGATGGCTCGCCTCAAGGTCACGCAGATCAAGTCCTACATCGGTAGCAAGCAGAACCACCGTGACACCCTGCGTTCGCTCGGGCTCAAGCGCCTGAACGACGTGGTGGTCAAGGAGGACCGTCCGGAGATTCGCGGAATGGTCCAGACCGTCCGCCACCTCGTCACGGTCGAGGAGGTTGACTGACATGGGTGCTGAGAACCCGCAGAACCCCCTGAAGGTCCACAACCTGCGTCCCGCCCCGGGTGCCAAGACCGCCAAGACCCGCGTGGGTCGTGGCGAGGCGTCCAAGGGTAAGACCGCTGGTCGTGGTACCAAGGGCACCAAGGCCCGTTACCAGGTTCCGGCTCGCTTTGAGGGTGGGCAGATGCCCCTCCACATGCGCCTGCCGAAGCTCAAGGGCTTCAAGAACCCGTTCCGCGTCGAGTTCCAGGTCGTGAACCTGGACAAGCTCACCGCCCTCTACCCCGAGGGTGGAGAGGTCACGGTGGCCGATCTGGTCGCCAAGGGCGCGGTCCGTAAGAACCAGCTCGTCAAGGTGCTCGGCACCGGCGAGATCACCGTGGCGCTGCAGGTTTCGGTTGACGCCGTCTCCAGCTCCGCCAAGGAGAAGATCGCTGCTGCCGGCGGCACCGTCACCGAGCTCATCTGAGCCTCGGCGACTGCTGCTGACAGCGACTGAACCGGGCCCGTTCCTCTTCTGAGGGACGGGCCCGATTCGGTATCACGCACCAAGGGACAAACCGCGCATGTACGACTCCACCGAGTGGCGATCGCCAACTGGGGGAGACACGCGCTTCATACGGACCGCCACGCGCTGTTAGAGTCCGTTGGGTCCACTGGCGAAACTGCCCGCAGACTGTCCTCGCGCCATCCCGGCCGGTGATCCGCCGTCCGTGACAGACCATCTCGACCGACCCTTCCGCCCTGCTGCGCGGAAGGTGCAGGAGGCACCGTGCTCACCGCGTTCGCCCGGGCGTTCAAAACGCCCGACCTGCGCAAGAAGCTGCTGTTCACGCTGGGCATCGTGGTGCTGTTCCGGCTCGGGGCGCACGTCCCGGTGCCAGGGGTGGACTACAAGGTCGTCAACGCGTGCATCAAGGACGCGGGCGGCGGGCAGGGCCTCTTCAGCCTGGTCAACCTCTTCAGCGGTGGTGCACTGCTCCAGCTGACCATCTTCGCGCTCGGGATCATGCCGTACATCACGGCGAGCATCATCCTCCAGCTGCTGACCGTGGTGATTCCACGCCTCGAAGCCCTCAAGAAGGAGGGTCAGTCGGGCACTGCGAAGATCACGCAGTACACCCGTTACCTGACGGTGGCGCTGGCGATCCTGCAGGGCACCGGCCTGGTGGCCACCGCCCGCGGCGGCAGCCTCTTCTCCAGCTGCACCCAGCGCTACGACATCATCTCCAGCAAGTCGATCTTCACCACCATCACGATGGTGGTCACCATGACCGCCGGTACCGTGATGATCATGTGGCTCGGTGAGCTGATCACCGACCGCGGCATCGGCAACGGCATGTCGATCCTGATGTTCGTCTCCATCGCGGCCGGCTTCCCGGGCGCGCTGTGGTCCATCAAGAGCTCCGGCAAGATCATGGGCGGCTGGTTCGAGTTCTTCGTCGTCATCCTGATCGGCCTGGTGATGGTGGCCCTTGTGGTCTTCGTCGAACAGGCGCAACGCCGCATTCCAGTGCAGTACGCGAAGCGCATGATCGGCCGGCGGTCCTACGGCGGAACGTCCACGTATATCCCCCTCAAGGTGAACCAGGCGGGTGTGATTCCCGTCATCTTCGCCTCGTCGTTGCTCTACATTCCGGCCCTCGTCGTTCAGTTCAGCGGGTCGACGGCGGGCTGGGCGCAGTGGGTCAGCGTCAACCTGACCAAGGGCGATCACCCGTTTTACCTGGTCACGTACTTCCTGTTGATCGTCTTCTTCGCCTTCTTCTACGTCGCGATCTCGTTCAACCCCGAGGAAGTCGCCGACAATATGAAGAAGTATGGTGGCTTCATCCCGGGTATCCGGGCCGGTCGACCTACTGCTGAATACCTGAGCTACGTGCTGAACAGGATCACGTGGCCGGGATCGCTGTACCTGGGGCTCATCGCTCTCGTTCCCACCGTTGCCATCGCGTTGTTCAACGGCAGCACCAACTTCCCGTTCGGCGGGACCAGCATCCTGATCATCGTGGGTGTCGGCCTGGAGACCGTGAAGCAGATCGAGAGCCAGCTCCAGCAGCGCAACTACGAAGGGTTCCTCCGCTGATGCGAATCGTCCTCGTCGGGCCGCCTGGGGCCGGCAAGGGTACGCAGGCTGCGTTCCTCGCCAAGAACCTGTCGATCCCGCACATCTCGACGGGCGACCTCTTCCGCGCGAACATCAGCCAGGGCACCGCCCTGGGCAAGCAGGCGAAGTCCTACATGGACGCCGGCAACCTGGTCCCCGACGAAGTGACCATCGGGATGGCGAAGGACCGACTGGACGAGCCGGACACCGAGGGCGGCTTCCTGCTCGACGGCTTCCCGCGCAACGTCCACCAGGCCGAGGCGCTCGACGCCTACCTGGTCGACCGCGGCATCGCGCTCGACGGGGTCCTGGACCTGGAGGTCCCGGAGGACGAGGTCGTCAAGCGCATCGCGGGCCGGCGCACCTGCCGGAACGACACGGCGCACACGTTCCACATCACGTACAAGCAGCCCAAGGTCGAGGGCGTGTGCGACGAGTGCGGCGGCGAGCTCTACCAGCGTGACGACGACTCCGAGGCGACCGTGCGCAACCGCCTCGCCGTCTATCACCGCGAGACCGAGCCGATCATCGACTACTACAAGCAGCAGGACCTTGTGGCGACGATCTCGGCGCTCGGCCCGGTGGCGGAGATCACCCAGCGGGCGATGGACGCACTGAAGAGCAACAAGAGCGCGTAGTACCCACACGTACACAGGTCGGCCGCGGTGCCCAGGTGGCACCGCGGCCGTACTGTTTGAGTGACGACTTTTCCAGAGAGGGCCACAGGCATGGTCGAGATCAAGACCCCGGAGCAGATCGCCAAGATGCGCGAGGCGGGGTTGGTCGTCGCGGCCATCCACCGGGCGTGCGGCGAGGCCGCGGTACCGGGCGTGAGCACCAAGGAGCTCGACGAGATCGCCGCGAAGGTGATCGCCGAGCACGGTGCCAAGCCGAACTTCCTCGGTTACGGCGGCTTCACCGGCAACATCTGCACGTCGGTCAACGATGTCGTGGTGCACGGCATCCCGGACCGGGAGACCGTCCTGAAGGACGGCGACCTCATCTCCATCGACGCGGGCGCCATCATCGACGGCTGGCACGGTGACGCCGCGTTCACGGCCTTCGTGGGCACCGGTCACGCTCCGGAGCTCATCGAGCTGAGCCGGGTGACCGAGGAGTCCATGTGGGCCGGCATCGCCGCGATGAAGAAGGGCAACCGGCTCTCCGACGTCTCGCAGGCGATCGAGGGGTACATCCGCCGCCAGCCGCGGCCGGCCTCCGGCAAGTACGGCATCGTCGAGGAGTACGGCGGCCACGGCATCGGCTCCGAGATGCACATGGACCCGCACCTGCTGAACTACGTCAACAAGAAGCGCGGCCGGGGCATCAAGCTGGTGCCGGGTGTCTGCCTGGCCATCGAGCCGATGGTGACCCTGGGCACCCCGCACACCCACGTCCTCGAGGACGAGTGGACGGTCAAGAGCGACGACGGGTCCTGGTCCAGTCACTGGGAGCACTCGATCGCGCTGACCGAGCAGGGCCCGCTGGTGCTCACCGCCGTCGACGGCGGCAAGGCGAAGCTCGCGGAGTACGGGATCACGGCGGCGCCCGACCCGCTGGGGTGAGCGTTGGGCGGTGGCCCGGAAGCTGTGGGGCCGGGTGGAGTAACGATCACCCATCGTGGGCATCTACCCCGGATTCGTCATTCCGGGGTGCCTGCCGTAGACTGACACGTCGGCTCATGTATACCCGCATGTCTGCGTGATTTACGTGAGCCGATCAAGGTAGCCGATTCGAAGGGCGAAGCGTGGCCAAGAAGCAAGGTGCCATCGAAATCGAGGGCACCGTGATCGAGTCTCTCCCGAACGCGATGTTCCGGGTAGAGCTCCAGAACGGTCACAAGGTCCTCGCGCACATCAGCGGCAAGATGCGTATGCACTACATCCGCATCCTGCCCGATGACAGGGTCGTTGTGGAGCTGTCTCCCTACGACTTGACGCGCGGACGGATCGTCTACCGCTACAAGTAGATCTCGCTACTGCCCCGCTCCCGTGGGGCGATGGCACGACCCGGAGAACCTGACATCACATGAAGGTCAAGCCGAGCGTCAAGAAGATCTGCGACAAGTGCAAGGTGATCCGCCGTCACGGTCGGGTCATGGTCATCTGCGACAACCTGCGCCACAAGCAGCGCCAGGGCTGACGCACGACCTGCAACTCGCAGTTCTTCCCGCGACGCACACAAAGTAATTACGCAGTCACCCGTCCCGGCTCGCCGGGACGACACCTTCGGCGGGGGCCGAGGACCCGGAACGTACCTCGTACGGCGGCCGGGAACGGTACTGCGGAAGACCTCCGAATCAACAGGAGCCATGAATGGCACGCCTTTCCGGCGTTGACCTCCCGCGTGAGAAGCGCGTGGAGATCGCCCTCACCTACGTCTTCGGCATCGGTCGCACCCGTGCCCAGGAGACCCTGAAGAACACTGGTGTGAACCCCGACATCCGCGTTCGCGACCTTGCCGAGGAAGACCTCGTCAAGCTCCGCGACTACGTGGACGCCAACTTCAAGACCGAGGGTGACCTCCGTCGCGAGGTGCAGGCCGACATCCGCCGCAAGGTGGAGATCGGCTGCTACCAGGGTCTGCGTCACCGTCGTGGCCTTCCGGTCCACGGTCAGCGCACCCACACCAACGCTCGTACCCGCAAGGGTCCGCGTCGCGCCATCGCCGGTAAGAAGAAGCCGGGCAAGAAGTAGTCCTAGCGGACGCACTGCGGTGCTGATGGGGGGAGACCCCCGGATCTCCGCAGAAGAAAGCGGTCCCCGCTGTAGGACCGACCACCTCCACGGGAGTAATACATGCCTCCGAAGGGCCGTCAGGGCGCAGTCAAGAAGGTGCGCCGCAAGGAAAAGAAGAACGTTGCTCATGGGCACGCCCATATCAAGAGCACGTTCAACAACACGATCGTCTCGATCACGGACCCCTCGGGCAACGTGATCGCTTGGGCCTCTGCCGGCCACGTCGGCTTCAAGGGCTCGCGCAAGTCGACTCCGTTCGCCGCGCAGATGGCCGCCGAATCGGCTGCCCGTCGCGCGCAGGAGCACGGCATGCGCAAGGTCGACGTCTTCGTCAAGGGTCCCGGCTCCGGCCGTGAGACCGCGATCCGCTCCCTCCAGGCCACTGGCCTCGAGGTCGGCTCGATCCAGGACGTCACCCCCACCCCGCACAACGGATGCCGCCCGCCCAAGCGCCGCCGCGTCTGACCACCTGAAGTAGGAGACAAGACAATATGGCGCGTTACACCGGGGCCGACTGCAAGCGTTGCCGTCGGGAGAAGCAGAAGCTGTTCCTCAAGGGCAGCAAGTGCGAGAGCGCAAAGTGCCCGATCGAGATCCGTCCTTACCCCCCGGGTGAGCACGGCCGCGGGCGCACCAAGGACAGCGAGTACCTCCTTCAGCTTCGCGAGAAGCAGAAGTGTGCCCGTATCTACGGTGTACTCGAGAAGCAGTTCGTGAACTACTACAAGGAAGCGAACCAGAAGTCCGGCAAGACCGGTGAGAACCTTCTGCGCATCCTTGAGATCCGTCTCGACAACGTGGTCTACCGGGCCGGCTTTGCCAAGTCCCGCGACCACGCCCGTCAGCTGGTTCGTCACGGACACATCACCGTGAACGGCCGCAAGACCGACATCCCGTCGGCTCGCGTGGCTGTGAACGACATTGTCGAGGTTCGTGAGTCCTCGCGTCAGATGACCCCGTTCGTGGTCGCTGCCGCCGAGGCCGGCGAGAAGACCGTGCCCGCGTGGCTCGAGTCGATCCCGTCGAAGCTCCGGATCCTCGTGCACTCCCTGCCCGAGCGTCCTGTGATCGACACGCAGGTCCAGGAGCAGCTGATCGTGGAGCTCTACTCCAAGTAGTAGTGGCTCAGCGATACGGGCGGCAGGACCTCATACGGGTCCTGTCGCCCGTACCCTTGCAGTACCCCTCGGCATCAAATAGCGGATGCCGATGACTGGAGGAACATCATGCTTATCGCTCAGCGTCCGTCGCTGACCGAAGAGGTCGTCGACGAATTCCGCTCCCGGTTCGTGATCGAGCCGCTGGAGCCGGGCTTCGGCTACACCCTCGGAAACTCCCTTCGCCGCACGCTTCTCTCCTCGATCCCCGGTGCCGCTGTCACCAGCATCCGGGTCGACGGCGTTCTGCACGAGTTCACCACCGTGCCGGGCGTCAAGGAGGACGTGACCGACGTCATCCTCAACATCAAGCAGCTCGTCGTCTCCTCGGAGCACGACGAGCCCGTCGTGATGTACCTGCGCAAGCAGGGCCCGGGTGTCGTCACCGCCGCCGACATCGCGCCCCCGGCCGGTGTCGAGGTGCACAACCCCGACCTGGTTCTGGCCACCCTGAACGCCAAGGGCAAGCTGGAGATGGAGCTGACCGTCGAGCGCGGTCGCGGCTACGTCTCCGCCGTCCAGAACAAGCAGCAGGGCCAGGAGATCGGCCGTATCCCGGTCGACTCCATCTACAGCCCGGTGCTCAAGGTCACGTACAAGGTCGAGGCGACCCGTGTCGAGCAGCGCACCGACTTCGACAAGCTGATCGTCGACGTCGAGACCAAGCAGGCCATGCGCCCGCGCGACGCCATGGCGTCGGCCGGTAAGACCCTGGTCGAGCTCTTCGGCCTGGCCCGCGAGCTCAACGTCGACGCCGAAGGCATCGACATGGGCCCGTCCCCGACGGACGCCGCTCTGGCCGCCGATCTGGCACTGCCGATCGAGGAGCTCGAGCTCACCGTTCGTTCGTACAACTGCCTCAAGCGCGAGGGCATCCACTCCGTGGGTGAGCTCGTCGCCCGCTCCGAGGCCGACCTGCTCGACATCCGCAACTTCGGTGCGAAGTCGATCGACGAGGTCAAGGCGAAGCTGGCCGGCATGGGCCTGGCCCTCAAGGACAGCCCGCCCGGATTCGACCCGACCGCCGCCGCCGACGCCTTCGGCGCCGACGACGACGTGGACGCCGGATTCGTGGAGACCGAGCAGTACTGATCCGACTCCGTCGCGGAGGCGGGACCGACCGCGGTTCACGCCGCGGGTCCCCGCCTCCGCGACGTTCGGCAGAGACTTCTGGCAGGCACACGCCCGTCGGACACTGACACCGGTACCTGATCCGGCCGGTGCAGAAAAGAAGGAGAAAGACCATGCCTCAGCCCGCCAAGGGTGCCCGTCTGGGCGGCAGCGCCGCGCACGAGCGTCACCTGCTCGCGAACCTTGCGAAGGCGCTGTTCGAGCACGGCCGTATCACCACCACCGAGGCCAAGGCGCGTCGTCTGCGTCCGGTCGCGGAGCGCCTCATCACCAAGGCGAAGAAGGGCGACATCCACAACCGTCGCCAGGTGCTGGCCACCATCACCGACAAGAGCATCGTGCACACGCTCTTCACGGAGATCGGCCCGCGCTACGAGAACCGCCCCGGTGGTTACACGCGTATCACCAAGATCGGCAACCGTCGTGGCGACAACGCCCCGATGGCGGTCATCGAGCTGGTCGAGGCCCTGACCGTGGCCCAGGCCGCCACCGGTGAGGCCGAGGCCGCGACGAAGCGCGCGGTGAAGGAAGACACCCTCAAGAAGGACGACGCCGTCGAGGCGAAGTCCGACGAGGTCGTCGAGGACGCCAAGCCGGCCGAGAAGGCCGACGAGGAGTCGAAGGACGCCTGATCCAGGCGTTCGGCGTACTACGGACGGGCCCGCACCCAGCTTCTGGGGGCGGGCCCGTTCCGCATGCACGGCATGATCAGCACGATCGGCACGAGAGGACCGCGCGGTGAGCGACGAGGTGGAGCCCGGTTTCGTACGGGTGCGGCTGGACCTGTCGTACGACGGGGCCGAATTCTCCGGCTGGGCGAAGCAGCGGACGCGGCGCACGGTGCAGGGCGACCTGGAGGCGGCGCTGCAGACGGTCATGCGGCTGCGGGAACCGGTCTCCCTGACGGTCGCCGGCCGTACGGACGCGGGCGTGCACGCGCGCGGCCAGGTCGCGCACCTGGACCTGGCGGAGGACGTCTGGGCCGAGCACGGCGAGAAGCTGCTCAGGCGGCTCGCGGGGAAGCTGCCGCAGGATGTGCGGGTGTGGCGGGTCGCCGTGGCGCCACGGGCCTTCAACGCGCGGTTCTCGGCGATCTGGCGACGTTACGCGTACCGGGTCGGCGACCAGCAGGCCGGCGTCGACCCGCTGCTGCGCGGGCACGTGCTGTGGCACGACCGGCCGCTGGACGTGGACCTGATGAACGAGGCGGCCGGGAAGCTCCTCGGCGAGCACGATTTCGCGGCGTACTGCAAGAAGCGCGAGGGTGCGACCACCATCCGCAAGCTGCTCGATCTGCACTGGGAGCGCACGCCCGACGGGCTGGCCGTCGCGACCGTGCGGGCCGACGCGTTCTGCCACAACATGGTGCGGGCGCTGGTCGGCTCCATGCTGCTGGTCGGGGACGGGCACCGGCCGGCCGATTTCCCCGGCGAGGTGCTGGCCGGGGGTGTGCGCAATTCCGCGGTCAATGTGGTGCGCCCCCACGGGCTGACCCTGGAAGAGGTCGGCTACCCCGCGGACGACGAGCTGGCCGCCCGCAACCTGCTGGCCCGCAATCTGCGGACGCTGCCCGGCTGCCTCTGAGCGGTCGGGTCCGGCGCCGGGACCCGATCTCAGGCCAGGCTCTAGTTGCCCGCGGCCGTGTCCCGCGCCGCCGCGTCCTTGCCGCGCTGGACGATGCGCTGGAACGCGAAGTTCGACGCGTCGGTCCCGGCCTGCTTGGAGGCGGTGTCGGAGGCGGTGGCGGTGGTGCCGTTCTTGGGCCCGGAGATCGTGAAGTAGGCGTAGCGGCCGACCGCGTTGGAGGTCGTCCAGCAGGAGACGTTGTGGCAGAACGTCGGGACTCCGCCGCCGGGCAGCGGCAGCAGGAACCGGAAGGTGCCCTTGGTCTTGTCCGCCGAGCCCTTGTCGTCGAAGACGGCGACGCCCACGGTGACCGCCGACCCGCCCAGCACGTAGGTCGCGCGGACCACCTGGCGGCAGTTGTTCTTCGGCAGCGCCGCCGCGAGCCCGTCGGTGGCCGCCGCGGCGCAGCTCGTCGTCGACGCGCCGCCGGTCCTGGTGTAGGTGCGGCCCGCGATCGTCATCAGCTTGCCGGGGAAGAGGGTCTCCGCGCTGATGGGGGCGGTGTCCTTCTTGGCCGTGGAGATGTAGTCCAGCGGGTTCTTCGGGGGCTGCGGGGCGACCGAGGAGAACGATGGCTCGGGCGGCAGCGGCTGGGAGGGCGCCGTGGTCGTGGGGCCCGCCTTCGGCTTGCCGTCGCTCTTGTTGGACGCGACGACGGCCGCCGCGACGATCCCCGCGACGGCCACCGCGGCGAGCGCTCCGCCGCCGACCATGAACAGCTTGCGGCGCTTGGCCGCGGCCTCGCGCTGCGCGGCGAGCGCGCCCCAGTCGGGGGCGTTGGACTGCGGGGCCTGCGGGAAGGCGCCGGGGCCGGCCGCCGGGCCCTGCGGCTGCTGGGGGAAGGACGGCGGGGAGCCGCCGGCGCCCAGGCCGCTCGTCGGCGGAGCCCAGGCGGGAGCCTGCGGTGCGCCGGGTGCAGGCTGCTCGGGTTGCTGCTGAGCCCGTGCCTGGGCGGGCTGCTGGGCGCCGGCCGGCGGCCAGGCCGGTGCCCCGGAGCCGTACGGGTCCGGCTGCGCCGGTGCCTGCGGAGCCGCGCCGTCGGGAGCCGTGCCCCCGGGTATCCGCGGTGCCTGCGGGGCCCCTGCCGCGGGCGGCCCGGCCTGGTAGGGGAGCGGCCGGGACGGGATGACCCGCCCCTCCAGCACCTCGCGCCGGCCGTCACCCTCGGACTCGGGCGGGGTGGGCGCCGTGAAGCCCTGGCGCGGGTCGTGGGGAGGCGTGGGCCCATCAGTCATGACGCGCATCATATTCGGCGAACGGGTGACACGGACGCCCGATCCGGGCGGTCCCGGGCACCGGCGTCCAGCAGCTGGAAATCGGTTTGGGCCGGGGCCGTGGCAGGGGCGAGAATCCAGGGCTATGGGACATGTAGAGGCGGCACACCTGGAGTACTACCTTCCGGATGGACGGGTGCTGCTCGGCGACGTCTCGTTCCGGGTGGGAGAAGGCGCCAAGGTCGCTCTGGTCGGGGCGAACGGCGCGGGCAAGACGACCTTGCTGCGGCTGATCTCGGGAGAGCTCAAGCCGGACGGCGGCTCGGTGACGATCAGCGGCGGGCTCGGCGTGATGCCACAGTTCGTGGGCTCGGTCCGGGACGACAGGACGGTGCGGGATCTGCTGGTCTCCGTGTCGCGGGCGCGGATCAGGGCGGCCGCGAAGGCCGTGGACGCGGCCGAGCTGGCGATCATGGCGCAGGACGACGAACCGGCCCAGATGGCCTACGCGCACGCGCTCAGCGACTGGGCCGAGGCGCACGGCTACGAGGCCGAGAACATGTGGGACATGTGCACCCTGTCCGCGCTGGGCGTCCCGTACGAGCGGGCGCAGTGGCGCGAGGTCAAGACGCTCTCCGGCGGTGAGCAGAAGCGCCTGGTGCTGGAGGCCCTGCTGCGCGGCAACGACGAGGTGCTGCTGCTCGACGAGCCGGACAACTACCTGGACGTGCCCGGCAAGCGCTGGCTGGAGGAACAGCTCGCGCAGACCAAGAAGACCGTGTTGTTCGTCTCCCACGACCGGGAGCTGCTGGCCCGCTCCGCCGAGCGCATCGTCAGCGTGGAGCCGGGCCCCGCGGGTTCCGACGTATGGGTGCACGGCGGCGGCTTCGGCACGTACCACCAGGCGCGCAAGGACCGCTTCGCGCGGTTCGAGGAGCTGCGGCGCCGGTGGGAGGAAGAACACACCAAGATCAAGCAGATGGTGTTCCGGCTGCGCCAGCAGGCCGCGATCAGTCCGGACATGGCGTCGCGCTACCACGCGGCCCAGACCCGGCTGAAGCGCTTCGAGGACGCGGGCGCCCCGCAGGAGCCGCCGCGCGAGCAGGACATCAAGATGCGGCTGCGCGGCGGGCGCACCGGGGTGCGGGCGGTGACCTGCGCCGGGCTGGAGCTCACGGGTCTGATGAAGCCGTTCGACCTGGAGGTCTACTACGGCGAGCGGGTGGCCGTGCTCGGCTCCAACGGGTCGGGTAAATCACACTTCCTGCGGCTGCTCGCCGGCCAGGACGTCGCGCACACCGGTTCCTGGAAGCTCGGCGCCCGGGTGGTGCCCGGTCACTTCGCGCAGACCCACGCGCATCCGGAGCTGGAGGGGCGCACACTGGTCGACATCCTGTGGACCGAGAACGCGCACGACCGCGGCCGGGCGATGGGCGTGCTGCGCCGCTACGAGCTGGAGCGCCAGGGCGACCAGAACTTCGGCAGCCTCTCCGGGGGGCAGCAGGCCCGCTTCCAGATCCTCCTCATGGAGCTGGCGGGCACCACGGCGCTCCTGCTGGACGAGCCGACGGACAACCTTGACCTGGAGAGCGCCGAGGCCCTCCAGGAGGGCCTGGAGGCCTACGACGGCACGGTGCTCGCGGTGACGCACGACCGCTGGTTCGCCCGGTCCTTCGACCGCTACCTGGTCTTCGGCTCGGACGGGATGGTCCGCGAGACGACGGAGCCGGTGTGGGACGAGCGGCGGGTGGAGCGCAAGCGGTGACCAACGGGTGACGGACGGGTTACGACAAGGGTGCTGACCAGGGCATTGGGCCGCGTTTTGACCCGTACGGTCGAAGGCGGGTATTCTGCGAGTTCGTTATGCGTATTGGCTTGCTCGTTCTCACGTGAGAGGCCCTTACGCCGGTCCGCCGGGCCGATGACCAGCGGCAGTACCGGGTTGCGTCCCCGAGTACCGCCAGGGCTGTCGTGATCGTCCGGGTGGCCTTGTCAGGACTCCACTCTCTGAAGAAGCGAAGGCTACGACCGTGCGTACGTTCAGCCCCAAGCCCGGCGATGTAACTCGCCAGTGGCACGTCATCGACGCGCAGGACGTTGTCCTGGGCCGTCTGGCCTCTCAGGCCGCGAACCTTCTCCGGGGCAAGCACAAGCCTGTGTACGCCCCGCACGTTGACACCGGTGACTTCGTCATCATCATCAACGCCGACAAGGTTCACCTGTCCGGCAACAAGAAGTCCCAGAAGATGGCCTACCGCCACTCTGGCTTCCCGGGTGGTCTGCGCTCCGTCCGTTACGACGAGCTGCTCGACAAGAACCCCGAGAAGGCCGTCGAGAAGGCCATCAAGGGCATGATCCCGAAGAACACCCTGGGCCGTCAGATGCTCTCGAAGCTCAAGGTCTACGCGGGTGCCGAGCACCCGCACGCTGCGCAGCAGCCGGTTCCGTTCGTGATCAGCCAGGTCTCGCAGTAGTCCCGGCCACCAGCTACCAGCAGAAAGCATCTGAGGAGAATCGTGGCTGAGACCACTACCGAGGCCCCCGTCGTCGAGGCTGACGACACCACCGAGACCGTGGCCTTCGGGTCCGAGGAGGCTCCTACGGAGTACACCTCGGAGTCCGAGGCTCCGGAGGAGTACACCTCCGAGTCTCTCGCGGGCCGCTTCGGCGACCCGCAGCCGGCAGCCGGCACCGGCCGCCGCAAGCAGTCCATCGCCCGTGTCCGCATTGTGCCGGGCTCTGGCAAGTGGAAGATCAACGGTCGCACCCTTGAGGGTTACTTCCCGAACAAGGTGCACCAGCAGGAAGTCAACGAGCCGTTCAAGCTCCTTGAGCTGGACAACCGCTACGACGTCATCGCGCGTATCGGTGGCGGCGGCATCTCCGGCCAGGCCGGTGCGCTGCGCCTGGGTGTTGCCCGTGCGCTGAACGAGGCGGACACGGACAACAACCGCGCCGCCCTCAAGAAGGCCGGATTCCTGACGCGTGACGACCGTGCGGTCGAGCGCAAGAAGGCCGGTCTGAAGAAGGCCCGTAAGGCGCCGCAGTTCAGCAAGCGCTAATCACGCTCGGCGTTCGCCCCGGAGGCACTTTGTGCGCCTCCGGGGCGTTCGCTATTTGGTGCCCAGGGCGTATACCTGTCGGTAACGCCCATGGCTCGCATACTCGGAGGAAAAACAGTGGGACGACTCTTCGGCACGGACGGCGTGCGCGGCGTCGCCAACGCGGACCTGACCGCCGAGCTGGCGCTCGGCCTGTCCGTCGCGGCGGCTCATGTGCTCGCTGAGGCAGGCTCGTTCCAGGGTCATCGGCCGGTGGCCGTGGTCGGGCGCGATCCGCGTGCTTCGGGGGAGTTTCTGGAGGCCGCCATCGTGGCGGGCCTCGCGAGCGCGGGCGTGGACGTCCTGCGGGTCGGTGTGCTGCCCACCCCCGCGGTGGCGTATCTCACCGGCGCGCTGGGTGCCGACCTCGGCGTCATGCTCTCCGCCAGCCACAACGCGATGCCGGACAACGGTGTCAAGTTCCTGGCCCGCGGCGGCCACAAGCTCGACGACGACCTCGAGGAACGCATCGAGAAGACGTACGAGGAGCACCGCGCCGGCGAGCCCTGGGACCGGCCGACCGGTTCCGGCGTCGGCCGGGTGAAGGACTACACCGAGGGCTTCGACCAGTACGTCGCGCACCTCATGGGCGTCCTGCCGAACCGCCTCGACGGCCTGAAGATCGTCCTGGACGAGGCGCACGGCGCCGCCGCCTGGGTCTCGCCCGAGGCGTTCTCCCGGGCCGGTGCCGAGATCGTCACGATCGGCGCCCAGCCCGACGGCCTCAACATCAACGACGGCTGCGGCTCCACGCACCTGGAACTGCTCAAGGCCGCCGTCGTCGAGCACGGCGCGGACTTCGGCATCGCCCATGACGGTGACGCGGACCGCTGCCTGGCCATCGACGCCGACGGCAACGAGGTCGACGGCGACCAGATCCTGGCCGTGCTGGCCCTGGACCTGCGCGAGCGGGGCGGGCTGCGGGAGAACACCGTGGTCGGCACCGTCATGTCCAACCTCGGCTTCAAGCTGGCGATGGAGCGCGAAGGCATCCACCTCGTGGAGACGGCGGTCGGCGACCGCTACGTCCTGGAGGCGATGAAGGAGCACGGCTACGCGCTGGGCGGAGAGCAGTCCGGCCACGTCATCATCCTGGACCACGCCACGACCGGCGACGGCACGCTGACCGGCCTCATGCTGGCCGCCCGCGTCGCCGCCACCGGCCGCACGCTGGCCGACCTGGCCGGCGTCATGCAGCGCCTCCCGCAGGTGCTGGTGAATGTTCCGGACGTCGACAAGAGCCGGGTCAACACCGCTCCCGAGCTGGCGGCCGCGGTCGCCGAGGCCGAGCGCGAACTGGGCACCACCGGACGGGTCCTGCTGCGTTCCTCCGGCACCGAGCCGCTGGTCCGCGTCATGGTCGAGGCCGCCGACATCGACCACGCCCGCGCGGTCGCGGGCCGGCTGGCCGACGTCGTGAAGTCCGTACTCGGCTAGTACCTGCCTGAAGCACTGAGCGCGCCGCCCGTACGGATTCCCGTGCGGGCGGCGCGTTTTCACGTTCCTGGGGCTGTGTCAGAGCTTGCGCAGCGACAGCCGCTGGACCTTGTGCTGCGGGCCCTTGCGGAGCACGAGCGTGGCGCGGCTGCGCGTCGGCAGCACATTCTGCTGCAGGTTGGGCTTGTTGACGGTCCGCCACATCAGCCGGGCGTACTCCATCGCCTCGGCCTCCGAGACCTGGGTGTACTTGCGGAAGTACGAGAACGGGTTCTGGAACGCCGTCTCGCGGAGCTTGCGGAACCGGCCGAGGTACCACTGCTCGATGTCCTCGGTGCGGGCATCGACGTAGACGCTGAAGTCGAAGTAGTCGGCGAGGCCGACGCGGGTGCGGCCGTCCTTGCCGGGCAGCGCCGGCTGCAGCACGTTCAGGCCCTCGACGATGAGGATGTCGGGCCGGCGCACCGTCAGGCGCTCGCCGGGGACGATGTCGTAGATCAGGTGCGAGTAGACGGGCGCGGTCACCTCGTCCTTGCCCGCCTTCACATCGGCGACGAAGCGGGTCAGCGCCCGCCGGTCGTAGGACTCGGGGAAGCCCTTGCGCGACATCAGGTCGCGGCGGTGCAGTTCGGCGTTGGGCAGCAGGAACCCGTCGGTGGTCACCAGCTCGACCCGCGGGTGCTCCGGCCAGCGGGCCAGCAGCGCCCGCAGGATACGGGCGGTGGTCGACTTCCCGACCGCGACGCTCCCCGCCACCCCGATGACGAAGGGGGTGCCCGCCTGCTCGCCCTGCCCGTTGCCCGCGTCGCCCAGGAAGGTGTTCAGGGCGCCCCGCAGGCCGCTGTGGGCGGCCACGTACAGATTGAGCAGCCGGGACAGCGGCAGATAGACGTCCACGACCTCGTCCAGGTCGATGACGTCGCCCAGGCCGCGCAGCCGCTCCACCTCGTCGGCGGTCAGCGGCAGGGGCGTCCGCTCCCGCAGCGCGCTCCACTCCGCGCGGCTGAGGTCCACGTACGGGCTGATCTCGGCGCGTCGGCGCTGCTGCTGATCGGTGGTCGGCACACGGCCCATTGTGCTGCCGCGCCGCGCCCGGTTCACCTCGGGGGGCATCAGGGCCTGTCAGGCATGCCTCCGGAGGGCCTCTGGGACGGCGGGGTGGTGCGGCCATAGGGTGGCGGGCATGTGCGGAATCGTTGGGTATGTGGGCGGCCGGTCCGCTCTCGAAGTCGTCGTCGCCGGGCTGCGGCGGCTGGAGTACCGGGGCTACGACTCGGCGGGTATCGCCGTGCTGGCCGACGGTGGTCTGGCCGCCGCCAAGAAAGCCGGCAAGCTCGCCAATCTGGAGGCGCTGCTGGAGCGGCAGCCGCTGCCGGCCGGCGGGACCGGCATCGGGCACACGCGGTGGGCCACCCACGGCGGCCCGACGGATGTGAACGCGCATCCGCACCTGGACAACGCGGGACGGGTCGCGGTGGTCCACAACGGCATCATCGAGAACTTCGCCGCGCTGCGGGCGGAGCTGGCCGAGCGCGGCCACGCGCTGGAGTCCGAGACCGACACCGAGGTCGTGGCGCATCTGCTCGCCGAGCACTTCTCCTCGTCGGCGGACCTGGCCGAGGCGATGCGGCAGGTGTGCCGGCAGCTGGACGGGGCGTTCACGCTGGTCGCCGTGCACGCGGACGAGCCGGACGTGGTGGTCGGGGCGCGCCGCAACTCGCCGCTGGTGGTGGGCGTCGGCGAGGGCGAGAACTTCCTGGCGTCGGATGTCGCCGCGTTCATCGCGTACACCCGCGAGGCGATCGAGCTGGGCCAGGACCAGGTCGTCGAGTTGCGCCGGGAGAGCGTGACCGTCACCGACTTCGAGGGCAAGCCGGCCGAGGTGCGGCCCTACCACGTGGACTGGGACGTCTCGGCCGCCGAGAAGGGCGGCTACGACTACTTCATGCTCAAGGAGATCGCCGAGCAGCCGAAGGCGGTCGCCGACACGCTGCTGGGCCGGATCGGCACGGACGGCCGGCTGACGCTCGACGAGCTGCGGATGCCGGACCGGATGCTGCGCGAGATCGACAAGGTCGTGATCGTCGCGTGCGGGACGGCATTCCACGCCGGGATGATCGCCAAGTACGCCATCGAGCACTGGACGCGGATGCCGTGCGAGGTCGAGCTCGCGAGCGAGTTCCGGTACCGGGACCCGATCCTGGACCAGCGCACGCTCGTCGTCGCGATCAGCCAGTCCGGCGAGACCATGGACACCCTGATGGCGCTGCGGCACGCCCGCGAGCAGGGCTCCAAGGTGCTCGCCATCTGCAACACCAACGGCTCGACGATCCCGCGTGAGTCCGACGCCGTGCTGTACACGCACGCCGGGCCCGAGGTCGCCGTCGCCTCGACGAAGGCGTTCCTGACGCAGGTCGTCGCCTGCTATCTGGTGGCGCTGTACCTGGGGCAGGTGCGCGGCACCAAGTGGGGCGACGAGATCACCGGGGTGATCCGCGAGCTGTCGGAGATCTCCACCCAGGTCGGGCAGGTCCTGGAGACGATGGAGCCGGTGCGGGCGCTCGCGCGCTCGCTGAAGGACAAGAACACCGTGCTGTTCCTGGGCCGGCACGTCGGCTACCCGGTCGCCCTGGAGGGCGCGCTCAAGCTCAAGGAGCTGGCGTACATGCACGCCGAGGGCTTCGCGGCGGGCGAGCTCAAGCACGGGCCGATCGCGCTCATCGAGAAGGACCTGCCGGTGGTCGTGGTGGTGCCGTCGCCGCGTGGCCGGTCGGTGCTCCACGACAAGATCGTTTCCAACATCCAGGAGATCCGGGCCCGCGGTGCCCGCACCATCGTCATCGCCGAGGAGGGCGACGAGGCGGTCGTCCCGTACGCCGACCACATCATCCGCATCCCGCGCACCCCGGTGCTGCTGCAGCCGCTGGTGGCCACCGTGCCGCTGCAGGTCTTCGCCTGCGAGCTGGCCACCGCCCGCGGCAACGAGGTCGACCAGCCGCGGAACCTCGCCAAGTCGGTGACCGTCGAATGATCATCGGAGTCGGGATCGACGTCGCCGAGATCGACCGGTTCGCCGCGTCCCTGGAGCGCACTCCGGGCCTCGCCGACCGGCTCTTCACCAAGAACGAGCGGCTGCTGTCCGGCGGCGAACCCCGTGGCATCGCTTCGCTCGCCGCCCGCTTCGCGGCCAAGGAGGCGCTGGCGAAGGCGCTTGGCGCTCCGGCGGGGCTGGTGTGGTTGGACGCCGAGGTGACGACGGAGGAGTCGGGCCGGCCGAGGCTTACCGTCACGGGCTCTGTGGCCCGGCGGGCGGCGGAGTTGGGGGTGCGGGGGTGGCATGTGTCGCTCAGCCATGACGCGGGGATCGCTTCGGCGGTGGTGATCGCCGAGGGGTGATCGGGTCGGTGCCCGGGTCCTCCGGTGGGGGGTTCGAAATCGACTATTTACGGGCCTGGCGGCCCACAAATAGCTCGGCAGCATTTCGAACCCCCCACCTGCGGCCCCGGCCCCCTCACGTCACAGCCGGCCGGAGTGCGGCCGGTGGTCAACGGCGCTGTCGCGGGTACGGCTCCTGGGGTACGGCCCGCAGCACGCGCGGGAGCAGCGGTTCATCGAGGGAGGACAACGTATGCGACACGCACACACCGTCGAGACCGTACGGGCGGCGGAGCGCGCCCTCATGGCGCGGCTGCCCGAGGGCGCGCTCATGCAGCGCGCCGCCGCCGGGCTCGCCGCCGCCTGCGCGGGGCTGCTCGGCCGGGTCTACGGCGCCCGCGTCGTCCTGCTCGTCGGCAGCGGTGACAACGGCGGCGACGCCCTGTACGCGGGAGCCCGGCTGGCCCGGCGCGGCGCCGCCGTCACCGCCGTGCTGCTTTCTCCGGACCGTACGCACGTCGGCGGGCTGGCGGCGCTGCGGGCCGCGGGCGGCCGTACGGTGACCGCCGACGCGGACGTGGCGCTGCCGCTGATCGGACGCGCCGACCTCGTCCTGGACGGGATCGTCGGCATCGGCGGGAAGGGCGGTCTGCGGCCGGCGGCCGTGCCGCTCGCGCGGGCCGCGCGCGACTCCCGCGCCACTGTCGTCGCCGTGGACCTGCCGAGCGGTGTCGACGCCGACACCGGCGAGGTCAACGGCCCGGTCGTGCACGCCGACGTCACCGTCACCTTCGGCACCTACAAGCCGGGCCTGCTGATCGACCCGGGGGCCGGCCACGCCGGCGCTCCGCGCCTGATCGACATCGGCCTCGGCCCCGATCTCCCGGCGCCGGCGCTGGAAGCCCTGCAGTTCGCGGAGGTCGCCGGGCTGCTGCCGGTGCCGGCCACCGAGAGCGACAAGTACCGGCGCGGTGTCGTCGGCGTGGTCGCCGGGTCGGACCGCTACCCGGGCGCGGCCGTCCTCGCGGTCGCGGGCGCGCTGCGCGGTGGCGCGGGAGCCGTGCGGTACGTCGGGCCTGGCGCGGAGGCCGTGCTGGCCCGCTTCCCCGAGACGCTCGTCACGACGGGCCCGCCGTCCGAGGCGGGCCGCGTCCAGGCGTGGGTGGTCGGGCCGGGACTCGGCGACGGCGCGGAGGCGCGGCGGTCCGTCGACGACGTGCTCGCGTCGGACGTGCCCGTCCTCGTCGACGCGGACGGGCTGCGCCTGATCACCTGCGAGCAGGTCGGGGCCCGCTCCGCGGCCACCGTGCTCACCCCGCACGCGGGGGAGGCGGCGGCGCTGCTGGGGCGCTCCCGCGAGGAGGTCGAGGCGACCCGGCTGGCGTCCGTGCGGGAGCTCGCCGGGCTGTACGGCGCCACGGTGCTCCTCAAGGGCTCGACGACGCTGGTGGCCGACCCCGACCGGGCCGTCCCGGTCCGCGTCAACCCGACCGGCACGTCCTGGCTCGCCACCGCCGGCAGCGGTGACGTCCTGTCCGGTCTCACCGGCTCCCTGCTGGCCGCGGGCCTGGCCCCCCGCGACGCCGCCTCCGTCGGCGCCCACCTGCACGGCCTGGCCGCCCGCCTGGCCTCCGGCCCGGGAGCCCCCATCTCCGCCCAGGACATCGCGGCCGCTCTTCCGGCCGCCTGGCGGCAGGCCGCCGGCGGCTGAGCTTCCCCGACGACGGGGGGCCGATGCCGCGCGGCGGGCGCGCCAGGCGGGGCGCGTCCGAAGCCGCGGCCATGCAACTCGCCACCGGCCCGCCCGTTCTCTCCTGGCGGGGCCGATGCCGCGCTGCGGCGCGTGGCGGGCATGGTTGCGTCCGGGGGCGCGTCAGGCAACTTGTCACCGGCCCGCCCGTTCTCTCCTGGCGGGGCCGATGCCGCGCTGCGGCGCGTGGCGGGCATGGTTGCGTCCGAGGGCGCGTCCGGGGCGGCGGGTCCGCGCACCGCGCGGCCTGCGCGTTGCTCCGTACGCGCGCGGTGCGTCCGTCGCTGATCGGCAGCCGAGGGCCGGTGGCAGAGGCCGCGCCTGCGGCGCTCAGTCCACTTGCCCCGCGGGCTGCGCGTTGCTGCGGACGCGCACGGTCCCGGTGTTTTGGAGGGCCGCGCCGGACTCATCGTCCGTACCCCCACGTCGCCGCCTGCGCAGGCCCCGGCACGGGCCTGAGACACTGGCCTGGATGGACAACACTGCGATGCGTGCCTGGGCCGAGATCGATCTGACCGCGCTCCGGGCGAATGTGACGGCGCTGCGGGCCTGTGCCCCCGGCGCCGGGCTGATGGCCGTGGTCAAGGCGGACGCCTACGGTCACGGCATGGTGCCGTGCGCGCGGGCCGCGCTGGAGGCCGGGGCGACGTGGCTCGGCGCCGCCACGCCCGAGGAGGCGCTGGCGTTGCGCGCGGCCGGCGTCGGCGGCCGGCTGCTGTGCTGGCTGTGGACACCCGGCGGCCCGTGGCGCGCCGCGGTCGAGGCCGACATCGACGTCACGGTGAGCGCCCTGTGGGCGCTGCGCGAGGTGTGCGCGGCGGCTCGGGACGCGGGCCGCACGGCCAGGGTGCAGCTGAAGGCGGACACCGGGCTGGGCCGCAACGGCTGCCAGCCGGCCGACTGGCCGGAGCTGACCGCCGCGGCGCGGGCGGCCGAGGCCGACGGGCTGATCAAGGTCACCGGGATCTGGTCGCACTTCTCGTGCGCCGACGAGCCGGGGCATCCGTCGATCGCCGCCGAACTGGCGGCGTTCCACACCGCCCTGGAGGGCGCGGCGGCCGCCGGCCTCGAACCCGAGGTGCGGCACATGGCGAACTCGCCGGGCACCCTGACCCTCCCCGAGTCGCACTTCGACCTGGTGCGTCCGGGCGTCGCGATGTACGGGATCTCACCGGTGCCGCAGGTCGGCGGCCCGGCCGACTTCGGGCTGCGGCCGGTGATGACTCTGACCGGGCGGCTGGCGTCGGTGAAGCGGGTGCCGGGCGGGCACGGGGTCAGCTACGGCCATCACTACATCACCCCGGGCGAGACGACCCTGGCGCTGGTTCCGCTGGGATACGCGGACGGCGTCCCCCGGCACGCGTCGGGTTCGGGGCCCGTCCTGGTCGCCGGCAAGTGGCGGACGGTCGCCGGCCGGGTCGCGATGGACCAGTTCGTCGTCGACCTCGGGGGCGACGCCGCCCAACCGGGCGACGAGGCAGTACTGTTCGGGCCGGGTGACCGGGGCGAGCCGACCGCGGAGGACTGGGCGCGGGCCGCGGGCACCATCGCCTACGAGATCGTCACGCGGATCGGGACCCGGGTACCGCGCGTCTATGTCGACAACGGGAGACGCGTACCAGGGGAGTAGCGGGACACGATGACCATGGACAGCGGAGCGAAGTGGGAGCGGGCCGGCAAGAGCGCCGGCTTCGTCGGTGCGGCGATCGGCGTGGTCGCGGCGGGTGCCGCCGCGGGCGTCGCGCTGGAGCGGCTCACGGTCGGCCGGGGCATCCGCAGGAGGGCGCGGCTCGCGCTGGACGCGGCCGGGCCGTACGGAGCGCTGCGCGGCACGCCGGGCACGGTCGCCGCCGAGGACGGCACCGAGCTGTACTACGAGCTCGAGGACGTCGCGGAGCAGCCGGTGACGGTGCAGCGGCGCGGCTGGTCAGGCATCTTCAAGCGGACCGGCGGGGCCGAACCGCAGCCGCTCACCGTCGTCTTCTGCCACGGCTACTGCCTCAACCAGGACGCCTGGCACTTCCAGCGCGCGGCCCTGCGCGGCAGCGTCCGGGCCGTCTACTGGGACCAGCGCAGCCACGGACGCTCCGAGCGCGGCCGCGACCAGCTCGCGGGCGAGCCCGCCACGATCGACCAGCTCGGCCGCGACCTCAAGGCGGTGCTCGACGCCGCCGCGCCGAGCGGCCCGCTGGTGCTCGTCGGGCACTCGATGGGCGGCATGACGATCATGGCGCTGGCCGACCAGTTCCCCGACCTGGTGACGGAACGGGTCGCCGGGGTCGCCTTCGTCGGCACCTCCGCGGGCAAGCTGGCGGCGATGACGATGGGGCTGCCGGCAGCCGGGGCGCGGGCGTTCCGGGTGCTGGCGCCGGGCGTGCTGCGGCTCCTCGGCACGCAGGTGGACCTGGTGGAGCGCGGGCGCCGGGCGACCGCGGACCTCTTCGCGGGCATCGTGAAGCGGTACTCGTTCGCCTCGGACGTCGATGTGTCGGTGGCCCGGTTCGCCGAGCGGCTGATCGAGGGGACGCCGATCGACGTCGTCGCCGAGTTCTACCCGGCGTTCGTCCAGCACGAGAAGGCGGACGCGCTGGCCGTCCTGGACGGCAAGCCCGCGCTCGTACTGGCCGGGGACAAGGACCTGCTCACACCGAGCGACCACAGCGCCGACATCGCGGAGCGGCTGCCCGCCGCGGAACTGGTGATCGTCGAGAACGCCGGCCACCTGGTGATGCTGGAGTATCCGGAACTGGTGAACGCCCGGCTGGCCGCGCTGCTGGCCCGCGCGGCGGACGCGGTCCAGGCCCCGCTGCCGCAGACGGTGCGGGAACTGGGGCTCGCCCCGGAGGAGCGGCAGACGGCGCAGGAGGCGTAGGGCCCGGCCGGCCGATCACGAGCGGCCCGTTCTCCCCCGGCTCCCGCTGGGAGGTGTCCCCCTGGCACGGCCCCTCGCTTCCGCCACTCCGCGTAGCATTCGCGGACATGGAACCGCTGCACGGTCAGCACACAGCTGACGACCCCGTATCCGTCCGTCTCACGGTCAGGACCCCCGACCGTATGCAGGAGTTGGGCCGGGCGCTCGCCGGTCTGCTGCTCCCTGGTGACCTGGTGCTGCTCAGTGGCGAACTGGGCGCGGGCAAGACGACGCTGACCCGCGGCCTGGGGGAGGGCCTCGGGGTGCGGGGGGCGGTGACCTCGCCGACCTTCGTGATCGCCCGGGTCCATCCGTCGCTGAGCGGCGGGCCCGCCCTGGTGCACGTGGACGCGTACCGGCTGGGCGGCGGGCTCGACGAGATGGAGGACCTGGACCTCGACGTGTCGCTGCCGGAATCGGTGGTCGTCGTCGAGTGGGGCGAGGGCAAGGTCGAGGAGCTCTCCGAGGCCCGGCTGCAGGTCGTCATCTCGCGGACGCTCGGCGCGGACGGGCAGTACCACGCCGGCACGGACGCCGAAAGCGCCGCCGACGACGTACGCGAGGTGACGGTCACCGGCATCGGCCCGCGCTGGGCCAACCAGGACCTCTCACCGCTCGGCGCCTAGCGACGCGGGTGTCCGTTCCGGCCGGGCGGCGGTGTGTTCCGACAACGTGTCGGGAAGATGTTGCGCGCGGGTGGCCCGGCGTGGTCGCATGGGAGTGCAGATGTTGGTCGAGGCTGCCTACATTCCCTCAGGAGGCACGCATGCCGGCTCATGGCACTTCGGACGCACCGAAGCCCGCCGCAGTCCCCGCGGTTCCGGCTGCCCCCGCGGTCCCCGGAGTTCCCGCGATCCCTGCACTGCCGTCGATGAGCGAGTTGCTGGCGGCCGGCGCGGCGGCAACGGCCGTGTCCACCCCGCCGGACGAGCACGACGGGGAACGCCGCGACGCCGCCTAGAGCCCGCCCGGACAGGCCCGGACTCACCCGAACGGTGGAATTTCCGCCCATGATCCGCCTCTGATCCGCGCCTGATCCGCCTCGGATCCGGCCTGATCCGTCCCTGGTCCGACCTGATCCGTCCCTGGTCCTCCCGGATCAGCGGACGACGACGACCTTCGTGTCCCGTACCGCCAGTTTCCACAGCTCGTCACCGTCGGCGGGCGTCTCCCGGATGCCGCCGGTCTTCTTCCGCGGGTCCGGGCTGGGCATCGAGGCGTCGACCGCCGCGCTGAAGCCGATGACGGTGGTGCCGACCGTCGCGAACCGCACGACGTGCTCGATCGCGATCCCGTCACCGCCGGTGCCGCGCGCGCTGCGCGAGACGACCTTGTACCGGCCGGGGGCGGGATCGACGGTGCCCGGCGCGACGACGAAGGTGCGCAGCACCTTGTTGCCGTCATCCACCAGCCAGACCCGCTTGGCCGCCAGCCCGTAGACCACGCGCTTGCCGGTGCCGGTGTTCGCGGGCAGCACCGGCACCTTCGTGACCGGCGGCACCTTGGCGGCGGGCGCGGTGGACGCCGGGTTCGAGGGACGGGCCGTCGCGGGATGGTCCGCCGCCGAACCGGAGGCCTGGACGGCCAGTACGGTGATGACGGCGAGCGCGGCAGCAGTGAGGCCTGTCACGAGGGTCCCCGACCCGATCCTTGGCACGGTTGGTTCGCTCCTCCGGAGGGGTTTGCAGGCTGTGGTCGACGTTAGCAGCCGGGGCCCGCCGCATGACCGCGCCGGCGGGCGCCGGGCGGCCGGTGTTGTGGCCCGGGCCCACCGTCGCCAGGGCCGGGCCGGGGGGTCGGGCGGGGCCGTAGGGTGTCACCGTGCTTCTGCTTGCTTTTGACACCGCTACTCCCGCTGTGACCGCCGCGCTCCACGACGGCCGGCGGGTGCTCGCGGAATCGACGGTCGTCGACGCCCGGCGGCACGGAGAACTGCTCATGCCGGCTGTCGACCGGGTCCTGGGCGAGGCCGGGGCGGCGATCGGCGACGTGACCGGCGTCGTCGTCGGGACCGGCCCGGGGCCGTACACGGGGTTGCGGGTGGGACTGGTGACCGCCGCCGCGTTCGGCGACGCCCTCGGGGTGCCGGTGCACGGCATCTGCACGCTCGACGGGATCGCCTACGCGGCCGGTCTGGCCGGGCTCGAAGGCCCCTTCGTCGTGGCCACCGACGCCCGCCGCAAAGAGGTCTACTGGGCCCGCTACGACAGCCCGCGCGACCGGGTGACCGAGCCCGCGGTCGACCGGCCGGCCGACATCGCGCAGACGGTCGCGGGGCTGCCCGCCGTCGGCGCCGGAGCGGCCCTGTACCCGGAGGTCTTCACGGACGTACGGGCCCCGGAACACCAGTCCGCCGCCGCGCTGGCCGCGCTCGCCGCCGTACGGCTCGGGGAGGGCGCGGAGTTCGCGCCCGCGCTGCCGCTGTACCTGCGGCGGCCCGACGCGCAGGTGCCGGCCGGCTACAAGGCGGTCCTGCCCAAGTGACGGTGACACTGCGCGAGATGCGCTGGTGGGACCTGGACCGGGTGATGGAGCTGGAACTGGCGCTCTTCCCCGAGGACGCCTGGTCGCGCGGCATGTTCTGGTCCGAACTGGCCGACGCGCGGCACCCGCTGGCTAGCCGGCACTACATCGTGGCCGAAGAAACAGCCGAAGAAACAGCCGAAGACGTGGCCGGCGATGGTGCCGGAGACACCGGCGGTGGGAGCCGACTGGTCGGGTACGCGGGACTGGCGGCGATCGCCGGGACCGGCGACGTGCAGACCATCGCCGCCGCCCGCGAGTACTGGGGCACCGGCCTGGGCGCCCGGCTGCTCGCCGACCTGATGCACCAGGCCACCGCCTTCGAGTGCCACGAGGTGCTGCTCGAGGTGCGGGTCGACAACCTCCGCGCCCAACGGCTCTACGAGCGCTTCGGCTTCGAGCCGATCGGCTTCCGCAAGGGCTACTACCAACCGGGCAACGTCGACGCCCTCGTGATGCGCATGACCGACCCTTCCTCCGTACAAGGAACCACTACTGATGGCTGACGAGCCGCTTGTCCTCGGTATCGAGACCTCCTGCGACGAGACCGGTGTCGGCATCGTCCGCGGGCACACCCTGCTCGCCGACGCGGTGGCGTCCAGCGTCGACGACCACGCGCGCTACGGCGGCGTGGTGCCCGAGATCGCCAGCCGGGCCCATCTGGAGGCGATGGTCCCCACGATCCGGCGCGCCCTGAAGGAGGCGGGGATCGCGGCGAGCGACCTCGACGGCATCGCCGTCACCGCCGGCCCTGGGCTCGCGGGTGCGCTGCTGGTGGGGGTGAGCGCCGCCAAGGCGTACGCGTACGCCCTCGGCAAGCCGCTCTACGGGGTCAACCACCTCGCCTCGCACATCTGCGTGGACCAGCTGGAGCACGGCGCGCTGCCCGAGCCGACGATGGCGCTGCTGGTCTCCGGCGGGCACTCGTCGCTGCTGCTCGCGCCGGACATCACCAACGACGTACGGCCGCTGGGTTCGACGATCGACGACGCGGCGGGCGAGGCGTTCGACAAGGTCGCCCGGGTGCTGGGCCTCGGCTTCCCCGGCGGCCCGGCCGTCGACCGGCACGCCCGCGACGGCGATCCGAAGGCCATCAAGTTCCCGCGCGGTCTGACCGGCCCGCGCGACGCGCCGTACGACTTCTCCTTCTCCGGGCTGAAGACGGCCGTCGCCCGCTGGGTCGAGGCGCAGCGCAGGGACGGCGTGGACGTGCCGGTGGCGGATGTGGCCGCTTCGTTCCAGGAGGCGGTGGTGGACGTGCTGACCCGCAAGGCGATCCGGGCCTGCAAGGAGAACGGCGTTGACCACCTGATGATCGGCGGCGGTGTCGCGGCGAACTCGCGGCTGCGCTCGCTGGCGCTGGAGCGCTGCGAGGGCGCGGGCATCGTGCTGCGGGTGCCGCGGCGTGAGCTGTGCACGGACAACGGCGCCATGGTCGCGGCGCTCGGCGCGGAGATGGTGGCGCGCAACCGGCCGTCGTCGACCTGGGACCTTCCGGCCGACTCCTCGCTGCCCGTCACCGAGGTCTCCGTACCGGGCCACACGCACCCGCACTCGGACGAACACGCCCGCCCGGCCGAGCACGCCCACTCGCACGACCATGTGCACGAGGTGAGCAAGGACAACCTGTACTGATGACCGTCGCCCTGATGTGGGAGGCGCGGGCCGCCGAGGGGCGCGGCGCCGAGCTGTTGGAATGGGTCCGCGCCCAGGAGCTGGAGCGGACCCCGCTGCGCCGCGAACACTTCTCCGCGCCCGGTGACCGGGTGCTCGTCATCACCTGGTGGGACGCGCCCTACGAGGCCGAGTTGCCCGAGCTGGCGGAACCCCCGGCCGCTTTTCTGCATCGTTCAGTACACAGATGGCGTTTTGAACGAACAGCATAGGGCTCACATATGCACATAAAAGCGGCGGGATTGATCGTTTCCGGTCTCCTGCTCGTCACCGGGTGCTCGGCGGGTTCGTCCTCGCCGAAGGCCGCGCCGACAGCTTCCGGGACGGGTCCTTCCGCCGCCCCTTCGTCGGACGGGAACGGCGCACCCGCCGATGGTGCGGACACCGCCGCCGCGTTCCGCAAGTGGAAGATCAAGCCGATGGCGCCGGTGCCGGCCCCGCCGAAGGTGAAGCCGGTCACGACCGGCGGCGGGGTACCGCCGGTGGTCAGCGACATCCCCACCAAGGAGAAGATCGTCTTCGTCACCTTCGACGACGGCGCGGAGAAGGACCCGAAGTTCGTCACCATGATGGGCGAGCTGAAGATCCCCTTCACGATGTTCCTGACCGACGACATCATCCGGAGCAACTACGGCTACTTCAAGCCGCTCCAGAAGCTCGGCAACCCGATACAGAACCACACGCTGACGCACCCGAACCTGCGGACCGAGTCGGAAGCCGCCCAGCGTCACGAGATATGCACCCAGCAGACGAAGTTGAAGGCCGAGTACGGCACCACGCCCCGCCTCTTCCGGCCGCCCTACGGCAACCTGAACGAGGCCACCAAGACCGCCGCGAAGTCCTGCGGGCTCCAGGCGATCGTCCTGTGGCGCGAGTCCATGCAGATCAAGGGCATGCAGTACCAGCGCGGCGACAAGAAGCTGCACCCCGGCGACATCATCCTGGCCCACTTCCGCGGCCCGTCGGAGCTCAAGGGCACCTCCATGACGGAGATGACCGCCAACATGCTGCGCGAGATATCCGCCCAGGGCTTCACCGTGGCGCGCCTGGAGGACTACGTCTGAGCCGTCAGCCCTTGCTCTCCCGCGCGGGCCGGTAGGCGCGGCGGGCGTACTGCTCCAGCGCCGCGGACAGCTGCCGCTCCTCGGCGGGATCCAGCCGCAGGGCGAGGCCCGCGCAACGCCGCGCCGCCGCGACGGTGACGCCCGCGGCCGCCGAGCTGACGCCGAACTCCTTGGGCGGGACCGCCCGCAGGCTCCCGGCCGGAACGGTCGCCCGCAGGAGGAATCCGCCGCCGCGGCCCACCGTGGCCCGGATGCGGACGAGCGCGACCGCTGCAGGTTATCGGCGCGGATGATGCCGCGTCAGCCGATGACCGGTGTCGCCCGACACCGGGCGTCCTACGGCGTCTTCACCGGCCCGCCCAGCAGCATCGACGGTGCGCCCGCGACGCGGGTCAGGAAGACCGTGACGGAGTTCGGGCCCTCCAGCCGGAGCTTCTTGCGCAGCTCCTCCGGCTCGATGGCGGAGCCGCGCTTCTTGATGACGGCGATGCCGACACCGCGCTGCCGAAGCAGCGCCTTGAGCTTCTTCAGGCCGAAGGGCAGCACGTCGGTGATCTCGTACGCAGTCGCGAACGGCGTCGGGTGCAGCTCGTCGGCGGTGATGTACGCGATCGTCTCGTCGATCAGCCGCCCGCCGAGCTGCTCGGCGACCTCCGCGACCAGGTGCGCGCGGATCACCGCGCCGTCCGGCTCGTAGAGATACCGGCCGACGGAGCCGGCCGGCGGGTCGGGGAGCGGGGTGCCGGTCCACAGGGTGGTGGCGGCCGGCAGCAGGGTCGCGCTCACCGAGCCGGGGTTCTTGCCGAACCACAGCACGGCCTCCTTCACATCGCCGCGGTACGAGATCCACTCCGCGGCGGCGTCGTCGGGAACGGCCTCGTGCGGGATGCCCGGCGCGACCTTCAGCGCGGCAACCGGCACCTCGCGGGCCGCCGCGATCGCCCAGGACAGCGACGGCGAGTACGCCTCAGGGTCGAAGATCCGGCCACGCCCGCCCCTTCGGGCCGGGTCCACGAAGACGGCGTCGTAGCCACCGACGGCGACCTCGGTCACATCGGCGCAGCGCACCTCGATGAGGTCCGCGAGGCCCAGCGACTCCGTATTGGCCCGCGCGACCGCGCAGGTCAGCGGGTCCCGGTCGACGGCCAGGACCGCCACACCCGCCCGCGCCAGCGCGATGGCGTCCCCGCCGATCCCGCAGCACAGATCGGCCAGCCGCCGCACGCCCAGTGCCTTGAAGCGCTCCGCGCGGTACTCCGCCACCTCGGTGCGGGTGGCCTGTTCCACCCCGTCGGGGGTGAAGTACATCCGGTACGCGTCGGCCCCGAACTTCGCCTCCGCGCGCTGCCGCAGCCGCGCCTGACCCAGAGCCGCGGAGACCAGTTCCGCGGGGTGCTCGCGGCGCAGCCGGGTCGCCTCCGCCAGTTCGCGGGTGGGGTCGTAGTCGCGCAGCGACCCCAGCAGGGCCTGCCCGGCGGGGGTCAGCAGGTAGGAGAACGCGTCAAGATCCACGCTTCGATTGTCCTCCAGACCGGCGGCACCCGACACCGTTCCGGCGGCGCTCCGTTGGCACTCCGCTTGACCGAGTGCTAAAGCCGTCCTAGTCTCGGTTCTGGCACTCAGCACTGCCGAGTGCCAGCACAACAGCGACGGGCAGGTCCGGCACCCGCGACGACGGGCCTACCAGGTCGCCACCCAGACAGACACTCCCGTTAGCCCTTTGAAGGGGGAGGTCGGAACGTGACGACCGCCAGCAGCAAGGTTGCCATCAAGCCGCTCGAGGACCGCATCGTGGTCCAGGCGCTCGAGGCTGAGCAGACCACGGCCTCCGGCCTGGTCATCCCGGACACCGCCAAGGAGAAGCCCCAGGAGGGCGTCGTCCTGGCCGTGGGCCCGGGCCGCTTCGAGGACGGTAACCGTCTTCCGCTCGACGTTTCCGTCGGCGACGTCGTGCTGTACAGCAAGTACGGCGGCACCGAGGTGAAGTACAACGGCGAGGAGTACCTCGTCCTCTCGGCCCGCGACGTTCTCGCGGTCATCGAGAAGTAGGTCTGCTTCACCACTAGCAGCAGCCGTGACCTTCCCCGGGTATCCGTGTCTACTGACCCGGCGCCCGGGGTTTGGTCTTTGACGAGGAAAAGACGAGGTAGGACGCAGTGCCGAAGATCCTTAAGTTTGACGAGGACGCCCGTCGCGCCCTTGAGCGTGGCGTCAACAAGCTTGCCGACACCGTGAAGGTGACGATCGGTCCCAAGGGCCGCAACGTCGTCATCGACAAGAAGTTCGGCGCGCCGACCATCACCAACGACGGTGTCACCATCGCCCGTGAGGTCGAGCTCGACGACCCGTACGAGAACCTTGGCGCCCAGCTCGTGAAGGAGGTGGCGACCAAGACCAACGACATCGCGGGTGACGGCACCACCACTGCCACCGTGCTGGCCCAGGCACTGGTCCGCGAGGGCCTGCGCAACGTCGCCGCCGGCGCTTCCCCCGCCTCCCTGAAGAAGGGCATCGACGCCGCGGTCAAGGCTGTCTCCGAGGAGCTGCTGAAGACCGCCCGCGCGATCGAGGGCAAGGAAGACATCGCGGCCGTCGCCGGGCTGTCCGCCCAGGACAAGCAGGTCGGCGAGCTCATCGCCGAGGCGATGGACAAGGTCGGCAAGGACGGTGTCATCACCGTCGAGGAGTCCAACACCTTCGGCCTGGAGCTGGACTTCACCGAGGGCATGGCCTTCGACAAGGGCTACCTGTCGCCCTACTTCGTCAGCGACCAGGAGCGTATGGAGGCCGTCCTCGACGACCCGTACATCCTGATCCACCAGGGCAAGATCTCCTCGATCCAGGACCTGCTGCCGCTGCTGGAGAAGGTCATCCAGGCCGGCGCGTCCAAGCCGCTGCTGATCATCGCCGAGGACGTCGAGGGCGAGGCGCTCTCCACCCTCGTCGTCAACAAGATCCGTGGCACCTTCAACGCCGTCGCGGTGAAGGCCCCGGGCTTCGGCGACCGCCGCAAGGCCATGCTCGGCGACATCGCCACCCTCACCGGTGCGACCGTCATCGCCGAAGAGGTCGGCCTCAAGCTCGACCAGGCCGGTCTCGACCTGCTGGGCACCGCCCGCCGCGTGACCATCTCCAAGGACGACACCACCATCGTCGACGGTGCCGGTGACAAGGCCGAGATCGAGGGCCGCGTCGGCCAGATCAAGGCCGAGATCGCCGCCACCGACTCCGACTGGGACCGCGAGAAGCTCCAGGAGCGCCTCGCGAAGCTCGCCGGCGGCGTCTGCGTCATCAAGGTCGGCGCGGCCACCGAGGTCGAGCTCAAGGAGAAGAAGCACCGTCTCGAGGACGCCATCTCGGCGACCCGCGCCGCGGTCGAGGAGGGCATCGTCTCCGGCGGTGGCTCCGCTCTCGTCCACGCCGTCAAGGTCCTCGAGGGCAACCTCGGCCTCACCGGCGACGAGGCCACCGGTGTCGCGGTCGTCCGCCGCGCCGCTGTCGAGCCGCTTCGCTGGATCGCGGAGAACGCGGGCCTCGAGGGCTACGTCATCACCGCCAAGGTCGCGGAACTGGAGGCCGGTCACGGCTTCAACGCCGCCACCAACGAATACGGCGACCTCGTGAAGGCCGGCGTCATCGACCCGGTCAAGGTCACCCGCTCCGCGCTGGAGAACGCCGCTTCCATCGCGGCCCTGCTGCTCACGACCGAGACCCTGGTCGTCGAGAAGCCGGCCGAGGACGAGGGCGACGCCGGTCACGGCGGCCACGGCCACTCGCACTGACGTTGTAACCGCGCCAGTCGCACAAAGGCCCCTGTTCCCGTCGGGAACAGGGGCCTTCGCCGTGCCGGCGGCTAGTGAGGCATCTCGATCACGCCGAGCTTGGTCAGCAGGCCGAGCATGTCGTGGTTCCACCAGGCTTCGACGATCTTCCCGTCCTGGAACCGGAAGACCGTCTGGCCGGTCATCTCGGCCGACCGGTTGGTGGGCGGCATGCCCCGGAACTCGCCGACGTGGGTGGCGGCCCAGGTCCACCGGTTCGCCACGCAGTCCCCTTCGGCGACCTGGCCGTCGACCGTGAAGCGGAAGTCGAATCCCGCCCGGTATCCGGCGACCTCCTCGCGCAGGCCGGCGGTTCCCACGGTGTCCGTCTCGTTGTTCGGGTCGTGATCGCGGTACTCGGCCGCGAAGATCTCGTCGATGGCGTCCAGATTTCCGTCAGTGGCGATCTCTTCGAAGAACCGGCGGCAGGCCGCCTTGTTGAGCTGCTCGTCGCGGACCACGTCCAGGTCCGTGAACGTGGGCACCTCGTCGCAGAGCGCCACCATCTCCTGGAAGATCCGCTCCGTCTCCGGAAGCTGAGAATTCTTCATCGCCTCTTCGTACGACGGGAATTCCACGATCTCGACGTAGTGGGACGCGTCGGACCGGTCCTTGCCGATGACGCTGTGGGTGGCGGTCCTCTTGCCCTTGGTCTGTTCGACCCAGCGATCCATGAGCTGGTTCATGTCGTCGAACTGGTCGGTCTTGAAGTCGATGATCTGTGCGAAGTTCATGGCGTACCTCCCGGGCTGGGTGGGATACGTCCATTTTAGTGAGAAATGCGCCTTCCGCAGATACCGCCCGCTACTGCGGCCCGTACTTGCGGCCGGTCCTGGACGTGACCCCGCCGAGCAGCCCGCGCGGCGCCAGCTTCACCAGGCCCATCAGCGTCTTGTACCTCGGGTCCGGCACGGACAGCGTCCTGCCGCGCGCCAGATCCTTGAGCGCCGCAGCGACCAGCTTGTCCGCGTCCAGCCACATCCACCCCGGGATGTTGTCCGTCCCCATCCCGGCACGCTCATGGAACTCGGTCCGCACGAAGCCGGGGCAGAGCGCCATCAGCCGTACGCCCGTCCCCGCCAGATCCTTCGCCGCGCCCTGGGTGAACTGCACCACCCACGCCTTGCTCGCGCCGTACGTCCCGCGCGGCACGAAGGCGGCGACCGACGCCACGTTCACCACCCCGCCGCGTCCCCGCTCCCGCATGCCGTCCGCCGCCGCGCTCGTCAGCCGCAGCACCGCCTCGCAGTGCACCTTGAGCATGGTCAGCTCGTCGGCCATCGAGACCTCGAGATAGCGCCCCTTGTTGCCGAACCCGGCGTTGTTGACGAGCAGATCCACCGCCTGCGCCCGGTCCGCGAGCCGTGCCTCGACCGCCGCGATCCCGTCGTCCTTCGACAGGTCGGCGCGGAGCACCTCCGCCTCGATGCCGTGCCGATCGTGCAGCTCGGCCGCCTGCTTCCGCAGCCGCTCGGCGTCCCGGGCCACCAGCACCAGGTTGTGCCCGTCGGCCGCGAGCCGCCGCGCGAAGGCGGCACCGATGCCCGCGGTCGATCCCGTAATCAGTGCAGTCGTCATGCCATCCCTGATCGTCGAAGTCCCGGCGCAGTGGTCAGGCTGGGCTCAACCGCAGTATCGCCGACACCGGTTGGCGGGCGCGCTTCGCGACGGCTGGTCAGCCGAGCCGCTTGCGGATCGAATCCGCATACGCCTTGTTGATCAGATCGATCGCCACCAGCGTCCGCGGCAGCAGTTCCGCCTCCGTCGTCATCGCCCGGAACAGGAACTCGACGGTCACCTCGTGATCGGGCCGCGACAGCACGGCGATCTCGTCGCCCGCCCGCACCGCACCCGGCTCGACGACCCGCAGAAAAGCACCGGGCCGGGCGTCCTGGGTGAAGCGCTTGACCCACCCCTTCTCGCCCAGCCAACCGGCGAAGGTCCGGCACGGGATCCGCGGCGAGGTCACCTCCAGCACCACCTCACCGACGCGCCAGCGCTCCCCGATGAGAGCGGAATTGACCTCCACTCCGACCGTCGTGAAGTTCTCCCCGAACATCCCGTTCGAAAGGGGGCGCCCGAGCGCCTTCTCCCACCGGTCCAGGTCCTCCCGCGCGAACGCGTACACGGCCTGGTCGTCCCCGCCGTGAAAACGCCGGTCGAAGACGTCGTCCCCCGCCAGCCCACTGCCCGCCACCCCTTGCGGCCCGGGATCGGCCACCGCGACCGGGCCCTCGACAGGCCGCTTGTCGATCCCGGTCGTCCCGGGATCCGAGTAGTCGACAGCCATCGGGTGGCCGATATTGAGTGACAGGAGTCGCGACATGGAAAGCACCTTACGTTGCCGCCTCCGGCGGGGGGGTGCGAGTACGGGGTCGCCCGCGACGCCGTGACGCCTGCGGCGGGCTTGCCCCCAGGACCCGGCCCCCGGAACCGTCAAACCGTCCGCAGCACGTCCAACACCCGCTCCACGTCCGCCCCCGCGTTGTACAGGTGGAACGCGAACCGCAAATTCCCCGCCCGCGCCGCCAACGCCACCCCGGCCTCCGCCAGCCGCCCCGCCACCCCAACCGGCAGCCCCGGAACCGACACGATCGCCGACCCCCCACCACCCACCGGCGCGAAGCCGAGCTTCTCCACACCGTCCCTGAACGCGCTCGCGAGAGCCACGTCATGCGCGTGAATCGCCTTCACGCCCACCTCCTCGATCAGCGCCAGCGACTCCGCCGTCGCCACGAACCCGAGATACGCGGGCGACGCGTCGAACTGCCGCGCCGATGGCGCCAATCGGGCGACCGGCCCGTAGCACTCGGCCCACGGGTCGTCCCCGGCGTACCAGCCGGCGAACGCGGTCGAGAGACCGTCCTCCGCGCCGGCGCGGACGGTGAGGAAGGACACGCCGTGCGATCCGAGGAGCCATTTGAAGGCGCCGCAGACGAGGTAGTCGTAGTCGTCGGCGCACAGCGGGAGCCAGCCGGCGGCCTGGGTGGCGTCGACGAGGGTGCGGGCGCCGTGCGCGGCCGCTGCCGCGCGGATCGCCGGGAGGTCGGCGATGCGGCCGTCGGCCGACTGGACGGCGCTGACGGCGACGAGCGCCGTACCGGGCCGCACTTCGGCGGCCAGGTCCGCCAGCGGGACGGAGCGCAGCGCCAGATCCCCGCGGCCGGCGAACGGGTTCACCAGGGAGCTGAAGTCGCCGTCGGCGACCAGCACTTCGGAGCCGGCCGGCAGTCGCGCGGCGATCTTGCCGACGTTCGTGGCGACGGTCGAGCCGATGGCGACCCGTTCGACGGGGGTGGACAGCAGCCGGGCGAAAGACGCGCGGGCGTCGACCACGGCGGCCTCGAACCGGTCGCCGGGCGGCCGCCCGGCGGCCCACTCGTCGACGGCGATGCGCAGGGCTTGGGCCGTTCGGGTGGGCGGCAGCCCCATGGTGGCGGTGTTCAGGTACGTCGTGTCCGGCGAGATCGCGGAGAACGCGCCGCCACCCAGCCCACCGCCCGGCACGGGAATCGCGCCGTCCGCGCCCCGTGGGCCATCCGTGTGACCCGCGCCGCGTGAGCCACCCCGGCCACCCGCGCCGCGTGCGCCGCCCGAGTCATCCATCCCGCGTGCGCCATCCGCCCCGCGCGCGCCGCCCGTCCCGCGTGCGCCGTCCCGGCCATCAGCGCTGTCCGCGCTCAGTTGAGAGTCCATGCCTCATGAGCCTGCCCCGTCCCGCCCTCAAAGTCCATTACCAATAACTGCCAAGCATCCCCAAGTATCGCTTATGGTTGAAGGATGATCGAGGCACGTCATCTCAGGGTGCTCCGCGCCGTGGCCAGAACCGGTTCGTTCTCCGCCGCCGCCCGGGAGCTGGGCTGCACCCAGCCCGCCGTCAGCCAGCAGATGAAGGCGCTGGAGCACTCCGCCGGCACGACGCTGCTGATCAGGACCGGCCGCGAGATGCGGCTGACGGAGGCCGGCGAGGCGCTGGTCCGGCATGCGGCCGGGATCCTGGCGGGCCTGACGGCCGCCGAGGAGGAGGTCGCGGCCATTGCTGGGCTGCGCGCGGGACGGGTGCGGCTGTCGTCGTTCCCGTCGGGCAGCTCGACGCTGGTGCCGACCGCCGTCGCGGGGATGCGCGCCGCGCACCCCGGCACGAAGATCTCGCTGGTCGAGGCGGAGCCGCCGAAGTCCGTGGAGATGCTGCGCGCGGGGGACTGCGACATCACGCTGGCGTTCCGGTACGTGGATCTGCCGACCCCGGCGGAGGAGCAGTGGGACGACCTCGTCGTCCGGCCGCTGCTGACCGACCGGCTGGTCGGCCTGGTGCCGGCCGGCCACCGGCTCGCGGCCGGGGACCGGCCGGTGCGGATCGAGGAGCTGGCGGAGGAGGAGTGGATCGCGGGTTGCCCGCGCTGCCGCCGCCATCTGGTGGAGGTGTGCGAGCGAGCCGGGTTCACCCCGCGCATCGATTTCGCGACGGACGACTATCCGGCGGTGGTGGGCCTGGTCGCCGCCGGGCTCGGCGTGGCGGTGCTGCCCGAGCTGGCGCTGGAGGCGGTACGCCCCAAGGGCGTCGCGGTGCTGGAGGTGCTCCCGGCCGTGCAGCGTGAGGTGGTGGCCCTCACGCTGCCCGACCTGGCGCATGTGCCGGCCGTGGACATGATGCTCGGCCGACTGGCCCGGGCAGGTCTGAGATAGGCCGGGCGGCCAGGGCGTCACGTACCGCCCTGCCAGGCATCACGTACCGCCCTGCCGGCCAAAGACCGAGGGACCTACGGGCTTACGGGCCTACCGGCCAACGGGTTCACCGTCACGTCCGACGCCACGCGGAAGACGCGCAGAGACCGACGGCGCATGGACGACGTGCGGAAGAAACGATTCTTCAGTTCGGCTGCATGGTGAGCAGCCGGTGCCGCGAGCGGCCCATCATCTCTTCGCGCTCATCCTCGGTCAGACCGCCCCACACTCCGTAGGGCTCCCTGACGGCCAATGCGTGCGTCGCGCACTCCGCGCGTACCGGGCACCGCATGCAGACCTCCTTCGCAGAGGCCTCGCGGGCGCTTCTGGCGGCGCCACGCTCGCCTTCTGGGTGGAAGAACAGGGAGCTGTCGACGCCGCGGCAGGCCGCGACGAGCTGCCAGTCCCATAGATCGGCGTTCGGGCCCGGAAGGCGGGAGAAGTCTGCCATTGCTCATCCCCTCGAAGGGTGTGTTGGGGAGCCAGGTCCAGTCCGTCGTTCCCCGGACCGTCCGCGATCGGCCGGACGCGCTCCAGGTGCTCTCGACCGTACATCTACTGTCTAAGCAGATGTAAATATGACTCATCACAAATTTAGCCGCGAACACCGTGTAATGCGCCAAAGAGCATCCGAATAGTGCAAAATCCGGCATAGGACCCGTTCGGCGGGACGCATGTCTGGCAAGTGGGCGCGCGAAGTGCTTCCGGGTCCGATCCGAGTGCGCCCTCTGGACCTGCGATGCGGCTGATCCGTATTCGTTCCCTCACGTAGAGTGCTGGCTACGGCAGCCAAACTCCGTAACTCTTTCGAGTGAGGGTCGTTGAGAGTGCGGAAGTGGTTGGCGGACGAACGATTCGGGCAGGTGCCCGACGCCGTCAGCCCCAACGGTGAAGTTTCGTACAGCCTGGAGGCTCAACGTGACGCGGTTCAGCTGCGGAGGGCGGGCATGACTTCCGTCCTCGTCTGTGACGACTCCCCGCTCGCCCGAGAGGCCCTGCGCCGCGCGGTCGCGACCGTGCCCGGCGTCGAGCGTGTAACGACCGCGGCCAATGGCGAGGAAGTCCTCCGCCGCTGGGGCGCCGACCGCTCGGATCTCATTCTCATGGACGTCCGAATGCCCGGTCTCGGCGGTGTCGAGACCGTGCGCCGGCTCCTCTCCGCGGACCCGGGCGCCCGCATCATCATGCTCACCGTCGCCGAGGACCTGGACGGCGTGGCGCTGGCCGTCGCGGCCGGTGCCCGGGGGTACTTGCACAAGGACGCCTCGCGCGCCGAACTGCGGGCCACCGTCACCCAGGCGCTCGCCGACCCGACCTGGCGGCTGGCGCCGCGCCGGCTGCGCTCCGCCGAGATGGGCGCCGCGCCGACCCTGACCGCGCGCGAGATCCAGGTGCTCGAAGGCATGAGCCATGGACGGTCCAACGCCGAGATCGGCCGCGAGCTGTTCCTCTCCGAGGACACCGTCAAGACGCACGCCCGGCGGCTGTTCAAGAAACTCGGCGCATCCGACCGGGCCCACGCCGTGGCGCTCGGGTTCCGCTGGGGCCTGGTCCGCTAGGCCGTGTCTGACAAATGGCGGCGTCCGCCCGGAGGGCGGGGCCCGGGGCGTCCGGTGCGTGCGATCGCAAGGCGGAGGGTCGTCCTCGTACCGGGCGTACGTGGATGAGCCCGACAACGCAGCGAGCGTGCGTGCCAGGCGCCCCGGGCGGGGGGCACCTCCCAGCGGTAGCTGGGGGAGGGATTTGTCAGACACGGCCTGGGGGCCCGGGTCGTGCGCGGCGGGCTGACGGTGGAGCCGTCCCGCTCGTACCGGTTTCCCGAGCGAGGACGCATGCTTGACGTATGGACTTCCTCGGGGATCGGCGGGCGGGGCAGCGGGGGGACGCCGTGAAGGCGGCCGGTGCCCCCGCGCATAACGCTTCGGTGCACAAGGACTCAGGCGATGCGGCAGAAAGTTCTGCGGCCATGCACCATGGACCGATGCGAGACGAGGCCAACGGCGACAACGCAGCCTTCGGCGCCCTCGTCCGCCGTGCGGTCGATGGTGACGAGCAGGCGACCCATGACCTGCTGGCCCTGGTGCACCCATTGGCCGAGCGCTATTGCCGCGGCCGGCTCTCCCGGTTGCCCGGTGATGCTCGTCACTTCGTGGACGACCTCGCACAGGAGGTCTGCCTCGCCGTGCTGTGCGCGCTGCCGCGCTATCGCGACCAGGGGCGGCCGTTCGAGGCATTCGTCTTCGCGATTGCCGCCCACAAGGTCGCCGATCTGCAGCGGGCCGCCATGCGCGGCCCCGGCAGCACCGCCGTGCCGTCCGACGAGATGCCGGAGAAGCCGGACGACTCCCTCGGCCCCGAGGAGCGCGCGCTGCTCAGCAGCGACGCGGCCTGGGCCAAGAAGCTGCTCGCCAACCTCCCGGAGCACCAGCGGGAACTGGTGCTGCTCCGGGTCGCGGTCGGCCTCACCGCCGAGGAGACCGGTCAGGTGCTGGGGATGTCGCCCGGCGCCGTCCGGGTCGCCCAGCACCGCGCTCTCAGCAGGCTGCGTGCCATCGCGGAGGAGTCCGCGGAGGCCTCGACCGGTGGCGATCCCCGAGGTCTCAGCGCGTAGCGCCGGTGGCCGGCCACGGGGTTCCGGCGGGTCCGGGACCGGTCGCGATCTTTGGTCCCGCGCACTCTGCGGGGAATGCCGGCGGAGTCCACTAGCATTGAACAACTCGCCGGGCAAGACCATTGGGAAGGTGTCATGACTCTGAACGCCGCAGGGGTACCCGAGAAATTCGCGATGCTCGGTCTCACGTACGACGACGTGCTGCTGCTGCCGGGCGCCTCAGAGGTGCTCCCGAACCAGGTCGACACCGCCTCCCGGATCTCCCGCAACGTCCGGGTCAACATCCCGCTGCTCTCCGCGGCCATGGACAAGGTCACCGAGGCGCGGATGGCCATCGCCATGGCGCGACAGGGCGGCGTGGGCGTGCTGCACCGCAACCTGTCCATCGAGGACCAGGTCAACCAGGTCGACCTCGTGAAGCGCTCCGAGTCCGGCATGGTCACCGACCCGATCACCGTGCACCCGGACGCGACGCTCGCCGAGGCGGACGCGCTCTGTGCCAAGTTCCGCATCAGCGGTGTCCCGGTCACCGACGCCGCGGGCAAGCTGCTCGGCATCGTCACCAACCGCGACATGGCCTTCGAGAGCGACCGCTCGCGCCAGGTGCGCGAGGTCATGACCCCGATGCCGCTGGTCACCGGCAAGGTCGGCATCTCCGGCGTGGACGCGATCGGCCTGCTGCGCCGCCACAAGATCGAGAAGCTTCCGCTGGTCGACGACGAGGGCCGGCTCAAGGGCCTGATCACCGTCAAGGACTTCGTCAAGGCCGAGAAGTACCCGCTCGCCGCCAAGGACGCCGAGGGCCGGCTGCTGGTCGGCGCGGCCGTCGGCGCCAGCCCCGAGGCGCTGGAGCGCGCCCAGGGCCTGGTCGCGGCCGGGGTGGACTTCCTGATCGTGGACACCTCGCACGGCCACAACAGCAACGCGCTGAGCTGGATCTCCAAGATCAAGTCGAGTGTCCCGGTCGACGTCATCGGCGGCAACATCGCCACCCGTGACGGCGCCCAGGCCCTGATCGACGCGGGCGCCGACGGCGTCAAGGTCGGCGTCGGCCCCGGCTCCATCTGCACCACCCGGGTGGTCGCCGGCATCGGCGTCCCCCAGGTCACGGCGATCTACGAGGCAGCGGTGGCCTGCCAGGCCGCGGGCGTCCCCGTCATCGGCGACGGCGGCCTGCAGTACTCCGGCGACATCGGCAAGGCCCTCGCGGCCGGCGCCGACACCGTGATGCTCGGCAGCCTGCTGGCCGGCTGCGAGGAGAGCCCCGGCGAGCTGCTCTTCATCAACGGCAAGCAGTTCAAGTCGTACCGCGGTATGGGTTCGCTCGGCGCGATGCAGTCCCGCGGCCAGGGCATGTCCTACTCCAAGGACCGCTACTTCCAGGCCGAGGTCTCCTCCGACGACAAGCTCGTCCCCGAGGGCATCGAGGGCCAGGTCCCGTACCGCGGCCCGCTCTCCGCGGTGCTGCACCAGCTGGTCGGCGGCCTGCGCCAGACCATGGGCTACGTGGGCGCCGCCAGCATCGACGAGATGGCGACCAAGGGCCGCTTCGTGCGGATCACCTCCGCCGGCCTCAAGGAGAGCCACCCGCACGACATCCAGATGACCGTCGAGGCGCCGAACTATCACGGGCGCTGACCTGCGGGAGAACGTCAGCGGAAGCCCGCAGACCGATGGTCTGCGGGCTTCCGCTTGCCCGCTCGGGGATACTGGGCGGGTAGACCAGCGAAGAAGGGCCAACAGTGACTGAGATCGAGATCGGGCGGGGCAAGCGCGGCCGCAGGGCGTACGCATTCGACGACATCGCCGTCGTCCCCAGCCGCCGCACCCGGGACCCGAAGGAGGTCTCGATCGCCTGGCAGATCGACGCCTACCGCTTCGAGCTCCCCTTCCTCGCCGCCCCGATGGACTCCGTGGTCTCGCCCGAGACCGCGATCCGCATCGGAAACCTGGGCGGCCTGGGCGTGCTCAACCTCGAGGGTCTGTGGACCCGGTACGAGGACCCGGAGCCGCTGCTCGCCGAGATCGCCGAATTGGACGAGACGGCCGCGACCGCCCGCCTCCAGGAGATCTACTCGGCGCCGATCAAGGAAGAGCTGATCGGTCAGCGCATCAAGGAGGTGCGCGACGCCGGTGTGGTCACCGCCGCCGCGCTCTCCCCGCAGCGCACCGCGCAGTTCTCCAAGGCCGTCGTGGATGCCGGCGTGGACATCTTCGTGATCCGCGGCACCACCGTGTCGGCCGAGCATGTCTCGGGCTCGCACGAGCCGCTCAACCTCAAGCAGTTCATCTACGAGCTGGACGTGCCGGTCATCGTCGGCGGCTGCGCCACGTACACCGCCGCGCTGCACCTGATGCGGACCGGCGCCGCCGGCGTGCTCGTGGGCTTCGGCGGCGGCGCCGCGCACACGACGCGCGCCGTGCTCGGCATCCAGGTGCCGATGGCGACTGCCGTCGCCGATGTCGCGGCCGCCCGCCGCGACTACATGGACGAGTCCGGCGGCCGGTACGTGCACGTCATCGCGGACGGCGGCTTCGGCTCCAGCGGCGACCTGCCGAAGGCGGTTGCCTGCGGCGCGGACGCCGTGATGATGGGCTCCCCGCTGGCCCGTGCCACGGACGCGCCGGGGCGCGGTTTCCACTGGGGCATGGAGGCGGTCAACCCGGAGCTGCCGCGCGGCAAGCGGATGAATCTCGGCACTGCCGGCTCGACCGAGGAGATCCTGCTCGGCCCGTCGCACGCGCCGAACGGCTCGATGAACTTCTTTGGCGCGCTGCGCCGTTCGATGGCCACTACGGGGTACTCGGACCTGAAGGAGTTCCAGCGGGTCGAGGTGACGGTTTCTCCGGCGCACACGCGCTGACGATCCACGTGCTGACGTGAAGGGGCCCGGACCGCAGCTTGCGGTCCGGGCCCCTTCACGTGGTGGTGCGGGTCGGCCGTCGTGGGTCAGCCGCCGACGCGCTTGGCGCCGGAGAAGCCGGCCGCGCCGCCGATGGCGAAGAAGAGGAACGTCATCGCGTCGGCGTCCGCCTTCCAGGCTTCGAAGACGAGCTTGGTGTGGTCGAAGATGAGGTCCGTCACCGAGAGGCCGGAGAGCTTGGCGCCGATCAGGGCCTCGCCGAAGTACTGGCCGAGGAAGACGCCGAGGAGCGCGAGCAGCACGCTGATCACCGGGAGTACCGGGTTGCGGCCGCCGACCTTGCCGACCGCGACGCCGACGAGGACGCCCACGCCCACCGCGGCGTAGCCGATCTCGTGGTTGGTCGCCCGGATGATCCCGCCGTACGCCGCGGCCGTGATCAGCATGACCACCAGACCGGCCAGGATGCCGAGACCCACGTTGTTGCGGGCCGGCGGCAGCGGTGCGGGCGGCGGGTAGCCGCCGCCGAAGCCGCCCTGCTGGCCCGGCTGCTGGCCGAACGGGTTGCCACCCTGCGGCGGGACGCCGCCCGGCTGTTGGCCGTACTGCGGCTGCTGCTGGCCGTAGGGGTTGCCGCCCTGCTGCGGCGGTGGCGGGTACGACTGGCTCATGGTGGGTCCCCCGGGGATGGAAGGTTTGAAATCGCACAGACGTGTTGCGTGCGAACAATGGCCCCGAAGGCTAGCAGCCGGATATGACACTGCGACAAGACGTTTCAGGGGCCGTTACGGGACCGCTACCGGTCCGCTACAAGCGGGCCGCGGCTCCCACCGGGGTGGCGCCGCGGGTGTCGAGGAGCAACTGGGCCTTGACGGCGAGGCCTTGGAGGTCGTAGGTGCGGTGATGCTGCAGCAGGAGCGTCAGATCGGCGTCGGCGGCGGCCTCCCAGAGGGAGTCGGCGCGGGGGATGGGCCGGTCCAGGACGCGCCACTCGGGGACGTACGGGTCGTGGTAGCAGATCTGGGCGCCCAGCTCGATCAGCCGGGAGCCGATCTCGCGGGCGGGGGCGTTCTCCTGGTCGGCCAGATCGGCCTTGTACGTGACGCCGAGCAGCAGGACGCGGGCGCCGCGCAGTGATTTGCCGTGCTCGTTCAGGAGGGCGGCCGCGCGCTGGACGACGTAGCGGGGCATCCGTCCGTTGACCTCCTGGGCCAACTCGACGATGCGCAGCGGGTAGCCGGGGGTGCGGGCGCGGGTGGCGACGTAGTTGGGGTCGAGGGCGACGCCGGGTCCGCCGACGCCGGGGCCCGGCCGGAACGCCTGGAAGCCGAACGGTTTGGTCTCGGCGCAGCGGATGACGTCCCACAGGTCGACGCCGACGTCGTGGCAGAAGACCGCCATCTCGTTGGCGAAGGCGATGTTGACGTGCCGGTAGTTGGTCTCCAGCAACTTGACGGTCTCGGCCTCGCGCAGTCCGCGGGCGCGGACGACGCGTTCGACGAAGCGTCCGTAGAACGCGGCGGCGGCCTCGGTGCAGGCGGAGGTGTAACCGCCGATGACCTTGGGGGTGTTGGGGATGTGGTGGTCCCGGCTGCCGGGGTCGACCCGGCTGGGGGAGTAGGCGAGATGGAAGTCGCGGCCGGCCCGCAGGCCGGATTCCTCCAGGATCGGCAGGAGGAATTCCTCGGTGGTGCCGGGGTAGGCGGTGGATTCGAGGACGACGGTGGTGTGCGCCCGCAGATGCGTGGCGAGCGCCCGTGCGGCGGCTGCCACGGCGCTGAGGTCGAGGGCGCGGTCGGCGCCGAGCGGGGTGGGGGCGCAGATGACGGCGGTCCTGACCCGGCCGAGCACGGAGGGGTCGGAGGTGGCGCGGAATCCGGTGGCGAGCAGCCGGCGGATGTCGGCGGCGGCGAGGGTGCCGGCCGGTACGCGGCCGGCGTTGATGTCGGCGGCGGTGTTCTCGTCGGCGTCGTATCCGATGACGCCGATTCCGGCGGCGGCGGCCGCTTGGGCGAGGAGGATCCCGGCGCGGCCGAGTCCCATGACGGCGAGGTCTGCGGGCATGTGGGTCAGTCCTCTCCCTAGCAGCCACGAATGGCTTCAAAACAGGCTAACCAGACATAAGGCTGATATGACCGCACGGCGCGCCGGAAGTACGGGGGTACTCGTCCGCCGACCCGGCGCCGATCCGGGGGTGCCAGGACGTGCAAAGGTGGCTGCCGGCCCCTGTGGCGGTCACTATCGAGTGACGGGGCGCACGCACCTGCTCCACAACAGGAGGCACGAATGCGGACGACAACACTGGGCCCGGCGGAGCGCGAGGCGGCATTCGCCCGGATGGCGGACGAGGAGCTCGACATCCTGGTCGTGGGCGGCGGCGTGGTCGGCGCCGGCACGGCGCTCGACGCGGCGACCCGCGGGCTGTCGACCGGCCTCGTCGAGGCGCGGGACTGGGCGTCCGGCACCTCCAGCCGTTCCAGCAAGCTGATCCACGGCGGTCTGCGCTATCTGGAGATGCTCGACTTCGCCCTGGTGCGCGAGGCGCTCAAGGAGCGCGGTCTGCTGCTGGAGCGGCTCGCCCCGCACCTGGTGAAGCCCGTGCCGTTCCTGTACCCGCTGCAGCACAAGGGCTGGGAGCGGTTCTACGCCGGCTCCGGCGTCGCCCTGTACGACACCATGTCGTTCTCGTCGGGACACGGCCGCGGGCTGCCCGTGCACCGCCATCTGACCCGTAAGCACGCGCTGCGGATCGCCCCCGCGCTCAAGAAGGACGCCCTGGTCGGCGCGTTGCAGTACTACGACGCGCAGATGGACGACGCGCGCTACGTCACGACGCTGGTCAGGACCGCCTCGGCGTACGGCGCCCAGGTCGCCAACCGGGCGCGGGTGGTCGGCTTCCTGCGCGAGGGCGAACGCGTCGTCGGCGCCCGGGTGCAGGACGTGGAAGGCGGCGGCGAGTACCAGGTCAGGGCCAAGCAGGTCGTGAACGCGACCGGGGTGTGGACGGACGACACCCAGGCCCTGATCGGCGAGCGCGGGCAGTTCCACGTCAGGGCGTCCAAGGGGATCCACCTGGTCGTGCCGAAGGACCGCATCCACTCGTCGTCCGGGCTGATCCTGCGGACCGAGAAGAGCGTGCTCTTCGTGATCCCGTGGGGACGGCACTGGATCATCGGCACCACCGACACCGACTGGGACCTCGACAAGGCGCACCCGGCCGCGTCCAGCGCCGATATCGACTACCTGCTCGAACACGTCAACTCGGTGCTCTCCGTCCCGTTGACCAGGGACGACGTCCAGGGTGTCTACGCCGGGCTGCGGCCGCTGCTGGCCGGCGAGTCGGACGCGACGAGCAAGCTCTCGCGCGAGCACACCGTGGCGCACCCGCTGCCGGGCCTGGTGGTCGTCGCGGGCGGCAAGTACACGACGTACCGGGTGATGGCGAAGGACGCGGTGGACGAGGCCGTCCACGGCCTGGCCCACCGGGTGGCGGAGTGCATCACGGAGGACGTGCCGCTGGTCGGAGCAGAGGGCTACCACGCGCTGTGGAACGCGCGGGCGCGCCTCGCCGCCCGCACGGGGCTGCACGTCGCCCGGATCGAGCACCTGCTCAACCGGTACGGCGCGCTCGCCGAGGAGGTCCTCCAACTCATCGTGGAGGATTCGTCGCTGGGCGACCCGCTGCCCGCCGCCGAGGACTATCTGCGGGCCGAGATCGTGTACGCGGCGTCGCACGAGAGCGCCCGGCACCTCGACGACGTCCTGACCCGCAGGACCCGTATCTCGATCGAGACCTTCGACCGCGGCACCCTCAGCGCCCGGGAGGCGGCCGAGCTCATGGCGCCCGTCCTGGGCTGGGACAAGGGGCAGATCGAGAAGGAGATCGAGCACTACCAGAAGCGGGTGGAGGCGGAGCGCGAGTCGCAGCGGCAACCCGATGACACGACCGCGGACGCGGCACGGCTGGGAGCGCCGGATATCGTGCCCCTTTAAGCCCAACGGGGGAGCAGAGGGGGCATGGTGTCTGATCACGCTGAGGCGGGACGACTCGTGGCCGGCCGTTACCGGCTGGTGGAGCGGATAGGCCGCGGCGGCATGGGCACTGTGTGGCGCGCGGAGGACGAACTGCTCGGCCGCCAGGTGGCGGTCAAGAAACTGCATCCACCGCAGCCCCATCTGCACGAGGACGAACTGGCCACCATCTTCGAGCGCACCCGCCGGGAGGCCCGCGCCGCCGCCCGGATCAGCCACCCGAACGTCATCGTCGTGCACGACGTGGTGGACGACGCGGGCCTGCCGTCCATCGTCATGGAGTACGTCCCGTCCATGACGCTGGGCGAGGCGCTGAAGAAGAACGGCGCCCTGCCGCCCGTGGAGGCAGCGCGGATCGGCCGCGGCATGGTCGCCGCGCTGCGCGCCGCGCACCGCGCGGGGGTGCTGCACCGCGATGTGAAGCCGGGCAACGTCCTGCTCGGCGGGGACGGCCGGGTGGTCCTCACCGACTTCGGCATCGCCCAGGCGTCCGGCACGTCGACGCTGACCCGCACCGGCGAGCTGATCGGCTCCATCGACTTCCTCTCGCCGGAGCGCATCAAGGGCCAGTCGCCCGGCCCGGAGGCCGACCTGTGGGCGCTCGGCGCGACGCTCTACCAGGCGGTGGAGGGGCGTTCGCCGTTCCGCCGGGACACCGCGATCGAGACCGCGTACGCCATCTCCGAGGATCCGGTGCTGCCCGCTGCCAACGCCGGGCCGCTGGAGCACGTCATCGCCGGGCTGCTCGCCAAGGATCCGCGCGAGCGGATGTCGGCGGAGGAGGCCGAGCGGCTGCTGCGGCTGCCCGCCGCCGAGGCGGACACCACGCGGTTCGAGCGCGGCCGTACCGCGCCGCACACCGCCTCGCACACGTCGCCGCACACCGCTTCGCACGCGGCTTCGTCCGGCGGGTCCCGGTCCGCGGGACCACCCGAACCCGCGGGCCCGACCACGCCGGTGACGGTCGGCCACGGCGCCGGGCCCGGCCCCGACGGCCCCACGACCACCCCCGGCGGAACGCACCCCGTCGCCGCCCGGCCGCGGCGCGGGGCCCGATGGGTCGTCGCGGTGCTCACCGCCGCCGCCGTCGCGGCCGGCGGGACCGCGGCCTTCGCGTACTTCCGGGTCACCGGCACCCCCGCCGCGGCCAAGAAGCACACCCCGCCGGCGATCACCGCGACCCCCGACCCCTCGGCGTCCACCACCACGACCCCGCCGCCGGTGCCGAAGAACTACCGGCTGGCCACCGAGGCCGCCAAGGGGTTCGCCGTGCCGGTGCCGAAGGGCTGGCGGCGCTCGGTGGCGGACGGTGAGATCAACTACATCGATCCCACCGGGCTCGTGGGGCTCAAGTTCAGCATCCTGGACTACGCCGGCCCCGACCACCTCGCGCACTTCAAGTCCCTGGAGACCAAGGTGAGCGGCAAGCTGGACGGCTATCACCAGGAGCGCATGCAGCCGACGTCCGTATTCGGACAGAACGCCGCCATATGGCAGTTCACGTTCAAAGGCAGTAAACGTGACTATCGGGCCATAGACCTGGGATTTGGCAAGGAAGGCGAACGCGAGTACGCCATCTACCTCTCCGCTCCCAAGTCCCAATGGGACGAGTACAAGCCGGTGTTCGACAACGCCGTGGCCGGTTTCCGGCTGTCCGCGCAGTAAGCCGGGTTCGCTTCGGAGGCCTCCGGTCGGCGATGATGGGGCTCACATCACCAGTGACCGCAGGGGAATTCATGGGCCAGGCGCAAGGCACCGACGGACGTCTCCTCGCCGACCGGTACCGGCTCGGCGAGGTCCTCGGCAAGGGCGGCATGGGAACGGTCTGGCGCGCGGAGGACGAAACCCTCGGCCGGACCGTCGCCGTCAAGGAGTTGCGCTTCCCCGGAAATGTCGACGAGGACGAGAAGCGCCGGCTGGTCACCCGCACCCTGCGCGAGGCGAAGGCCACCGCGCGGATCCGGGGTACCGGCGCGGTCACGGTGTTCGATGTCGTCGAGGAGGACGACCGGCCGTGGATCGTCATGGAGCTGGTCGAGGGCCGCTCGCTCTCCGACGCCATCCGTGAGGACGGACCGCTGACGCCCAAGCGCGCCGCCGAGGTCGCCCTGGTGGTGCTCGACGTGCTGAAGGCCGCCCACAAGGAGGGCATCCTCCACCGCGACGTCAAGCCGTCCAACGTCCTCATCGCCGACGACGGCCGCGTGGTGCTCAGCGACTTCGGCATCGCCCAGATCGACGGCGACCCGTCCGTCACCTCGACCGGCATGCTCGTCGGCGCCCCCTCGTACATCTCGCCGGAGCGCGCCCGCGGCCAGAAGCCGGGCCCGCCGGCGGACCTGTGGTCGCTCGGCGCGCTGCTGTACGCGTCGGTCGAGGGCCGCCCGCCGTACGACAAGGGTTCGGCCATCGCCACCCTGACCGCGGTCATGACGGAGCCGGTCGGCCCCATGCAGAACGCGGGCGCGCTCGCCGACGCCATCCACGGCCTGCTCATCAAGGACCCGGCGGAGCGCCTGGACGACGCGGGCGTCCGCACGCTGCTCACCCGCGTCGCCAACGCGCCGCAGCACCCGGCCGGTCCGGCGCTCGACGACGCCGGGCTCGCCGCGACCCGCACCGTCGCGCTCCCGCCCGACCCGCAGCCCACCCCGACCGACGCACCGCCGGCCGCCCGCAAGGCCGCCGCCGACCAGGCCCGGGTCCGCAACGCGCTGCGCTCGGTGCGCGGCGCGGCCGCGGCCGCCGGTACCGCCACCGCCGCCAAGGCGGCGAAGGCCGCGAAGGCGGCCAAGCCGAGACCGGCGGCGGAGCCGGGGGAGCCCGGCACCGCGCCCACGGCGCCGCGCGCCCCGCTCACCGATGTCGTTCCGCGCCGGGTGCTGATCATCGCCGCCATCGCCGTCGCGCTCGCCGTTCTCGGCACCGGGATCGGCTTCTGGCTGGCCAACGCCGGGGACGGCGACAACACGCCCGACTCCAAGCCCGGTTCGGCGTCCTCCGCCCCGGGCAAGGTCGGCGACGGCAAGGCGCCGGCCACCCCGTCGAAGGGGAGCACCGGTTCCCCGGGACAGCAACAGTCGACGAACCCGGGAGCGGCGACGAGCGTTGGCACGACCGCGGGTACGAGCGCCGGGACGGGCGGCACCGCGAACCCGCCGGTGGGCGCCGGCGGTACGGTTCCGGCCGGCTACAAGGTCGTGACCGCGGGCCACTTCTCCATCGCGTTGCCCGCCGGCTGGCACCAGACCGGCAGCGCGGGCGCGGACAGCTTCATATTCAGCGCCGACGGCGGCTTCCCGCGCGTGCAGATCGACTTCACCGACGAGCCGGGCAAGAACGCGGCGGCCGACTGGTTCGAGCACGAGTCCGCGGTGGCTTCCGCCAGTAGCGGCTACCACAGGGTGTCGATCGGCAACGTCGCCTTCAACGGCTACCCCAGCGCCGCCGACTGGGACTTCCTGCGGACCGAGAAGGGCGGCATCAAGGGCCGCGTCCTGAACCGCGGGTTCGTCGTCAACGACCACCAGGGTTTCGCCATCATGTTCTCCGCGCCCGCCGACCAGTGGGACACGCCCGCCGTCACGCAGATGCGCCAGACCTTCTTCGCCACCTTCAAGCCGTCCAACTGATCTGCGCAGAGCGGGTCACGGGGCATGCCTCCGGCACGTATCGTGAAAGCTCGCGGACTGTCCGCATCCAGAATCCATCCGGACCGGACCGGATCTGACGCTTTTGGGGAGGCGTCGTGGACGAATACGCGGGTCGCGTACTCGCCGACCGCTACCGCCTGCCCCGGCCGCCCGCGGACGAGTACGAACTGGTCGAAACGCGCGCCTTCGACACGTACAGCGGCCAGGAGGTCCTGGTCCGCCAGGTGCTGCTGCCGGAGATCGTCAGCGCCGAACTGATCAGCTCCGGGCCGTACGGCGACGAACCGGGCCGCGGCCCGGAGCGTACGAGCGACAGCGCGCAGCGCGCGCTGGACGCCGCGCGGGCCGCCGCCGCGATACCCGATCACCCGCGCCTGGTGCAGGTCTTCGACATCTTCGTCGAGGACGGCAGCCTGTGGATCGCCAGCGAGCTGGTCAACGCCCGGCCGCTCGCCTCGTTACTCGTCGACAAGCGGCTCGGCCACTACCGCGCCGCCGAGGTCGCCTCGGACGTGCTCGTCGCGCTGCGCGTCCTGCACGCGTACGGCTGGACCCATCGCAATGTCACCGCCAGCACCGTCCTGGTCTGCGACGACGGCCGCGCCATGCTCTCGGGCCTGGCGGCCGGTGCCGCGCAGGAGGCGCTGTGCGGCTACGACCCGGTACCGGCGGAAGTGATGGCCGGGGGGAACGGCCCCGGCTGGGGCGGACCCGACTCCGCGCTGGAACAGGAACGGGCCCGGCAGGCCCGTATCACCGTCGTCGGCCCGGTCACCGAGCGCTGGGCGCCCGAACAGGCCACGCCCGTCCACGAGAACTGGCAGCTCGCCCCGCCCGTCGGCCCCGCCGCCGACCTGTGGGCGCTGGGCTCGCTGCTCTTCCGCAGCGTCCAGGGCCACCCGCCCTTCCCCGAGGAGAGCACACCCGAGCTCGTCCAGCTGGTCTGCGCGGAACCGCCCGCCTTCGCCGAGGAGAGCGGGCCGCTGCGGCCCATCGTCGAGTCGCTGCTGCGCCCCGATCCCGAGGAGCGCCCGGACTTCGACGAACTGGAGGGCTGGCTGCGCTCCTTGATCCGGTCCGCCCCCGAGCCCGATCTGGGCCTGCGGACGGTGTCGGTCCCGACCGACCCCCGCAAGCTGCCGATCGTCCGGCGCAGGGGCGAGCTGGTCCGCCGCCGCAGGTCCGCCGCGGCCGCCTCCGCAGAGCCGCTCTCCGGTACGACCCACCGCCGCCACGCGCGGGCCAAGCAGGAACGGCCGGCCCGGCAGGTGAACCAGGCGCAGCAGACCCGGACGAAGGGGCCGAAGCAGCAGCAGAAGCAGCGTGCCCCGCGCAGCCTGGGCGCGCGGCTGCTCGTCCTCGTGCTGCTCCTGCTGGTCGCGGTGGTCGTGTACGCGCTGGTGATGATGCCGCGCAACACCACCGACGACGGCAGCCAGGCCGGCTCGACGACCCGGACGGTCCCCGCGCAGATGCCGGGCTCCGGCTCGGACGGCAAGGCCGGGAGCAAGACGCCGACCACCGCGCCGACGTCCGCGAAGCCGCCGCCCAGCAAGCAGCCCCCGGCGACGAGCGCATCCCCCGCCACCGATCTCGGCGGCGACTTCGCGCTGCGCACGGACGACGCGGGCTTCACCGTCGCCGTGCACACCGGCTGGCAGCGGCAGGGCAAGAACGCCCAGGACCAGATCCGGTACACCGGCGGTGACTTCCAGCTGATCGTGGTCCCCGGCCGCGACGCGGTCTCCGACGCGGGCAGCGATCCGATGGCGTACCAGTCGAACGAACCCGAGCTGGCCCCGTTCCGTGCCTCGCAGTGGGCCTCGGCCGGCGCGCTCCGGACGCTCGACATGGGCGGATCGCCCGCCGCGGAGGGCGAGTACAGCTGGCGGGACGGCAACGGTCACCAGGTCTACGCCCGCAATCTCGCGGTGATCCAGGACGGTAAGTACCACCTGGTCCTGGTCATCGGACCGGACGACCAGCGAGCCGACGTCCAGCGCATCTTCGACAAGGCAGCCGAGACGTACCGGACCACCTGAGACCGGCGCCACGTGGTGGGCATGACAGGGCATGATGGGACCCATGGCGAGCGACGGGGGACACGGCATGTCCCCGTACATGTCCGGCCTGCCGGGACCCGTCGCCGGCCGGTACCGGATCACCGGGCGGCTGGGCCGCGGCGGCATGGGCACCGTGTGGCGGGCGACCGACGAGCTGCTGGACCGGCAGGTCGCGGTCAAGGAGCTGCACCTCAACGAGGGGCTGTCCGAGAGGGACGAGCAGCTGTACCGGGACCGCGCCCTGCGCGAGGCCCGGAGCGTGGCGCAGATCCGGCACCCGCATGTCGTCGTCCTGCACGACGTGGTCGAGCAGGACGGCCGGCCGTGGATCGTGATGGAGCTGATCGACGGCCGGTCGCTGGCCGATGTGCTCTCCAAGGACGGCCCGGTGGAGCCGCGCGAGGCGGCCAGGATCGGCGCCGCGGTGGCGGGTGCGCTGCACGCCGCGCACGAACGCGGGGTGCTGCACCGGGACATCAAGCCGGCCAACGTCCTGATCGAGCGGGACACCGGGCGGGTCGTGCTCACCGACTTCGGGATCGCGCGGGTGTCGGGAACGACGACACTGACCGAGACCGGGGTGTTCGTCGGTTCGCCCGAGTACACCTCGCCGGAGCGGATGTCGGGGGCGATGGCGGGGCCGGAGTCCGACCTGTGGTCGGTGGGCGTGCTGCTGTGCGCGTCCGTCGACGGGCACTCGCCGTTCCGCCGCGATTCGATCGGCGGGGTGCTGCACGCCGTCGTCTTCGACGAGATCCGCCCGCCCGCCAGCGCCGGCCCGCTGCTGCCGGTCGTCACGGCGCTGCTGGAGCGCGACACCGGCCGCCGGATGGGCGCGGTCGCGGCGGAGCTGTGGCTGCGCACGTACGCCGAGACCGGCGAGGCCACCGAGACGGGACACGTCCCGACCATCACCCAGGACACCGTGGTCCCGCCGGATCCCGGCCCGGCTCCGGATCCCGGCCCGGCTCCGGCTCCGGGCCAGGCTCCAGGCGGCCAGGCTTCGGATCCGACCCCGCCCCTGACGGCTTCGCCGTTCCCTGTCGCGTCTCCCAAGGGCCGGAAGTCCCGCAGGGGAGTGCTGGTGGGCGCGCTGCTCGCGCTGGTCGTCGGGGGTGGCGTGACCGCCGCTGTGCTGACGATGAACGGTGCCGACGGCAGCGCGAACACCGTGACGAAGCCGCAACCCTCCTCGCACCCTCCGTCGGCCGCGCCCACCACGCCCCCCGTCACGCCGAGCTCCACCCCGGTCCCGGCCGGATTCCGTACCGTCACCGACGTGTCGGGCTTCTCGGTGGTGCTCCCCAGCGGCTACGGCCGGTCGGTCGTTCCACCGCGGATCTTCTACTACTCGCCGGGCAAGGAGTTCCGGTTCGGCGTCCGCAACGACAAGCCGGACCCGAAGGGCCCGATGGCGGTGATGACCGCGCAGCACCGCGCGGGCGCGGCCGCGTACAAGGGATACCGGGACGGGTTCGTCACGGAGACGACCAAGGGCGGCGGACCGGCCGCGCTCTGGGAGTTCACCTGGGACGGCTACCCGGGCGGCGGCGCGCGCCGCACGTTCGACCTGTGCTGGACCGAGAACGGGCGGCAGTACGACATGTGGGTCTCGTCGCCGGTGGAGAAGTCGGAGCAGGGCCGTCGGACCTTCGACACGGCGCGGGACACCTTCACGCCGCGCTGACACCGTTCACCCTGCGCTGACACCGTTCACCCCGCGCTGAGCTGCGGAAATCAAGATCACGCCAGCGATTACTGGCTCAATTGTGCTCGTCAGGTGAAAAGTAGCTACTGATGGGTACCCAGAGGCGCCCATCAGCCGTAATCTCGCCGCTATGACGGACTCGCTCGGCACCACGCGCCCCACCGACGGCAACCCGGCGGCACCCACCACCGCCAGAGGAGCCCAGGACGTCGTCACCCCCGACCTCGTCGCGCGGCTGACGCGTGGCGTCATCGGCAGCGGCCGCACCAGTAACCACACCCCGCTCACCGGCGAGAAGCTCGCCGACCTCCCGGAGGCGAGCCCGGACGAGGTCGCCACCGCCTTCGAGCGGGCCCGCGCCGCCCAGCACGCCTGGGCGGCCACCCCGGTACGGCAGCGCGCCGCCGTGCTGCTGCGCTTCCACGACCTGGTGCTCAGCCGGCAGAGCGAAGTCCTCGACCTCATCCAGTTGGAGACCGGCAAGGCCCGGCTGCACGCCCACGAAGAGGTCCAGGCCGTCATCATGTCCGCCCGCCACTACGGCCGCCGGGCCCCCGCGTACCTCAGGCCGAAGAGTCACGGCGGTGCCGTTCCCGTCCTGACCAAGGTGGTCGAGCTGCGCCAGCCGCGCGGTGTCGTCGGCCAGATCGCGCCCTGGAACTACCCGTTCGAGCTGTCGGTCGGTGACGCGCTCCCCGCGTTCGCCGCGGGCAACGCCGTCGTCATGAAGCCCGACACCGAGACCGCGCTCACCGCCCTGTGGGCGCGCGAGCAGCTCATCGAGGCCGGACTGCCCGCCGATGTCTGGCAGATCGTGATCGGCGAGGGCCCCGTCATCGGCCCGTCCCTCGTCGAGCACGCCGACTACGTCTCCTTCACCGGTTCCACCCGCACCGGCCGCGATGTCGCCCAGCGCGCCGCCGCCCGGCTGATCGGCGTCTCCCTCGAACTCGGCGGCAAGAACGCCATGCTCGTGCTGCGCGACGCCGACCTCGACAAGGCCGCGGAAGGCGCCGTCCGCGCCTGCTTCGCCTCCGCCGGTCAGCTCTGCGTCTCCATCGAGCGGCTCTTCGTGGACGAGACCGTCGCCGACGCCTTCCTGGAGAAGTTCGCCGCCCGCACCAAGGCGCTCAAGCTCGGCACGGCCCTCGCCTTCGGCGCCGGCATGGGATCGCTGGCCGGCGAACGCCAGCTGGAGACCGTCAGCCGGCACGTCGACGAGGCCCGGTCCAAGGGCGCCACGGTCCTGGCCGGCGGACAGGCCCGCCCGGACATCGGCCCCTACGTCTACGAGCCGACGATCCTGGACGGCGTCGAGGCGCCGATGTCGGTCTGCACCGAGGAGACCTTCGGCCCCGTCGTCTCCGTCTACCGCTTCCGCGACGAGGACGAGGCCGTCGAGCGCTCCAACGCGACCCCGTACGGTCTCAACTCCAGCGTCTGGACCAAGGACACCCGCCGCGGTGGGCGCATCGCCGCGCGGCTGCGCTCCGGAACCGTCAACGTCAACGAGGGGTACGCCCCCGCGTACGGCAGCGTCCAGGCGCCGATGGGCGGCATGAAGGACTCCGGCCTCGGCCGCCGGCACGGCTCCGAGGGCATCCTCAAGTTCACCGAGGCGCAGACCGTCGCGACCCAGCGGCTGCTGCCGATGGCGCCGTCGATGGGCATGGACGACGCGAAGTACGCGGCCTTCATGAGCCGTTCGCTGCGCGTGATGAAGGCGCTCCACCTGCGCTGATCCGCCGAGTGCGGCGCTGGTGACGGCGTTTGTCACCGCATCTGTGACGGCATGTGTACGGCATGTGTGACGGCAGTTCGAAGGCAACATCCGCTACGGAGGAACCTGTGTCGCGTGACCTGCCCGGCTACGACTACGACGTCATCGTCATCGGCTCCGGCTTCGGGGGCTCGGTGTCCGCCCTCCGGCTGACGGAGAAGGGCTACCGCGTCGGCGTACTCGAAGCCGGGCGCCGCTTCACGCGCGAGACGCTGCCCAAGAACTCCTGGGACATCCGCAACTTCCTCTGGGCGCCGTCGCTCGGCCTCTACGGCATCCAGCGCATCCATCTGCTGAACAACGTCCTCGTGCTCGCCGGCGCGGGGGTCGGCGGCGGTTCGCTGAACTACGCCAACACCCTGTACGTGCCGCCGAAGGCGTTCTTCGACGACCGCCAGTGGGGCCACATTACCGACTGGCAGGCGGAGCTCAAGCCGTACTACGACCAGGCCCAGCGGATGCTCGGCGTCCGGCTCAACCCGACGCTCACCCCCTCCGACGTGCACCTGAAGGCGGCCGCCGAGAAGATGGGGGTCGGCGACACCTTCCACATGGCGCCGGTCGGCGTCTTCTTCGGGGACGGCCAGGACGCCGACGGCGAGGCGAAGGCCGAGCCCGGCGGCGAGGTCGCCGACCCGTACTTCGGCGGCGCGGGCCCGTCGCGGCGCGCCTGTACCGAGTGCGGGGAGTGCATGACCGGCTGCCGGCACGGCGCCAAGAACACCCTCAACGAGAACTACCTGCACCTCGCCGAGAAGGCCGGCGCCGTCATCCACCCCATGACGACGGTCGTGGGCCTGTCCGAGGACCCCGCGGGCGGCTACCGCGTCGCGACCGCGCCGACCGACAAGAAGCGCAAGGGTAAGCGGCAGGTGCTGCGCGCCCGGCAGATCGTCGTCGCCGCCGGCACCTACGGCACCCAGACGCTGCTGCACACCATGCGCGACGCGGGCGAACTGCCCGGCATCTCCGCGAAGCTCGGCGAGCTGACCCGCACCAACTCCGAGGCCCTGGTCGGCGCCCAGACCGACAACCGCCGCTACCGCAAGGCGCACGGCGCGGCCAAGGTCGACTTCACCCAGGGCGTCGCCATCACGTCCTCGATCCACCCCGACGCCAACACCCACATCGAGCCGGTCCGCTACGGCAAGGGCTCCAACTCCATGGGCGCCCTCACCATCCTCCAGGTCCCGCACGGCACCCGCGCCCCCAAGGCGCTCGCCTTCGCCGCGGCCTGCGCGCGCCACCCGATGCTCACGTTGCGGTCGCTGTCCAACCGCCGCTGGTCGGAGCGGACCATCATCGGCCTGGTCATGCAGTCGCTCGACAACTCGCTGACCACGTACCGCAAGCCCAAGGGCCTGGGCAAGGGACTGCTCACCGCCAAGCAGGGCCACGGCGCGCCCAACCCCGAGCACATCCCCGAGGGCGCCGAGGCCGCCCGGCTCATCGCCGAGGAGATCAACGGTTTCGCGGGCAGCAACGTGGGCGAGCTGATGGGGACGCCGCTGACCGCGCACTTCCTCGGCGGCTGCGCGATCGGCGAGGACGCCGAGCACGGCGTGATCGACCCGTACCACCGGCTCTACGGGCACCCGGGCATCCATGTCGTGGACGGCGCCGCCGTCTCCGCCAACCTCGGGGTGAACCCCTCGCTCACGATCACCGCCCAGGCCGAGCGGGCGATGTCGTTCTGGCCGAACAACGGGGACGAGGACACCCGCCCCACCCAGGGCGAGGCCTACGTACGCCTGCCCGCGGTGCAGCCGCGGACCCCGGCCGTCCCCGAGGACGCCTTCGCCGCTCTACGACTGCCGCTGCTGCCCGTCCCCCCGATCCCGCCGAAGGCGGTCTGACGCTGAGCGCTGAACGTGCTGCCGGCCGTCGCCGGGAAGTGTCGCCGGGAATCGTGTCGCCCGGAATCGTGTCGTCGTGAGGAGGGTCGCCGGACGGGGTCGCCGGGCGGGGTCGCCGGGCGCGGGGGGCAGGACGTACTCCGATCGGGCGTCGGAAGTCCGTTCCCGGTGTCGCTGATGAGTAATGTGGGCTTCGCAGAGCGGCCGGATCCCAGCGTCCTGGGAGCCGACCGCCTCTTTGGAGTTGTGACCGAACGGCTGTCCCCTGCCGGCCGGTCACGGAGCCCGGAGCGAGGTCCCACGGCCTGCCGCACGAATGGGCAGGCCTCATCGCTCCGAATTAACACCCCGCCCAGCTGCGTCTGAGCGGCGTCCTGTTGGTCCACGCGTGGTTGTGGTCGACCGCCCCTGGCTGGCACGGACACCCCATCCAACGAAGGGGCCCCGGGCCGGTCACGTGCCGTACGGGTGATGCCGCCCGAACGGGCGATCCGCAGAAACGTCACACGCGGCCACGGCACAGCTCCAGCAGAGTCATCGCAAGGGTCGTGCCGGGCCGGCCCAGCTCATCGCTGAAGTGGTTCAGGACCTCCATCTCGCGGGACAGGTTGACCCGGCGCCCGCCCGACGCGATCCGGGCCCGCTGGATCTCCGACGAGACGGCCATCCGCTCCGTGACCAGCGCGATGATCCTGGTGTCGAGATCGTCGATCCGGCCCCGGGCTCCTGTGATGAGGGCCACTGCCTCGTCCGTGCGGGCGCCGGTCTCGGCGGGAGCGGGGGCCGTGGTGACTGCTGCCGTCTGGGTGCTCATCGTGATGTCTCCTGTGGTGATCGGGCCGAACCGGGCCCGGAGACGACAGACGCCCCGGACCGAAAGGTCCGGGGCGCCTGGGAAGTCGCTTGTCAGTAGCTCAAGCAGCACGACCATGGCAGCCGGACCAGCCGGTGCCATAGGTAAACGCGAAGATCGCGTAGTGCGTGTTCGAGGACATGCGGCCCAGTATGCCGACGAACACTCCGGGTAGCCAGCCGGCGACCGGATGGTGAGACGGGGGCGGCCTCGCGGAAACGGTAGAATCAGGGTCCGATCCCTCGTACACAACGCCGGAAGGCCGCCCGTGGCATCAGCGACCCCAGCCGCCCCCGACCACACCCCGGACGCCGTCCTGGTGGTGGACTTCGGAGCGCAGTACGCCCAGCTCATCGCCCGACGCGTCCGCGAGGCCCGGGTCTACAGCGAGATCGTCCCCAGCACCATGCCGGTGGACGAGATGCTCGCGAAGAACCCGAAGGCGATCATCCTCTCCGGCGGTCCCTCGTCGGTCTACGCCGAGGGCGCCCCCTCGCTCGACAAGGCGATCTTCGAGGCCGGGGTCCCGGTCTTCGGCATGTGCTACGGCTTCCAGCTGATGGCGGTGGCGCTCGGCGGCACCGTCGACGACAACGGTGCCCGTGAGTACGGCCGCACCGGGCTGTCCGTCAGCAAGCCCGGCTCGACGCTCTTCGAGGGCACCCCCACCGAGCAGTCGGTGTGGATGTCGCACGGCGACGCGTGCTCGGCGGCGCCCGCCGGCTTCGCCGTCACCGCCTCCACCGACGTGGTGCCCGTCGCCGCCTTCGAGGACGACGCGCGCAAGCTCTACGGCGTCCAGTACCACCCCGAGGTGCTGCACTCCACGCACGGCCAGCAGATCCTGGAGCACTTCCTGTACCGCGGCGCGGGCATCGCGCCGGACTGGACGACGACCAACGTCGTCGAGGAGCAGGTCGCGGCGATCCGCGCCCAGGTCGGCAATAAGCGCGCGATCTGCGGGCTGTCGGGCGGCGTGGACTCCTCGGTGGCCGCGGCCATCGTGCAGAAGGCCATCGGATCCCAGCTGACCTGCGTGTACGTCGACCACGGGCTGCAGCGCAAGGGCGAGTCGGAGCAGGTCGAGAAGGACTTCGTCGCGGCCACCGGCGTCCAGCTGAAGGTCGTCGATGCGGAGGAGCGCTTCCTGACCGCGCTCGCCGGCGTCACCGACCCGGAGACCAAGCGGAAGATCATCGGCCGCGAGTTCATCCGCGTCTTCGAGCAGGCCCAGGCCGAGCTCGTCGCCGAGGCGGGCGCGGCCGGCGAGGACGTCGCCTTCCTGGTGCAGGGCACCCTGTACCCGGACGTCGTCGAGTCCGGTGGCGGCACCGGCACCGCCAACATCAAGTCGCACCACAACGTGGGCGGGCTCCCGGACGACATCGAGTTCGAGCTCATCGAGCCGCTGCGCAAGCTCTTCAAGGACGAAGTCCGGATGGTCGGCCAGGAGCTGGGCCTGCCGGAGGAGATCGTCCAGCGCCAGCCGTTCCCCGGCCCCGGCCTCGGTATCCGCATCGTCGGCGAGGTCACCAAGGAGCGCCTGGACCTGCTGCGCGAGGCGGACTTCATCACCCGCGAGGAGCTCACCGCGGCCGGCCTGGACCGGGAGATCTGGCAGTGCCCGGTCGTCCTGCTCGCCGACGTCCGCTCGGTCGGCGTCCAGGGCGACGGCCGCACCTACGGCCACCCGATCGTGCTGCGCCCGGTCTCCTCGGAGGACGCCATGACCGCCGACTGGTCGCGCCTCCCGTACGACGTCCTCGCCAAGATCTCCACCCGCATCACGAACGAGGTCGCCGACGTCAACCGCGTCGTCCTGGACGTGACGAGCAAGCCCCCGGGCACCATCGAGTGGGAGTGACCTCCCGCTGAGCGGTCGGGCAGCCGAGCTGCCGGGCTGTTGAGCCGCCGAGCCCGCACAGCGCCGCCCCTCCTGATGCCGGAGGGGCGGCGCTGTCGTTCCCGGGCTCGCTCCGCGCTCTGTTCTTCTCGCCTACCGCGCGGTAGCTTCCGCTGCATGGCCGACTTCCTCCCGCAGCCCTCACCAGGGCGCACGCCGCCGCAGCCGATACCCACCGAGCAGCTGCACTTCGCGCTGCCGCAGACGTTCACCAACACCGACGACGAGCGGCAGCACCGCAAGGAGCGGCTGGTGGCCGCGTTGCGGCTGTTCGGGCGGTTCGGGTTCGAGGAGGGCGTGGCCGGGCACATCACGGCGCGCGACCCGGAGTTCACCGACCATTTCTGGGTCAATCCGTTCGGGATGAGCTTCAAGCTCATCACCGTCAGCGACCTGATCCTGGTCAACCACGCGGGCCAGGTCGTGGAGGGCCGCTTCCACGTCAACCAGGCGGCCTTCGCGATCCACGCACAGGTGCACCAGGCGCGCCCCGACGTGATCGCCGCCGCGCACAGCCACTCGACGTACGGGCGGGCGCTGTCGTCGCTCGGGGAGCTGCTGGACCCGATCACGCAGGACGTCTGCGCGTTCTACGAGGACCATGCACTCTTCGACGACTACACGGGCGTCGTGGTCGACGAGGAGGAGGGCCGCCGGATCGCGGAGGCGCTCGGTCCGCACAAGGCCGTCATCCTGCGCAACCACGGCCTGCTGACGGTCGGGGACTCGGTCGACGCGGCGGCCTGGTGGTTCATCACGATGGAGCGGTCCTGCCAGGTGCAGCTGACGGCACGGGCGGCCGGCAAGCCGGTGCTGATCGACCACGAGAGCGCCGTCCACACCCACGGGCAGCTGGGCAACGACCTCGTCGCCTGGATCAACTACCAGCCGCTCTACCAGCAGATCTCACGCAGCGAGCCCGATCTGTTCGGCTAGTTCCGGCGGGATCCCGGGCGATCCCGCCGGATCCGACCGGATCCGGATCCATTCGCCGGGAACTGAGTCGGATCTCAGCGGTGTACGTACCTCCCGGTGAGAGAGTCGTGCGTGAAGAATCGTTTCCTACATTCCTCGGGGGACGCGTACGACGGGAGAGGCGGGACATCATGCTCCGAACCTGGCGGGAGGCCGCTTCGCGGTATGCGTTGATGCCGCTGCGGGTCTTCCTCGGCGTGACCTTCATCTACGCGTCGCTCGACAAGCTCACCGGCTCGGTGTTCTTCACCGATTCGGCGCCGGGGTCGCTGGTCGGCACCCTGCACGCGGTGCGTGACAGTGCGGCGATCCCGGCGATGGTCGATCTCGCGCTCAAGGCGCCGCACGCCTTCGGATACGCCATCGCCTTCGGCGAGCTGGCTGTCGGCATCGGTATCCTCATCGGCCTGTTCGGTCGCCTCGCAGCGCTCGGCGGCGCGGCGATCTCGCTCAGCCTGTGGCTGACGGTCAGCTGGGCCACCGATCCGTACTACTACGGCAACGACCTGGTGTACCTGATGGCCTGGCTGCCGCTGATCCTCGCCGGGACCCCGCTGCTGTCCGCCGACGGACTCATCGCTTCACGCCGCCGTTCCACCGTCGCCCCGGTGCCGCCGCCGAACCAGCCGGGTGACCATCGACGCCACCGCGGCGAAAGCCAGACCGCCGCCCGCTAGGGCGACCGTCAGCTGCCGGGACGGATCCCAGCCACCGGCGGCGTCCAGCAGGAACATCGTCGCGAGGCCCAGCAGCACCAGTCCCATCACGAGGGACGCGGGCTCGAATCCATGCCGCTTCACCGGACCACCCTCATCTGTCCCGCGCCCACCTCGACGTCGAGTTCGATCGTGCCGGTCGACGGGATGCCCGCGTCCGGTTCGAAGACCACCTGGCTGCGCATGTCCGAGCTGATGTCCACACCGTGGTTGGTCTTGCCCGGCAGCTGCACCTCGCCGAAGCCCATCTTGTAGTTGAGCCGGACGGTGGCGTTCCTCGGCAGCCGGATCTCCGCGCGGCCCGCGCCGACCTCCAGCGAGGTCGTGACGGTCTTCCCGCCGAGGGGCAGTGCCGTCAGGTCCAGCAGGCCGTGTCCTGTGCCCTGCTCGTAGTGGGCCTGGAGGTCCGAGACGGCCACCGGCCGCCAGTCCGTCGTCGCCCAGTCGGTGGTCATCGTCTTGGGCACGGCGGCGGCGCCCACCAGCAGCGCGGTCGTCAGCACGGCCCAGAAGGCCGTACCGCCCCTGGCCCGGCCGGTCCAGGCGCTGAGGACGAAAGCCAGACCGAAGACGGCCAGCGAGGACGCCAGCCCGATCTCCAGGGCCGTACCGAGCGGGTGCCCGTGCCAGGCCGCCGCCGTGCCGATCGCCCCTGCCATCAGCGCCACGAAGAACGCCAGCACGCCCAGCCAGGACGACTCCCGCCGGGCCGCGGACTTCCTGGCCCGCCAGGCCTGGCGGTCCTGCTCCTCGTACGGGCCGTCGTCCGGCCCCCACAGATAGCCCGTGGAGCTGCTCACGCCGGCCGAGAAGTCCTTGGTCAGCGGATCGCGCCACCACGACGGTGTCACCGGGCTCGGCGGCGCCTGCGCGGCGGGCGGGGCGTCGGCGGCCGGTCCGGCCGCCACCGCGTCCGCCTCCCCGGCGAGCTTGGCGCGGCGGCGCTGCTGCGACCAGTAGACGGCGCCCACCACGGCGGCGAGCAGCAGGATCGAGAAGGCCTGGTTGGGGCCGTTGCCGAGCATCGACGCGTACAGGCCGCAACCGACCAGCGCGACGAGCACCGCGGTCAGCGCCGTCCCCTCGACCCGGCCGGACAGCAGCCGGTGCGCCTCGCTCTGGTCCTCGCCCTCCTGCGGGATGACCAGCCAGGCCATGCCGTACACGATCAGGCCGATACCGCCGGTGAGCGACAGCACGGCGAGCACGATCCGGAAGATCACCGGATCGATCTCGAAGTAGCGGCCCGCGCCGTCGCACACACCCGCGACCACCCGGCGGCGGCTGCGAACGATGCGGCGCCGGGCCGGGGGTTCCGGTGAGTCCGGGAGATCCGGGGTGGCGTCGGCCGGCTCGAAGGCCGGCCTGCTCTCCTGCGTCATGCCTCCATGGTGGCGGTCCCGGCCGCCGCCCGGCACCAGGTGCAACCCTGGCCGATCCCTGACCTACCCCCCAGGGGGCCGGGTTCCTGACCCATCACCCAGGTCGGTGGGCCCCGGGGGCACCCGGGCTCCTGGTCCCAGGGGGTCAGGGTGACCTCCGGGGGTAACCCTGATGCCCGGGGCGGCCCCGGCGTGTGACGATCGGGGTATGCCAGCCACCCCCCCTGCTCCTGCGACGGGCGCCTCCTACCTGAAGCAGCCCGACCCGGCGGACCCGCCGGCGCGCAAGCTCTACCGCAGCTCCGAGGGCCGGATGATCGGCGGAGTGGCGCGCGGGCTCGCCGGGCACCTCGGGCTGCCGGTGTCGTGGGTGCGCGTGGTGTTCGTGGTGCTCGCGACGTTCAACGGGCTCGGCATCCTCCTCTACGCGCTCTTCTGGTTCTTCGTGCCGCTCGGCGTCGGCGGGGTGAGCGAGGCGAAGGAGCCGCGCGACGCCAAGTCCTGGCTGGCCGGGCGGCGGCCCGACAAGGGCCAGATCCTCGCGCTCATCGCGCTCTTCATCGGCCTCGGCATCCTCGTCAGCAATCTGAACCTGGGCGCGGCCAACGCCGCCATCTGGCCGCTGCTGGTCATCGGCCTCGGCGTCGCCCTCGTCTGGCGGCAGGCCGACAACGCCCGCCGCAGCCGCTGGGTCGAGATGAGCCAGGGCAAACGGTTCTGGCCGATCGCCCGCGGCGCCGCCGGCGTGCTGCTGGTCGGGGCCGGGGTCACCGGCTTCCTCGTGGTGCGCAGTTCCGGCAGCCACATCGGCGGCATCCTGCAGGCGGCGCTCGCCGTGCTGGTCGGCGTGGCACTGATCGCCGGGCCGTACCTCGTACGCCTGACCCAGGACCTGTCCGCCGAGCGGCTGATGCGCATCAGGGCCCAGGAGCGTGCCGAAGTCGCCGCGCACGTCCACGACTCCGTACTGCACACCCTCACCCTCATCCAGCGCAACGCCGAGGACCCGCGCGAGGTCGCCCGCCTCGCCCGCGCCCAGGAACGCGAGCTGCGCGCCTGGCTGTACCGGCCGGAGGGCACCGGCAAGGAGGACGAGCCGACCAACTTCGCCGACGCCGTACGCAAGGCCGCCGCCGAGGTGGAGGACGCCCACGGGGTGCCCGTCGAGGTCGTCTGCGTCGGCGACTGCCCGCTGGACGACAATCTGGTCGCACAGATGGCAGCCGCACGCGAGGCAATGGTGAACGCGGCCAAGTACGGTGGCGACGAAGCGGTTCAGGTGTACGCCGAGGTCGAGGAGCGCAAGGTCTTCGTGTCCGTACGGGACCGGGGGCCGGGATTCGACCTCGACCAGGTGCCGGACGACCGCATGGGGGTCCGGCAGTCGATCATCGGCCGCATGCAGCGGAACGGCGGCGAGGCGCGACTGCGCAGCGCACCGGGCGGGGGCACGGAAGTGGAACTCGAAATGGAGAGGGTGGCGTCATGACTGAGGACCGACGCGTAAGGGTCGTGCTCGTCGACGACCACCGGATGTTCAGGACCGGTGTACAGGCCGAGATCGGCGAGACCGAACGAACGGGTGTCGAGGTCGTCGGCGAGGCCGCCGACGTCGACCAGGCCGTCACGGTCATCACCGCGACCCGCCCCGAGGTCGTCCTCCTGGACGTGCACCTCCCCGGCGGCGGCGGCGTCGAGGTGCTGCGCCGCTGCGCGCCGCTCATGGGGGACGCGGAGCGCCCGGTGCGCTTCCTGGCGCTGTCGGTCTCCGACGCCGCCGACGACGTCATCGGCGTCATCCGCGGCGGCGCGCGCGGCTACGTCACCAAGACCATCACCGGCCCCGACCTGGTCTCCTCCATCTTCCGGGTCTCCGACGGCGACGCCGTCTTCTCCCCGCGACTGGCCGGCTTCGTCCTCGACGCCTTCGCCTCGACGGACGCCCCGCCGGTCGACGAGGACCTGGACCGCCTCACCCAGCGCGAGCGGGAGGTCCTGCGCCTGATCGCCCGCGGCTACGCGTACAAGGAGATCGCCAAGCAGCTCTTCATCTCGGTGAAGACCGTCGAGTCCCACGTCTCGGCCGTACTCAGGAAGCTGCAGCTCTCCAACCGGCACGAGCTCACGAGGTGGGCGACGGCACGCCGCCTGGTCTGACGCGAGGCGCCTCGCGGCGCGGTGCGGCCGGGTGGGTGGCTGCCGTCAGAGCTGTGTGGAGTGCTTTTCTGCGTCGCGTCGCGCCTTGACCAGGCGGAGGGGGAGGCGCGAAGCGACGCAGAAAAACACTTCGGGATCTCTGACCTCAGCAACTACCGGATCTAGAGGTTGTTACGCGGCGTGTGCCTCGAACCACAGCGAACCCAGTTCGTGCCCCGGGGTGAGGCGGACGTCGGAGTCCAGCGCAGCGGCCAGCGTGCGGAGCAGTAGTAGCGTCGGCTCAGTGCCGCCCTCCTCGATGCACTCGATGGCGTCCTGCGTCATCCCGGCCCGTTCCGCCAGCTCCGCCGTGCTGAGGCCGAGGGCCACGCGCCGGTCGTAGAGGGCTTTGCCGAAGGCCAGGGACTCTCGGATCGCGATCCGCTCGGGGTCCTCCGCCTCAAGGCCGGAGGGAACCCAGCGGGTGTGCCGGCTTGCCATTACGCCTCCCGCTTGTACGACTCGTTCACGGGTCCATGATGCTCGCTGTCACAGACTTTCTGCGCCCGCACAGCCCGGTCGATCTGGGCCTGCTCGTGCTGCTTGGTCTTGCGGAACACCGTGAGCAGCGCGATCGTCCTGCTCGGAGTGATCCAGTAGGTGATACGGGCGGCGATGTCTCGCAGGCGGATGCGCAGCTCCCGGACCGGCCCCTCCAGATGGTCGGACCAAGGGCCACCGATGCCTGTACCCAATTCCGCGAGCAGGCTGACGACCTCGTCCACCCGCTTGAAATCGTGAACGGTGAGGCTGTCCAGCCACGCGCGTACTTCCGGTTCGATTTCGACGCGGTACAACTCGCTCACTGGCCATTCCTTCCACCTCATGCTCCTCAACCGCCGGTCGATGAACAACGGCGCGACTTCGCAGGAGTCACTGCGGAACGAGCTCGACGTCGACGGTCAGTTCGAACCAGACCGTCTTGCCGATGCCGCAGGGGCGCGGGCCGGCGTCCCACGCCTCCGCGAGAGCGGCGACGAGGGCGAGGCCCCGGCCGGACTCGTCGTCCGGGAACGCCCGGCCGAGCCGGGGAAGCTCGTTGCACGCGTCCGAGACCTCGACGCGGAGCGTCGTGCCGGAGAGCACGCAGCGCGCGCTGATCTCCCGGCCCGGCGACGCGTGCCCGTGACGGCACGCGTTCGTCATCAGCTCACTGAGGAGGAGGACGGCGGTGTCCGCCGTCTCCTCCGGCACCCGCCATGAACTCGACTGATGACGTAAGAGCGTTCGGGCGCGGCCGACGCTGCGGGGATGGCGCGGCAGGCGCCATTCGATGTCCTGGGGGAGGCCGCCGGGTCGTGCGACCGGGGAAGTTCCGACGTTCATGGGTCATACCGTGCCGGGCGGGGCATAGCCTCGGCAGTAACGACGCGAGTACGTACCGTAGCTGTACCTGCCGGGTACCGGAGGGGCGGAATCCATGACGAACGGCGAGTCTCCGCCCCCGATGGCGTGGCGCTACTGCGGCAACCAGATCAAGCTCTGGCGTACGCGGGCGGCGATCAGCCGCGAGGAGTTGGGCAAGGAGGCGGGCTACGAGTACGAGTCCGTGAAGTCGATGGAGATGGGGCGCCGGAAACCGGCGGTGAGGCTGCTCGAAGTCGCGGACGAGATGTGTGGCGCGCACGGCTTGTTGGTCGCCGCGCAGGACTATCTGAAGCCCGAGCGGTTCCCCTCGTACTCGATGGATTTCATCCGGTACGAAGCTGAGGCCCTGGTGCTCAGTTCCTTTGAGAACCAGTACATCCCCGGGCTGCTCCAGACTGAGGAGTATGCGCGGTCGCTGATCAACTCGTATTGGCCGCCGCTGGACGATGAGACGGTTGAGGAGCGTGTCGCGGCGCGCGTTGCACGCCAGGATCTGTTGAAGACGCAGACCAAGTCGTTCAATTTCACGATTGGGGAGTTCCCCCTTCGCTACCCCATCGGATGCGTCGAGGAACACAGGCGTCAGCTACAGCATCTCCTGGCCGCGAGCCAGGCGCGTCATGTGACGGTCCAAGTTGTTCGTGCCGGGGGCGCTCACCCCGGGCTTCGAGGTCCGTTTGTGTTGCTGGAGACGCCTGAGCATGAGCAGCTCGCATACGAGGAGGGGCAGATGGTGGGCCTTCTCTACGCGGAGCCCGACAAGGTCGGCGTTCTCCTCCAGCGTCATGCAATGATCCTTCGACAGGCTCTCAGCCCCGACGCTTCGGCGTGCCTCATAAGGGAGTTGGCGGAGGAACTATGAGCAATCAGCTGACGTGGTTCAAGTCCGGCTACAGCAACGACGAGGGCGGCAACTGCATCGAAGTCGCCCTCTCCTGGAGCAAGTCCAGCCACAGCGGCACCGAAGGCGGCGCCTGCGTCGAGGTTGCCGCCTGCCCCACCACCGTTCACGTCCGCGATTCCAAGGACCAGGACGGCCCCCAGCTCGCCTTCGCGCCTGACGCCTGGGCGGCGTTTGTTGCCTTTGCCGCCGCCCAGAACGTCGGCCGGCACTGACTGATCCTGCTCCGCCGTCAGGACGGCCTGCTCGCGCCCGCGAACGGCATCTCGCTGATCGGGGCGATGCGTACCGGTGCGCCCGGGTGCGGGGCGTGGATCATCTGGCCGTTGCCGATGTAGAGACCGACGTGGCTGATGCCGGAGTAGAAGAAGACCAGGTCGCCGGGTTGGAGTTGGGAATCGGAGACGCGCTGGCCGGCGTTGATCTGGGTGTACGTGGTGCGCGGGAGTGAGACGCCCGCGGCTTTCCAGGCGGCTTGGGTGAGGCCGGAGCAGTCGTAGGAGGACGGTCCGGTGGCGCCCCAGACGTAGGGGAGGCCGATGGCGCCGTAGGCGAAGGCGACGGCCTGGGCGGCGCGGGCGGAGGGGGCCTTGATGTCGCCGGGGGCGATCGGGACGCGGGCGCTGGAGCGGTCGGCGTGTGCGGTGTCGGACGAGGCCGCGTCGCCGCCGTCGTCCACGCTGGCCCGCTGGGCGGCCGTGAGGCGGTCCAGGAGGGCCTGGGCGTCGTGCAGCTTGGTCTCGATGGTGCGCTTGTGTTCTGCGAGCTTGGTCTGGGCGTCGCTCAGCGTGGCGAGCTTGGCGTCCGCCGCGTCGTGCGTCGTGTTGATCTCGCGCTGCTGCTCGCCGAGGGTGTGCAGGATGTCGGCCTGCCGGCCGCTCACCTGGTCGATGAGGGCGGCGCGTTCGAGATAGGTGTCCGGGGTGGAGTCCAGCGCGAGCTGCATGGCCGGGTCGATGCCGCCGGAGCGGTACTGCGCGGCGGCGATGGAGCCGATCTGGTCGCGGGTGGCGTTGAGCCGCGCGGTCTTGCGGGCCATCTCGTCCTGGAGCCTGCCCACGTCGGCGCGGGCGTTGTCGGCCGCCTCCTTGGCGCCGTTGTACTGCTCGGTGGCCTGTTCCGCCTGCTGGTACAGGGCGTCGACCTGGGTCTTCACCTCGCCGACGCTGAGCTGCGGTTCGGCCTGGCTGGTTTCGCCGAAGGCGGTGACGGACGCGGCTCCCGCCATGGCGAGGGTGGCCGCGGTTCGTGCGGTGGTACCGGTGAGTGAGCGCTGCTTGGGCTTTCTGTGCGACGCCACGCGGCCGTCACTCCTTTTGTGCCTAGCTGGGCCCGCCTGTTGGGACCTCGATCCGGCGGCGTCCGCACGGGGAAGCGGAACACCGCCGGATCTTCGGCGGGGGTGGCCGTGCCGTCGTGGTCCGACGGCAGTGGGGTTCGGCCACCTGGAGGAGGACGCTAAACCTGAGGGGTGCGGAGGAGTACGGCGTAGAGCAGGTCTGGTCCCAATCGGCCGCTGGTTGCTCGCTGATGATCAGTGTTCGACGGGTGACGCGGTCACTTCTCGAACGGCCTTGACCGATGGGGCAGTTGTCACTCCGTGGGCGGCTCGGCACTGCTACGGGGCGTGCTCGGCCGCCGGGGCCTGCGCGGCCACAGGGCTGTCCCCACGGCGTACGCCACGGCGCACATCGCGGCGGCGGCGACCGCCGGGCCCCAGGCGCTGCCGTCGGAGGGGGCGAACGCGGCGAACAGCACCAGCGCGCTCGCGCCGTACGCGGTCAGCGGGATGTGCCGCGCGCGCAGCTGGCGGACGCCCGCCGGGCCCGCGGCGCAGGCGTCGACGATGAGGAGATAGGTCAGCAGCAGGGCCGCGACGCACGACGCCAGCCAGACGGGCGGCGTGCTGAAGGCGGCGAGGACGACGCAGCTGACGGCGAAGACCGTGTTGCGGTGCTGGGAGAGCAGCGCCGCCTTGCGGGCCGAGTACTGGACCGGGCGCCGGACGAGCGGCGGGGCGGCCCACCAGGCCAGCGCGACCGCGGCGAGCGGCGTCAGCACGTCGCCCAGGGTGGGAGAGCCGGTGACCGCCGGGTCGCAGGCCGCGAGGGCCAGCGCGACACCGAGGCCGCGCACCGCCCGGACCGGAGCCTGCGGAAGGGACGTGGCAGAGGTCGGGGCCGGGGTCATCGGGTCCTGCCCTGGATTCGGGTGCGGAGCAACGGTGCGAGGGCGAGGTCGAGGCTCTTGCCTGCGGACTGGGGGACGACCGGGATGCCGCGTTCGCGCAGCGCGAACCGCATCGCCGCCCGGTCGGCCAGCCAGAGCCGCCGGGCCAGGTGCCCCACGGTGTCGCCGGGTGCGATGTACGGGGCGCCGGTCGGGATCTCGATGACGACCAGCGGGTTGCCGCGTTGCGCGAGATCGCCCAGCACCTCGAGGATGCGCTCGTCGGCGAGCTGGGTGATGGCGTAGACGAGGGCGCCGCGGGGCAGCGCGGGCGGTGGCAGGCGCTGGAGGGCGGGGACGGTGTAGCCGAGGTCCTTGCGGACCTCCAGCACGCTCTCGACGATCCGGTAGAAGTAGCCCCCGCCGGAGCCGGGTTGCAGCCAGCGCAGCGAGCCGCCGATCGAGACCAGGCCGACCCGGTCGTGGCTGCGCAGATAGGCGCGGGTGAGGCCGGCCGCGGCGCGCACCGTCTCGTCGAGTCCGGAGGCGCCGGTCGCGGGGTCGATGAAGTCGACGAGCGCGTCGACCAGCACGACGGTGTCGGCGGTGCGTTCGGCGGCGAACTGGTTGATCTGGATGGCGCCGCGCCGGGTGGTCGACGGCCAGTGGATGCGCCGCTGCCGTTCGCCCCAGATGTGCGGGCGGACGCCGACGACCTCGATGCCGTCGCCGTTCTGCCGGGCGGTGTGCTCGCCGAGCCGGTCCGGCAGCCGGACCGGGATGGGGGTGAGGGAGGCCTGCGTGGGCACCGGGAAGACCTGGATCTCACCGAGTTCGGCCCGCACGGTCCGACGGGCGAGCCCGCCGGTGTCGTAGACGTCCACATCGACGGTGCCCAGGCTCCAGCGGCCCCAGCGGCGGGCGGTGAGGGTGAGTTCGACGACCGGGCCGGTCACGGCGAGCGCGGTCAGCTCGATGCCGGGGCCGAGGGTGATGCCGGGGTCGATCCAGCCCGCCGCCCCGTCGAAGTCGAGCAGGATGCGGACGGCGATGTCCTCGTTCTCGAAGCAGCGGCTCGGGGAGGTCTCGACGGCGGCGCTCAGCCGGGTCGGCCGGCCGGCCGCCGTGAGGACCCCCGTCAGGGCTCCCACCGCAGCGCCCGGTCCGGCCAGCACGAGCAGGGCGACCGGGCCGGCGGCCAGCGCCAGCAGCCATGCGTGCCCGGTGAGCAGTGCGGCGGCCGCCGCCACGGTGGCCACCGTGAGCAGCCGCAGGGCGCGTTCGCCGGCCCGCCAGCCGGCTGGGGGCGGGGACGGGGGCTCGGCGGGCTCGGCCGCCTCGTCGGCGCCGGCGTCCGGCGGGCCGCCCAGCGCCCGCGCGATGTGCGCCGGGACGGCGGGCGGGCGGGCGGCAGGCCGGCCCGGTGGCTGTCGGCCCGCGGTCATGGCCGCGCTGCCGGCCGCCGGAGCGCGCTGTCCTTGTCGTCGGGCAGGGTCTGTGGCGCCGGTACGGACCGCGCGAGTTCGGCGATGACGTCGTCGGCGTTGATCTGCCGCACCCACAACTCGGGCCGCAGCGTGATGCGGTGCGCGAGGGCCGGGACGACCAGCGCCTTCACGTCCTCCGGGGTGACGTAGTCGCGGCGGTCGAGCACCGCGCGGGCGCGGGCCAGCTGCACGAGCGCGAGGCCGCCGCGCGGCGAGGCGCCGACCTGGATCTGCGGATGGGCGCGGGTCGCGCCGATCAGGGCGACGACGTACGCGATCAGATCGTCGTCGACTTCGACGCTCTCCAGGCTGGCCCGCATCGCGAGCACTTCGGCGGGCGTGCTCAGGGTGTTCAGTACGGCTTCGGGGGCGGCCCGGTCGATGCGGATGCGGAGCATCGTCGCCTCGTCGCGGGCCGGGAGGTAACCCATCCTGACCCGCAGCAGGAAGCGGTCCAACTGGGCCTCGGGCAGGCTGTACGTGCCCTCGTACTCGATGGGGTTGGCGGTGGCGATGACCACGAAGGGCTCGGGCAGCCGCCGGGTGACGCCGTCGACCGAGACCTGCGCCTCGGCCATCGCCTCCAGCAGCGCCGCCTGGGTCTTGGGGGGTGTGCGGTTGATCTCGTCGGCGAGCAGCAGATGGGTGAAGAGCGGGCCGGGACGGAAGACCATCTCGCCGCTGCGCTGGTCGTAGAAGGGCGCGCCGGACACGTCGGAGGGCAGCAGGTCGGGGGTGAACTGGATGCGGCGGAAGTCGAGTCCGAGTGCGGTGGCGAAGGAGCGGGCGAGGAGGGTCTTGCCGAGTCCCGGCAGGTCCTCGATGAGGATGTGGCCGCCGGCGAGGACGCCGAGCATGACGAGTTCGAGGGAATCGGGTTTGCCGACCACGGCGCGTTCGATCTCGCCGAGCACCTGGCGGGCGCGTTCACCGGCCTCGCGGGGCGTCAGGGACGGGGACGCGGTGCTGGTCTCGTTCCGGCCGGAGGTGGGCCGGCCGGCGGCGGGCTGAGCGCCGGCGGGCTGAGCGGTGGAAGGTTGAGCGGCGGGCTGAGCGTCTGCGGGCTGGGCGACGGTGGGTCGAGCGGAGGGCTGGGCCGGCTGGATGGTCGTCACGGTGCTCCTGGGAGGACGTTCGGCGGTTCAGTGGTTCCCATGGGGTCGGTCGGCGGTCCCCGCTACAGCTCGTCGAGGCGGTCGACGACGGCCCGCAGGACCTGCGGCGGGATCGTGCCCTCCGGGGCGGGCCGGTGGGGGTCGATCCAGGGCCACAGCTCGGGGCCGATGACGGCGGCGGCCCGGTCGGGCTGGGTGCGCAGCGAGATCCCGTGCCGCTCGGCGAGCCGGGCCGCGTACAGCCGCTGGATGCCGGGTCGCAGGGTCTGGCTGTAACCGTTCTCGGAGGAGAGCCCCTGGCCGACCGCGCGACCCCAGTCGCCCAGGCGGGGCGTCCGGCGGCCCAGCAGCCGCACCGGTCTGCGGTAGCCGTGGTCCTGGGAGTCGAAGCCCGTCGCGTAGCGGGCGGTGAGCAGGGCGGCGGCCGCGATGAGCACCGCGCCGGTGCCGGCCGCGGGGAACCCGCCGGCCAGGGCGAGGGCGGCCTCGGTACCGGCCGCGGCCGCGCCGAGCACGGCCAGCGTGTGGCGCGTCGAGCCGGGGGTCACCGATCGCCCGCCGGGGCACGGGTGCCGGTCGCGCCTTCGGCAGCGGCCTTCGCGGCGTCCTCCGCAGTGCCTTCCGCAGTGCCTTCCGCGGCGGCCAGTTGGGCCGCGATCGTGTCGAGGGCGGTGCCGGCCCGGCGCAGATGGCCGTCGTCCATCGGGTGGCTGGAGTACCGCGCCTCGCGGAAGAGCTGGGTGAGCTCACCGGCCGCTTCCCCGGTCAGCGTTCCGCCGGCCACCGCGCGGTGCAGCAGGTCCGTGGGGCTGTCCGAGTCGAGCCGGGCGACGCCGGACCGGCCGAGCGTCGACTCCATCGCCGCATAGCAGGCGATCACCGCGGCACGGGCGTCCTCGCCGTGCAGGGCCCGGCGGCCGGAGTCGACGGCGCCGGCGAGCGCGCTCTCGGCGGTGTTCGCGCTGCCGGGGATCAACTGGAGACCGGGTTCGGCCTTGCCCGCCAGGTACCAGCGCAGCCAGCGGACGAGCGCGACGACCACCACGACCGCGCCGAGGACCGCTCCGACGACGAGCAGCAGATGGAAGAGATCGAAGGACGATCCGGCCGACGCCTGCCCGGGTGAGGCCGGTGGCACCGACGGTGAGTCGGTGACGGGCGGCCCGCTCGCCGTCTCGGTCGGGACGCTCTTGTCGTACCGGGGCTCCACGCCCGACGGATTGCTCCGGTGGCTCAGCAGCACGGCGACCGGCACCACCACGGTCGCACCGGTCAACAGCAGGAACGCCGCGCTTTTCAGCCGTTCCGCCACCGGGTCCGGGCTGTCGGTGTGCTGCACCGCCCGGCGGTAGCGGGCGGCGAGCAACGCGCCGCCCGCCACGCACGCCAGGGCCAGCAGCAGGAGGTACCCGCCGTGGTACGAGAGCGGGCCGGAGCTGTCCGGCGGGTCGAGCACCGACCGGCCGCCTCCCGCTCGCAGCGCACCGGCCGCGAGGGCCAGACCGCCGACAGCGGCGGTGGCGAGGAGAACCGGCCGACCGGTGATCCGGGCCAAGGTGTCAGGCGAGACGCACAGCGCCGGCGAACGGCATCCAGCTCATCTTGCCGACCTCGACGACGCCACCGGGGTGCGGGGCGTGCACGATGTTGCCGTTGCCCAGGTAGATGGCGACGTGGCTGATGCCGGAGTAGAAGAAGACCAGGTCGCCGGGGCGCAGCTCGGACTGCGAGACGCGCGTGCCGTCGTTGATCTGGGTGTACGTGGTACGGCTGATGCTGATGCCGGCCGAGCGATACGCGGCCTGGGTGAGGCCGGAGCAGTCGTACGAGTTCGGGCCGGTGGCGCCGGAGACGTACGGCTTGCCGCGCGCGGCGAGGGCGAAGGCGATGGCCTGCGCGGCGCGGCCGCTTGCGGGGCCGTTGTACGTGTAGGACGCGCTGTCGGCGCTGCCGGACTGCTGGGTGTCCAGCGCCGCGACCTTCTTGCGGTCCTCGGCGGTGAGGCTGTTGAGCAGCTTCTGCGCGTCGGCGAGCTTGGCCTGGGCGTTCTTCTTCTCCTCGGCCAGCTTGGTCTGCGCGGCGGTCAGGTCCGCGACGCTCGCGGCGGCCTTGGCGCGCTCGGCCGTCGATGCCGCCTGCTGGGTGCGGAACTCCTTGATGGCCGCTTCCTGCGTGGCCGACATGCGGTCCACGAGGTGGGACTGCTCCAGGAACTTGTCCGGATTGTCGGAGAGCAGCAGGGCGGTGGTCTGGTCGACGCCGCCTTCGCGGTACTGGGCGGCGGCGAACTGGCCCAGGGTCTCCCGCGCTTCGTTCAGCTTCTGGGTCTTCTTGGCGACCTCGGCGAGCAGCAGATCGGCCTTCGCGCGCTGCTGGTCGGTCTTCTCCTTCGCCGCGTTGACGTGCTCCGTGGCGGCTTCGGCCTTCTCACGAAGGTCGTCGACCTGCGCCTTGACCTCCGTGATGGAGGGCTTCGCGGGCGCCGCGCTCGCGGACTCGCTCAGCAGCGTCACAGTGGCCAGCGCCACCGTCGTCAGTCCCACCACGGCGCGGGGGCCGGTGGAGGAGAGTATTCGGGGACGCGGTTTGCGATGCGACGCCAAGGCAGACATTCCTTCCGTGGACCGCTTACCGGGTTAGCTGACGGGTTCGGGCTCTGGAAGGCTGCCCTACGGTGCTGGCGTCCGGTGTGCGGACGTTCGCCCCGATTCACCCCAAGTCTTGCGTGTGGGTCCCCGGTTCCGGCCTCGCGGTCGGATTCAGCGGAGGCAGCTCGCGTCGGCTCTGCACCGGCTTGGGAACGAGCTGCCTAGCGGGCCACCGTAGTCAACTTGAGCGACTCTTGGGAAGTTTCGCTCGGAAGGTGAGCGAAATCGCTTCGATACCTTACCTATTGTGACCGTCGAGCGGGGTTCAGGACGGGCGCGAAGCCCCGTAAATGGGCATTTGGGTGATCGGTGCGATCTTGACGACCGTGCCGGTGTGTGGCGCGTGGATCATGTTGCCGTCGCCTATGTAGAGGCCGACATGGCTGATGTCGTCGTAGAAGAAGACCAGATCCCCGGGCTGCAGATCCGACGTCGAGACGCGCTCGCCGACCTTCACCTGGTCCCAGGTGGTGCGCGGGATGTCGATGCCGGCCGCCTTCCAGGCCGCCTGGGTGAGCCCTGAGCAGTCGTACGAGCTCGGACCCGTCGCGCCCCACACGTACGGCAGGCCGAGCTGCCGGCGGGCGAAGGCGACGGCCTTCGCCCCCTTCGACGACGTGCTGGTGTGGGAACCGGTACCGCCGGTGCCGGTCCCGGTCCCGGTCTTCGCGGCCTCCTTGGCGGCGGCCTCCCGGGCAGCCTTCTCCTTGGCGGCGATCGCCGCGGCGCGCTTGCGGTCCTCCTCCGCCTTCTTGGCCGCCAGCGCCGCCAGCCGGGCCTTCTCCTGCGTGGTGAGGGTGTTGAGGAGCGTCTGCGCCGCCGCCAGCTTCTCCTTGACGGTCTGCTTCTCCGTCTCCAGCTTCGCCCGGGAGGCGTTCAGCGCGTCGAGGCTCTTCACCGCCTCGGTGCGCTTCTGCGTCGTCGTGGCCTGCTGGGTGCGGAAGTTCTCGACCGCTTCCTTCTGGTTGCTGGTCATCCGCTTCATCTGGTGCGTCTGGTCGAAGAACTCCTGCGGATCGGCGGAGAGCAGGAACGCGCTCGTCGTGTCGACACCGCCGCTGCGGTACTGGGCGGCCGCGTACTGGCCCAGGACGCGGCGCGAGTCGTTCAGCGACGCGGTCCGCTGCGCGACCTGGCTCAGCAGCGCCTCGACCTTGGCGCTCTGCTGGTCGGCCTGCTCCTTGGCGCCGTTGTAGCGCTCGGTGGCGACCTCGGCGTCGTGGTTGAGCGCGTCGACCTTCGCCTGGACCTCTTCTATGGAGGGCGGCTGCGGCTGCGCGGGCGCCGCGCTCGCGGTCTCGCCCAGCAGGGTGACGGTGGCCAGCGCCGCCGCGGTGAAACCGACCGCCGCGCGGGGGCCGGTGGTGGTGAGCAGGCCGGCGCGTATGCCGGGGCGGGGTTTGCGGTGGGACGCCAAGACGGGAAGTCCTTCCGTAAACCGCTTACCGGGTTAGCTGTCGGGTTCGGGCTGTCGGAAGGTCGCCCTACGGTCCGAACGGAGTTTCCCGTGCGGGCCGATTCACCCCAGTGATGCTTGTGGGTCCCCGGCTGCGGCTTGCGCCGCACTCAGCGGAGACGGTCCGTGACGGCGTGTTGCCGAAGTAGAGGACGGACCGCCTGGTCCGGCACGGTAGCCAACTCTCCTGTCCGGTGGGAAGACCGGTGTCCGATAGGCCCGAAACCATTTCGTGATGTGAGCGCAACGGTCGGGTCCGGTCGCGGAGAGTGATGGTTTTTCAGGGTCGGGCAGCGTCATGGGCAGGGCCATGGGCAGGGTCAGGCTCGGGTCTGTGCGGACTCGGGCAAGCGGAGTGTGAGGTGTCAGTGGGGGCGCCTAGACTCGGGAGGCGATGAGCAGCCTCTTTGACGACAGCTTCCTGGCCGACCTCCAGGCCCCCGACCACGCGCCGGAATCGGCCCCGCCGCCCCCGGAGCACGGGACCGAGCACCGGCCGGACGATGCCGCGGACGACCTCTTCGGCGGGCGCTTCAACGAGCCCCCGCACGGCGGCCGGGACGCGTACTACCGGGACGGGGCCGCCCGCCCCGTCGTCGACCCCGCCCAGCTCCTGGAGGGGCTGAACGAGCAGCAGCGCGCCGCCGTCGTGCACGCGGGCGGTCCGCTGCTCATCGTCGCGGGCGCCGGATCGGGCAAGACGCGGGTGCTGACGCACCGCATCGCCCATCTGCTCGGCACGCGCGGCGCGCACCCGGGCGAGATCCTCGCGATCACCTTCACCAACAAGGCCGCGGGCGAGATGAAGGAACGCGTCGGCGACCTCGTCGGCGCGCGCGCCAACGCGATGTGGGTCATGACCTTCCACAGCGCGTGCGTGCGCATCCTGCGCCGCGAGAGCAAGAAGCTCGGCTTCACCTCCAGCTTCTCGATCTATGACGCGGCCGACTCCAAGCGGCTCATGGCGCTCGTCTGCCGGGACCTGGACCTCGACCCCAAGCAGTTCCCGCCGAAGGCGTTCAGCGCGAAGGTCTCGAACCTCAAGAACGAGCTGATCGACGAGGAGGACTACGCCCGCCAGGCGGAGAACGCCTTCGAGAAGCACGTCGCCGAGGCGTACGCGCTCTACCAGGCGAGGCTGCGCGAGGCCAACGCCCTGGACTTCGACGACATCATCATGACCACAGTGCACCTGCTCCAGGCGTTCCCCGACGTCGCCGAGCACTACCGGCGCCGGTTCCGCCACGTCCTCGTGGACGAGTACCAGGACACCAACCACGCCCAGTACACGCTGGTGCGCGAGCTGGTCGGCACCGGCGACCACACCGCCGAGCTGTGCGTGGTGGGTGACGCGGACCAGAGCATCTACGCCTTCCGCGGCGCCACCATTCGCAACATCCTGCAGTTCGAAGAGGACTACCCGCAGGCGACGACGATCCTGCTGGAGCAGAACTACCGCTCCACGCAGACGATCCTCACGGCCGCCAACGCCGTCATCGAGCGCAACGCCGGGCGCCGCGCCAAGAACCTGTGGACGGAAGCCGGCGACGGCCCCGTCATCACCGGGTACGTCGCCGACCACGAGCACGACGAGGCGCAGTACATCGCCGAGGAGATCGACCGGCTGACGGACGCGGGCGACTCCCGCCCCGGCGACGTCGCCGTCTTCTACCGGACCAACGCCCAGTCGCGTGTCTTCGAAGAGGTCTTCATCCGCGTCGGCCTGCCGTACAAGGTCGTCGGCGGGGTGCGCTTCTACGAGCGCAAGGAGGTCCGCGACATCCTCGCGTACCTGCGCGTCCTGTCGAACCCCGAGGACACCGTCCCGCTCCGCCGGATCCTGAACGTGCCCAAGCGCGGCATCGGCGACCGGGCGGAAGCGATGATCGACGCCCTGTCGCTGCGCGAGAAGATCTCCTTCGCGCAGGCGCTGCGCCGGGTCGACGAGGCGTACGGCATGGCCGCCCGCTCCTCCAACGCGGTCCGGAAGTTCAACGAGCTGCTGGAGGAACTGCGCACCATCGTCGAGTCGGGCGCCGGCCCCGCGACGGTCCTCGAAGCGGTGATGGAGCGGACCGGCTATCTATCGGAGCTCCAGGCCTCCACGGACCCGCAGGACGAGACCCGTATCGAGAACCTGCAGGAACTCGCCGCCGTCGCCCTGGAGTTCGAGCAGGAGCGGGCCGCCGCCGAGGACGCGGAGCCGGGCACCCTCTCCGAGTTCCTGGAGCGCGTCGCGTTGGTCGCCGACTCGGACCAGATCCCGGACGACGAGGAGGGGGGTGGCGTCATAACGCTGATGACGCTGCACACCGCCAAGGGCCTCGAGTTCCCGGTGGTCTTCCTCACCGGCATGGAGGACGGGGTCTTCCCGCACATGCGGGCGCTGGGCCAGGCCAAGGAGCTGGAGGAGGAGCGGCGACTGGCGTACGTCGGCATCACGCGGGCGCGCGAGCGGCTGTACGTGACGCGGTCGACGATGCGCAGCGCCTGGGGCCAGCCCTCGTACAACCCGGCCTCGCGCTTCCTGGAGGAGATCCCGCCCACGCTGATCGACTGGAAGCGGACCGGCCCGGTGGCCACGCCCGGGGCCGCGATGTCCGCCGCCGCGGCCTCGCTGTCGTCTTCGCGCGCCAAGGCCGGGCCCAAGGGCTTCGCGACCCGGCGTACGACGGACCGGCCGGTGATCGCGCTGACGGTGGGGGACCGGGTCACGCACGACCAGTTCGGCCTCGGGACGGTCGTCGGGGTCAGCGGTTCCGGATCGGACGCGCAGGCGACCGTCGACTTCGGCGAGGAGAAGCCGAAGCGGCTGCTGCTGCGGTACGCGCCGGTCGAGAAGCTCTGACGCGGGGCTCACGCAGGAGTGGACCGGGGCGGCTTCGGCCGTCCCGGCCTTTTTCGTGCTGTGTTGAGGGGTGGTCGGGCGGGCCTTTGGGTGGGTGCGGTCAGCGGGGGTCGAGCCCGTGCGCCAGCAGCCACGGCAGCGGGTCGATCGGCGAACCGCCGTGCGGCCGGACCTCGAGGTGCAGGTGCGGGCCGGTGGTGTTGCCGGTGTTGCCCGAGTACGCGATGACCTGGCCGGCCTTGACCGAACCGGAGCGGATCTTGGTGCTGCTGAGGTGGCAGTACCAGGTCTCGGTGCCGTCGGCGGCGGTCACTATGGCCATGTTGCCGTAGGAGCTGTTCCACTGCGTGCGGATGGTGCCGTCGGTCACGGACGACACGGGTGTGCCGGTGCCGACCGGGAAGTCGATGCCGGTGTGCAGTGCCATCCAGTTGACGCCGGACTGGCCGTAGTACGCGCTCAGCCCGCGCTCCGCCACCGGCAGCAGGAACTTCGGCCGAAGGGCCTCCTTGCGCGCCGCCGCGTCGGCCTTCGCCTTCTTCGCGGCGGCCTCGCGGTCCTTGAGGTCGATCCGCTCCTGCGTACGGCTGGCGCGGGTGGCGAAGTCGTCGGCGTCAGAGGTGACTCCGGCGAGCTGCGTGTCGAGCTTCGAGGCGGCCGGGTTGGTCGCGGCCGTGGCGGAGGCCTCGGTCTTGGACGTCGCATGGGCGCCGGGCACGTCGGTGATGGCGGCTGCGGCGCAGGCCGCCACGCCCATGACGGCGACCGACGGCACCGCGATGGTCAGGAGCGCGGAGCGCTTCGCGGGCCGCTTGCGGCGGCAGCCGCTTCCGCCGCCGCGGGGGGCCGCGGGGACGGGGGCCATGTCGGACTCGGATGCGGACTCGGGGTCGAGTTCGAGGTCCGGCTCGGGGTCCAGGTCGTGATCGAGGTGGAGATCGGCTTCGGGCTCGTGGGCGAGGTCGTGCGCCGGCTCGTGCTCGGGAGCGGTCTCCGGCTCGTACGCGTACTCGTCGGTGTAGCCGGTGCCGTACTCGTTCCCGTACTCGTTCGGGTTCCCGTTCCCGTTCCCGTTCGCGTTCCCGTACGGCGGTGCTTCGGCCGTTTCGGCGGCGTATCCGGGCGCGGGCTCCGGGGCGTAGCCGTGCTCGACGGGCCCGGCCTGCGCGGGCACGGTGTAGACGCCGGTGTCCCAGGACATCGCGTCGTACGTGCCGGTCGGGTAGCTGCCGGTGTCCTGGCCGGGGGCGTTGTAGCCGTATGCCGGGTACTGGCCGGAGTCCCAGTTCTGCTGCGGCTGCTGCTGTTCCTGCTGCTGGAACTGCGGCTGGTGCTGGGACGGGAAGTGCGGCTGGGGCTGGGACTGCTCGGGGTAGGTCTGGTAGCTGCCGGTCTGATAGGTGCCGGTCTGGGCCTGCCAGAAACCGCTCGCGTCGTAGCTGCCCGTTTCGTACACGGACGCGTCATAGCCGTGCTGTGCCGGCTGCGGGATGAACGCGTAGCTGCCCGTGGCGCCCGTGTCCGTGGTGCCGGTCATCGCTCCGAAGAGCGGATCGCCGTCCGCGAAGGTGGTGCCGATGTTCTGGTACGAGCCCGTGGAATAGGGGTCGTAGCCGTAAGCACCGTAGTCGGGGGTGTACCCCGACGGGTGACGATCGTTCACCGCCTACTTCTCTTTCGCCTCGGCAGCAGGAGAATTAGCGGTGACTGTAGCCCCCTACCCCCGACGGCGACAATCTTCGGCAGGTTCCGGATCCGCGCAATGCGTTGTGTTCGAATTGAATTCGACAGCTATGCGGCGTCCACGGCCCCCAACTCGCGCTCCTCGCCGATCAGGGCCTGGCGGATCCCGGCCGCCACGGTGGCGTGCACCGGAAGTGCGAGATGCCCGATTCCAGCTACTTGCACATTGTGTACCACCAGGTCGGGATGGTCGATGCGGGCGGTTTCCACCGGGATCATCAATTGGTCCAGGTCGCTCCAGAAGGCAACGAAATGCGTGCGGCAACCCGGGGCCGGTTTCGCCAATTCGCGCAGGAGGTCGGAACCCGGACGCATTTGCCGGACGATCGGGTGCGGCGTCAGGAGCGGGGCCGCGCGGGTGCCGGAGTGCGGAGTTCCCAGCGTCACCACTGTGCGTACCCGGGCATCTCCGCCGAGTAGCTGAACGTAATAGCGGGCGATCAGGCCGCCCAGGCTGTGGCCGACGATATCCACCTGCCGCTGCCCGGTCTGTTCGCAGATCTGCTCGACATGGCGGCCGAGCAGCGCGGCGGCGGTACGGATGTCGCAGCTCAGTGGGGAGTAGTTCAGAGCCTGGACGTGCGTCCAGCCATGCTTTCGCAGGGAGCGGCGCAGAAGGGTGAATACCGAGCGGTTGTCGACGAAGCCGTGCAGCAGCAGGACGGGAGGGTGCACGGCCTCGGCCCGCAGCAGTGCCGCACCGGAGGGGGCGTCCGTGGCCGTGGCCGTGTCTGTGCCCGGGAGCGCGTCCGTGGAGGGCCCGGGGCCGGAGCCCGACAGGTCACGCTCGGGCAGGATGCCGGTCGGATAGAGGAAGAGATGGCCGGTCAGGATGACGAGCTCGAAAACCGCGGCGCGTAGGGCGGCTGTGCTGCGCAGCCAGCGGCCCGTGGCGACGGCTCCGAACGACAGGGCGCTCATGGCCCACCTCCCGTGCGGCACGACGGGAAACAGCTCCGTCCCCCGTGTGCCCTAGTCCGGAGAGCCGTACAGCAGGCCCCGGCTCCCCGGGAACACGTTGGGCCCGCGGGCCACCTCCGGCGGAACGGAGGACGGCGGCGGGCCCAACGTATTGCGAACGTGTCCCATCGTGTGATTTCCCCCTCGCTGACCACCGCGAAACTGTCGGGTACGGGATGCTGGAGATAACGTTCGTTCACACTCGGTCCCGCTTGTGGTCCCGCTCGGCCGGCGATGACGCCGGCAATGTCATGGAGGCAGTGATGGGAGTGTCCGGTCCGATCCGCGTGGTGGTGGCCAAGCCGGGTCTCGACGGTCATGATCGCGGGGCCAAGGTCATCGCCAGGGCGCTGCGCGATGCCGGCATGGAGGTCATCTACACGGGCCTGCACCAGACCCCCGAACAAGTGGTCGACACCGCGATCCAGGAGGACGCCGACGCGATCGGGCTCTCCATCCTCTCGGGAGCGCACATGACGCTCTTCGCGAAGGTCCTCGACCTGCTGAAGGACCGGGACGCCCTGGACATCAAGGTCTTCGGCGGCGGCATCATCCCCGAGGCGGACATCGCCCCCCTGAAGGAACTCGGCGTCGCGGAGATCTTCACCCCCGGCACGCCCACCACCGACGCCGTCGCCTGGGTCCGGGCCAATGTGCGCCAGGGCGCCGAAGCCTGACCCCGCCCGGGAGGCGGCTCGCGAAGCCCCGCCGCTCCGCCCCCCGGCCGGATCATGAGGCCGGGGCGGCTGACGGGGCCGCGGCGGCCGGGGCTGGAGCGGCCGGCGTCGGCGGTTCGAGTTCCGCGAGCATCACGGCCCGCAGCCGCAGCGTGCTGACCAGCCGCTGGAACGCTTCCGCCCAGTAGCTGCCCGCGCCGGGGGAACCGTCGGCCGGCTCCTCGGTCGCGGCGGTCAGGACGGTGACCTGTTCGGCCTCCGCCGGGTCCAGACACCGTTCCGCCAGGCCCATCACCCCGCTGAAACTCCAGGGGTAGCTGCCGGCGTCCCGAGCGATGTCGAGCGCGTCGACCACGGCCCGGCCCAGCGGACCCGACCACGGGACGGCGCAGACCCCGAGCATCTGGAACGCCTCGGACAGGCCGTGCGTGGCGATGAACCGGGCCACCCACTCCGCGCGCTCCTGCTCCGGCAGGATGGACAGCAGCTTGGCCGGGTCGCCGACCGCGGCGACCGGTGACGCGGGCGCCGGCGGCGGTCCGAGCAGGGCCCGGGCCCACGCCGGGTCACGCTGGCGCACCGCGGCCCGGCACCAGGCGGCGTGCAGGTCGGGCTGCCAGTCGTCGGCCACCGGCAGCGCGATGATCTCCTCGGGGCTCCGGCCGCCGAACCGTCCGGTCCAGGTGGCCAGCGGCGTCGCCTCCACCAGCTGGCCGAACCACCAGGCCCGCTCGCCGCGCCCGGTGGGCGGATGCGGGGCGACCCCGTCACGCTCCATCGAGGCGTCGCACTCGTACGGCGCCTCCACCAGGACGCCGATCCCGGCCACGTTCTCCCCGGCGCCGAGTGAGACGCAGCTGCGGGCCCGTTCGGCCATTCGGGCGGCGAGCGCGGAGCCGGGCAGCGCGGACAGCAGCTCGGCCGCGGTCGCCCGGACGTTGCGGCTGCGGTCGGTCAGTGCCTGTTCCAGGAACGGCTCGTCGGTGGGCGACAGCCCGGCGCGCAGCGAATCGAGGAACATCAGCCGGTCCTCGGCGCGCTCGCTCGTCCACGTGGAGCGCAGCAGCGCCAGCGCGGCCGGAGCGTCCTGGCCGCGCAGCCGGGTCAGCAGCGCGACCCGTTCGGCGAACAGGCCCTCCTCCCACAGCTGCCGGATCGCCGCCGGATCCCCGGCCGCCGGCTCCAGGCCCCTGACGCCGGCCCGCAACGCGAACCTCCACTCCGGGTTCAGCTCCGCCAGCCACAGCGCGCGGGGCCCGGCCAGGGCCAGGGCGTCCGCCCGCAGATCGGTCCTGGCGCGGGCGGCGTCGAGCAGGTCCGGGAGCAGGGCGGCCGGTGCGGCATAGCCGTGCCGCCCTGCCGCGGTGAGCCACTGCGGGAGCAGCTCGGCGAGGTTGGGGGACGTGCCGCGCCTGCCCGACGAGCCGCCCGCCGAACGGTCCGCCAGCAGCAGCCCCAGCCTGCGGCGCGCCGCGTCGGGCAGCACCGGCCGTCCGTCCGGTGCCGCTGGCACCGGTCGCTCCCGCGCCGTGGCCGGCCGCAGCCCCGCACGGCGGCTCACGGTGCCGATCGCCGCCGCGTCGAGCAGCTCGATCGCCGGATCCCGGCCCGGGTGCGGGCCCGGGGACGACGGCGGTCTGCGCCGGTCCGTGCCGAGCAGCGCGCTCCCGACCAGGTCGGTCCAGCTGGCGTTCATCATTCCTCCTCGATTGCGCCCGCCCCGGACATGGACACGGACTAGAGCGGGACGGGGGTGGCGTCCGGGCCCCAGGCGGTGAGGGGGCGGACGCCGGTGTGGCCGAGTTCGGCGAAGAGCGTGACGGGGTGGCCGCCGGAGACGGCGGCCAGGCGCCAGGGGCCGCGGCCGGCGATCGGCAGCGCGTCCTGGCCGTCGGCGTCGGCGAGCTGCCAGCCGCCGGCATCGGAGCCGGGTATGGGGACGACGCCGGACAGGACGACCGGCCAGGCGTCGAGCCACGGGTCGTCCGCGAGGGCGGCCCCGTACGCGGCGAGGGCCGGGCCGACCGGGACCCCGGCCGGGACCGAGCCGGGTGCGGCCGGGCCGTGGCTCTCGCCGAGCACGGCACGCAGCGGCCGGGCCGAGGGGTAGAAGGCGACCTCGGCGTCAAGGCTCAGCCCGAGGGGGAGTGCCAACTCCGGCGCGCGGCCCGCGGCGCCGAAGGAGAGGAGCATCGCGACCTGGCCGGAACGGGCGCCGTGCAGCCAGATCCGACGGGTGGTCAGCCGGTCGTCCGACGTGTCGAGTTGGGAGAGCACCAGCCAGCGGTCCCGCACGGTGGGTCCGGCAAGCAACTCGGCCGCGTCCGTGGTGAACCCGACGCGGGAGCGCACCGTGGCGGCCAGCGGGCCGGGCAGCCGCTGCTCGCCGAGGTATCCCCGGGTGAGCAGATGGAGCAACGCGGACTCCTCCAGCAGCCGCGAGGGCCAGTCACCGCCCCCCGCGGCGACAGCACCCAACTCCCGCACCCGGGTGGCCAGTCCCGGCGCCTGTGCGTCCACCATCCGGGCCGCGATCTCGTCCCACTTCTGGTAGCCCTCCCGGTCCGCGCCGGCCAGGCCGCCGCGCAGCAGGTCGGTCAACCGCTGCTCCAGCTCCGTCACGCCCGCAGTCACCCGTTGGGCGCGCCGCTCGGCACGCCGTCGCGCGGCCTCCGGGTCGGCGGGCTTCGCGGGCCCGGCCGCGGCGGCCCTGGTCCGCTCCTGCCGGCTGTCGAGCCACTCCGTCACCCACTCCGGCGCCGTCTCCTGGCCGACGCCGCCCGACGCCTCGGACCACAGGAGCAGCAGCCCGAGCGCGTGCTTGCACGGGAACTTGCGGCTCGGACAACTGCACTTGTAGCCGGGGCCTTTCGTGTCCACCACCGTCTGGTACGGCTTGCTGCCGCTGCCCGCGCACAGGCCCCACACCGCCGCCTCCGCAGTGCCCGTACCGGACCAGGACGCGGGCATCGCGAGCCTGGCTCCGGCCTTCCGTGACGCGGCGTCAGGAGCGAGCGCCAGCACCTGATCCGTACTCCACCGTTCCTCCATGACACGACCGTAGGTGCCGCCACTGACAATGCGTCCGACCTGCGACTTCACCCGTTGTCAGTGGCGTGGTGCATGGTGGAAATCACCGCGGGACCGAGGGGTCCGGCGGCACAGGACAGGGGGATTCATGGCAGTCATGCCCACCGACATCGAGGATGCTCCGGAAGGTGCTCTGCGGCCGCACGCGGAGGAGGTCTTCGCCCATGAACTGAAGGCCCTCGCGGCGGCCGACGACCGTCCGCGGCCGTCCCGTTGGAATCTCTCGCCGTGGGCGGTGGCCCTGTATCTGCTGGGTGGATCCCTGCCCGACGGGATCGTCATCACGCCCAAGTACGTCGGCCCCCGGCGCATCGTCGAGGTCGCCGTCACCACGCTCGCCACCGACCGGGCGCTGCTGCTGCTCGGCGTGCCGGGCACCGCCAAGACCTGGGTGTCCGAGCACCTCGCCGCCGCGATCAGCGGCGACTCCACCCTTCTGGTCCAGGGCACCGCCGGCACACCCGAAGAGGCCATCCGCTACGGCTGGAACTATGCGGAGCTGCTCACGAACGGCCCGAGCCGCAGAGCGCTGGTGTCCAGCCCCGTCATGCGGGCGATGGCCGAGGGCCGGATCGCCCGGGTCGAGGAGCTGACCCGGATACCGGCCGACGTGCAGGACACCCTCATCACGATCCTGTCCGAGAAGACCCTGCCGATACCGGAGTTGGGGTCGGAGACCCAGGCCGTCCGGGGCTTCAACCTGATCGCCACCGCCAACGACCGCGACCGCGGCGTCAACGAGCTGTCCAGCGCGCTGCGCCGCCGGTTCAACACGGTCGTGCTGCCGCTGCCCGCCTCGGCGGAGGACGAGATCGACATCGTCACCCGCCGCGTCGACCAGCTCGGCCGCGGGCTGGATCTCCCGTCCGTCCCCGAGGGCGCCGACGAGATCCGCCGGGTCGTCACCGTCTTCCGGGAGCTGCGCGGCGGCGTGACCGCCGACGGCCGGACGAAGGTGAAGTCGCCGTCGGGCACACTGTCGACGGCCGAGGCGATCTCGGTGGTGACCAACGGCCTGGCGCTCGCGGCGCACTTCGGCGACGGCGTGCTGCGGGCGGGCGACATCGCGGCCGGCATCCTCGGCGCGGTCGTCCGCGATCCGGCCGCCGACCGGGTGATCTGGCAGGAGTACCTGGAGACGGTCGTGCGCGAGCGCGAGGGCTGGAAGGACTTCTACCGCGCCTGCCGGGAGGCGAGCGCATGAGTGCGCCTGCCGTCATGACACCCGCCGTACCGCGGACGGTGCCGCCCGCCGCCGGCCCGTCGGGGGTCGCCTTGCTCGGGGTGCGGCACCACGGGCCGGGATCCGCGCGGGCGGTGCGCGCCGCGCTCGACGCGTACCGGCCGGGGACCGTGCTGATCGAGGGGCCGCCGGAGGCCGACGCGCTCGTCGGGCTCGCCGCCGAGGAGGGCATGCGGCCACCGGTCGCCCTGCTCGCGCATGTTCTGGACGATCCGGCGCGGGCCGCCTTCTGGCCCTTCGCGGAGTTCTCGCCCGAATGGGTGGCGATCCGCTGGGCCGCCGGGCACGGCGTACCGGTCACCTTCATCGATCTGCCCGCCGCCCATTCCCTCGCCCTGCGGACGACGCCGGATCAACAAGAGGAAGCCACCGAGGGCGAGGGGGCGCCGGAGGCCGACGAGGCGGTGCAGGCGCTGCGCATCGACCCGTTGGCCGTGCTCGCGGAAACGGCCGGGTACGACGACCCGGAGCGCTGGTGGGAGGACGCGGTCGAGCACCGGAGCAGCAGCGGCGACGACCCGCTGGCGCCGTTCGCCGCGCTCGCCGAGGCGATGGGCGCGCTGCGCGAGCTGTACGGCGACGGCGGCCATGAGGACGATCCGGCGCGCGAGGCCCATATGCGGCTGCGGATCCGGGAGGCCCGGCGGACGCACGACCGCGTCGCGGTGGTCTGCGGGGCCTGGCACGTCCCCGCGCTGGCCCGGTCGGCGACCGCCACCGCGGACCGGCAGCTGCTGAAGGGGCTGCCCAAGGTGAAGGTCGAGATGACCTGGGTGCCCTGGACGCACCGCAGGCTGTCGCGGCACAGCGGATACGGCGCGGGCATCGACTCACCCGGCTGGTACGGGCATCTGTTCGGGGCGCCGGACCGTCCCGTCACGCGGTGGATGACCAAGGTCGCCGGGCTGCTCCGCGCCGAGGACCTGCCGGTCTCCTCCGCGCATGTGATCGAGGCGGTGCGGCTCGCCGACACCCTCGCCGCCATGCGCGGCCGCCCCCTCGCCGGGCTGAGCGAGACGACCGACGCGATACGGGCGGTGATGTGCGACGGCTCGGACGTACCGCTCGCGCTCATCAGGGACCGGCTCGTCGTCGGGGACGTGCTGGGGGAGGTGCCGGACAGCGCGCCCGCGGTGCCGCTGGCCCGGGACCTCACCCGGGAGCAGCGCAGACTCCGGCTGAAGCCCGAAGCGCTGGAACGCGAGCTGGAACTGGACCTGCGCAAGGAGACCGACGCGGGCCGAAGCCGGCTGCTGCACCGGCTGCGGCTGCTGGGCATCGACTGGGGGGAGCAGGTCCGCTCGCGGGGCGGCACCGGGACGTTCCGGGAGAGCTGGCGGCTGCGCTGGGAGCCGGAACTGGCGATCCGGGTCGCCGAGGCCGGGATCTGGGGCACCACACTGCTCTCCGCGGCGACGGCGAAGGCCGAGGAGGGGGCGGTGCACGCCGCCGCGCTCGCCGATGTGACCGCGCTCGCCGAGCGCTGCCTCGTCGCGGGGCTTCCGGACGCGCTGCCGGTGGTGATGCGGGTGCTCGCCGACCGGGCCGCCCTGGAGACCGACGTCGGCCACCTCGCGCGGGCGCTGCCCGCCCTCGTACGGTCCGCACGCTACGGCGATGTGCGCGGCACGGACTCCGAGGCGCTCCGCAAGGTCGCCGAGGGGCTGGCGGAGCGGGTCTGCATCGGGCTTCCGCCCGCCTGCGTCGGCCTGGACGCGGACGGCGCCGCCGAGATGCGCGGCCACACCGAGGCCGCGCACCGGGCGATCGGCCTCCTGGAGGCCGACGGCCTCCTCGAGCGGTGGGGGGTGATGCTGCGGGGCATCGCCGAGCGGGACGGGGCGATACCGGGGCTACTGCGCGGCAGCGCCACCCGCCTGTTGATGGACGACGGGCGGCTGGACGAGGCGGCGACCGCCCGGCTGATGGGGCTCGCCCTGTCACCGGGGACGCCGTCGGCCGAGGCCGCGGCGTGGCTGGAGGGCTTCCTCGCGGGCGGCGGCATGCTCCTCGTCCACGACGAGCGGCTGCTCTCGCTGGTCGACGGCTGGCTCGCCGCGGTGCCGGCCGCCGCGTTCAACGACGTGCTGCCGCTGCTGCGGCGCACGTTCAGCGAGTTCGAATCCGGCGTCCGCCGCACCGTCGGGGAGCTGGTCAGGCGCGGCACCTCGGGCCGGCCGGAGGTCGCCGCCGGGGAGGCGGTGCCGGGCTTCGGCGCCGGGTTCGACGAGGAGCGGGTGGCGGCTGCGCTGCCGGTGCTGCGGCTGCTGCTGGGGCTCGCGGACGAAGGGCTCGCAGACGATGCCGGGCAGTCCGACCGGTCCGACACGACGGGGGAGAACGGATGACCGACGACACGAGGGCCGGCGACACGAAGGCGGGCGGGACGACAACCGGCGGGACGACGTCCGCCGATGAACGGCTGCGCCGCTGGCGGCTGGTGCTCGGCGGGGGCGCTGCCGACGGAACGGGCTGCGACCTCGCCGGACGGGACGCGGCGATGGACCGCACCCTCGGCGCGCTCTACGGGGGAGACCGGGGAGGCGGCGGCGCGGACGGCAAGGGCGGCCGGACGGCCGGCCTCGGTGGCTCCGCGCCGCAGGTCGCCCGCTGGCTGGGCGACATCCGTACGTACTTCCCGACCTCCGTCGTCCAGGTGATGCAGCGGGACGCGATCGACCGGCTCGGGCTGTCGGCGCTGCTGCTGGAGCCGGAGATGCTGGAGGCCGTCGAGGCGGACGTCCATCTCGTCGGCACACTGCTGTCGCTGAACAAGGCGATGCCGGAGACGACGAAGGAGACCGCGCGGGCCGTGGTCCGCAAGGTCGTCGAGGACCTGGAGCGGAAGCTCGCCACCCGCACCCGCGCGACCCTGACCGGCGCCCTCGACCGGTCCGCGCGGATCAACCGCCCCCGGCACCGTGACATCGACTGGGACCGCACCATCCGCGCCAACCTCAAGCACTACCTCCCCGAGCACGGCACGATCGTGCCCGAGCGGCTGATCGGGTACGGCCGGGCGTCGCAGGCCGTGAAGAAGGACGTCGTGCTCTGCATCGACCAGTCCGGTTCGATGGCCGCCTCCGTCGTCTACGCCTCCGTGTTCGGGGCGGTGCTGGCCTCGATGCGGAGCATCGACACCAAGCTCGTCGTCTTCGACACCGCGGTGGTCGATCTGACCGACCAGTTGGACGATCCGGTGGATGTGCTCTTCGGCACACAGCTGGGCGGCGGCACCGACATCAACCGCGCCCTGGCGTACTGCCAGTCCTTGATCACCCGACCGGCCGAAACCGTGGTCGTCCTCATCAGTGATCTCTACGAGGGCGGAATCCGCGACGAGATGCTCAAACGGGTGGCCGCCATGAAGGGCGCGGGAGTGCAGTTCGTGGCCCTGCTGGCGCTGTCCGACGAGGGCGCGCCGTCCTACGACCGCGAGCACGCGGCCGCCCTGGCCGCGCTCGGAGCCCCCGCTTTCGCCTGCACACCGGACCTGTTTCCCGAGGTCATGGCCGCCGCGATAGAGAAGCGACCGCTCCCCGTACCAGAAGCCTGACGCGAGCCTGACAACGCGCTCTGTGACCGTTCTCACCGCTCACATGTGACCTGCGATTTAGGGACCTACGGCCCACGGGGATAACCTGCGAGACGGACATGCCGCGTACTTCGGTGACCGTGTGCGCCCTCCTTGTGACCGCGTAGTCACGCTTCCCGTATCGGCACGTTCGCGTAGAAAACAAACCGCGATCACCAAGGACGGACGCGCGTGGACCTGTTCGAGTACCAGGCGAGGGATCTCTTCGCCAAGCACGGTGTACCGGTGCTGGCCGGTGAAGTCATCGAGACGCCCGAGGCGGCTCGTGAGGTGACCGAACGTCTGGGTGGCCGCGCGGTCGTCAAGGCGCAGGTCAAGGTCGGTGGCCGAGGCAAGGCCGGCGGCGTGAAGCTTGCCTCCGACCCGGATGACGCGGTCGCGAAGGCCGACGCAATCCTCGGCATGGACATCAAGGGCCACACGGTCCACAAGGTGATGCTTGCCGAGACCGCGGACATCGCGGAGGAGTACTACGTCTCCTTCCTGCTGGACCGCACCAACCGCACCTTCCTCGCCATGGCGTCCGTGGAGGGCGGCGTGGAGATCGAGATCGTCGCGGAGGAGAACCCGGACGCGCTGGCCAAGATTCCGGTCGACGCCAACGAGGGCTGCACCCCGGAGAAGGCCGCCGAGATCGTCGCCGCGGCCAAGTTCCCGGCCGAGATCGCCGACCAGGTGGCCGACGTTCTGCAGAAGCTGTGGACCGTCTTCATCAAGGAGGACGCCCTCCTCGTCGAGGTCAACCCGCTGATCAAGTCCGGCGACGGCAAGATCATCGCGCTCGACGGCAAGGTCTCGCTGGACGAGAACGCCGAGTTCCGCCAGCCGGACCACGCGGCCCTTGAGGACAAGGACGCCGCCAACCCGCTGGAGGCCGCGGCCAAGGCCAAGAACCTCAACTACGTCAAGCTCGACGGCGAGGTCGGCATCATCGGCAACGGCGCGGGTCTCGTCATGAGCACCCTGGACGTCGTCGCGTACGCCGGTGAGAAGCACGGCGGCGTGAAGCCCGCCAACTTCCTCGACATCGGTGGCGGCGCCTCCGCCGAGGTCATGGCGAACGGCCTGGAGATCATCCTCGGCGACCCGGACGTCAAGTCCGTCTTCGTCAACGTCTTCGGTGGCATCACCGCGTGCGACGAGGTCGCCAACGGCATCGTCCAGGCCCTGGAGCTGCTGCACTCGCGCGGCGAGGACGTCTCCAAGCCGCTGGTCGTGCGCCTCGACGGCAACAACGCGGAGCTGGGTCGCAAGATCCTGACCGACGCCAACCACCCGCTCGTGCAGCGTGTGGACACCATGGACGGCGCGGCCGACAAGGCCGCCGAGCTCGCGGCTGCGAAGTAAGGGACAAGGTCACCACACCATGGCTATTTTCCTGACCAAGGAAAGCAAGGTCATCGTCCAGGGGATGACCGGCGCCACGGGCATGAAGCACACCAAGCTCATGCTTGCCGACGGCACCAACATCGTTGGCGGCGTCAACCCGCGCAAGGCCGGCACCAGCGTCGACATCGACGGCACCGAGGTGCCCGTGTTCGGCTCCGTCGCCGAGGCGATCGAGAAGACCGGTGCCGATGTCACCGTCATCTTCGTGCCGCCGAAGTTCGCGAAGGACGCCGTCGTCGAGGCCATCGACGCCGAGATCGGCCTGGCCGTCGTGATCACCGAGGGCATCACGGTGCACGACTCCGCCTCGTTCTGGGCGCACGCCGGCGCCAAGGGCAACAAGACCCGCATCATCGGCCCGAACTGCCCCGGTCTCATCACCCCGGGTCAGTCCAACGCCGGCATCATCCCGGGCGACATCACGAAGCCGGGCCGCATCGGCCTGGTCTCGAAGTCCGGCACGCTCACGTACCAGATGATGTACGAGCTCCGTGACCTCGGCTTCTCGTCCGCCGTGGGCATCGGTGGCGACCCGATCATCGGCACCACGCACATCGACGCGCTGGCCGCGTTCGAGGCGGACGCCGACACCGACCTGATCGTCATGATCGGTGAGATCGGTGGCGACGCCGAGGAGCGGGCCGCGGACTACATCAAGGCCCACGTGACGAAGCCGGTCGTCGGCTACGTCGCGGGCTTCACCGCCCCCGAGGGCAAGACCATGGGCCACGCGGGCGCCATCGTCTCCGGTTCGTCGGGCACCGCCCAGGCGAAGAAGGAGGCCCTGGAGGCCGCAGGCGTCCAGGTCGGCAAGACCCCGTCGGAGACGGCTCGCCTGGCGCGCGCCATCCTCGCCGGCTGACGCTTGTCGGCTGACGGCCGGTAGGCCGTAACGCGCAACGACGCGGGCCCGTCCCCTTCGGGGGGCGGGCCCGCGTTTGCGTTGTGCGCCCCGGCTTGGCTCAGCGCTCTGGGGGCAAACGGGGTGCTGCTGGGTGGGGTTCGGCGGGTTTGACGGGCTTGGCCGTCTGCTTCGCGGGCTTGGTGGGCTTGGTGGGTTGCGCGGGCTTTACGGGCTTGGCGGACTTCGCTGGGGCCGGTCGGCCGATGCGGCCGGCCTCCGGCACGCCCTGCCCCGGCGTGGCGGCGGGCGGCGCGGTCACCGTCGTCGGCCGCGCGCGGTGCGGCAGTTCGCCGACGCGGTCGTACGTCACCACCAGCGCGGCGCCGGTCGCCCCGGCGATCAGCGCGGTCAGCGCCACCGCGGCCAGCGACCTGCGGTGCATGCCGCGCTCGCTCGCGCCGCGGATCTGGGCCGCAGGGGGCTGGGTCGAGGCCGGCCCCGTTCCCGTTCCTGTTCCCGGGGCGGGCTCGGCGAGGATCGCGCTCAGCCGCGCCGGGGCCCGGTCACCCAGCTCCGGGACCGCCGCGCTCAGCGCCGCCCGCGCCCGGGTGATCCGGCTTGCCGTCGTCACCGTGCTCGCCTCGCTCTCGGCGGCGGCCACGGGCAGATCGAGCCCGAGCCCGTCGTAGAGCACGAGCGCCTGCCGCTGCGCGGCGGGCAGCCGCAGTACCGCCGTCCGTACCGCGCTGTCCCGTTCGGCCCCGTGCGGCGCCCGCGCGGCGGCTCGTGGATGCGTACGGTGCCCCGGCACCCAGCGCTGCCACGGCGCGAGCGCGTACTCGTACGCCGCCGCCCGTACCCAGCCGACCGGATCCGGATCCGCCGCGACCTCCGGCCACCGCTGCCACGCCAGGTCGAACGCGCGACGCACCGCGTGCCAGGCGAAGCCGGGATTCCCGGTGAGCAGGTCCACCTGCCGCACGAGGCCGCTCACGCTGCGCGTGTACAGGCTGTCGAAGGCTGCCTCGGGCCACATGGCTGTGGTCTGTGCGGGTGCGGGTGCGGCGGGTGCCGTGGCCTGCGCGCGTGCTGCGGATGCCGCGGGTGCCGCGGGCCGTGCCTGCCGTGCGGGCGGTTGAGTCTGTGCGGGTGGCGGGGCCGGTGCGGCCGGCACCGGTGGTGGGGGCGGTGGCGGCGCGGGTTTCGGCGTCCGCGGTGGCGCCGGTGGTGGGGGCGGCGTCGGATCGCCGGCCACGACGGGGGTCGTCCGGGGGAGGGGCCTGGCACGCCGCTGCGGGGAGTTGGCGGGCTTGGGGGCGCGCTTGACGGCGACTTCGGGGCGCTCGGGGAGCGGCGCGATGGGCGCGGGTTCGGCCGGTGAAGCGGCGGGCCGGGCCGCACGGGTGACGAGGTGTGAGGGTTCCGGGACGTCAGGTGCGGTCGCGGGTGCGGGCGGGGGTGCCGGTTTGGGTTGGGGTTGGGGCTCGGGTTGGGCTTTGCGTTGGGGTTTCGGGTTGGGCTTGGGCGCCGCCGGTGCCCCGGCGCGCGTGCGGGCCCTGGCCCGTTTGGGACGTTCTTCGGCGGAGGTCTTCACCGTCTTCACGGCCTTCTTGGCGGTGGAGGCGTGCTTCGCCGCCTTCCGCGCCGTCACGTGCCCGACCTCACACAGCCGCTCCGACCGCCTTCGAATCCCCGTACGCACGATTGTGTGAAAAGACGCATAACGTCATATTGCGCGACACGACGGCCATTCGCGCGCTGCCCGGTCAAATCGGTGTGTTCTTGGCAGCATGGGTCGACGTGACCCAAATGACCGACCGCCTGCCCACCCTGCCCGAGCGTGCCGCGGACGCCCGCCGCGCGTCCGCGGCGGCCGCCGCGTTCGGTGGCGGGGTGGTCGCGGCCGGGCTCGGGCTCGGCGCCCTTGCCGTCACCGTCATGATCCTGTGGATCACCTCACCGTTTCCGGACAGCGGCCTCGACGGAGCCCTCCGTATCGCCGCGGACCTGTGGCTGTTGGCGCACGGCGCCGACCTCGTGAGGACGGACACGCTGTCCGGGCTACCCGCGCCGATCGGGGTGACGCCCCTGCTGCTCACCGCGCTGCCGGCGTGGCTGCTGTATCGGGCCGCATGGCATGCGGTTGCTTCTCTGGAGGGTGGCGACGACGGCGAGGGGAGTGGCGGCCCGGGGGACGATGGCGGTGCTGACGCCGGCCCCGTTCGGGTGGAGCTTCGGGTCGCGGCTGCCGCCGCGGGCTGGCTCGTCGCCGGATATCTGCTGGTCGGCGTCGGCGCCGTGCTCTACAGCTCCTACGGGCAGGTGCGCAGCGATCCGCTGAGCGCGCTGCTCCACCTGCCTGTCGTCGCCGCTCTCGCGGCGGGGGCCGGCGCGTGGTCCGGGTGCGGGCGACCTGCGGTCGCGCTTCCCCGGGCGGTACGCCGCCGGCTCGACGAACTCGCGCTGCCGCGCCGGCTGACGCTTCCGGAGGGCGGTCTGCTGGTCGCTCTGCGCGCCGCCGCGGCTTCCACCGCCGTGCTCGTCGGCGGCGGGGCGTTGCTCGGCGGGGCCTCGCTGGTCTGGCATGAACGATTGGTCGGACATTCGTTCGCGCAGCTCAGCGCTCCGCTTTCGGGGCGGTGTGCGGTGCTGCTGGTCGCTCTGGCGCTGGTGCCGAACATGGCTGTGTGGGGTGCGTCGTACGCGCTCGGGCCCGGGTTCGCGGTCGGCGCCGGCAGCGTTGTGGCTCCCGCCGGGGTGACCGGGCAGGTGGATCTGCCGAGCTTTCCGCTCCTGGCGGCGCTTCCGGCGCACGGCGCGTCGCCGCTGAACTGGGCGGTGCTGGCTCTTCCCGCTCTGGCGGGGGCTGCTGCCGCGTGGCTCGTGGGCGGCGCCGCCGCGGTCGGGTCCTGGCGCCCCGCCCGGACCGCACTGGTCGCGACCCTCGCCGCGTTCGGCTGCGGCGCGGCCACGGCCGTTCTGGCCTGCTGGTCCGCCGGTCCGATGGGCTCCGCCGTGCTGGCCGACTTCGGGCCGGCGTGGTGGGCGGCGGGGGGTGCGGCGCTGGGGTGGACGGTGGTGGTCGGGGTGGCGGGGGCGGTGGGGGTGCGGTGGTGGCATGTGCGGGTTCCGGCGGAGCGGGTTCCGGCGGAACCGGTGTCTTGGGGGGAGCGGTGGGGGGCGGTGCGGGGGGTTTTTCGGTGGCGGTCGAAGCCGGTGGCGGAGGTTGAGGTTGTGGGTGCGGCGGAGGGGCCAGGTGTTCCGCCGATGCCGACGGTTCCGCCGCTGGTGCCGCCGGCTCCGCCGGAGTGACCGGGTCGGTGCCCGGGTCCTCCGGGGTGGGGTTCGAAATCGACTATTTACGTGCCTGGCGGCCCACAAATAGCTCGGCAGCATTTCGAACCCCACCCCTCCGGCCCCGGTCCCCTCACGTCCAAGCCACCGGGGGGGTGGCGGGCGGGATTCCCTACCCGCCGGCCGCCAACACCGCTCCTCCGGCAGTCCCGCAGCCGCCGGCAGGCGTAAGGGCGGGCGTGGGGGCACCCCCATCCGAAGGCTGGGAGGTGGGGAGGTGGGTCAGCGCGCCGCAGGCGAAAAAGGGCGTCCGAGTGCCGACCTGGTCCCCGCCGCTAGGCGGCAATGACGGGTGGGCGGAAAGCTCGCCGCAGGCGTGATGGCGTTGCGGACGCTGGTGTGCCCGCGCCCCCGCCGGAGGCGGGGCGGCCCGCCGGAGGCGCAATGGGCTGCGGAGCCCGGCCCCTGCGTGCACTCCGCCGGTAGGCGAAAAGGGCGGGCGGGTGGGGGAAGGCTCGCCGCAGGCGTGATGGCGTGGCGGGCGCCCGTGTACCCGCACTCCCCCCGCCGGAGGCGGCGCGGCCCGCTGCAGGCGCAATGGGCTGCGGAGCCCGGCCCCCTGCGTGCACTCCGCCGGTAGGCGAAAAGGGCGGGTGGGTGGGGAAAGCCCGCCGCAGGCGTGACGGCGGCGCGGGCGCTCATATACCCGCGCTCCCGTCGGAGGCGGCGACGTACCCGCACAACCCCCGCCGGAAGCATGCCGCGCGGGAGGGTTACCTGTTGTCCAGGAAGGAGCGGACCGGTTTGGGGAGGAGGTCTCGGCAGGATTCGCTGGCCGGGGTCGTCAGGGCGTCGCGCTTGCAGGTGTAGTAGTCGTTGTAGACGAACTGGAGGGTGAAGCTGGCGGCGACGATGGCGAGGGCCACGCCGCTGGTGATGATGCCGCTCCAGGCCGCCGCCGCGAAGGAGCGCTGGGAGGCGGGGTTGGAGGGCGGGGCGGGGCGGGGGGCGCCGGACTCGGCGAGGGCCGCTGCCGCTTCGGCGCGGGCCGCGGCGCGGTCCTCCGGCTTCATGCGCAGAGCGCTGATGCCCCAGTAGAGGGCGAGCGCGCCGAGCAGCAGGCCGATCTCGGTCCAGCCGAGGATCGCGAAGATCAGGCCCCAGCCGCCGCAGACCAGCGCGTAGCGGGAGCGGCGCTGGGCGGGGTCGGTGGGGTCGAAGCGGGAGCCGGTGGGTGGCGGCGGGGTGTCGGGGCCGGTGGGGCGGTTGCCGAAGCCGTCCTGGCGGCCGGGCTGCTGGTTGCTCCACTGGCCGCCCCAGCCGGGCGGCGGGGGAGGCGGCGGGGTGCTGTCGCCGTCCTCGGGCGTGCCTTCGGGGCGCCGCGGCTGCCAAGGCTGTTCGGGGGCGCCTTCGGGCGGCGGGGCGAACGGGTTGTCCTGCTGATCGCCCTCGGGCGCTCGCAGCGCGATAGTGATCTGTCCGCTGCTCATGATTGGTAGCGCCATCCCCTTGCCGTCGACTCCTCATGTCGTATGCGTCACGCGCAGGGCGCGCGATTGCCGTTCCTCCGGCAGACGCTACCGTCCGCACGCTCCCCCGTCCCGTGGGGGGACCTTCGCGTGCCGGTATCGTTGCTGACGGTCGGCGGCCTCGTAGGGTTCCCTGAATCGTGCGGACCCCCTGGCTCATACGATCCTCCAAATCCGCACGGTCTCGAGAGAGAGCCCCGCCAGTGGCTGCGCAATCCCCGGCTCGTCTAGTCGTCCTCGTCTCCGGTTCCGGGACGAATCTGCAGGCGCTGCTCGACGTCATCGAGAGTGATCCCGGCTACGGGGCGCGGATCGTGGCGGTCGGTGCCGACCGTGCCGGCATCGCCGGTCTGGAGCGTGCGGAGCGGGCCGGGCTGCCGGTTTTCGTGGTGAAGGTGAAGGACTACGCCGACCGGGCGGCATGGGACCTCGCGCTCGCGGAGGCGACGGCGGAGCACCGGCCGGATCTGGTGGTCTCCGCCGGCTTCATGAAGATCGTGGGGAAGGAGTTCCTCGCGCGGTTCGGGGGACGGTTCGTCAATACGCATCCCGCGCTGCTGCCGAGCTTCCCCGGCGCCCACGGCGTCAGGGACGCGCTCGCGTACGGCGCGAAGGTGACGGGCTGCACCGTGCACTTCGTCGACGACGGCGTCGATACCGGCCCGATCATCGCCCAGGGGGTGGTGGCCATCGAGCCGGATGACACGGAGGAAGCGCTCCATGAGCGCATCAAGGAAGTCGAGCGAGGGCTGCTCGTCGACGTCGTGGGGCGGCTGGCTCGCGACGGGTATCGCATTGAGGGACGAAAGGTATTGATTCCGGCATGAGCGCCGAAGGTACGAAGCGGCCGATCCGCCGCGCGCTGGTGAGTGTGTACGACAAGACCGGGCTGGAGGAGCTGGCGCGCGGACTGCACGAGGCGGGCGTCGAACTGGTGTCGACCGGGTCGACCGCCGCGCGCATCGCCGCCGCCGGGGTGCCCGTCACGCCGGTCCAGGACGTCACCGGCTTCCCGGAGTGCCTGGACGGCCGGGTCAAGACCCTGCACCCCAAGCTGCACGCCGGAATCCTCGCGGACCTGCGTCTGGAGGACCATCAGCGGCAGCTGGCGGAGCTCGGCATCGAGCCGTTCGAGCTGGTCGTCGTGAATCTGTATCCGTTCAAGGAGACCGTCGCCTCGGGCGCGTCGCCCGACGAGTGCGTGGAGCAGATCGACATCGGCGGGCCGTCGATGGTCCGCGCCGCCGCCAAGAACCACCCCTCGGTCGCGGTCGTCACCAGCCCCGGGCACTACGCGGACGTCATCGCGGCCGTCAAGGACGGCGGGTTCGACCTCACGCAGCGCAAGCGGCTCGCCGCCGAGGCGTTCCAGCACACCGCCTCGTACGACATGGCGGTGGCGATCTGGTTCGCCGAGGGGTACGCGGCCGACGAGAGCCCGTTCCCGGACTTCACCGGCGTCGCCCTGACCCGGCAGCACGTGCTGCGCTACGGCGAGAACCCGCACCAGCCCGCCGCGCTCTACAGCGACGGCAGCGGCAAGGGTCTCGCGGGCGCCGAGCAGCTGCACGGCAAGGAGATGTCGTACAACAACTACACGGACACCGAGGCCGCGCGGCGGGCCGCGTACGACCACGCCGAGCCGTGCGTCGCGATCATCAAGCACGCCAACCCGTGCGGGATCGCGGTCGGCGGCGATGTCGCCGAGGCGCACCGCAAGGCGCACGCCTGCGACCCGCTGTCGGCGTTCGGCGGTGTGATCGCGGTCAACCGCCCGGTGAGCGTGGAGCTCGCCGAGCAGGTCGCGGAGATCTTCACCGAGGTCATCGTCGCCCCGGCGTACGAGGACGGCGCCGTCGAGGTGCTGGCCCGCAAGAAGAACATCCGGGTGCTGCGCTACGCGGACGCGCCGATCGGCTCGGGCGAGTACCGGCCGATCGAGGGCGGCGCGCTGGTCCAGGTCAAGGACCTGCTGCAGGCCGACGGCGACGACCCGGCGAACTGGACGCTGGCGACCGGTGAGGCGCTGGACGCCGCCGAGCTGGCGGACCTGGCCTTCGCCTGGCGCGCCTGCCGCGCCGTGAAGTCCAACGCGATCCTGCTCGCCAAGGGCGGCGCCAGCGTCGGCGTCGGCATGGGGCAGGTCAACCGGGTGGACTCGGCGAAGCTCGCGGTGGAGCGGGCCGGCGAGGAGCGGGCGCAGGGTTCGTACGCGGCCTCCGACGCCTTCTTCCCGTTCCCCGACGGGCTGGAGATCCTGCTGGCGGCGGGCGTCAAGGCCGTGGTCCAGCCGGGCGGTTCGGTCCGTGACGAGCTGGTCGTCGAGGCGGCGAAGAAGGCCGGCGTGACGATGTACCTCACCGGGACCCGGCACTTCTTCCACTGACACCGGCCGGAACCGGCCAGGGCGCAACGCGGCCCGCACCCCGAGGGGGTGCGGGCCGTCGCCGGTCTACGGGCGCTTCACCACGACCGTGTGCATGATCTTGTCGGCGAAGGTCTGGTTCTTCTCGTCCCACAGCGGCCACAGGTAGCCGATGTAGCAGGCCATCCCGTCGAGGGCGTGGCACAGCCGGCGCACGAACGCCATCCCGAAGCCCAGCACCTGGCCGTCGGCCTCGCGCAGCAGGTGGATGCCGGCGATCTTCTTGCCCGGGGTCTGTCCGGTGGAGCCTTCCCGGTAGCAGAGCCACAGGGTGCCGGCGAGGCTCAGCATGCCGCCGATGGCGATCAGCGCGAGGGAGCTGCCCGGCATGGGAGGGACGGGGCACGTCTGGCTGTTGGACGCGTCGCACGCGTCGACCGCGTCGATGAACACCTTGAGGAACTTGATGTAGCCGACGGCGAGCAGGATGGTCGGCACCAGGCCGACGATCAGGAAGTCCAGCAGCGTCGCGCCGACGCGGGCGCCCCAGCTCGCCAGCGGCGGCATCCCCGGCGGCAGGCCGCCCTGCGGGTACCCGTACTGACCCTGGTTCTGCTGCGGGAAGGGCTGCTGCTGCGGGTAGCCGTACCCCTGCGGGGACTGGGGCGGCTGTTGCGGCTGGTCGTACGGATTGTTCGGGCCGGGCGGATAGCTCACGTGCGGTTTCCTCCGAGCGGGGACGTGGAGCGTGGGGACGCAGGGGCACATCGTCGTGCTCCCGGAGGCAGCAGCGCAAGGCGCGCGGGGCAGGGGGACCGGTGACGGAGTCAAGATCGCGTCAAGCCACTGCCACGAGCGGGGATCAGGTAACGATCGGTGGCCCGGATTCGTCGGAGGGACCACCCATCCGGAAAGATGGGGCCATGACCGCCCAGATTCTCGATGGCAAGGCCACCGCAGCCGCGATCAAGTCCGATCTCACGTCCCGCGTGGCGTCGCTCAAGGCCCGGGGCATCGTGCCCGGTCTTGGCACCCTGCTGGTCGGCGAGGATCCGGGCAGCAAATGGTATGTCGCGGGCAAGCACCGCGACTGCGCGCAGGTCGGCATCGGCTCGATCCAGCGCGAACTGCCCGACACCGCCACCCAGGAGGAGATCGAGGCGGTCGTCAGGGAGCTGAACGCGAACCCGGAGTGCACCGGCTACATCGTCCAGCTCCCGCTGCCCAAGGGCATCGACACCAACCGGGTCCTGGAGCTGATGGACCCGGAGAAGGACGCCGACGGTCTGCACCCGATGAGCCTGGGCCGCCTGGTGCTCAACGAGACCGGCCCGCTGCCGTGCACCCCGAACGGCATCGTCCAGCTGCTGCGCCACCACAAGGTGGAGATCAACGGCGCGCATGTCGTCGTCGTCGGCCGCGGGATCACCGTCGGCCGCTCGATCGGCCTGCTGCTGACCCGCCGCAGCGAGAACGCCACCGTGACGCTGTGCCACACCGGCACCCGCGACCTGGGCGGGCTGCTGCGCCAGGCGGACATCATCGTGGCGGCGGCGGGCGTCGGGCACCTGGTCAAGCCGGAGGACGTCAAGCCCGGCGCGGCCGTGCTCGACGTCGGTGTCAGCCGGGACGGCGAGGGCAAGATCGTCGGCGATGTCGACCCGGGCGTGGCCGAGGTCGCCGCCTGGATCTCCCCGAACCCCGGTGGTGTCGGCCCGATGACCCGCGCGCTGCTGCTGGCCAACGTCGTGGAGGCTGCCGAGCGCGCGGCAGCGGGCCATGGCGGCTGAGCCGGAGCCCGGAGACATGGCCGCCGAGGCTGCCGCCTCCCGGCCGCACCGGTACGCGCTGTGGACCCGTACCACCGCCCGCCCCGAGGGCGGCGGCCGGGCGGCGGGCCGGGACGCGTCCGCGCCGGCCCGGCAGTGGCCGATCCTGGTGGTGCTCGGCGGGGTCGTGCTCGGCCTGGTGCTGACGGCGGCCGACCACTTCCGGGCGGGAACGGTGATGGTCGGCGCGGCGCTGCTGGTGGGCGGTGCGATGCGGTTCACGCTGCCGTCGGTCGGCATGCTGGCCGTGCGCAGCCGGTTCACCGACGTGATCACGTACCTGGTGCTCGGTACCGCCATCGTGCTGCTGGCGCTGATGGCGCAGCCGGATCCGATCCTGGACGTCCCGTTCCTGGAGGACATCATCCGATTCTCGGTGCGCTGAGCGGCGAATCCCGCGAAGCGGTGACCGGGGCCACACCCCGGCGGGTCAACTGCCCCGCCGCGGCGCGATAGCCTGGCGGCGGGTCTCTTGATGCCGAGAGACCCACGTTCCGGGGCTAGGGACGCTGCCGGGGCGGCCAGATTTCCCGCAGGAAAAGGCCAGGAGAAGGCAATGACTCGCACCCCCGTCAACGTCACCGTCACCGGAGCGGCGGGCCAGATCGGCTACGCGCTGCTCTTCCGCATCGCCTCGGGCCATCTGCTCGGCTCGGACGTGCCGGTGAACCTCCGCCTCCTGGAGATCCCGCAGGGTCTCAAGGCCGCCGAGGGCACCGCCATGGAGCTCGACGACTGCGCGTTCCCGCTGCTGCGCGGCATCGAGATCACCGACGACCCGAACGTCGCCTTCGCCGGTGCGAACGTCGCGCTGCTCGTCGGCGCCCGCCCGCGCACCGCCGGTATGGAGCGCGGTGACCTGCTCTCCGCCAACGGCGGCATCTTCAAGCCGCAGGGCAAGGCGATCAACGACAACGCCGCGGACGACATCAAGGTCCTCGTTGTCGGCAACCCGGCCAACACCAACGCGCTCATCGCGCAGGCCGCGGCCCCGGACGTGCCGGCCGAGCGCTTCACCGCGATGACCCGCCTGGACCACAACCGGGCGCTCTCGCAGCTGGCGAAGAAGACCGGCACCACGGTCTCCGACATCAAGCGCCTGACGATCTGGGGCAACCACTCGGCGACCCAGTACCCGGACATCTTCCACGCCGAGGTCTCCGGCAAGAACGCCGCCGAGGTCGTCAACGACGAGCAGTGGCTCGCCGATACCTTCATCCCGACCGTCGCCAAGCGCGGCGCCGCGATCATCGAGGCCCGTGGCGCCTCCTCGGCCGCCTCGGCCGCGAACGCCGCGATCGACCACGTGCACACCTGGGTCAACGGCACCGCGACCGGCGACTGGACCTCGATGGGTATCGTCTCCGACGGTTCCTACGGGGTTCCGGCCGGTCTGATCTCGTCCTTCCCGGTCACCACCAAGGACGGCGCCTTCGAGATCGTCCAGGGCCTGGACATCAACGAGTTCTCCCGCACCCGCATCGACGCTTCGGTGAAGGAGCTCGAGGAGGAGCGCGACGCGGTCCGCGCCCTCGGCCTCATCTGAGTCGAGCGCTCAGCACGCCACGACGGCCCGCCGCCGGTCCCCTGGGATCGGCGGCGGGCCGTTGCGTTGTACAGGAACATGACCCGGGAACCGTCCGGACCCCGCCCGCTTCCTTTATCCTGAGATCTCCGAATTACGTTCAACTCGTGCTGTTCAGGCATGAGTTCGACGATCTGGGGGCGAATGTCTGTTCCCGTGCACCACGACTCGCGCACGGAGGCCACCCGCCTTCTGTGCGCCGGTGTCCACCTCGACATCGACTTCCTGCCGCTGCTGGCCAGGACGGCGGACGACGGTCTCGACGAGACTGCTCGGATGAGGAGGCGGCCGACATGAGCCATTGGGACGCGGACCGGCAGCAGTGGGTGCGGGGCCCGCAGGCCGGACAGACACCGGAAGAGCCCTGGGACCTCACGCCGGAACCACCGGCGGTACCGCCCCGGCCGGAGTACGAGCCGACGGCGTACGAGCTGACGGCGTACGAGCCGCCGCAGTACGAGCCGCCGCAGTACGAGCCACCGACGTACGAGCCGCCGGTCTTCGATCCGGGTGCCTACGTACCGCCGTCGCACGAAGAGACGCGCTACGAACCGTTCCACGGTCCCTCGTACGGTCCACCACCCGGCCCGCCGCCGGGACCGCCGAACGGACCGCCGCAGGGCTGGTCGCACGCCGCCGTGCTGACGGCCGTCGTCGCGTCGGTGGTGCTCGTCGCCGGGCTCGGGTTCGGCGGTTGGGTGCTGCTGCGCCACCACGACGGGAACAAGGATGCCCAGCCCGGGTCGAGTTCGACACCCTTCGAGCAGCCGTCGAGCGACAGCACGACGGACGACACCACCGATACGGGCACGCCCACGGACTCGCCCAGCGACTCGCCCTCGGACAGCCCCAGCACTACGGAACAGAGCACGCCGCCGCCCGGCTTCGTCCGGACGTCCGACCCGGCCGGCTTCACCCTGGACGTTCCCCACGGCCGGCAGCGCAGTACGGAGGGCGACAGCGTCTTCTACAAGACGGCCGACGGCACCAGCCTGATCCAGGTGTTCGCGCTGCGGGGTCCCGAGACGACGCCGTACGAGTCCCTGGTGGCGACGGAGAAGACGGTGTCGCAGAACCCCGGCTACCACCAGGTCCGGCTGGAGCAGCTCGGCTCCGGCGCGGGCGACGCCGCCGAACTCGAATACACCTACGTCCGCACCGACGGCACCGTCCGGCACGTCGTCGTCCAGGCCTTCACCGACCCCAGCACCGTCCAGTACGCGCTGCTGGTGGCCGGCCCGGACAGCGACTGGACGGCGCACCAGGAGATCTTTCGGGACCTGCTGTCGTCGTTCTGCACGACCGGCCACTGCCCGTCCGACAGCGGCTGATCCACACCGCGCTCAGCGGCCGGCGGCGTCGGCGAGCAGCGCGCACAACGCGTCGAGCGCGCCGGTGAAGGCGTGTTCGGGCGGGGTGCCGAAGCCGACGACCAGGGCGTCGGGCCCGTCCGTCGGGCCGTTGTACGCGTCGAGGCCCGCGAGGGCGAGGCCCGACCGGGCCGCGCGGGCGACGAGCTCGCCCACCGCGGGTGCGCCGGGCGGCAGTTCCAGCACGGCGTGCAGCCCGGCCGCGATGCCCGACACGCGCACCCGGGGCGCGTGCACGGCGAGCGCCGCGACCAGCCGGTCGCGGCGCCTGCGGTAGTGCAGCCGCATCCGCCGCACATGGCGGTCGTAGCCGCCCGAGCGGATCAGTTCGGCGAGCGTCAGCTGGTCCATGACGGGGGAGTGGCGGTCGGCGGACCGCTTCTCGTCCACCACCGCGTCGAGGAGCGCCGGCGGGAGGACGAGCCAGGCCAGCCGTACGCCGGGTGCCAGGCTCTTGCTGGCGGTCCCGGCGTAGACGACCTGGCCGGGGGCGAGCCCCTGGAGCGCCCCGACCGGCTGGCGGTCGTAACGGAACTCGCCGTCGTAGTCGTCCTCGATGACGGTCCCGCCGGTGGCCCGCGCCCACTCCACCACCGCGGTGCGCCGCTCGGGCGAGAGCGGCACCCCGATCGGGAACTGGTGCGCCGGTGTCAGCAGCACCGCGTCCGCCGCGGGCAGCCCGTCGAGCCGGGCGCCACCGGCGTCCACGGGCAGCTCGACGGTGCCGAGTCCCGTCGAGCGCAGGATCCGGCGGGTGTCGGGGAAGCCGACCGCCTCGACGCCGATCCGGCGCGCGCCGCGGGCGCGCAGCGCGCGGCCCAGCAGCCCGGTCCCCTGGATGAACCCCGAACAGACCAGGATCAGCTCGGGGTCGGCCCGCACCCCGCGCACCCGCGCCAGATACTCCGCGAGCGCCTGCCGCAGCTCGGGGCGGCCGCGCGGGTCCGAGTAGCCGAAGGCGTCGTTGGGCGCGGCGGCCATCGCGCGGCGCGCCGCCGCGAGCCAGGCGCCGCGCGGGAACGACGACAGGTCGGAGCTACCGGGCCGCAGATCGTACGGGTAGCCGTCGGCGGCCGGATTCCCCAGCAGCAGCCCCTGCTGCTCGGGGCCGGCCCGGCGGGCGGCCGGGCGGGGCGGCGGCGCGCTGCCCGCCACCTGGGTGCCCGAGCCCTGCCGGGCGGCGAGCCAGCCCTCCGCGACCAGCTGGCCGTACGCGTCGGCGACCGTGTTCCGGGCCAGACCGAGATCCTTGGCCAGCGCCCTTGACGACGGCAGCCGGGTCCCCGCGGCGAGCCGGCCGTCCCGTACCGCCTCGCGCAGCGCCCGCTCCAGACCGGCCCGCGCGCCGGTGCCGGCGGTCAGGTCCAGATGGAGGTCGACCCCGGAAATGGCCCAGTCGTTCATCTCCCAAGTGGACCATGCGACGGGGCCACTGCCCGCCTAGCGTGGAGTCATGACTTCGACCGACCGGACCACCGTTCCCGCTCCCGCCCAGCGCATCAACCTGATGAAGTCCGCCCCCGACGTCTACGAGGCGATCGTGGCGCTCAACAAGGCCGCCGCCCACGGCCTCGACCCGATCGTCGCCGAGCTGGTCAAGGTCCGCGCGTCCCAGCTCAACGGCTGCGCCTTCTGCCTGGACATGCACTCGCACGACGCGAGCAGGCTCGGCGTGTCGGAGCAGAAGCTCCACGGCATCGGGGTCTGGCGCGAGACGCCCTTCTTCACCGCCCGCGAGCGCGCAGCCCTCGCCCTCTCCGAATCCGTCACCCGCCTCGGCGACCACGGCGTCCCCGACGACATCTTCGACGAGGCCGCCCGGCACTTCGACGAGGACGAGCTGGCGCGACTGATCGCCATGTGCATCACCATCAACGCCTGGAACCGGGTCGGCGTCACCTGCCGCCTCTCGCCGACCGCGCGCTAAACATCCGGCGGCGCGCCGCCTTCCCCGAACCGGGCCAGCGCCAGCGCGCCGAGCACCGCCAGCGCGAAGCCCGCGATCGCCAGCGGCGCCAGGCCCGGCCGGGTGCGGTCGCCGAGCGTGACCACCCCGACCAGGGCCGGCCCGACGGTCTCGCCGATCACCATCCCGGCGGTGGCGGCGGTCACCGAGCCGCGCTGCAGGGCCGACGTCAGCAGCAGGAAGGCGGCGCCGCCGCCGATGAGCAGCGCGTAGGACGCCGGATTGGCGAGTACGGCGCGCGGCGACAGGTCGTCGACCAACCGCACCGCGACCTCGACGACCCCGAAGCCGATCCCCGCGCCGAACCCCAGCGCGGCGGCCCGCGCCCGGTCCGGCAGCCGCCCGGCCACCACGCCGAGACCCAGCACCGCGAACGAGGTGGCCAGCACGCCCCACCGCAGCGCCGTGCTCCCGACGCCGTCGCCCTCCCGCCCGGACGCGAGGCCCAGCATCCCCAGCCCGCCGCACACGGCGGCCACCGCACACCACTCGACGCCCTTCAGCCGCACCCGCAGGAGCCGCGCGGCGGCGACCGCGGTGACCGCCAGACTCGCCGCGAGCGCGGCGCCGACCGCGTAGATCGGCAGCACCCGCAGCGCCACGATCTCGAGCACGAACCCGGCGGCGTCGAGCCCGAGCCCGGCCACGTACCGCCACTGACGCAGCGCCCGCATCAGCAGCCGGGCATCCACCCCGGACCCGCTCCCGGGCGTGGCGGCCCGCGCCGCGACGGCCTGCAACACCGACGCGATCCCGAAACAGACCGCCGCGCCGAGCGCACAAAGCATTCCCACGACCATGCGCCGACCCTAGGCCCCGCCCGACCACTGATCGGGCTGACGGACCGACGGCACGCGGAGCCGAACGTGGACAGGAGGGGGACGGGCGCGCAGGGGTGGGGGTTCGAAATGCTGCCGAGCTATTTGTGAGCCGCCAGGCTCGTAAATAGTCGATTTCGAACCCCCACCTCGGAGCGACCGGCCCCCAACCCACGAACCGGCCCGACCTCAGCCCGCGAGAACAGCCCGCAGCTGCTCCAGCCCCCAGTCCAGATCCTCCTTCGAGATCACCAGCGGCGGCGCCAGCCGAATCGTGCTGCCGTGCGTGTCCTTCACCAGCACCCGCCGGTCCATCAGCCGCTCCGACACCTCGCGACCCGTCCCGTGCCCCGCCGCGATGTCGATGCCCGCCCACAGCCCGCGCCCCCGCACCGCCGCGACCGGCCCGTTGCCGGTGAGGAGGCCGAGCTCGTGGTGCAGGTGGTCGCCGAGTTCGGCGGCGCGCTGCTGGTACTCGCCGGTGCGCAGCATCGCGATGACCTCCAGCGCGACCGCGCAGGCCAGCGGGTTCCCACCGAAGGTGGACCCGTGCTCGCCGGGGTGGAAGACGCCCAGCACCGCCGCAGACGACACGACCGCCGAAACCGGCACCACCCCACCCCCCAGCGCCTTCCCCAGGACGTACATGTCGGGCACGACACCCTCGTGCTCGCACGCGAAGGTGCGGCCCGTGCGCCCGAGCCCCGACTGGATCTCGTCGGCGATGAAGAGCACGTTCCGGTCGCGGGTGAGCGCCCGCACCCCCGCCAGATAGCCCGGCGGCGGCACCAGCACCCCCGCCTCGCCCTGGATCGGCTCCAGCAGCACCGCGACGGTGTGCTCGTCGACGGCGGCCTCCATCGCGGCGAGGTCGCCGTACGGAACGATCTGGAACCCGGGCGTGTACGGCCCGAAGTCGGCGCGCGCCTCCTCGTCCGTCGAGAAGCTGATGATCGTCGTCGTACGGCCGTGGAAGTTGCCGTCCGCGACGACGATCTTCGCCTTGCCGTCGGGCACGCCCTTGACCCGGTAGCCCCACTTCCGGGCGGTCTTGACCGCGGTCTCGACCGCCTCGGCGCCGGTGTTCATCGGCAGCACCATCTCCATGCCGCACAGCTCGGCGAGGCGCGTACAGAAGTCGGCGAACCGGTCGTGGTGGAAGGCGCGCGAGGTGAGCGTCACCCGTTCGAGCTGGGCCCTGGCGGCGTCGAGCAGCCGCCGGTTGCCGTGGCCGAAGTTGAGGGCCGAGTAGCCGGCCAGCATGTCCAGGTACCGGCGGCCCTCGACGTCCGTCATCCACGCGCCTTCCGCGGTGGCGACGACGACCGGCAGCGGATGGTAGTTGTGGGCGCTGTGGGCCTCTGCGGCGGCAATGCTGGTGTCCGTTGTCGTCACGTACGTGCTCCGTTCGTGGTGCGTCGGGAGTTGTTGCCTCGGGGCGGGGTGACGCCCCTTTCTATCGTCGGTCGGGCGCAATGCGATGAAACCTTGCGGAGACAGCTGGTCGGGGCGCGACTGCGCGGCGGTGCCGGGGAGGGGGGTGATCGTGCCCGGGCGACCTGAGAGAATGACGGCATGGCCAACGACCGTCCGCGCGCGCTCTCCGGTATCCAGCCCACCGCAGGCTCCTTCCACCTGGGGAACTACCTGGGTGCGATCCGCCAGTACGTGGCGCTCCAGGAGACCCATGACGCGTTCTACATGGTCGTGGACCTGCACGCCATCACGGTTCCGCAGGACCCCGCCGAGCTGCGGTCCAACACCCGCCTCGCGGCGGCGCAGCTGCTGGCGGCGGGCCTGGACCCGGACCGCTGCACGCTCTTCATCCAGAGCCATGTGCCGGAGCACGCGCAGCTCGGCTGGGTGATGAACTGCCTGACCGGTTTCGGCGAGGCCGGCCGGATGACGCAGTTCAAGGACAAGTCGGCGAAGCAGGGGGCGGACCGGGCGACCGTGGGCCTCTTCACGTACCCGATCCTGCAGGTCGCGGACATCCTGCTGTACCAGGCGGACGCGGTGCCGGTCGGTGAGGACCAGCGGCAGCACGTCGAGCTGACCCGCGATCTGGCGGGGCGTTTCAACACCCGCTACGGCGACACGTTCACCGTCCCGGCGCCGTACATCGTCAAGGAGACCGGGAAGATCTACGACCTGCAGGACCCGACGGCGAAGATGAGCAAGTCGGCGTCGTCCCCGAAGGGTCTGATCAACCTCCTCGACGAGCCGAAGGTCTCGGCGAAGAAGATCAGGAGCGCGGTCACCGACACCGGCACCGTGGTCCGTTTCGACGAGAAGGACAAGCCGGGCATCAGCAACCTCCTCACCATCTACTCCACTCTCACCGGTACCGGAATCGCGGAACTGGAGCAGCGGTACGAGGGCAAGGGCTACGGTGCGCTGAAGACGGACCTCGCTGAGCAGTTTGTGGAGTGGGTCACACCGTTCCGGGAGCGCACGCAGGAATACCTGGGCGACCCGGAGACGTTGGACGCTGTCCTGGCCAAGGGTGCGGAGAAGGCGCGCGCCGTGGCCGCGGAGACGCTGGCCAGCGCGTATGACCGCATTGGCTTCCTGCCCGCGAAGCACTGAAACACTCCCGAGCACCGGCGCAGCGCCGTCCCGAAAGGGTCCGGTGGGGGCGGTGAACGGGTCCGAGGTCCCGGCAGAGTGTGTCCGACGACGCTCGCGGCGCGACCCGCGCACGCGTCACACTGAGAGCAGACCGAACAGCGCCCGCGAGGCGCCCGTGATCCGGGGAAGAGGGGTGAACGCAGTGGGGACCAGCACGATCGGAGTCTCGATCGCGGTCCCGGAGCCCTACGGGCGCCTGCTCCAGGAGGCGCGCGCGGGTTTCGGCGACCCGGCCGCGTACGCCATCCCCACGCACGTCACGCTGCTGCCGCCGACCGAGATCGACTCCGGTGACCTCCCGGCGCTGCGCCGCCACCTCGCGAAGGTCGCGGCGGCCGGTCGGCCCTTCCCGATGCGGCTGGAGGGCACGGACACCTTCCGTCCGCTCTCCCCGGTGGTCTACGTGCACCTGGCCGACGGCACCCGCGAGTGCACCGAGCTGCAGGGCGAGGTGCGGTCCGGGCCGGTCGTGCGCGAGCTGCAGTTCCCGTACCACCCGCATGTGACCGTCGCGCACGGCATCGCCGAGGAGGCGATGGACCGGGCCTACGCGGAGCTCGCGGAGTTCACCGCGACGTGGACGGCCACCGGTTTCGCCCTGTACGAGCAGGGCGGTGACGGGGTCTGGCGCAAGATGCGCGAGTACCCGTTCGGCATCGACACCTGTGGTGCCGTTCCGCACCAGCAGGGCGCCCGCGCCACCACAACGCCCCGCTGATCCCCCCTGATCCCCTGACGGGATCGTCGGCCCTCAGACCGGCAGCTTCCTGAAGAGCGTGCGCGGCACGTGCCGCAGCGCCGACATGACGAAGCGCAGCGCGCCGGGCACCCACACCGTCTCGGAGTGACGCCGCAGGCCGGTCTCGATGGCCTGCGCGACCGCCTCGGGAGTCGTGGCCAGCGGCGCTTCCGGCAGCCCCGCCGTCATTTTCGTGCGGACGAAGCCGGGCCGGACGACCATCACGTGCACGCCCGAGCCGTGCAGCGCGTCGCCGAGGCCCTGGGCGAAGGCATCCAGGCCCGCCTTGCTCGACCCGTAGACGAAGTTGCTCCGCCGGGCCCGCTCGCCGGCCACCGAGGAGAGCACGACCAGCGAGCCGTGCCCCTGCCGCCGCAGCGCGCTCGCGCACACCAGGGAGGCGGAGACCGCCCCCGTGTAGTTGACCTGCGCGACATGGACGGCCGACAGGGGCTCCCGCTCGTCGCGGGCCTGGTCGCCCAGCACGCCGAAGGCGAGCAGCACCATGTCGATGTCGCCCTCGGTGAAGAGCTTGCCGAGCACTTCCTCGTGGGACACGGTGTCCAGCGCGTCGAAGGGCACGACGTGCGCGTCCGCGCCCAGCGACCGCAGATGCTCGGCGGCGGCGTCGAGGGCGGGGGAGGGGCGGCCCGCCAGATGGACGGTCCTGGTGCGGCGCCCGACGAGGCGGCGGGCGGTGGCGAGCGCGATCTCGGAGGTGCCGCCGAGGATCAGCAGGGACTGGGGGGTGCCGAAGGCGTCTTTCACTGCGGGGAGCTCCTAGGGAGTGTCTTCAAAGTAGCGTCGTCCGCCCGGAGGGCGGGGGCGCGGCGGGGTCTGGTGCGTGCGGTCGCAAGGCGGAGGAGGGAGTCCATGCGGTGGGGGCACCTCCCAGCGGTAGCTGGGGGCCATCGGCGACCGACGACAACGCCGCGAGCGTGCGTGCCAGACCCCGCCGGCCAGACGGGACTTTGAAGACACGACCTAGCGGGCCCGGGGGCCGGGGACGGTGACGACACGATCTAGAGGGCCAGGCGGCGGGCGAGGTCCGAGGTGAAGACCCCGCGGGGGTCGAGCTCGGAGCGCAGCTGCCGGAAGGCGTCGAGCCGCGGGTACATGCCGGGCAGCAGTTCGGGGCGCAGCCGGGAGTCCTTGGCGAGGTAGACGCGGCCGCCGGCGGCGGCGACCTCGTCGTCGAGGACGTCGAGGAAGGTGTCCAGGCCCGGCATGGTCGCGGGGATGTCGAGGGCGAGGGTCCAGCCGGCCATCGGGAAGGAGAGCAAGCCCGGATCGGCCTCGCCGAACCGCTTGAGCACGGCGAGGAACGACGGGCAGCCGCGGCGGCTGATCCGTTCCACGATGCGGCGCAGCGCGCTCTCCTGCCCGTTGCCGATGACGAACTGGTACTGGACGAAGCCGCTGCGCCCGTAGATCCGGTTCCAGTCCGGCACCCCGTCGAGCGGGTGGAAGAACGTCGAGAGCTTCTGCAGTTCGCCGCGCCGCTCGTGGGGCGCCTTGTGGTACCAGAGGGCGTTGAAGAGTCCGACGGTGCCGCGGCCGAGCAGCCCTTCCGGTACGAAGCGCGGGGCGCCGGGGAGCCGGCCGGGCCGGAAGTCGAGCGGTGCCCGGCGGGCGCGCGGCGGCAGGGCGTCGAGCGGGGCGTGGTCGCCGCGGGTCAGGACGGCGCGGCCGGTCTTCGCGCCGCGGGCGAGCAGATCGATCCAGGCGACCGAGTAGCGGTAGCGGTGGTCGGTCGCGGTGAGCCGGGCCATCAGGTCGTCGAGGTCGGTGGCCCGTTCGGTGTCGACCCTCATCAGCGAGGTCTCCACCGGCAGCAGCTGGATCGTCGCGGCGAGCACGACACCGGTCAGGCCCATGCCGCCGGCTGTCGCCCAGAAGAGGTCCGGCTCGTCCTCGGGTGTGACCAGGCGGGTGCCGCCGTCCGCCATGAGCAGCTCGATGGCGCGCACGTGCCGGGTGAACGACCCCGACACGTGGTGGTTCTTGCCGTGGATGTCGGTGCCGATGGCCCCGCCGACCGTGACGTACCGGGTGCCGGGGCTGACGGGTACGAACCAGCCGAGCGGCAGCAGGATCTGCATCAGCCGGTGCAGGCTCACCCCGGCGTCGCAGACCACCAGGCCGTTGATGGCGTCGATCTCGTGGATCCGGTCGAGGCCCGTCATGTCGAGGACGGAGCCGCCGGCGTTCTGCGCCGCGTCGCCGTACGCCCGGCCGAGCCCGCGGGCGATGGCGCCGCGGCCTCCGCAGTCCCGGATCGCTTCGGCCGCTTCCTCGTAGGTGCGCGGGCGGAGTACGTGTGCGGTGGTGGGCGCGGTGCGGCCCCAGCCGGAGACGGGGGTGCTCAGGGCGGAGGGTGCAGGCATACGGGTGACCGTATCGCCCGACAAGTGATGAATGACCGTATATGACGTGTCTGTCACTGAAACGGGTGACTGATGGTGAGTCAGAAGCAATAAGTGGGCATATTAAATCACTATCCCTTTTGTTCTGGAGGGGGAGGAGCCACGAACGAGGGAGAACCCGACGGTGCGAACTCCGGACTCCGCCGCGTCCCGTGCGTCCGAGCGTGTGTCGGACGCGGACCGCCGGCTGCTCACCGCGCTGCACCGGTGCGGCGACGGCCCGCACATCGCCCGCGCCGCGCGGGCCCTGTCCTGGAGCGGCGAGCACGGCGCGCTGTGGCTCGCCGCCGGGCTCGCGGGCGCGTCCGTGGACCGGCCGCGCCGCCGCGCCTGGCTGCGGGCCACCGCCCTGGTCGGCGCCGCGCACCTGGCGAGCATGGGCGTCAAACGGGTCGTCCGCCGGCCCCGCCCGCAACTGCCCGGCGTGCGGCCCCTGGTGAGCACCGCGGGCCGGCACAGCTTCCCCAGCTCGCACGCCGCGTCGTCGGCGGCCGCGGCCGTCGCCTTCGGCGCGCTGCTGCCGGGCCCGTTCCGCCTGTTCGACCCGTTCCCGACGGTGGCCGCCTGCATGTGCGTGTCGCGGCTGGTCGTGGGCGTGCACTACCCGAGCGATGTCGCCGCGGGCGCCGCGCTGGGCGCCGCCACCGCCCGACTGGGCCGGGCCTGGTCGCTGGGTGCGCCGGGAGCACGGTCCCCGGGAGCACGGTCCCCGGGAGCACGTACCCCGGGTGTGGGGATCCGTGACGTGGGGGTCCGTGAGGTGCGGGTCCGTGACGTGGGGGTCCGTGACCTGGGGATCCCTGAAGTGCCGGCTCCGGGAGGCGGATCCCATGGCTGAGCCCACCTCGGCGATCCTCGACGAGGCACCCCGTCCGCCGCGCCCCGCCCCCGCCGCCGGGATGTTGCGCACGGTGGCGGGCCTGCCGGGCGGCCTGGTCCGTACCGCCAGGCCGCGGCAGTGGGTCAAGAACGGCCTGGTGCTCGCCGCGCCGGTCGCCGCCGGGCGGCTCCTGTCCCACCACGGGCTGATCCAGCTCGGCATCGTCTTCGCGCTCTTCACCGCCTGCGCGTCCGCCGTCTACCTGGTCAACGACGCGCGCGACGCCGAGGCCGACCGCGCCCACCCGGTCAAGTGCCACCGCCCCGTCGCCAGCGGCCGGCTCCCGGTGCCGGTCGCGTACACGGCGGGCGCGCTGCTCGGTGTCCTCGCACCGGTCGCCGCGTACGTGCTGTGCAACGTGGCGACCGCCGGGCTGCTCGCCGCGTACCTCGTCATGCAGCTCGCGTACTGCCTCCGGCTCAAGCACGTCCTCGTCGTGGACCTCGTCGTCGTCACCACCGGCTTCCTCATGCGCGCGATGGCCGGCGGCTTCGCCCTCGACATCGACCTGTCGCGCTGGTTCCTGATCACCTCGGGGTTCGGCGCGCTCTTCATGGTCGCCGCCAAGCGCTACTCGGAACTGCTCCTGATGTCCGGCGCCGAGGGCGAGGCGGGCGCCTCGCGGTCCCTGCTGACCGCCTACACCACCGGCTATCTGCGGTTCGTCTGGCAGCTCGCGGCCGGGGTGGCGGTCCTCGCGTACGGCATGTGGGCGATGGAGACCGGCGCCGCCGCCACCGGCTCACTGCCCTGGCGGCAGCTGTCCATGATCCCGTTCATCCTGTCGGTGCTCCGCTACGCCGTCTTCGCCGACGCGGGCGCGGCCGGCGCGCCGGAGGACGTGGTGCTGCACGACCGCCCGCTGCTCGTCATCGCCCTCGGCTGGGCGGTGCTCTACGCCCTCGCGGTGGCCGAGCTGTGACGTACGGCCTGCGGCGGCGGGCGAAGCGCGGGGCGATGCGCGGCGAGGAGCACGGCGGCTCCTCGACGCTGCGCTCCGAGATCCTCGGGTTCGCGATGGCCGGCGCCGCCGCCTACGCCGTCGACCTCGGCCTGTTCATCTGGCTGCGCGGCCCCGGCGGCTTCGGGCCGCTCACCGCCAAGGCGCTGTCCTTCCTCGCCGGCTGCACGGTCGCGTACGCCGGCAACGCGCTGGGCACCTACCGCGGCCGCCCGCCCGCCGTGAGCCGCGCCCGCCAGTACGGGATCTTCTTCGCGTTCAACGTGGCGGGCGCGGTGGTACAGCTCCTGTGCCTCGCCCTGTCGCACTACGTCCTCGGGCTCACCGACCCGCGCGCGGATGTGATCTCGGGCGCCGGCATCGGCATGGCACTGGCCACCGCGCTGCGCTTCTGGGGAACGCGGACCTTCGTCTTCGGACGGCCCGGACCGTCCTCGTCCCAGGAGTGCGCGCGCTGACGGAGGGTAGGCGCGCAGACATGGAGTGGATCACATGGAGTGGCTGACGAAACTGCGGTGGATCGGCCCGTGGATCAGCCGGCTGATGCGGACCCACGCCTGGCGCTCCTTCGAGCACCTCCAGGAAGTGCACTGGAGCCGGCTGGCCGCGGCCGTCACCTTCACCAGCTTCCTCTCCCTCTTCCCGCTGATCACCGTCGCGGCGGCGATCGGCGCGGCCCTGCTCTCCGACCAGCAGCTCCAGGACATCCAGAAGAAGGTCTCCGAGCAGGTCCCCGGCATCTCCGACCAACTCGACATCAACGGCCTGGTCGCCAACGCCGGCACCATCGGCCTCATCGCCGGCGCGCTGCTGCTCTTCACCGGCCTCGGCTGGGTCGCCTCGCTGCGGGACTGCCTGCGCGCGGTCTGGGAGAAGGACGACGAGGACGAGAACCCGATCCTGAGCCGGCTCAAGGACCTCGGGATCCTGCTCGGCCTCGGCGCCGCCGCCGTCGTCTCGCTGGCCGCCTCGGGCTTCGCCACCGCCGCCGTCGGCTGGGCCGCCGACCACCTCGGCCTTGAACACAGCAGCCCCGGCCGGTTCTTCCTCACCGCCGCGGGCTTCTGCATCGCCGTCGTCGCGGACTTCGTGCTCCTGGTCGTCCTGCTCACCCTCCTGCCCGGCGTCGAACCCCCGCGCCGCAGGGTCGTCGTCGCGGGCCTCGTCGGCGCCATCGGCTTCGAGCTCCTCAAGCTGGTCCTCAGCAGCTACCTGCGGAACGTCGCCGCCAAGAGCATGTACGGCGCGTTCGGCGTCCCCGTCGCCCTGCTGCTCTGGATCAACTTCATGGCCAAACTCCTCCTGTTCTGCGCCGCCTGGACAGCCGTCCCGCCCAAGGACGACGCCCCCGCGGCAGACCCCCAGCCCCCCGGCGAACCGGCACCCGCCAAAGACCACCCCGAACCCGCCCACCCGTCCTGACACGTCCGGCCCGGGTGCGTCCCGGGGGGATGGGACAGTCCGTCGGTCAGTCGACGATTTCGTCGTGGGGGTTGCGGTGGGGGGTGAGCGGTAGGGGCTGGGGGGTTCGGCGGCGGCGGATCAGGAGGACGAGGGCGGTGGCCAGTGCCAGTGCGCCGGCGGCGATGGCGGCGGCGGTCCAGAGGCGGGTCGAGCCGGACGTGCTGGTGACCGTGGCCTGTGCCGGGCCCCGGGTGTCCTTGGTGTCCTTGGCGGGGGCGTTGGCGTTGGCGGCGCTCCGCGTCGGGACGAGGGTGCCGACGGGCTTGACGGTGGAGGCGGCCTTGAAGCCCCAGTCCAGCAGGGCTGCCGTCTCCTTGTAGACCGTGCCGCTGCCCGCGGCCGGGTGCATCACGGTGACCAGCAGGGTGCGCCCGTCGCGCTCGGCCGCGCCGGTGAAGGTGTTGCCCGCGTTGGTGGTGTAACCGTTCTTCACGCCGAGCAGGCCCGGGTAGCGGTGGACGCCGTCGGCGCCGGTCAGCAGGCGGTCGGTGTTCTGTATGCCGAAGGTGCCGCGCACCTTCGTCGGCTTGCCCGCCTTGTCCTTCACGTAGTCGCCGGGGAACTGGGCGTTGGCCGTCGCGCAGTACTCGCGGAAGTCCGGGTTCTTCATCCCCGACCGGGCGAAGAGCGTGAGGTCGTAGGCGCTGCTGACCTGGCCCGGCATGTCGTAGCCGTCGGGCGACACGACGTGGGTGTCGTCGGCCTGCAACTCCTTGGCCTGGGCGTTCATCTCCTGCACGGTCTTGTCGACGCCGCCGTTCATCGTGGCGAGGACGTGCACGGCGTCGTTGCCCGAGTGCAGGAAGACCCCGAGCCACAGGTCGTGGACCGTGTAGCTGAGCTTCTCCTTGATGCCGACGAGGCTGCTGCCCTCGCCCATCCCGCGCAGGTCGGAGTCGGCGACCGTGTGCACCTGGGTCTTCTGGAACCTGGGCAGCACGGTGTCGGCGAAGAGCATCTTGAGGGTGCTGGCGGGAGCCAGCTGCCAGTGCGCGTTGTGCGCGGCGAGCACCTCGCCGGTCGACGCGTCCGCGACGATCCACGAACGGGCGGAGAGCTTCGGCAGCGGCGGGCTGCCGGCCTCCGGCTGGACCTGGGTGCCGGGCACCCCGAGCCGTTCGCCGCCGACTGTCGACATACTGGCCGGAGGTACCGGCTCTTTCGTTCTGCCGTCCGCGTGGGCGGGAGACGCGAGCAGCGGACCGGACGCCAGGGCAGCGGCGCACAGGGCCAGCAGGGAACGGCGGAAGACGCGTGCAGGCTTGGACACCAGCAGAACGTACAGGCCTGGTGGCGGAACGCGCGCCCTTCGGTTGTCCTGCGGACGAGTGAGGATTCGCACGCCCCCGAGGTGGAACCATCCGGACCCTGTCGGCCGTTGCCGTGCGGGAGTCTCCATACTGGACGTATGAAGCTCAACCGCCCCGTCTCCTGGTTCCTGGTCGCCTTCGGTGTGTGGTCCTGGATCGTCTGGACCACCTTCGTCAAGAACCTGTGGAAGGACGTCAGCGGGCTCGCCTTCGACAACGGCTCCCCGACGGCGTACTTCTGGGTGCACCTGACGCTCGCGATCACCTCGTTCCTGCTGGGAACGGCGATCGGCGCGCTCGGGCTGCGGTCGCTGCGGGTCCTGAAGCGGGAAGCTGCCGGGACCGCAGCCGGGACCACCGCCGAAGCGCGCCCCTCCGACACGGCCTCCGTTTAGTGATCGTCGTCTTCGTCCTGGGCGCGCTGGCCGTCCTGGCGCTGCTCGCCGCGCTGCACCGGTACCTGTGGCGGCGACTGGTCCGCGACGTGTCGGCGCCGGGCGGCTGGTACCGGCGCATCGGGACGGTGCTCGCCTTCGTCCTCCCGCTGACCAGCCTGGGCGCGCTGGTCGGCGGCCGCGAGCTGCCGCTGACGGGCGAACGGTGGCTGGCCTGGCCGGGCTACATGTGGCTCGCGGTGCTGATCTATCTGACGTTCGCGCTGCTGGTGGGCGAGGCGGTACGGCCCCTGCTGCGCCGCGCCCTCGACCGCCGGGCGGCGGCCAGGACAAAACCGGAGGAAGTGGTTCCGGCGGCGGTTCCGGCAACTGTTCCGCCGGCGGCAACGCCGCCGGCGGCAGCCACAGCGGCAGCCGACACACCGGCCGCCGCCGACACACCGGCCGACGCCGACGGACCGGCCGCCGACGCCACCCGGCGGCAGTTCGTCGCCCGCACCGTCGCCGTCGCGTCCGTCGCCGCGGCCGCCGGGATCGTCGGCTACGGCACGTACGGCGTCCTGCGCGGCCCCCGGCTGAAGAACGTGACCGTGCCCCTGGCGAAGCTGCCCGCACGCGCGGACGGCTACCGGATCGCGGTGGTCAGCGACATCCACCTCGGACCGATCCTGGGGCGGTCGCACACCCAGCGGATCGTCGACACGATCAACGGCGCGCGCCCCGACCTGGTGGCGATCGTCGGCGACCTGGTCGACGGGACCGTCGCCGATCTGGGCCCGGCCGCCGAGCCGCTCGCCCAGCTGCGGGCCCGGCACGGCTCGTACTTCGTGACCGGCAACCACGAGTACTTCTCGGGCGCGGCCCCGTGGGTCGACTTCGTGCGGGAGTTGGGCGTCCACCCGCTGGAGAACGCCCGGGTGGAGCTGCCCGGCTTCGATCTCGCGGGCGTCAACGACATCTCCGGCGCGGACCACCATGCCGCGCCGGACTACGGCAAGGCGCTCGACGACCGGGACAGGACCCGGGCCGCCGTCCTGCTCGCGCACCAGCCGGTGATGATCCACGAAGCGGTGAAGCACGGCGTGGACCTGCAGCTCTCCGGGCACACGCACGGCGGCCAGCTCTGGCCGGGCAACTACATCGCGGAGCTGGCGAACCCCACGGTGGCGGGCCTCGACCGGTACGGCGACACGCAGTTGTACGTGACCCGCGGTGCGGGCGCCTGGGGCCCGCCGGTCCGGGTCGGGGCGCCGTCGGACATCACCATTGTGAAGCTGGTGTCACTGCGCGCGTGACGCCCGCTTCGCGGCGCGCTTCGCCGCCCGCTTGGCGGGGGCCTTCGCGACGGGTTCGACGGGTTCGGTGGCGCCGGCGCCGGCCGTAGCCGAAACCTTCGCGCCCGAACCCGAACCCGCACCCGCACCCGCGCCCCCCGACGACTTCTGGGCCGAGATGAACGTCGGCAGGATGAAGTCGTGGATGAGCCCCTTGGCGTCCCTGACCAGCGGCCGGAACACCCGGTAGCGCGAGAGGCTGACGACCTTCGCCACCAGCGGAGTGCACCGCTTGACGAAGTTCCGGGTGCGTTCGGTGTCGTCGGTGCGGTCGAAGACCCAGTACAGCACCACGATCATGAGGTGCAGCCAGAGCAGGTCCGGGAGGAGTTCGGCCAGTTCGGCGTCGAGCTTGGGGGCCAGCTCGGAACCGTTCAGCACCTCGTCGAAGATGGCGACGGCGGTGGCCCGCGCCGGGTGCGACTCGTTCGAGAACGGGCTGAGCGGGCTGTCCGGGTCGGCCGCCGTGCGGAAGAACTGCGACGCGAACTCGTGGTACGGGGCGGCGCAGTCCACCCACGAGGTCAGGGCGATCTCCAGGCGCTTGGAGAAGTCCGTGACGCCGGCCATCTTGGCGTGGGCGTCGAGCGCGTGCTCGTGCGTCATCCGGTCGTAGAAGCCCTGGATCAGGAACTCCTTCGACGCGAAGTAGTAGTAGGCGTTGCCGACCGACACCCCGGCCTCGGTCGCGATCGCCCGCATCGTCGTCTTGTTGTAGCCGCGCTCCTGGAACATCCGCATCGCGGTGTCCAGGATGAGCGCCCGGGTCAGCTCGCTCTTGTCGGTCTTCGGTCGCGCCCGGCCGCCTGGCAGTTCGGCGGCCGGGACGGCGTCCTCGGACGGGCTGCGGTCAGTTTCTTCCACGAGGGTGAGCCTAACCGCCGTGCCGGCACGCATCGCCGCAGTCCTCATGGGCCGGCAGGACCGGCCGCCCGGTGTCGGCCCGGGCGGTGCCCCAGCCGTCGTACGGGCTCGTCGCCGCGCGGTACTTGGCGGCCGCCAGGACCGCGGCGCGGGCGAGCGGCGCCCCGACCGGGGTGCTGAAGCGGTGGGCCGTGGGACGGTACTCGGCGAGCGCCCACAGGACGACGATCCAGGCGGCGTCGCCCGTGTAGAGCTGCCCCTGGTCGCCGATGACGGTGATCCGGCTCAGGGTCGCGGCATGGTCGAGGTCCGGGTACCGGTGGCGCGCCTCGGGGGAGCAGGCGGGGACCAGGTCCAGCGGGACGAGCTGGCGCTGCCGGGCGAGCCAGCCCCGTACGAAGGTGCAGAGCTTGCAGTCGGCGTCGTACAGGACGGTCAGCCGGCGAACCGGGACGCGGGCGTCCCGGTAGGCCGGTGCGGGTGCCGCTGCCCCCTGGGGGGCAGCCTCCGCGGCGTGGGTGGCGTCGGCGGCCATGGTGTTCAGAGCGCCGGGGTGGCGGGGGTGGCCCAGCCCTGCGGCGGCACCGGCGGGATCTGCTCCTTCTCCATGATGCCCCGGCGGCGCATCTTGTTGAGGATGTAGACGTTGCCGAGGTGCAGGACACCGAGGACGAGCAGGACGACCCCGAGCTTGACCGACAGGGCCTCGAAGAGGCCGCGGGCGTTCTCGACCGTGTCGGCGCCCTTGAGGTACAGGGCGACGAAGCCGAAGTTGACGAGGTAGAAGCCGACCACCAGGAGGTGGTTGACGGCGTCGGCGAGCTTCTCGTTGCCGTGCAGCACGTCGGCGAGGAAGATCCGCCCGTTGGTGCTGAGGGTGCGCGCGACCCAGATGGTCAGCCCGATGCTGATGAGCAGGTAGACGACGTACGCGACGACCGTGAGGTCCATGGTCCATCCCTTTGCAAGAGACTTGAACGTGTTCAAAACTTCTGACAGGCATGACTGTAGCCCTATTTTTGAACGCGTTCAACCGCAAGTCTCGGCAGAAAAGAAAAACGCCGGGCGGGCCTGATTTCTCAGGCCCGCCCGGCGTTCCGGGGAGAGGAGCCGGTCAGTCGCGCGAGTGGCTCAGCTCCAGGTCGAGGTCGTCGCCACCGTCGCCGTCCTCACCACTGCCCACCGTGACCGTGGCCGGGAAGGGCGGGTAGCCCATCGTCAGCAGGGTGTAGCGGCCCGGGTAGAGGTTGGCGAAGGCGTAGCCGCCGTCCTTGCCCGTGTGGACGACGCCGACCTCCTTGCCGTCCGCGTCCTGGAGCACGACCCGCGCGTCGTCGACGGGTTGGCCCTTCGCGGTGCGCACCGTGCCGGTGAGGGTTCCGGTGCCGCTGAGCCGCAGATCGCACTCGACCGGACGGTCGGACGTCATGACGCTCGCCGTCTGCGGGTGGTGCCCCTCGGCGTTGGCGACCAGCACGTACGAGCCGCTGCCGGGCGTCGGCAGGCTGTACGTACCGTCGTCGTCCGCCGTGATCCGGCCGACCTGGCGGCCGTCGGCGGCGATCAGGGTCAGCTCCGAGCGCGGGATCGGCAGTCCGAACGACCCGCGGACGGTGCCGCGTACGGACGGGCCGCCGGCCTTCTGCAGCGGGACGACGACACCGCCCACCGGGGCGTCGTCGTCCGGCGCGCCCTCGACCGCCAGGTGCGGCAGCCGCTTGTCGAGCCACCCCGGCAGCCACCAGTTGGCGTTGCCGAACATGTGCATCAGCGAGGGGACGAGCACCGTCCGCAGGATGAACGCGTCGAGCGCGACCGCCCCGGCGAGCCCGACGCCGAACATCGCGATGACGCGTTCCCCGTTGAGGACGAAGGCGACGAAGACGCAGATCATGATGACGGCCGCCGAGTTGATCACCCGGCTGGTCTCGGCCAGGCCGACCCGTACCGCCCGTGCGTTGTCCTTGGTGTGCACCCACTCCTCGTGCATCCGGCTGACCAGGAAGACCTGGTAGTCCATGGAGAGACCGAAGAGCAGCGACAACATGATCACCGGCAGGAACGCCTCGATCGGCCCCTCGCGGCTGGCGAGCAGCAGATCGCCGCCCCAGCCCCACTGATAGGCCGCGACCAGTACCCCGAAGGACGCGGCGGCCGCCGCGAGGTTCATCACCGCGGCCGTCAGCGGAACGACGAGGCTGCGGAAGGCGATCAGCAGCAGGACGAAGCCCAGCGCGATGATCACCGCGACGAAGACCGGCAGTTTGCCCATCAGGACCGAGGCGAAGTCCTTGTACATGGCCGTCTGGCCGCCGACGTACGCGTGCATCGTGCTGCCCTTCTCGGCAGCCGGTACGACGTCGTCGCGCAGATGGTCGATCAGGTCCGACGTCGACTTGTCCTGCGGCGAACTGTTCGGCACCGCCTGGATGACGGCGATGTCGGCGCCCGGCTTCATCGGCATCGCGGCGGCGAAGGTGATGCCCTTGGTCGCGTTGAGCTTGCCGACCAGGGTCTGCACCGCGGCCTTGTCGGTGTCCGACTTCACTTCGGCGAGGATCGTCAGCGGACCGTTGAAGCCCGCGCCGAACCCGTCGGCGAGGAGGTCGTACGCCTTGCGGGTCGTCGTCGTGTCCTTGTTGTTGCCCTGGTCGGAGGAGCCGAGGCGCAGGGAGAGCACCGGCACGGCCAGGGTGACCATCATCGCGATGGCGATCACGGAGAGCACCCTCGGGTGCCGCTCCACGAACGACGACCAGCGGGCGGCTGCACCGGTGGCCAACTTCGCCTCCGGGCCGTTCGCGGCCAGTTTGCGCCGCTGGCGGCGGGAGAGCACGCGGTTGCCGAGGACACCGAGCATCGCGGGCAGCAGGGTGATGGCCGCGGCGACGCTCAGGATGACGGTCAGCGAGGCGGCGATGGCGACGCCGTTGAGGAAGCTCAGTCCCATCGCGAACATGCCGAGCAGCGCGATGCAGACCGTTCCGCCGGCGAAGAGCACGGCGCGCCCCGAGGTGTTGACCGCCGTCACGGCGGCCTCCTCCGGGGTCAGCCCGCGCAGGATGCCCTTACGGTGCCGGGTGACGATGAACAGCGCGTAGTCGATCCCCACGCCCAGCCCGACGAGCATGGCCAGGACCGGTGCGAAGTCGGCGACGGCCATGCCGTGGCTGAGCAGGATGATCGCGGACGAGGCGGTGAAGATGGCGAACAGCGCGGTGATGATCGGCATCAGCATGCCCAACACCGAACCGAGCGCGAGGAAGAGGACGACGGCCGCGGCCGCGACACCGACCAGTTCGCTCAGACCCTGCGGGGGCTGCTCGGCCATCTGGATGGCCTGGCCGCCGGCCTCGACCTCCAGACCGTTGCCCGCCGCGTCGTGCGCGATGCTGATCAGCTTCTTCGTCTGCTCCTTGTCCAGTTCGTTGCCGAGCTTGGTGAAGGTGATGGCCGCGTAGGCGGTCCTGCCGTCCTTGCTGATCTTCGCCGCGCCCTCGGGGGCATACGGGCTCGCGACGGTGCCGACGTCGGCCACGTCGCTCTTGATCTTCTGGAGGGTGGCGGTCATCCTCTGCTGGACCGCGGTGTCCCGCACGGAGCCCTGGTCCACGTGCCAGACGATGTTGTCGGTCTCGCCGGCCTGGTCGGGGAAGGCCTTGTCCATCAGCTTCAGGACCTGCGCGGACTCGGTGCCCGGCAGCTCGAAGACGTTGGCGTAGGCGCTCCCGGCGGCGCCGCCCGCGCCGCCGAAACCGGCCATCACGAGCACCCACAACCCGATCACCAGCCATTTGCGCCTGAAGCACCAACGTGCCAATGAGGCCACGGTCCCAGCTCCTTCACTCGCTGCCGACGTGTACCGCCGAACACAGATCTCTGCAGTCGGTTCAGCCTCCGTGCCGGGACTGGGCAGTTACAAGGTGAATCGGGATCTCTCAGGGAACTCCCAAGTTGTCTCCAGTGGGTCTGTGGGGCATCACTGCTGATAATCGAGTCATGGAGAAACCCGAGAGCCCGGCCACCGTGTTGATTGTCGAGGATGAGCCGGGCATCGCGGACATTCTCCGAATTACCCTGAAATACCATGGATTTACGGTGCACACCGCGGCCACCGGCCGGCAGGCCGTCATCACCGCCCGCGAGCACCGGCCCGACCTGGTGCTGCTCGATGTGATGCTGCCGGACGGCAACGGCTGGGAGGTCTGCCGCACGCTGCGCGCCGAACGCGACGACCTCGCGGTGATCTTTGTGACCGCCCGGGACGCGCCGCGCGATGTCGTCGGCGGCCTCGCCCTCGGCGGCGACGACTACATCACCAAGCCGTTCGGCGTGGACGAGGTCGTCGCCCGGGTGCACGCGGTGCTGCGCAGGACCCGGCGCGAACCGGAGCCCGTCGACCCGGTGCTGCGCCACGGCGACCTGGAGATGGACGAGACGACGTACACCGTCCGCCGCGCCGGCGAGCCGGTCGATCTGACCCCCACCGAGTACAACCTGCTGCGGCACCTGCTGCGCAACGCCGGGCGGATCGTCACCAAGGAGCAACTGCTGCAGCACGTCTGGCAGTACGACACCGTCGTCGAGTCGACCGTCGTCGAGACGTACATCAGCTACCTGCGGCGCAAGCTCGACCGGCTCGGCCCGCCGCTGATCGAGACCCGGCGCGGCATCGGCTACGGACTGCGGGCGCCGGCATGAAGCTCGGATTCGGCATGTTCGGGTTCGGAATGTCCGGGTCCGGGCGGAGTCCGGCAGCGCGGCGCGAGGCCGGACGGCACGAGACCGGGCCAGGAAGGCAGCTCGGCTTCGGAAGCCGCCCGGACGGCAAGCGCTGCTTCTGGCCGCGCCCCCGCTCGCTGCGCGGGCGCTTCACGATCGCCAACGTCACCTTCCTGGCCATCGGCCTGGTGATGGCGGGCGCCGCCAGCCTCATCGGCATGTACACCATGCTGATAGGCGAGATAGACGACTCGCTGAAGACCTCCCAGAAGGCGTTGTCCTCCACGCCGTTCACCAGCGGCGGCCTGCAACAGCTGTGCACCATGGCCGGCATGCTGCAGTCCAACGACGGCAACAAGGTCGTCGCCCAGGCCTTCGACCAGGACCTCTTCCTGGTGCTCGACGCCCAGGGCCGGATCTCCACGGTGTGCGAGGGCAACGTGGCCAACTTCGGCGAGGAGCGCCGCAGTCTCGCGGCGGCCCTGCCGGACCCGAAGGCCCTCGCGGCCTCCGGTGACGCCGCGACCGTGCACAGCGACGGCAGCTACTACCGGGTGGTGGTCTCCCGTCTCGGCGACGGCACCATGGTCGTCAAGGGGATGCGGCTCAACGGGGTGCGGCGCGCGGTCGGCCATCTCCTCATCGTCGAGGTCATCGACAGCGTCGTGCTGCTGGGGCTGCTCGCCATGGGATCGCTGACCGCCGCCCGCCGGCGGCTGCAACCGCTGGAGGACATGGTCGAGACGGCGTCCGCCATCTCCGAGGGCGACCTCTCCCGGCGGATCGCCATCGCCTCGCACGGCAGCACCGAGGTCGAGCAGCTCAGCGCCGCCCTCAACGCCATGCTCCAGCAGATCGAGACGGCGCTCACCAGCAGCGAGCGCGCCACCGCCCAGCTCCGCCAGTTCCTCGCCGACGCCTCCCACGAACTGCGCACGCCGCTGGCCTCCGTACGCGGCTATCTGCAGCTCTACGAGAAGGGCATGCTCGACCCCGACGAGAAGGACCGCGCCCTGCACCGGGTCTCCGCCGAGGCGCTGCGGATGAGCCGCCTCGTCGACGAACTCCTCGCTCTCGCCCGGCTGGAGGACCGGCCCGCGCTCACGCCGCGGCCCGTCGACCTCTCGCAGCTGGTCAGGGACGGTATCGCGGACCTCGCCATGCAGCAGCCGCAGCGGCCGATCGCCCTCGTCCTGCCGGGCTGTGTGGAAGTGCTCGGGGACGAGGCGCAATTGCGGCAGATCCTCGGCAATCTGCTCAGCAACGTCCGCGTCCACACCCCTGCGGACTCTCCGGTCACCGTGGAGGTGGTCCGCCGGGACGAGGACGTCCTGCTGCGGATCACCGACTCGGGACCCGGCCTCTCCCCGCAGGACGCCGCCCGCGCCTTCGACCGTTTCTTCCGCGCCGACCCCGACCGCGCCCGGGACACCGGCGGCGCCGGCCTCGGCATGTCGATCGTGCAGGCCGCCGTGGACGCCCACCACGGCTCCGTCCGCCTCGACACGGCCCCGGGCACCGGTCTCACGGTCCGCGTCACCCTTCCGTCGGCCCGTGCGGCCGAACTCGTTGTGGAGGACGACGCGGGCGCGCGGTAGCCCGTCGTCCCGCCGTCCCGTCGTCCCGTCGTCCCGCCGGGTTCAGGCCGTTCCGCTCGCTCAGGCCTGTCCGGCGGTCGAGGGCACCGGCTGAGCGGTGGCGGTGGCGGCCGCCGCCCGGCCGACTCGGCGGACCCCCGGCACCAGCGCCGTCCCCAGGCAGGCGGCCGCGACCAGGCAGGCAGAGACCGCCAGCGGGGTCGCCGTCCCCCAGGCGTCGGCGGCGAGCGGCGCGGCCGCGTAGCCGACCGGCATCGCGGCCAGCGAGAGCAGCCAGTCGTAGGACGTGACGCGGGCCAGCACACCGGCCGGGACGGCCTCCTGGACGGTGGTCTCCCAGACCGGGTTGAGGAAGCCGAGCGCGCCGAGGGCGATGCCGTACGAGGCGATGAGCAGCGGGGCCGGAGCGGCAACGGCGAGCATGGCCAGCGGCAACGCGTACGTCGCGAGGCCGAGGTTGGCCACCAGGACGGGGCGGGTGAGGTTGGCGCGGCCTGCCAGCAGGGAGCCGAGGACCAGGCCCACGGTGCCGGCCTGGAGCATGTAGATCCAGACGTCGTCCCCGCCGAGGCGCTCGCGGGCGACGATCGGTCCGAGGGTGGCGAGGACGGCGGCGGTGCCGTTCCAGGTGGCGTGCGCGATCAGGCTCGTCCAGTACCAGTCCCGGGACCGCACCTCGGACCAGCCCTCGACGAGGTCGGCGCGCATCGAGCGGCGGGGGATCGGCGTGCGGCGGACGCGGATCGCGGCCAGCAGCGCCGCACTGGCCGCGAAGGTCGCCGCGTCCAGGACGAAGGCCCAGCCGGGTCCCGCGGTGAAGACCAGCAGCCCGGCGACGCCGGGCCCGCCGAGGAAGGCGGCGTTGCGCGCCGCGGCCATCAGCGAGTTGGCCCTCTGGCGGCCCGGTCCTTCGGTGGTGCCCGCGACGAGGGGCGAGGCGGTCGGCATGGCGAACGCCGAGGCGATGCCGCCGACCACCTCGGCGGCGGCTATGTGGAGGAGCTGCGGGTCGCTGCCGATGAGTTCGAGGCCGACGAAGAGCTGGGCGGCGCAGCGAACGAGGTCAGTGGTGAGGGCGACCTTGCGGACGTCGAAACGGTCGCCGAGTACGCCGCCGAGGGGGAGCAGGAGCAGCTTCGGGACCATCGAGCAGCCGAGGACGACGGCGAGCGCGGTGGCCGAGCCGTCGGTGGCCCGGGTGATGGCGATGGCCAGCGCGGCGGGGACGACGGCGTCGCCGAGGGCGGACAGGGTGCGGCCGATGAAGAGCAGCCGGAAGGCGTGCAGCCGGAGGGGGTGCGTCACGTGTGTCACCCCGAGAAGATATTTCGTTGCCGAACCTTTCGTCAACGAATAATTCGGCGCCGATGGAACTGGCGTAGAGTTGGCGGTATGAGCCCTGACAGCGGTGGCGACCGGGACCGGACCGACGAGCACGTCGAGCGCTGGCTGCCCGTCCTCCCCGACCTCGACCCCGACATCGAGGGCGCGGTCACCCGGATGAAGATGATCGCCCACCATCTGCGCCGGTTCCGGGACCAGTCGCTCGCCGACTACGACCTCCAGCGGCACGAGTTCGAGACCTTGCACGCGCTCGCGGGCCGCGGCGGCAAGGCCAGCCCGTCCGAGCTCGCCAACGACCTGGACATGGCGCCCGCCTCCATCACCGGTCGGCTCGACACGCTCGCCCACCGCGGTTTCGTCCGCCGCACCGCCTCCGCCACCGACCGCCGGCGCGTCGACATCGAACTGACCGAGGAGGGCCGGGCCACCTGGCTCGGTTCGATGGACGTACTCGGCAACGAGGAGTACCGGCTGCTCGGCGCGCTCAGCGCCGACGAGCGCCGCATGCTCTCCGATCTGCTGCGCCGGATCCTGTTGGCGGCGGAGGATGTTCAGGGCTTGCGTTAGAGCCCACTCGAACCCGTACGTTCGGTGCCATGGCCACCACAGATCAGAACACCGCTGCCGACGTCCCCTCAGAGCGCTTCGCCCGCGGCCTCGCCGTGCTGCAGCAGATCGCCGGCACCGAGCGTCCCGCCGTGCTCGACAGCCTCGCCGACATCGCCCCCGACCTGGGCCGATTCACCGTCGAGTTCGGCTACGGCGACATCATCTCCCGCCCCGGGCTGACCCTCCCGCAGCGCCAGCTGGCCACCGTCTCCGCGCTCGCCGCGATGGGCAACGCGGCCCCGCAGCTGCGCTTCCACATCGACGGCGCGCTCAACGTCGGCGTCAGCCGGCGGGAGATCGTGGAGACCTTCATCCACGTCAGCGTCTACGCGGGCTTCCCGGCGGCCCTCAACGCGCTCACCATCGCCCGCGAGGCCTTCGCCGCCCGCAAGGAGTCCGGCGAAGCGGACGCGGGAACCGGCCCCGTCGCACCGGCCACCCCGAGCGAACCGGGTGACACCCGCTACGAGCGCGGCCTCGAAGCGCTGGCCCGTATCGACGGCCACGCGGGCGAGGCCGTCGTGGCCTCGCTCCAGGACATCGCCCCGGACCTGGCCCGCTACCTGATCGAGTACAGCTTCGGCGACGTCTACTCCCGTTCGGGGCTCGACCTCAAGTCCCGCGAGCTCGCCAGCGTCGCCATGTGCACCGCCCTGGGCACCGCCGCTCCGCAGCTCCGCGTCCACCTCCACGGGTTCCTCAACGTCGGCGGCACCGAGGACGAGGCCGTCGAGATCATCATGCAGATGGCCGGCTACGCGGGCTTCCCCGCCGCCCTCAACGGCATCACCGCCGCCCGCGCGGTCTTCGCCGAGCGGGCGGAGTGAAGCGCCGCTGACGTAACCCCCGGCCGCCCGTCCCCCCACCACGCAACCGACCGCAGGATGCGGAAACGGCGGCGGCCCGGGCGGAAGGCCTTTGCCGTTCCGTCCGGGCCGCCACCCCGTGGGGGGCAGTTGGGTCAGCCGTTGGTGACCGCGGTGTCGTCCACCAGGAAGCTGGTGGCCGCGGAGGAGTCCTCGGCGCCCAGGAACTTGATGGTGACCGTCTTGCCCTTGAAGGCGGACAGGTCGAGGGTGCGCTGGACGTAGCCGCTCGGGGTGACGTTGGAGTACGTCGCCAGGGTGGTCGTCGTGGTGCCGGAGACGACCTGGGCCTTGAGGGTGTCGTAGACCGTGGAGCCGGTCTCCTTGGTGTTGATGGCGAGCCAGAAGCTGAGCTTCGGGGCCGCGGCGGTGGCCGGGATGGTCACCGACTGGGACAGCGTGTCGGTGTGGGTGGTGCCGTAGCCGTTGAGCCAGGCGTAGTACGAACCGGCGTGGGCGGTGGCGCCGGTCTCATTGGTGATGACACCGCTGGTCTGGGCCCAGGTGGTGGCACCCGACTCGAAGCCGGGGTTGGCCAGCAGGTTGGTGCCGTCCGGCGGCGGGGTGGTGCCGGTGCCGCCGCAGGTCGTGGAGGTCGCGGCGACAGCGGCTGCGGTCCAGGCCTTCTCGACCGCGGCGCACTGGGCGCTGCTGCCGCCGAACAGGTCCTTGGCGGCCTTGATGCTCGCGGTGCGGGCGCCCGGGTAGTCCGTGGCGGCCGTCATGTACGTGGAGAGGGCGCGGTACCAGATCTTGCCGGTGTCGGCGTTGCCGATGCCGGTGACGGCCGGAGCGCCGTTGCACGTCGGGCTGTTGCCGTAGGAGGAGGAGCCGGAGCCGACCGCCAGCAGGTAGAACCAGTGGTTGCCGACGCCCGACGAGTAGTGCGGGTCGAGGTTCTTGGTGTTGGTGGTCCAGCAGGACTGCGAGACGCCGTCCTTCTTCGGGTCGTCCATGTACCGCAGCGGCGTGGAGCTGATCTTCTCGCCGATGAGGTAGTCGGGCGTGTCCGCCGGGTTGTTGGCGTTGAACTCGACCAGGGTGCCGAAGATGTCGCTGGTGGCCTCGTTGAGGCCGCCCGCGTCGCCGAAGTAGTTCAGGCCGGCGGTCGCGGCGGTGACGCCGTGGCTCATCTCGTGGCCGGCCACGTCCAGCTCGGTGAACGGCTTCTGGCCGGTCGCGCCGTCGCCGTAGATCATCGAGAAGCTGTCGTCGTCCCAGCCCGCGTTGGCGTAGTTGACGCCGTAGTGGACGAAGGAGCGGGCGCCGACACCGTCGTTCTTGATGCCGTTGCGGCCGTGGACGTTCTTGTAGTAGTCCCACGTGGCCTGGATGCCGTAGTGGGCGTCGACGGCGACGGTGGCGCGGTTGGTGAGGGTGCCGTCGCCCCAGACGTTGTCGGAGTCGGTGAACGCGGCGCCCCAGCCGGCCGGCGGCGAGTCGTTGGTGGTCGTCTTGTTCTGGGCGTCCCGCGTCTCCCCGTTACCGCGGGTCGGGTCCAGCAACTGGTAGCCGCCGCTGACGCTGGTGGTGCCCAGCGTGACGTCGCCGACCTGGTAGCCGTGACCGGTACCGGAGGCCGCGGCGCCCGCGACGGAGGTGACCGGGGCGGTCGCCTGGGTCTGGCCCGCGGCGACCGTGCTGATGAAGCTGTTCCACGACTGGCCGGCAGCGCCGGTCTGCGCGTTCACCAGGACGTGCAGGTGGCTCGGCGACTGGTCGGGGGCGGTGCCGTTGGTGACCACCTGCCAGACCAGCGTCGGTGTGGCCGTGGTGGCGTCGACGACCAGCGTGGCCGTGCTGCCGTGCTTGACGCCCTTGAACTTCTTGGCCGCCGTGGCGATGGCCTGCTTGGCGGTGATCTTCGGCGTGACCGACAGGTTCAGCGGCGCCGCCAGCGTCAGCGAGGCGTCGCGCGCGGTTCCGTCCGGAGCCGAGTGGACGACGACGTCGCCGCCCAGGACCGGCAGGCCCTGGTAGGTACGGTCGAGGTGTACGTGGCGGGAGCCGTCGGCGTCGACGGTCACGTCGCGTGACGTGAACGCGTCGTGTGCGCCGGCCCGCACCAGCTGCGGGTGGGCGGCCACGGCGGAGTTCGCGTCGCGCAGTGCCTGAGCTTCGCTCGCCTTCGGCGGGATGGGCCGGGGGTTCTTCGCGGCGCTGGCGGGGGTGCCCGCCCCGGCTATCAGGAGCCCGCTGACCGCGAGGGTGAGGGTGCTGGCGAGTACAGATCGTTTCATGGCCAGGGAGCATGGCGGTGGCCCGTGAGCCAGGGCAACGGAGTGCCAACTCTGTTTAATTGCAGGAGTTGCAACAACTCGTTAAACCGTCGCCCACAAGCTGTGAGACGTCTGTGAACGCTAAATCTTTGGGTAAGACTGTTCACAGCGTGATGCACGTCACCGGCCGTTTCCCGGCTGGTCGCTAGCATGTGGCCTCCCCACACCCGGCACGCAGGACGGACGACCCTCCCCTGTGACCTACAGACCGCTGCCACCAGAAATCGCCGATGCGCTGCGCAACGGCCCCTTCGAAGCCGCCCTCGACGCCGCCGTCCGGGCCAGCGGACTCAGCATGGAACGTATCCGGCACCGGCTCGACACCCGGGGCGTCCAGGTGAGCGTCACCACGCTCAGTTACTGGCGCCGTGGCCGCAGCCGGCCCGAACGTCCCCAGTCCCGGCAGGCCGTACGCCTGCTGGAAGAGCTGCTCGCCCTTCCCTCCGACTCCCTGGTCTCCCTGCTCGGCCCGCAGCGCCCGCGCGGCCGCTGGGTCAACCGCCCGCCCGCCAACCTCGACGCCGCCCGGCTCTGGCAGGAGTACGACAGCCTGCCGGGACTGCTCGGCGAGATGGGCTCCACCGACGACGGGCTCGCCCGGCTGGCGGTGCACGACCGGTACGAGATCGACGCGAACGGCTGCGAGAAGACCTGGACGACGACCCTGGTCCTTCGGGCCGAACGCGAGCGGGTGGACCGCTGCATGATCATCACGCGCGGAGACGACCCGAAGCGCGAGCTGCCGGTACTCACCGGGGTGCGCAACGCCCGCCCCGGCCGGGTCCGTATCGACAGCTCCGTACCGCTGGTCGTCGCCGAGTTGCTGTTGGACCGGGTGCTCGCCAAGGGCGAGACCGAGGTCGTCGAGTACACCTACCGCATGCCGAGCGCGGGCGCCCGCACCACCGAGTGCGGTCGGGGCTTCCCGGTGCCCATCCGGCTCTACACGCTGGAAGTGCAGTTCCACCCGGACGCCGTGCCGTTCCGCAGCCACCGCTGCGTCGGCACCACCGCGGGCGGCCCGCTGCCCGCGGTCGAACCGGTCTGGATCAGCGCCTCGGGCCGGGCCCTGTTCTCCGTCGAGGACCCGCAACCCGGCTTCCAGGCGCTGCGTTGGGAGTGGGAATAGCTGAGGGCCCCACCGCATCGCGGAGGGGCCCTCACCTGCGGGAAGACTAGAAGCGGCGCGTGATGAGGGCGCGCTTGACTTCCTGGATGGCCTTCGTGACCTCGATGCCGCGGGGGCATGCGTCGGTGCAGTTGAAGGTGGTGCGGCAGCGCCAGACGCCGTCCTTGTCGTTCAGGATCTCCAGCCGCTGCTCACCGCCCTCGTCGCGCGAGTCGAAGATGAAACGGTGCGCGTTGACGATGGCGGCCGGGCCGAAGTACTGGCCGTCGTTCCAGAAGACCGGGCAGGACGACGTGCACGCGGCGCACAGGATGCACTTGGTGGTGTCGTCGAAGCGCTCACGGTCCTCGGCGGACTGCAGGCGCTCGCGCGTCGGCTCGTTGCCCTTGGTGATCAGGAAGGGCATGACGTCGCGGTAGGCCTGGAAGAACGGGTCCATGTCGACGATCAGGTCCTTCAGGACCGTCAGCCCCTTGATGGGCTCGACCGTGATCGGCTTCTCCGGGTTGAGGTCCTTGATCAGGGTCTTGCACGCCAGCCGGTTGCGGCCGTTGATGCGCATGGCGTCCGAACCGCAGATGCCGTGGGCGCAGGAACGCCGGAAGGTCAGCGTGCCGTCGAGCTCCCACTTGATCTTGTGGAGGGCGTCCAGGACGCGCTCCTTGGGATCGATCGGGAACTGGTAGTCGATCCACTCGACCGCGTCGGAGACCTCCGGGTTGAACCGGCGGACCCGCATCGTGATCGTGATCAGGTGACCCGCGGCGGCCTCTGCGGCGTCCAGGGCCTCTGAGTTGTGTCCGGCGGACTTGTCGAGCGTCGGGGTGCTCATCAGTACTTACGCTCCATCGGCTGGTAGCGGGTCACCACGACCGGCTTGTAGTCGAGGCGGATCGACTCGTTGCCGGCGGAGTCCGTCTCGCGGTACGCCATGGTGTGCCGCTGGAAGTTGACGTCGTCGCGGTTGGGGTAGTCCTCGCGGTAGTGACCGCCGCGGGACTCCTTGCGCGCCAGCGCGGACACGGCCATGACCTCGGCCAGGTCGAGCAGGTTGCCCAGCTCGATGGCTTCCAGCAGGTCGGTGTTGAAGCGCTTGCCCTTGTCCTGCACGGACACGTTCTTGTAGCGCTCGCGCAGGGCGCCGATCGTCTCGACGGCCGTCTTGATCGTCTGCTCGGTGCGGAACACCATCACGTTGGTGTCCATGCACTCCTGCAGCTCCTTGCGGATGTCCGCGACCCGCTCGGTGCCGGTGTTGTTGCGCAGGCCCTCGACCTGGGCGATGACCCGGGAGGCCGGGTCCTCCGGCAGCTCGATGTGGTCCGTGGTCGCCGAGTACTCGGCGGCCGCGATGCCGGACCTGCGCCCGAAGACGTTGATGTCGAGCAGCGAGTTGGTGCCCAGGCGGTTGGCGCCGTGCACCGAGACGCAGGCGACCTCGCCCGCGGCGTACAGGCCCGGGACGACGGTGGTGTTGTCGCTCAGCACCTCGCCCTGGACGTTGGTGGGGATGCCGCCCATGGCGTAGTGCGCGGTCGGCTGGATCGGGATCGGGTCCGTGTAGGGCTCGATCCCGAGGTACGTCCGCGCGAACTCGGTGATGTCGGGCAGCTTGGCGTCCAGCTGCTCCGGCGGGAGGTGCGTGAGGTCGAGGTAGACGTGGTCGCCCTCGGGACCGCAGCCACGGCCCTCACGGATCTCGGTGTAGATGGAGCGCGAGACGACGTCGCGGGAGGCGAGGTCCTTCATGACGGGCGCGTACTTCTCCATGAAGCGCTCACCGTCCTTGTTGCGGAGGATGCCGCCCTCGCCGCGGGCACCCTCGGTGAGGAGGATGCCCATGCGCCAGATGCCCGTCGGGTGGAACTGGAAGAACTCCATGTCCTCCAGCGGCAGCCCGCGCCGGTACGCGACGGCCTGGCCGTCACCGGTCAGGGTGTGCGCGTTGGAGGTCACCTTGAAGAACTTGCCGGTGCCGCCGGAGGCGAAGATGACGGCCTTCGCCTGGAAGATGTGGATCTCGCCGGTGGCCAGCTCGTAGGCGACGACGCCGGCGGTCCGCTGGACCCCGTCGACCTCGGCGAGGAGCAGGTCCAGGACGTAGAACTCGTTGAAGAACTCCACACCCTCCTTGACGCAGTTCTGGTACAGCGTCTGGAGGATCATGTGGCCGGTGCGGTCCGACGCGTAGCAGGCGCGGCGCACGGCGGCCTCGCCGTGGCTGCGGGTGTGCCCGCCGAACCGGCGCTGGTCGATCTTGCCCTCGGGCGTCCGGTTGAAGGGCAGGCCCATCTTCTCGAGGTCGAGGACCGCGTCGATGGCCTCCTTCGCCAGGATCTCGGCGGCGTCCTGGTCGACCAGGTAGTCGCCACCCTTGACCGTGTCGAAGGTGTGCCACTCCCAGTTGTCCTCCTCGACGTTCGCGAGGGCGGCGGCCATGCCGCCCTGGGCGGCGCCGGTGTGGGAGCGGGTCGGGTAGAGCTTCGTCAGGACGGCGGTGCGGCTGCGCTTCGTCGACTCGATGGCCGCGCGCATGCCGGCGCCGCCGGCGCCGACGATGACGGTGTCGTACTTGTGGATCTGCATGGGGTTGTTTCCCTGTCCGTCCCTGGCCTAGCGGATGTTCGGGTCGAAGGTGAAGATCACCAGCGTGCCGAGCACGATCGTGAACGCCGTTGCGGTGAACAGCAGCGTCTTCAGCCAGAACCGGGTGTTCGCCTGCTCGGCGTAGTCGTTGATGACGGTGCGCAGACCGTTGCCGCCGTGCAGCATGGCCAGCCACAGCATGACCAGGTCCCAGCCCTGCCAGAACGGCGAGGCCCAGCGGCCGGCCACGAAGGCGAAGCCGACCTTGGTCACGCCGCCGTCGAGGACCAGCTGGATCAGCAGGTGGCCCAGCACCAGGACGACGAGCACGACACCGGACAGGCGCATGAACAGCCAGCCGTACAGCTCGAAGTTGGTGCGGGTGGCGCGCGGGGTGCGCTTGGTACGGGCGCGCGGGGCCTCGATGAACGGCGCCGGGTTCTCCGGGCTGAACGAGGCACTGGAGGAGCTGAGCTCCACGGAGTCAGTAGTCATTCTCAGCTCCCGAACACAATGCGTGCGGCGTGCCCGAGAACCGGGTAGATGGCCATGACCATCAGCAGGATCCAGACGCCGAGGACGGACCACAGCATCTGCTTCTGGTACTTCGGGCCCTTGGACCAGAAGTCGACGGCGATGATGCGGAGCCCGTTGAGAGCGTGGAAGAGGATGGCCGCGACGAGGCCGTACTCCAGCAGGCTGACAGGCCAGGTCTTATAGGTCGCGACGACCTTGTCGTAGTCCTCGGGGGAGACCCGCACGAGTGCGGTGTCGAGGACATGGACGAACAGGAAGAAGAAAATGAGGACACCGGTGACTCGATGAGCCACCCATGACCACATGCCTTCCCGGCCGCGGTACAGCGTTCCAGCCGGCACGGAAAACCCTCCGGGAGCGGTTTGGGGCCAGCCGGCTTCGGTGTCGGACGGGCCCGGCCGGGTACGGTCCACCGGCCCTGGCCATCGTAGCGACGCGTTGTCGGCTACGTACGCCCGGGTAGGCCAGGTGTGATTGATCCCGCACGACTGGGTGAACGTCTGGGGGAACCTACGAATGAACGGGCGACCGGATGCGCGGGCCAAAGGCCGGTGGGCGTACGGGCGCAGACGCCTGTGGAGGTGCCGTTCCGCGGCGCTAGCGGTGCACTTCCGCCACGGTCTGGTCTGCCGACCGTTCCGAGACCAGCCGGGCGAGCCGCGCCCGGGTGATCCTCCGCAGCTCGTCCGCTGTGACGACGCGCTCCTCGTCCTCGTCGTTCGCCAACCGGGCGCGGATTCCGGTCAGCACCTGGTTGAGGAGGCTGGCCGGGTCGTCGCCCTTGAGGGCGATGACGAAGACATTGCCGAACTTGTTCTCGTACGCGGCCTGCGCGGCGCTCAGCGCGGTGTGCGTGGCGAGACCGCCGCGGTGCGGCAGCGGGGTGGCCGCCTCGCAGGCCAGCGCCTCGGAGAGGTCGCCGGGGGTGAGGTCGTACGCCGCCTCGTCGGCCGCCGCGAGTAGGGCGTCAAGATCCGGGTAAGGGCGGTGCAGGGCCATCCGGCGGGCCCAGCGGTGGCTTCCGCAGCAGTCGCGCAGAGCGGCTTCCGCAGTGCCGAAGGGGGCCTCGTTGAGCCGGGAGAGCCCGGCGGTCGGGGCGGGCCCCTGGGCCGGAGTGTCGGGGAACAGCGCTGAACTCCTGTCGGAAAAGCGAGGAAGCGGTACACGTTAGTGGGGCATGTTCGACTCCGTCCGACGGATGAGTGGATTTCACCCGTACGGGATCGAAATATGTCACGAAGTGGACGGCGGTACGGGGATGATCTGCCATAACGTCCGGTATGGGGAAATTCTGGACAGGGTTGGTGCTGTCGCTCGCCGCACTCGCACCGGCCGTCGGCACACCCAACGACGCACCGGCCCCGCGGACACTGCCGGTCATCCCCGAGGTGAGGGAATTCCGGCCGGCCGGGGCCGGAGTGTTCCACATCGGCCCGGGGACCAGGGTGCGCGCCGGCCGCGGCGGCGCCGTCGAGGACGAGGCGCGGCTGCTCGCCGGACAGCTCCAGGTCCCCTTCGGGTTCGACGACGACAAGGCCGACGGGGACGGTCCGGCCGGACCGGGAGACATCACCCTGCGGCTCGACGGTTCCCGTGCCGCGACCGCGAAGTACGCCGTCGCCGCGGACGAGTCGTACGTCCTCACCGCCCGGAACAGCCAGGTCACCATCGCTGCGCCCACCGACGCGGGGGTGTTCTACGGCACCCGCACCCTCCTGCAGACGCTGCGCGCCGACGGCGGCCTGCCCGAAGGCGTCGTCAAGGACGCCCCGGACCGGCCGCAACGCGGCCTGACCCTCGACATCGCGCGCAAGAACTTCACCCGCGACTGGATCGAGGACCGGGTCCGGGAGCTGGGCGACCTCAAACTCAACCAGTTGCATCTGCACTTCAGTGACGACCAGGGCTTCCGCATCGAGAGCACCCGCCACCCGGAGATCGTGTCGCGGGAACACCTCAGCAAGGCCGACGTCACCGCGATCATCAACCTCGCCGCGCAGCGCCACATCACCGTCATCCCGGAGATCGACAGCCCCGGGCACCTCGGCGCCGTCATCAGGGCCCACCCGGACCTCCAACTGCGCAACGCCTCGGGCAGGGCGCTGCCCGGCGCGATCGACATCTCGAACCCCGCCGCCGCCCGCATGGTCGACGATCTGACCCGCGAGTTCGCGCCCCTCTTCCCCGGCCCCTACTGGCACCTGGGTGGCGACGAGTACCAGGCGCTGGTCGTCAGCGACCCGGAGAGCTCGTACCCGCAGCTCGTCCCGCCCGGCGGGACCGTCGCGGAGGCGGCGACCCGCTGGCTCAACGACCGCGAGGCGGTGGCGCGCAAGTTCGGCAAGCGGACCAAGGCGTGGAACGACGGATTCATCTCCACGCCGCGCGCCGTGCCCGACGCCGACCGCGAGGTCGAGTACTGGACGGGCAGGGAGCTGGGCGCCCGCGAGCCGGAGGAGTACCTGAACGCCGGCCGCAAGGTCGTCAACCTCAACGACGAGTACCTCTATTACGTACTCGGCGAGCCGAACGACTTCAGCTATCCGACCGGCGAGCGCATCTACCGCGAGTGGACCCCCGCCGTACTGCGCGGCACCCGCCCGGTCGCCGCCGCCCTGGCGACTCCTGGCCGGGTGCTCGGCGGCCGGTTCGCCGTCTGGTGCGACCTCGCGGACGCGCAGTCGCAGGACGAGGTGGCGCGGGGCATCCGACTCCCGCTGAACGCGGTGTCGCAGAAGCTCTGGGACCCCAGGTCACCGTCGCGTTCCTGGGCGGCCTTCACTGCGCTGGCGGACAAGGTGGGCTGAGGGGGTGGGGAGTGGTGGGGTCAGTCCCACCAGAAGGACCACAGCCGTTCACCGCGCAGCGCCTCGGCGTAGTCGGGGAAGGGGAAGGTGCCGTCATTGAGGTTGGAGGCGCCGGTGAGGACGTGTTCGAGGGCGACACGGGCGGCGTGTTCGGACGTCAGCGGCGGGGAGGCGACGGAGAGGAAGACGGAGGAGCCCTCGAAGCCGATGACGCGGGCGCCGAATCGCGCCTCCCAGGTGCGCAGCAGCGCGGAGAACTCCAGGGCGGCCGCGTTCGCCTCCCACCCGAGGAGGGCCGGGACATCGGCACTGCGGCGGGTCGGGACCAGAGCGATGTGCGCGATGAAGCGGGTGGTGAAGTAGTGCAGCATCTGACCCACCGTCTGGCGGGCGACGGCGTCCGGCGGGGGGCCCGGGTGCGCGGGGGAGGCGCAGGCGAGGCCGGGCCAGCGGGTGAACGGCGGGCCGGGGTCGTCGAGCAGCAGGGCGCCGTCCTCGGGCCAGATCTCGTCGATCGCCGGATGCGGCGGCCGCAACGAGCGCAAGTCCTGGTACGAGCGCCAGGAATCAGTCATCGTGGCTTCTACGTTCACTCCGTCGATGTCCTCGGTGCGGTGGCCGCGGCCTGTCGCGCAGGGCCAGGCCATGAGGACCGGGCACCAGCCCGTCTCGTCCTGTTGCTCCTGATAGCGGGCCCAGAGCCGGCCGGGAGCGACGACGGGTTCGTAGGAGAGCCACAACCCGGGGGAGTCACCGGGCAGGAACCGGCCGGGCGGGAGGCCGTCGGGGAGACGGGCCAGGGGCATCGGTGGGCTCCATCGGTGGGGGGCACGAGCTGAGACGGCCGGGGGCCGCCTCCCCCCACAGGAGCGTCCCCGGCCGCCGTCTATTACAGCGCCGCGGGCGCCGGAAGTGTCACCGCGGCAATGGGGCAGGATGGTGTGGGTGTTCGAGGGGGTGGAGCGGGCGGTGGATCTGGGGACCGCGGTCAGTGCCGCGCAGGAGGGCGACGACGCTGCGTTCCGGGTGCTGTACCGAGCGGTACAGCCACAACTGCTGCAGTACGTACGGACCCTGGTCGGACCGGCGGACGCCGAGGACGTGGCGTCGGAGGCATGGCTGCAGATCGCCCGTGACCTGTCGGGGTTCCGCGGCGACGGCGACGCGGTGCGCGGTTGGGCGGCCCGGATAGCCCGGAACCGGGCGCTGGACCACCTGCGGGCCCGCAGCCGGCGGCCGGTCACCGGAGCCGGCGTCGACGCGCTGCTGCACATGCCGGCGCACACGGACACCGCGGGCGAGGCGCTGGACGCGGTGGCCACCGACCGCGCGCTCGCGGCCATCGCGCAGCTGCCGCGCGAGCAGGCCGAGGCGGTACTGCTGAGGGTCGTCATGGGGCTGGACTCCAGCAGCGCGGCACAGGTGCTGGGCAAGCGCCCGGGCTCGGTGCGGATGGCCACCCACCGGGGGCTGCGGCGGCTCGCCGAGCTGCTGGACGACGAAAGCCGCGCCGCGGGTGTGACGTTTTCGGCGGCGAAGACGCTTTGAGGATATGAGATGACGGAAAACCGGCGATGCGACGGACATCGTGACGACGACTGGCTCGACGAGGAGGCCGCGGAGCGGCTCCTGCGCGGCGAGTCCGTCATGTCCGGCGGCGCCGTGGCGGCCCGGCTGGCCCGACTGCTGGCGGCTGCCGCCGTGCCGGCTGCCGTCGACCGGGCGCGCGAGGAGGCGGCGGCCGCCGCTTTTCGGACGAGCTTCGACAAGAGTCCGAAGGCGGGGCCCCGGGACGGCTTTCAGGGGGATTTCGGAGCGGGTCCTCGGGACGGTTCCGGGAACGGTTCGGCGGACAAATCGGTAGACGGTTCGACGGCCGGTTCGGCGGACACCGATTTCCTTTCGGTGGTCCGGCTGGGCCGGCCGGGCGCGCTGCCGGGCACGGCACCGACCATCAGGACCGGACGGCTCGGCAGGGTGGCGGGAGCGCCGAAGTCGCTGAAGGTGTCGGTCGGCGCGCTGGTGGCCACCATGGCCCTGTGCGCCGCCGCGCTCGCGACGAGTCCCGGCTTGCTGCCGGTGCCGTTCGAGGGCGACAACGTCGGGAACGCACCCGTGCACAGCGGAGCCCCGGACTCCGTCCCGCCGGACAGCTCCGGTTCCGCGGGACCGAACGGCCGTTCCTCGCCGCTCACCGGCGGGACGACCGACGCGCCACCCGGAAAGGGCGCGTCGACCGAGCCCGGGCGCGGTACGACTCCGCCGACCGGCCGGCCGTCCTCGCCCGCGAACCCTCCGGCGACACCACAGCTCTCCCGCCCGCCCTCGCCCCAGGCGGATCACGGGGACCGGGACCGGCAGAACGTGGAGTTGTGCCGCGCCTACATCAAGGCGGGCGGACGTCTGGACGACGCGTCGTCCGACCGGCTCACGGCGGCGGCGGGCAGCAAACGGGACGTGCCGAGGTACTGCGCGCGGGTGCTGGCCGCCGCGTACGTGGCCGGATTTGGCGGTTCCGGAAACGGTGACGGTGGCAAGTCCGGTGGTACGGGCGGCGGCCACAAGAGCAAGGACGAGAGTCGGCGCGACTAGGTCGTGTCGTCGGAGTCCCGCCCGGGCGGGCTCCAGGCGTCGGCAACCGTATTCCAACGTCGCCGGGTCGTCTGACCTGCGGGCTCGGAGGGCGCTGGTGACACTTTCCGGCTGGTTGACGCTTTAAGTAGTGGGTCGACTGGTCATCGGCCCCGCGGACCCCGGTGCTCCCCGTGCCGAGTGGGTCCGCGCCCAGGGCGCGGCCGGGTGCATTCCCCCTATCCGGCCGCGCCCGCCTGGCGTTCCGGCGCTCCGGCCGAAAGTGGCTGGTGGCTGTCTGCGGCGGCCCGGCGGGTCCTGCCGGACGGCCGATAACTCCCGGCCGAATGTCGGTGCCGTGGTGCAGACTCGGTTGGGAGAGCAAAACCGGGGGAGGTACGCCATGTTGGCAGGACTGTACGAGATCGACTGGGCGGCTATGGGGCATGCCTACGGATCGGCGGAGGAGGTCCCCGAGCTCTTGCGGGGGCTGGCCTCGGGGGACGCGGGGGAGCGGGAGGCCGCCCTTGACGCGATGTACGGGGCCGTTCATCACCAGGGCGATGTGTACGACTCGACGCTCGCCTGCATTCCCTTTCTCTTCGAGCTGGTGGCGGATCCGGCGGTGCGGGACCGGGGCCGGATCGTCGTGTTGCTGACCAGCATCGGAGGTGGCGACGAGGTCGCGGAGGAGTACCTGGACGAGATCGTGATCGAGGCCGGCGGACCGGCCGTGGAGGGCGCGTGGAGCGCGCTGGGGGATGAGCACGGAAACGCTCCCGGTACCGGGTCGGGCGCAGCCGCGGGTGCGGCGGACGACCTCGATGCCGAGGACATCCTCGGCCTGCTGGACGCCGAGGGGGAGTCCCCAGGCCGGAGGCTGCGGGACGAGGACGCGGAGGCGGCCGCCTGGCGGGCCAACTACGCGATGGCCGTCACCGCCGTGCGGGCCCAGGCGGAGGTCTTCACCGAGCTGGTCGCGGATCCGGATCCCGATGTACGGCGCGCGGTCCCGGTGGCGCTCGGCGCGCTGCACGGGGAGACCGCGCGGATACTCGACGTCCTGCGGAACCGGCTGCCGGTGGAGCGGGACACCGAGACCCGGCTGGCCCTCGTCGAGGCCGTCGGCACCCTCGCGCTGCGGCCGGGCGGTCCCGCCGCCGAGGCCGCCGACTGGCTCGTCCGGCTCGCCGGAAGCCGCACCGACAGCTCGTTCAACGGCTCGTCCAACGGTTCGTCCGACGGCCCGTCACCTTCCGCGGACCCGGGGCTGCGGCTGGCCGCGCTCGCCCAACTCGCCCGCTGCGCGCCCGAGCGGCTGCCGGCGGACATCGTGCCCACCGCCGTCGGCCTGCTCCGCGCGGTGCGCGGCGAGGAGTCCGGCGGCAGGTCCCCGCAGGAGGCGTCCGCCGAGCGGCCGGTGCCCGCCACCTTCGTCGGCCATCTGCGGGAGCTGCGCGAGCGGGCCGAGGCCGGCCGCTCCGCGCCCTGGGCCGCCGACCTGCTCCGTACGCTGCACACCGCGCTCGACGACCGGGTCGACGACCGCATCGCGCTCGTCATCGACCAGTTGCGCAGCCCGGACTGGGGCCAGCGCATCGACGCCGTGTGGATGAGCGGCGGCCTGGTGCGCGGCTGGCGCGGGCCGTACGAGGAGCTGGTCCGCCTGCTCGGGCAGCAGCTCGACGACCCCGAGGACCGGTTGCGCGACGGCGCCGCCTCGGTGCTGGAGAACCTGTACGAGCTGGCCGCACCGGCCGCCGACGCTCTCGCCGAGGCGGTCGCGGCGGATCCCGGGAGCTGGGTCCAGGAGTGGTCGCAGGGGCGGCCGAGCCTCGGCGGCATGGTCAAGACCCTCGCCCGGCTCGGTGACCCGCGCGCCCTGCCCGCGTTGGCCTCGGCCCTGGACCGACCGGACATACCGCAGGACCTGGGCTATGCCATCGAGCACCTGGGCGAGGCGGCGCTCCCGCTCGCGCCCCTGCTGCGCCGCCGGCTGGCCGAGGTGACGTTGAACGACGAGGAGGCGTACGACCAGGCGGAGCCGCTGCTCAGGGGGGTGGCCGCGATTGCGTCCACCGAGGCGTTCCCCGAGGTGCTGCGGATCCTGCGCGGGGCGCCGAAGGCCCGCCGGGACTGGCTGCTCTGCTCGGCGATCCGCGCGCTCGCCCGGTTCGGCCCGGCGGCCCGCGACGCGCTGCCCGATCTGCGCGCGCTGGTCGCCGATCCCGGCTCCTGCATAGCGCTGGAGGCCGCGTCCGCGCTCTGGGCGATCGAGCGGAACAGCGCCGTCCTGCCGGTGCTGCTCGCGCACCTCGACAGCGACAGCCCGCACACCCGGCGCTCCGCCGCCGAGGCGCTCGGCGAGTTGGGCCCCGCGGCGGCCGCTGCGGCGCCGCGGCTGCGGGAGCTGCTCGCGGACCCCGCGGTGTGGATGCGGGTGGACGCCGCGGTCGCGCTGTGGCGGGTCGCCGGCGACGCCCGACCGGTGCTGCCCGTCCTGCGGTCCGCCTGGGCGGAGAACGTGCACACCCGCACGGTCATCGCCGGCTGTCTCGCGGAGCTGGGTCCCGCCGCGGCCGGGGCCGTCCCGTTGCTGCGCGCCGAACTGGCGGCCGTCCGCCGGCACAACAACGAGGGCGACCACTACGGCACGCTCGACGTGTGCGCCGACGAGAAGCTGCTCCTGACATGCCGACGGGCCCTGTCCCGGATATCCGGAACAGAGCCCGTGGTGGACGGCGGCCGTTAGGTCGTGTGCTGGACCTCAGAGCCGGTCCGGGGTCACCAGTAGACGACGACCTTGTCGCCGGCCTTGACCTGGTCGAAGAGGGAGGCGATGGCGGCCTTGTCGCGCACGTTCACGCAGCCGTGGGAAGCACCGGCGTAACCGCGGGCCGCGAAGTCGGACGAGTAGTGCACGGCCTGGCCGCCACTGAAGAACATCGCGTACGGCATGGACGAGTGGTAAATCGTCGAGACGTGGTCACGGCTCTTGAAGTCCACCTTGAACTGGCCCTCGCGGGTCGGGGTGTACTGCGAGCCGAAGCGCACGTCCATCGTGGTCTGCACCTTGCCGTCGATCACCCAGGACAGCGACCGGGTGGTCTTGCTGATGCACAGCACGCGGCCGGTCATGCAGCGCGGGTCCAGCTTGGCGCTGGCCGGCTGCGTGGTGGGCGGGTACATCGCCGCGTGCGTCGGCTCCTTGGTGACGCTGCGCAGCTTGCTCCAGGTCTGCGCGGAGACGCTGCCGGTCATCGGCAGGCCGTAACGCTCCTGGAAGTCGTTCACGGCGTTCGCGGTGACCGAGCCGTAGGTGCCGGTGGGCGTGCGGCTGAACAGGTTGAGCTGGCCCAGCCGGGCCTGCAGCTCGCGGACCTGCGCGCCGGTGGAGCCCTGCTTCATGACAGCGGGCACGACCGGGGGCTTGGACGTGGTGGCTGAGTCGCTGGGGGTCGCGGAGGGCGATGCCGAAGTCGAGTTCGACGCCGAGGGAGAGTCACTCGGGCTCGCGGTGTCGTTGGGACTCGCGGTGGTCGACGCGGCGGACGTCGGCTTGGCGCCCGAGGCGGGCTTGTCCTGCGGGCCGCAACCCACGAGGGCTGCTGCCGCCAGAGCGGCCACCACGATCGCTATCGGAGTTCTCTTCGTACGCAAGACAGTCACCCTTTGCCCCCAAGAATCTGCAGTTACCCGGCTAGACACTCAACCCGCCCGTGCAGTTGCACGGATCCGGAGCAAGACTGTTTCGTGACATCGGAGAGACAAGACTGTGAGGAAGGTCCCAGCGCGGTGGTCTCCACGGCGCGCACGCCCACAACTACAGTCCGTGCCGGAGACAGGATATTACCCACCAGTAACGCGACAGCGATGCGGAGGCGTGAACCATGGCGCGCGAGACGGACACCGCCCGGTCCACCGAGAGTGGACTGCCCATCGAGCCGGTCTACGGACCCGTGGCGCTCGACAGCTGGGATCCCGCGGAGCAGCTCGGTGAGCCGGGCTCGTACCCGTTCACCCGTGGCGTCTATCCGTCGATGTACACCGGCCGCCCCTGGACCATGCGGCAGTACGCCGGGTTCGGCACTGCCGTCGAGTCCAACGCCCGCTACCAGCAGCTGATCGCCAACGGCACGATGGGCCTGTCCGTCGCCTTCGACCTGCCGACGCAGATGGGCCACGACTCGGACGCGAGGATCTCCAGCGGCGAGGTGGGCAAGGTCGGCGTCGCCATTGACTCCGTCGACGACATGAAGGTGCTCTTCGACAACATCCCGCTGGACAAGGTGTCCACGTCGATGACGATCAACGCACCCGCCGCGCTGCTGCTGCTGATGTACCAGCTCGTCGGCGAGGAGCAGGGCGTCCCGGCCGACAGGCTCACCGGCACCATCCAGAACGATGTGCTCAAGGAGTACATCGCCCGCGGCACGTACATCTTCCCGCCGAAGCCGTCGCTGCGGCTGATCGCCGACATCTTCAAGTACTGCCGCACCGAGATCCCGAAGTGGAACACGATCTCGATCTCCGGCTACCACATGGCCGAGGCCGGTGCCTCGCCCGCGCAGGAGATCGCCTTCACGCTCGCCGACGGCATCGAGTACGTCCGCACCGCCGTCGCGGCGGGGATGGACGTGGACGACTTCGCGCCCCGCCTGTCGTTCTTCTTCGTCTCGCGCACCACCATCCTCGAAGAGGTCGCGAAGTTCCGCGCCGCCCGCCGGATCTGGGCGCGGGTGATGCGGGACGAGTTCGGCGCGAAGAACCCCAAGTCGCAGATGCTGCGCTTCCACACCCAGACGGCCGGCGTGCAGCTCACCGCCCAGCAGCCCGAGGTCAACCTCGTCCGGGTGGCGATCCAGGGCCTGGCCGCGGTCCTCGGCGGCACCCAGTCCCTGCACACCAACTCCTTCGACGAGGCCATCGCGCTGCCCACCGACAAGTCGGCCCGGCTGGCGCTGCGCACCCAGCAGGTGCTCGCCTACGAGACGGACGTGACCGCGACCGTCGACCCGTTCGCGGGCTCCTACGTGGTCGAGACGATGACCGACGAGGTCGAGGCCCTCGCGCTGGACCTGATGCGGAAGGTCGAGGAGCTGGGCGGCGCCGTCAACGCGATCGAGCACGGCTTCCAGAAGGGCGAGATCGAGCGCAGCGCGTACCGCATCGCCCTGGAGCAGGACGCGGGCGAGCGAGTCGTGGTGGGTATGAACCGCTTCCAGCTCGACGAGGAGGACCCGTACGACCCGCTGCGCGTCGACCCGGCCATCGAGGCCCAGCAGGCGGCGCGGCTGGCGGCGCTGCGGTCCACCCGGGACCAGGGCGCCGTCGACACCGCGCTCGCCGAGCTGCAGAAGGCGGCCCAGGGCACGGACAACGTCCTGTACCCGATGAAGGACGCGCTGCGCGCGCGGGCCACGGTCGGGGAGGTCTGCAACGCGCTGCGCGAGGTGTGGGGGACGTACGTCCCGACCGACGCGTTCTGAGCGGGTCGGCGGTTACAGCAGGTGGAGCTGCGTGATCAGCATCGCCAGAACGATGCAGAGCGTCCATCCGGCGATGTGCTCGACGATCTTCCTGCTCTCCTGGGGCCCGCCGGTGCCGGTGCGCGCCGCTGCGATCTCCGCCATTGCCAGTCCTGTCGTCCGCCGATGAAAGCCCCCGCAGCTGCCCAGGATGCGGGGGCCTTTCGCCTGCTGTACAGAGGCAAAATCACCTTTATGGCGGATCGTGACCGAATTCACCGCATGGTCAGCCGGTGAAGCGCGCAAGGTACCCGGCCACATTGGCCGGGTCATGCGTGGCCAGACCGATGTAACCATCGGGGCGGACGAGGAAGAGCCCGTCGCCGTACACGTCGTACGCGCTGTTCGTGCTGTTGGTGCTGTTCGCGCCGTGCGCCGGGGCGTCGTCGATCCGGTGCGCGTGCACCAGGTCCCCGTCCGTCCTCGCGCCCTGTGGCAGCTCGGCCTTCCCAAGGGCGAGCAGCGTGAAGTGCGGCCCGCGGAAGAGGTCGAAGAGCCGGCTGCCGCCGGCCAGCGGCGCGTCCGGGGCCCGGTCGCCCGCGCGCGGCGCGTCCTCGGGCAGCGTGCCCCCGGCGAGCGCGTCCGGCCGGCGTTCCGAAGTGAGCGGCCCGCCGCGGTAGTTCAGCTCCAGGCCGTGGGTGTCGGTGCCGCGCTGCCGGGCGGCGGTGTCGTCGCCGTCGCGGGTCGCGCCGTGCAGCCGGGTGCTGAGGCCCAGGACGTCGGCGGCGATCGGCAGCCGCTCCTGCTCGTAACTGTCGAGGAGCGCGGGGTCCGCACCGTGCCGCAGCACCTGGCCCAGCTTCCAGCCGAGGTTGTACGCGTCCTGGACGCTGGTGTTCAGGCCCTGCCCGCCGGCCGGTGAGTGGATGTGCGCGGCGTCGCCGGCCAGGAACGCCCGGCCGACGCGGAAGCGGTCGGCCATCGCCGCGCTCGGGTGGAAGACGGACGACCAGAGCACCTCGCGGACCTGGTCGCCGCCGATCGGCGTGCGGGCGCCGATGAGCTCGCGGATCCCCTCGACGGAGCCGTCCGGCTCGGTGCCGGTCTCCGTGTACTGCGCGAGCAGCTGGAAGTGGTCGGTGCCGGCCAGCGGGCAGAGCATGACGGTGCCGCCGTCCGCCTTGGGCCAGACATGCCAGTGGTCGCGGTCGATACCACCGAGGAGCAGGTCGGCGATGAGGATCGGGTGCGGGTCGATGGTCTCGCCGGTCATGCCGACGCCGAGCGCCCGGCGGCCGGTGCCGCGTCCGCCGTCGGCGGCGACGAGGTAGCGGGCCCGGACGGTGCCGGACGTGCCGTCGGGCAGGGACAGCGCGGCGTCGACGCCGTCGTCGTCCTGGGTGACGCCGGTGAGCGCGGTACCGAACTCGACGCTGCCGCCGAGTTCCCGCAGCCGCTCGTGCAGAATCTCCTGCGTGCGCCACTGGGTGAGCATCCAGACCTCGCCGTAGGGGGCCTGCGGTGTCGGCGCGATGCGCTCCAGCAGATCCCACTCGCCGACCCGCCGGTCGTCCTGCCAACCCATCATCAGCGGGTACGGGCCGCCGGACGCGAGGACGGCGTCGATCACTCCGAGGTCGTCGAGGACCTCCAGGGTGCGCGGCTGCAAGCCCTTGCCGCGCGAGCCGGGGAACAGCCGGTCGGACTGCTCGACGAGGCGGGCGGATATCCCCCGGCGGGCGAGGTCGACCGCGAGCGCCAATCCGGTGGGGCCCGCTCCGGCGATGAGTACGTCCATGTCCTGGACGCTGTTGAGTGCCATGTGGACAGCGTGTACCGGCCGGCCCTGACCTCCAAGCCCCCACGCCCTATTGGTACTTGGGCGACGCTGCTATGGAAACGACCCTCCTGCCCCTGGAGATCAGGAACGCGGTGCGCGGGCGGGCGCCTTCGGAACCATCGTCAGAAAGCGCTTGAGCCGGGGCGCCAGTGGACGTTCGACAAAACGGTGCAGAAGCCACGCCAGTAGCAGCATCGACCCGGCGGTGAGCGGCAGCACGGCGTAGGACGGCATGTGCAGGCGCTGGTGCAGCTGGAAGATGACGACCCAGCCCAGGTGTTCATGGACCAGGTAGAAGGGATAGGTGAGGATGCCCGCCGTGGTCAGCCACCGCCAGTCGACGCCCGCGACCCGGGGTAGCAGGGTGACCGCCGCCACCGCCGCGAAGCCGAGCGTCACGATGACGATGATCACCGTCTCGGAGCGGTGCTGGAAGACATGCGCGGCATGCGCGTTGGGGATCAGCCCCTTGACCGCGTAGTGCTGGCCGAAGAGCCAGCCGACCGCGACCACGCCCCAGGAGAGCGGGTCGTTGCCGAAGCGGTGGACCAGGTAGATCCCGATACCGCCGATGAAGAACGGCGCGTACTCCGGCATCAGCACGGTCTTGAGGAACGCCTCGTCCGACGCGTCCGCGAGCACCGCGCCCATCGTCCACAGTCCGCAGAACGCCAGCACCCGGCGGCGGGTGGCGCCTGGGGGCCCCTCCCGGCCGAAGGTTGGGGGACACACCACGGCCAGCGCGAAGAGCAGATAGAAGCGCAGCTCGGCCCAGAGGGTCCAGCACACACCGAGCACCCGGTCGGCGCCGACCGGCATCTGCAGCATCGTCATGTTGGTGAGCAGATCGCTCGGCGAGACGGTCTTCCACACGACGCCCGGCAGCGCGAAGACGGCGGTGACCAGCAGGACGGCCGCCCAGTAGGCCGGGTACAGGCGGATCGCCCGGGAGATCGCGAAGCCCTTGAGGGTGCGGCCCCAGCCGCTCATGCAGATGACGAACCCGCTGATGACGAAGAAGATCTGGACACCGAGCGGACCGTAGACGGCCGCCTTCGACAGCTCGGGGAAGACCAGCGCGGGCGTCTGCCCCCAGGCCTTCCAGGCGTCGCCGCCGCGCCCCGCGTAGTGGTAGAAGCACACCATGAGCGCGGCCACGAGCCGCAGCCCGTCGAGCGCCCGCAGCCGGCCGGGACGCGGTGCGGCCACCACGGCATCCGGTGCGGCATCCGGTGCGGAGTCCCGGGCGGAGACCTGCTGGAGCTGGAGACTCATCCGATGGCAGCCTTCTTCAAGGCGCGTGCGCGGCGGGCGACGCGACGGAGCAGGGGATTGCGGGGCAGGAACGCGAGCTGCGCCGGGACCGCGCCCGGCAGGGCCAGGGAGGCGAGCCGGCGCCGCTTGAAGTACCGCCAGGTACGGGCGTTCAGCTGCTTCGACAGATAGGCGACGGTCTCCTCGCGCAGCTCCGGGTACAACTGCGCCCGCATGCAGAACCCGACGGCGCGCAGCAGCGGCGTGAGGTCCCCGGCGATCCGTTCGGGGGCCGGCGGGGACCAGGCGCGGACGGCTTCCGCGTCGTCGAGGTCGGGCAGCAGCGCGTCGACGATGGTGACCGGGACGCGGTTGCTGTTCTGGTACGGCGACAGCCGCTCCAGCAGCATCTCCGTACCGGTGCGCGCCACCGGGATCCCGTAGAACGCCGACGCGGTGAGCAGCGCCGTCGAGTAACAGCCGGCCACCAGCGCCGGACGCGCCCGCTGGTACACCACCTCGGCCAGCACGGGGGAGTCCAGCACGGTCAGCTCCACACCGAGCTTGGCCGCCTCCCGCTCCAGCGGCTCCGACCAGTGCGCGGGCGCGATGGGGTGCGGTTTGAAGATGATCCGCCGGTGGCCGAGCGCCGCCGCGCCGCGCAGCATCCGCAGATGCAGCTCCTCCTCCTCGGCGGAGGTGAGGATGCCCAGCGCGGACAGGTACTGGCCGAGCAGCAGGGCCGCGCCCTCGGGGAGCGCGGACGGGTCGATCTCCGCCTGCACGTCGCTCGCGTCGGAGAGTTCCGCGAGCACCTTGGCGAACTCGGCGGCCGGCACGATCTGCGGTTCGATGCCGTACTCGGTCAGCAGCAGCGGGCGCAGCCCGGCCACCAGGTCGAGGTGGAGCAGCCGGTTGATGCGGGTGGTCACCAGCGATTCGAGCTTGTCGCGGGTCGGGCCGTACGACATGAGGCCGTCCGCGTAGACATCGATCGTCGCGGCCGGGAAGAGCCTGACCAGGGCGGCGGCGGGTTTGACCTGGATCGACTCGACGATCAGTTCCAGGTCGTCGTCACCGAGGTCCCACAGCATCCGCAGGTACCGCTCCCACATCGGTACGTCCTCCGGGCGCGGCGCCCAGTCGCCGGGGTGCATGGGCGAGATCGTCTCGTTCCACGACAGCACCCGGTCGAACCGGTCGCGCAGCGCCCCGAAGCCGGGGGCCTCGTCGACGGCCGGCGTGGTCTCCGGAACGGCGGAGTTGTTGCTGATCAGCAGCAGCCGGCGGTCCGCCGGTCCGAAGAGTCCCGCGTCCAGGGCGGCCGCGATGGTGGCGGCGCCGTACAGCGTCGACGCCACATGGATCTGCGTACGTGCGCGGGCCATCAGGCGGCCACCGTCCCGGTCGAGGAGGAGGCGAGCCGCCTTCGCAGCCGGCGGAGCGGGACGCTGCGGTCCACGCCCATCGAGTCCAGCGCCTCCATGAGGATGTCCTGCGGCATCCGCTTCAGGGCGGCGGCGCTCATCGTCTTCAACTGGCGTGCGACCTGCGGTTCGAAGCGTTCGATCGAGTTCAGGTGGTGGGCGATGATCGCGCAGTAGGTGCGTACCGCCTTCGGCAGGAACCGGTCCGCGTCCGGGTCCGCGGCGGTCTCCGCGAGCACCTGGTCGAAGGAGCGGATGAAGTCCAGCTGCCGTACGTCGCCGATCTGGGTGAGCGAGGTGGCGATGCCGCGCCGGTAGAAGACCCCGAGCAGGCCCACCACCGCGAAGGACGCCGCCTCCCGGTGCAGCCGCCAGATCCACGGCCGGTCCTCGGCGGTCCGCAGCCCGTCGGGGAAGTGCAGCAGCCCGGCGTCGGCGAGCCGGCGGTGGTAGATCCCGGCCCAGGCGAAGGGGTAGTCGACCGAGGTCGGCCGCCCGGCGGGCAGGATCGCCTCGCGCGGGTTCAGTACCACCCCGCGGCGGCCGTGCGGCACATGCGTGATGACCCGGACGCGGTCGGTGCACTGCACATGGTCGGTACGGACGAAGTCGGTACCGAGCTCCTCGATGGCCGCCAGCAGTTGGGGCAGGTAGCCGGGGGCGAGCCAGTCGTCGCCGTCGAGGAAGGTGAGGAACTCGCCGCGCGCCGCGTCGATTCCGGTGTTGCGGGCGGTGGCCAGGCCGCCATTGGTCTCGCGCGCCACGAGAACGGAGCCGGGAAGGGTGCGTGTCGCCCGCTCCAGGATTTTCGGTGTGTCATCCGTCGAACGGTCGTCGACCAGGATGAATTCGAAATCCGGGCGGGAGTTCGCACGAAGACTTTGGAGCATGTCGGGTGCGAATGCCTGCACGTTGTAAAACGGCACAATGACGGAGAGCTTGACCACCTGCTGAACGTTAGGGGCCGACCGGACTCGGCGGCCGACATTGCGCGGACCCTCAGGTGAACGGCGCATGTCGGAACCGTGAAGCAGTCGTCCCTTAAGCATGGTTGGGCAATTCGCGGCACGCTGTTTACCGTCCGTTGGTTCAACGTTGGAGCGCTGCTCGGAACGGATTCCTAGCGTCTGCGTCGTGCCAAAAAGTTCTTCAGAGTCGCTGCGGATCACCGTTCTCGCCGATTCGGACACCCGTTGGAAATGGGGCGCGCTGACAGCGCGTCGTATTTCGCCCGATGTCCGGCTCGATGCCCGTCTGCTCCGCGGCCGGGCCACTCCGACGAGCCGCCAGCTCGCCGAGATCGGCATACCCGCGGAGTCGATGCGCGAGGTCACCGCCGCCGAGTTCCTCAGCGAGGCGGGCCGGGGCCGAGCGAGTGACGGCGGCTGCGACGTCATCGTGCTCGCCTGCGTCGGCGGCACCGTCCAGGCGATGCTGCACGGCCTGGCCCGCGCCTGGGAGGGCACCGCCCGCCGCCCGGTGGTCGTCACCGGATACGTCGGGGTGGTCTACGAGAAGCTCGCCGACGGCCTGCTGCTGCGGGCCGGCGCCGATGTGGTGCTGGCCAACAGCGCGCACGACGCCCAGCGCTTCCGCGACACCTACGAAGGCGTCGGTGCGGACACCGCGGGCATCGTCGAGACCGCGCTGCCCTTCCTGGAGGGCGCGCCCTACCAGCCGGCGGACGAACGGCCGTTCACCGTCACCTTCGCCGTGCAGCCGTCCGCGCCGGAAGGCCGCGCCGACCGCACCTACCTGGCCCGCCGCGCGGTGGAGCACGCCCGGCGGCACCCGGAGCGCGAGGTCCTGGTCAAGCTGCGCAGCAAGCCCGGCGAGCACACCACGCACATCGAGGAGCACCCGTACCAGAAGCTCGTCGCCAAGCTCGGCCCGCCCGGCAACCTGCGGCTGGTCTACGGGCACATGGGCGAGGTGCTGGACCGGACCGACCTCCTGGTGACCGTCAGCTCCACCGCGGCCCTGGAATCACTGCACCGCGCCATCCCCACCGCCGTCCTCACCGACCTCGGCATCCGTGAGTCGCTCGGCAACCACCACTTCCTCGGCTCGGGCTGCTTCGCCTCCTGGGACCAGCTCGACGAGGGCCGCGTCCCGCAGGCCGATCCCGGCTGGCTCGCCGCCCAGGGAGTGGCCTCGAATGACCCCTTCGGGGCCCTGCGCGAGCGTGTCACCGCCCTCGCCGCGGCCGACGAACTGCCGCCGCCCGCGCCGTACTACACCCCGCTGACCGCCCCCGGCTACCTGCCGGGCGTGCTGGCCCGGCACGGCCTCGACGCCAAGGGCGAGCCGCTGCCCGGCGCGGTCGCCGAGCGCGAGCCCTGCGCCCTGCGCCGCGTGCTGCGGGACGCCGCGCGCAACTGCGCACGTACCGCCTACCGGCAGGGCGTGCAGCGCGTCGCGCCCGTCATCCGCCGCTGGGGCCAGCTGTGACGAACCGACCGACCGGAGCACCCGTGACCACCCCACTGTCCGTGCCCACCCCCGCTGCCGCGGACGCCCGCGTCCTCGCCGTCATCCCCGCCCGGGGCGGCTCCAAGGGCGTCCCCGGCAAGAACCTCGCGCCGGTCGGCGGTGTCCCGCTGGTGACCCGCGCGGTGACCGAATGCCTCGCGGCACGGCTGGTCACCGACGTGGTCGTGTCCACCGACGACCCCGCCATCGCCGAGGCGGCCCGCGCCGCCGGCGCCGAAGTCGTCCTGCGGCCCGCGGACATCGCGGGCGACACGGCGACCAGCGAGGCGGCCGTCCTGCACGCGATGGACGCCCACGAGGCGCTGCGCGGCGGCAGCATCGACGTCGTCCTGCTCGTGCAGTGCACCAGCCCCTTCCTCACCCGCGAGGAGGTCGACGGCGTCGCCGCCGCCGTCATCGAGGACGGCGCGGACACCGCGCACACCGTCGCGCCCTTCCACGGCTTCGTCTGGCGCGAAGGGGACGGCGCCGACGGCGGCCACGGCGTCAACCACGACAAGGCCACCCGCCCGCGCCGCCAGGACCGCCCCCAGGACCTGCTGGAGACCGGCGCCGCCTACGCCATGCGCGCCGCCGGCTTCCGCGCCGCCGGCCACCGGTTCTTCGGCCGTACCGCGCTGGTGCGCACCGAGCCGGCCCGCGTCCTGGAGATCGACGAGCCGGACGACCTCGTCCGGGCCCGCGCCCTCGCGCCGCTCCTCGACGCCGGCTCCACCCCCACCCTCGACGACATCGACGCGGTGGTACTCGACTTCGACGGCACCCAGACCGACGACACGGTGCTGGTCGACGCCCAAGGACGGGAGACCGTCGCGGTCCACCGCGGCGACGGGCTCGGTATCGCGGCCCTGCGCCGCGCCGGGCTGCCCGTACTGATCCTGTCCTCGGAGACCAACCCGGTCGTCGCGGCACGGGCCAGGAAGCTCCAGGTGCCCGTACTCCACGGCATCGCCCGCAAGGACCTCGCCCTCAAGCAGTGGTGCGAGGAACAGGCGATCGCCCCCGAGCGGGTCCTGTACGTCGGCAACGACGTCAACGACCTTCCCTGCTTCGCGCTCGCCGGCTGGCCCGTCGCGGTCGCCAACGCCCACGACGTCGTACGGGCCTCGGCCCGCTCCATCACCTCCACCTCCGGCGGCCGCGGCGCGATCCGCGAGATCGCCGCGTGGATTCTCGGCCCCACCCTCGCCACCCCGCTCGCTGAACCTCCCTACGCACCCCTCACAGCTGTCCCCTCAGCACCTCTCTCCGCAAAGGAACTCTCCCAGTGACCAGCACCTCCCTGACCCCGAAGAACCTCCGTCCGGTCGGCAGCCGCTACATCGGCACCGGGCAGCCCGTCTATGTCACCGGCGAGATCGGCATCAACCACAACGGTGAGCTGGAGAACGCCTTCGCGCTCATCGACGCCGCGGTCTCGGCCGGCTGTGACGCCGTGAAGTTCCAGAAGCGCACCCCGGAGATCTGCACCCCGCGCGACCAGTGGGAGATCGAGCGCGACACCCCCTGGGGCCGGATGACGTACATCGACTACCGGCACCGCGTCGAGTTCGACGAGAACGACTACAACGCGATCTCCGACTACTGCCGCAAGCGCGGCATCGACTGGTTCGCGTCCCCGTGGGACGTCGAGTCCGTCGCGTTCCTGGAGAAGTTCGACCTCCCGGCCCACAAGGTCGCCTCCGCCTGCCTCACCGACGACGACCTGCTGCGCGCGCTGCGCGCCACCGGCCGGACGATCATCCTCTCCACCGGTATGTCCACCCCGAAGCAGATCCGGCACGCCGTCGAGGTGCTCGGCAGCGACAACATCGTGATGTGCCACGCCACGTCCACGTACCCGGCGAAGCACGAAGAGCTCAACCTGCGCATGATCAACACCCTGCAGTCCGAGTACCCGAACGTGCCCGTCGGCTACTCCGGCCACGAGGTGGGCCTGCAGACGACGCTGGCCGCCGTCGCCCTCGGCGCGGTCTTCATCGAGCGCCACATCACCCTCGACCGCGCCATGTGGGGCTCCGACCAGGCCGCCTCCGTCGAGTCCCAGGGCTTGGAGCGCCTCGTCCGCGACATCCGCATCATCGAGACCTCGCTCGGCGACGGCGTCAAGAAGGTCTACGACGGCGAGCTCGGCCCGATGAAGAAGCTCCGCCGCGTCCCCGGCGTCGTCGCCGAGGCCGAGGCAGCGGTACCCGGGTCGGACCGCGCCACCGCCTCGGTCTGACGGAGCGCGCCACCCCGGTCCCACCGACCGGGCCCCGCGGCAGCCCCCTTGACCCGGGGGCTGCCGGGTCCCGCGGTAGCCCCTATTGACCCGAGGGCTGCCGGGTCCCGCGGTAGCCCCCATTGACCCGAGGGCACAGCGCACCACGCGAACCATAAAGACGAGGAGTACCGGGATGACCGCGCCCGCATCCGGCCGGGGACCGCTCGCACTGGTCGAGTCCCCTGTCCAGCTCCTCAACGTCCTGGAGTGGTCGCACATACACCCCCCTACGGCGGTCGCCGTACCGCACCCCGGGGCGGCTCCCGCCGCCCCGGGCGGCGGCCCTGTCAGCGGACCGCTCACCGTCGTGGTGCTCTCGCCCCGCGACCCCATGAGCCGCGGGCAGCTGCGCCGGATGGCGGAGCTCGCCCGGGAGGACGGCGTCACCGTCCGCTGGTTCGAGGCCCGCAGCAACCGGCTCGGACTGCTGCGCACCGCCCTGACCCTGGCACCGCTGCTGCTGCGCGTGCGCCACCTCGTCCTCGGCGATCCGTTCTCCCGGCTGGTGCAGGTGCTCCTGCCGCTGTGCCGGGCCCGGGAGATCACCGTGGTCGACGACGGCACCGCCACCATGGAGTTCACCGAGATCCTGAGCAGCGGCGGCCGTCTGGTGCGCTGGCACCGCGCCGGCCGCCGGTCACCCACCGACGCGGCCTTCGCCGTCTTCGCCTCGGCCGCCCGCCGCCGGCTGACCCCCGGCCGCCGCCGCACCGTCGAACTCTTCAGCGCGATGCCCGCGACACCGCCGGCGGGCATGGCGCTGCGCGCCAACCGGTTCGCCTGGACGCGCTCGCGCTTCGGGCCGCCGCGGATCACCGCCGGCACCGACATCATCGGCACGTCCCTGGTGGAGACCGGAGTCGTCGACCTCGACCGGTACCTCGCCGCCGTCGCCGCCCTCGCCGAGTCCCACGGCGCCACCCGCTACTTCGCGCACCGCCGCGAGGACACCGCCAAGCTGCACCGGCTCGCCGTCGAGACCGGCCTGGAGATCGTCCGGCCCGACCTGCCGCTGGAGCTGGTCGCCCGTCGGGGACCGATCGGGCACACCGTGCTCAGCTTCCCCTCCACCGTCGTCCACACGCTGCCGCTCGCGCTGGCCGGTACGGGGGTCAAGGTGGTCGTCCGCGACATCGACGACGGATGGCTCACCCACACTGCCTCGCCCCGCGCGCAGGGCTTCCTCTCCGGCATCACCGGCACGGCCAGGGACCTGCACGGTCTGACCTCGGCCACCGCGACCGCATAGCGCCTGTCCGGCGGACAGGGGCGGTCAGGACTCCCCTCACCTTCCGGCCGGAGGGTTTGAGCGGGCCGCGATGCCCGGCCCCTACGCTCCGGGCCGTCGGCCCCCGTGTGGCACGGGACACCCCCTGCCTCGGAGCCGTTGCCTCGCGATCGATGGATCGTTGAGCGAGGATGGGATGGGTGGTGAAGGCCCAAGAGGCCGTGATACCCCCCAGAGGGATTGGGTATGCGCCGATCGGGTGATTTCTTCTCCTTCAACAGGAATGAATTTCTCTCGATCAACGCTGGAGGATCTCCCATGGGGCCTACGCTGTCGGAGGTGAACGACTCACCCGCAGTGCCACCCGGCGCGCTGCCCGCCGGGCTGCGCGCCGAAATGATCGCGCTCCGCCGGGAATCGAGCCACCGCCCCGCAACGGGCCGGCCGGACTCCCAGGACGCCGAGACCGCCGCCGAGGCGGTCAGGGCCCGGCTTGAGCAGGACGGTCTACGGCCGCGGGTACTGCCCGGTGGGACCGGGGTCGTCTGCGACATCGGCGCCACCGACCCCGCCCGTCCGCGCCTGGCCCTGCACAGCGACATCGACGCGGTGCTGCTCGGCGCCGGCCTGGCGCTCGCCGCCCTGGAACGTGACGGCCTGCTGCCGCGCCCGGTGCGGCTGATCCTGCAGCCCGCGGACGAGACGGCTCCGGGCGGAGCGCTCGGCGCGATCGAGGCCGGGGTGCTGGACGGTATCGGCCGGATCCTGGCCGTGCACGGCGACCCGGGGACCGACGCCGGACGGATCGGCCTGCGGCAGGGCCCCATCACCGCGGCCGCCGGCCGGCTGGTCCTGAAGCTCGACGGCGCGGGCGGCCACAGCGCCCGCCCGCACCTGACGACCGACCTGGTGATGGCCACCGCCAAGATGGCCACCGAACTGCCGGCCGTGCTCGCCCGCCGGATGGACCCGCGCTCCGGCGTCCGGGTCGTGTGGGACCGCATCGAGGCCGGCCACGCCTGCAACGTGATCCCGCAGCACGCGGAGCTGGAGGGCACCGTCCGCTGCCTGGACCTGGCGGCCTGGCGCGAGGCGCCCGACCTGGTGCACGAGGTGATCGACCAGGTGGCCGGCATGTACCGGGCGAAGTGCGAGATCCAGTACCAGCGCGTCGTCCCCCCGGTCGTCAACGAGGTGGAGTCGACGGAGCTGCTGCGGGAGGCGATGACGCTGCGGTACGGCGCGCACGCCGTCGAGGACACCGGCCAGAGCCTCGGCTGCGAGGACTTCGCCTGGTACCTGGAGCGCGTGCCGGGGGCGCTGGCCAGACTCGGCCTGCGACCCGCCGAGGGGTCGCCGCGACACGGCGTCCATCCGGGTGAACCGGACGGCTCCGAGGACGCTGTGATGATCGGTGCGGAGCTGCTCGCGAGTGCTGCGCTGCTGGTCTGAACGGTGGGTGACGCGGCGCCAACAGGTGGTTCACCTGGCCGAAATGCGTCGATCCGATAACAGGTCTTCATTCAGGCTTTACCTGACATCTACGCGCGTTAAGCTCCCGCTTAGCCAGCGCCGGACGGGGCGCTTTCGAATGAAGGGGACCCTCGTGCGCCGGGTTACCAAGATCGTTGCTGCGGGTGTCGCATCCGCGGCGCTCGCCCTCACCGCCACCGCCTGCGGCAGCAGCAGCTCCGACGGAAGCAAGGACAAGGGCGTCGGAATCGCCTACGACGTCGGTGGCCGAGGCGACCACTCCTTCAACGACTCCGCGGCCAAGGGCCTGGACAAGGCCAAGGCCGAGTTCAGCCTGGGCAGCAAGGAGCTCACCGCCAAGAACACCGACACCGAGGCGGACCGCGAGCAGAAGCTCAACGACCTCGCCGGTGCGGGCTACAACCCGGTCATCGGTGTCGGCTTCGCCTACGCCGACTCGGTGAAGGCCGTCTCGAAGAAGTTCCCGAAGACGACCTTCGCGATCGTCGACTCCGTGGTCCCCGCCGCCAACGTCGACAGCATCAACTTCACCGAGGAGCAGAGCTCCTACCTGGCCGGCGTCGCCGCCGCGCTGAAGACCAAGACCAACAAGGTCGGCTTCATCGGCGGCGTGGACACCACGCTGATCAAGAAGTTCGCGGCCGGCTACCAGCAGGGCGTCAAGGACACCAAGCCCTCCGTCTCGGTCGACATCGAGTACATCACCCAGGGCGGCGACTTCTCCGGCTTCGCGAAGCCGGCCGAGGGCAAGGCCAAGGCCAAGGGCATGCTCGACCGCGGCATCGACGTGATCTACGCCGCCGCGGGCAGCTCCGGCACCGGCGCCATCGAGGCTGTCGCGGGCAAGAAGGGCACCTGGGCGATCGGCGTCGACGGCGACCAGTACCAGGACAAGGGCCTGGCGCAGTGGAAGACCTCGATCCTGACCTCCGCCGTCAAGAACGTCGACGGTGCGGTCTACGAGGTCATCAAGAGCGTCAAGGACGGCAAGCCGCTGAGCGGCACGCACGTCTACGACCTCGCCAAGGGTGGCGTCGGCCTGGCCACCTCCGGTGGCTACATCGATGACATCAAGGCGCAGATCGATGCGGCCACGAAGAAGATCACCGACGGCACGTTGAAGGTCAACACGACTCCGACCAGCTGATCACCGACGCGAGGCCCGGCCAGGGAGCGTGACGTTCCCTGCCGGGCCTCGCGGCTGAGCGGGCTCGGGGAAGTGGAGCACGCCCCCACGCCGCCCGGCACGGCACCTCGCCGCACTGCCGCATCACCCCAGTACATCCAGTACAGGGGCAATGCGGCAGCACACCGAGGCACCGCACCGGACGACGCGGGAACGCACCCCCCTTCCCCGAGCCCGCTTGTGCGGCCACCGTGCCGTATGTATCCCGCGACAACTGTGGATCTGGCGCCGCTACGCGCGTAGAGTCCGATCCTCGCGATACGTTCGCCCCCATCGCTCCGCTCTGCCCCGCGAGGAGAGTGCGTCATCAACGCGTCCAGCAGCCCCCCCGCCGTCGAACTCCGCGGCATCACCAAACGCTTCCCGGGCGTCGTCGCCAACCGGGACATCGACATCACCGTGCTCCGTGGCACCGTCCACGCCCTGGTCGGCGAGAACGGCGCGGGCAAGTCGACCCTCATGAAGATCCTTTACGGGATGCAGCGCCCCGACGAGGGGACCATCACCCTCGACGGCGAGAAGGCCGACCTGCACACCCCGGCCGACGCCATCCGGCTCGGTATCGGCATGGTGCACCAGCACTTCATGCTCGCCGACAACCTCACGGTGATGGAGAACATCGTTCTCGGCGCCGAGCAGTTGCACGGCATCGGCGGCAAGGCCCGCGCCAAGATCAAGGAGATCTCCGACGCCTACGGCCTCGGCGTCCGCCCCGACCTCCTCGTCGAGGACCTCGGAGTCGCCGACCGCCAGCGCGTGGAGATCCTCAAGGTCCTCTACCGCGGCGCCCGCACCCTGATCCTTGACGAGCCGACCGCGGTCCTCGTGCCGCAGGAGGTCGAAGCGCTCTTCGCCAACCTCCGCGAGCTCAAGTCCGAGGGCCTGACGATCATCTTCATCTCGCACAAGCTCGGCGAGGTGCTCTCGGTCGCCGACACGATCACGGTCATCCGCCGCGGCACGACGGTCGGCGACGCCGACCCGAAGACCGTCACCGTCAAGCAGCTCGCCGAGCTGATGGTCGGCAGCGAACTGCCGTCGCCGGAGACCCGCGAGTCCACGGTCACCACCGAGACGATGCTCACGGTCGAGGGGCTCACGCTCTCCGACGTGGGTCTGGAGCCGATGTCGGAATCCTCGGCCCTCATCGTCGAGGAGGTCGAGGCCCGGGATGCCCGCCTCCTCCTCGACGACATCTCGCTCACGATCCACAAGGGCGAGATCCTCGGCATCGCCGGGGTCGAGGGCAACGGCCAGGCCGAACTGGTCGAGACCATCATGGGGATGCGGACCCCCGACGCCGGGGTGATCACCCTGGACGGCGCCGACATCTCCCATGCGCCCACCCGCAAGCGGCGCGAGGACGGCATCGGGTACATCCCCGAGGACCGCCACCGGCACGGCCTGCTCCTCGAAGGCACGCTGTGGGAGAACCGCATCCTCGGCCATGTCACCGAGAAGCCCAACAGCCGCGGCGCGCTGCTGGATCTGACCGCGGCCCGCCGCGACACCGCACGGATCGTCAAGGAGTACGACGTCCGTACGCCCGGCATCGAGGTCACCGCGGCCTCCCTCTCCGGCGGCAACCAGCAGAAGCTGATCGTCGGCCGCGAGATGAGCCACCTGCCCAAGCTGCTGATCGCCGCGCACCCGACCCGCGGTGTGGACGTCGGCGCGCAGGCGCAGATCTGGGACCAGATCCGGCAGGCCCGCCGCGAGGGCCTCGCCGTGCTGCTGATCTCCGCCGACCTGGACGAGCTGATCGGCCTGTCCGACACCCTGCGGGTGATGTACCGCGGCCGCCTGGTCGCGGACGCCGACCCCGCCACGATCACTCCTGAGGAGCTGGGTTCCGCCATGACCGGCGCCGCTTCCGGCCACCTCGAGCACACGGACGCCGAAGGAGAGGACCGATGAAGAAGTTCGACAAGGATCGGCTGATCCTTGGCCTGGCCGCTCCCGTCCTCGCGATCGTCGCCGCCTTCGTACTCACCGCGCTCGTGCTCCTGGCCACCGGCAAGGAACCGTTCCACGCGTTCAACGTGATGTTCGACAAGGGCCTGACGAGCGACAGCCAGGTCTTCATCCTCAACAAGGCGACGCCGTACTACCTCGCCGGCATCGCGGTGGCCATCGGCTTCCGGATGAACCTGTTCAACATCGGCGTCGACGGCCAGTACCGCCTCGCGGCCTTCTTCGCGGCCGTCGTCGGCGGCGCGGTGAACCTGCCCTCCTTCATCCAGATCCCGCTGATCATCCTCACCGCGATGCTCGTCGGCGCGATGTGGGCGGGAATCGCGGGTGTGCTCAAGGTGACCCGGGGCGTCAGCGAGGTCATCACCACGATCATGCTGAACGCCATCGCCACCGCGGTGATCGGCTACTTCATGATCCCCGGCCGGCTCGCCGTGCTGCACGCGGACACCAACTCGGTCTCCACCAAGGAAATCCCCTCCTCGGGGCACTTCTTCGGGTTCGACATGGGCACGGACGGCACGATCTGGGGCTTCATCGTCATCGCCGCCCTCGTCGGCGTCCTCTACTGGTTCGGCCTCTCCCGCACCCGGTTCGGCTTCGACCTGCGGGCGGTCGGCCGCTCGGAGTCCGCGGCCGAGGCCAGCGGGGTCGACGTCAAGCGCATGGTGATCACCAGCATGCTGCTGTCGGGCGCCATCGCCGGCCTGGTCGGCATGCCGGTGCTGCTCAACGACGCGCACCAGTTCAGCACCGAGTTCCCGGCCGGTATCGGCTTCACGGGTATCGCAGTGGCGCTGCTCGGCCGGAACCACCCGATCGGTATCGCGCTGGCCGCGCTGCTGTGGGGCTGGCTGGAAATCGCCTCCAGCAAGCTGGAGTTCGAGGACTACGACAAGGAGATCGTCGGCGTCATGCAGGGCATCATCGTGCTCTGCGTCGTCGTCGCCTACGAGGTCGTCCGCCGCTACGGCATCAAACGCCAGCAACAGAAGGTCGGCGAGGAACTCGCCGCCCAGGCCCGTACCGACGCGCACAAGGAGGTGGCAGCGTGAGCGCCACGGCTACCCCCGGCAAGACCGCCAAGAGCCCCGCGGCCAAGATCCGCGCCAAGCTCACCGTCTCCCGCGTGCTGCTGATCCTCGCGGGTGCGCTGATCCTCATCTCCGCCGTACGCGCCATCACCGGCGCCAACGACATGACGTCCTCCGGGCAGATCTCCGGCGCCCTGACCATGGCCGTGCCGATCGGCCTCGCCGGCCTCGGCGGCCTGTGGTCGGAGCGGGCCGGCGTGGTCAACATCGGCCTCGAGGGCATGATGATCCTCGGCATGTTCTTCGGGGCATGGGCGGGCTGGCAGACCAACCCGTGGGTCGCCGTCGTCGCCGGCATCCTCGGCGGCGCGGCCGGCGGCCTGATCCACGCCGTCGTGACCGTGACCTTCGGCGTCGACCACATCGTCTCCGGTGTGGCGATCAACATCCTGGCGCTGGGCACCACCCAGTACCTCGCCAAGATCTGGTTCAGCATGGGCGAGGCCGCGGCCGCGGGTGGCAGCCCCAAGCAGTCGCCGCCGATGGACGACATCAAGTCGTTCACCGTCCCCGGCCTCTCCGACTGGATGCACACCCTCGAAGGCCACCACTGGTTCCTGATCTCGGACCTCGCCGGGATCATCGGCGGCGTCGTCACCGACCTGTCGTCGCTCACCATCCTGGCCGCGGCGCTGTTCGTGGGCACGTTCTTCGTCCTGTGGCGGACCGCGTTCGGTCTGCGGCTGCGCTCCTGCGGTGAGAACCCGATCGCCGCCGAGTCGCTCGGCGTCAACGTCTACAAGTACAAGTACCTGGCGGTCATCGCCTCCGGCGGCCTCGCCGGCCTCGGCGGCGCCTTCCTCGCCATCGTCCCCTCGCACATCTACAACGAGGGCCAGACGGGCGGCCGCGGCTACATCGGCCTCGCCGCCATGATCTTCGGCAACTGGCGGCCCGGCGGGCTCGCCATGGGCGCGGGCCTGTTCGGGTACTCCGACAGCCTCCAGCTGCGCAACGGCGGCGAGACCGTGCACGCGCTGCTGCTGGCACTCGCGGTCGGACTGGCCGCACTGGCCGCCTGGCGCCTCTACCAGAAGAAGTACATCCCGGCCGTGATCGGCGGCGCCGTCGCCGTCCTGCTGGTGGTCTGGTACGCGCTGACCGACACCGTGCCCGACCAGCTCGTCGGCGCCACGCCGTACATCGTCACCCTGCTGGTGCTCGCGCTCGCCTCCCAGCGGCTGCGGATGCCGGCGGCCGACGGACAGCCGTACCGAAAGGGCCAGGGCAAGTGACGAATCCTCCTGCCGAGGGCTTCGACGGTCCTTCCGGTGCGGGTGCGGGTGCGAGTGCGGGTGCCGGTGCCGGTGCCGGCTCGCGTCCCGTCGAGTCCATCGACTGGGAGGGCTTGCGGAAGCAGGCCCGGGACATCATGTCCCGGGCCTACGCCCCGTACTCGCACTTCCCGGTCGGCGCGGCCGCCCTCGTCGACGACGGCCGTGTCGTCGTCGGCTGCAACGTCGAGAACGCGGCCTACGGCGTCGCGCTCTGCGCCGAGTGCGGACTGATCTCCGCGCTGCACGCCTCCGGCGGCGGCAGGCTCACCGCCTTCACCTGCGTGGACCTGCGCGGCAACCTGCTGATGCCCTGCGGCCGGTGCCGCCAGCTGCTCTGGGAGAACGGCGGCCCCGAACTCCTCGTCGACACGGCGCGGGGCGTCGTCCGGATGAGCCAACTCCTGCCGGACGCCTTCGGCCCCGAAGACCTGAACCGCTAAGGAAGCCCCTGTCATGGACGTCATTTCCGTCATCCGCACGAAGCGCGACCGCGGCCGCCTCAGCGACGAACAGATCGACTGGGTCATCGACGCGTACACCCGCGGTGTCGTCGCCGACGAGCAGATGTCCGCGCTCGCCATGGCGATCCTCCTCAACGGCATGGACCGCGCCGAGATCGCCCGCTGGACCGCCGCGATGATCAACTCCGGTGAGCGGATGGACTTCTCCTCCCTCCCGCGCCCCACCTCCGACAAGCACTCCACCGGCGGCGTCGGCGACAAGATCACGCTGCCGCTGGCCCCGCTCGTCGCGGCCTGCGGCGCGGCCGTGCCGCAGCTGTCCGGACGCGGCCTCGGCCACACCGGCGGCACCCTCGACAAGCTGGAGTCCATCCCGGGCTGGCGCGCGTCGCTGTCCAACGCCGAGATGCTCGACGTGCTGCGGGGGACCGGCGCCGTCATCTGCGCCGCGGGCGACGGCCTCGCCCCCGCGGACAAGAAGCTCTACGCGCTGCGCGACGTCACCGGCACCGTCGAGGCGATCCCGCTCATCGCCTCCTCGATCATGTCGAAGAAGATCGCCGAGGGCACGGGGTCGCTCGTGCTCGACGTGAAGGTCGGCACCGGCGCCTTCATGAAGACGCTGGAGGACGCGCGCGAGCTGGCGTCGACGATGGTCGGCCTCGGCACGGACCACGGTGTACGCACCGTGGCCTTGTTGACGGACATGTCCACGCCGCTCGGCCTCACGGCCGGTAACGCGCTGGAGGTGCGGGAGTCCGTCGAGGTGCTTGCGGGGGGTGGCCCGGCCGATGTTGTCGAGCTCACGCTCGCCCTCGCGCGCGAGATGCTCGACGCGGCGGGTCTGCGCGACGCGGACCCCGCGAAGGCCCTCGCGGACGGCTCCGCGATGGACGTCTGGCGCCGCATGATCGCCGCCCAGGGCGGCGACCCCGACGCGGCGTTGCCGGTGGCGCGGGAACAGCACGTCGTGAACGCCTCCACCAGCGGCGTCCTCGAAGTCCTCGACGCGTACGCCGTCGGCATCGCGGCCTGGCGCCTCGGCGCCGGCCGCGCCCGCAAGGAGGACATCGTCCAGCTCGGCGCGGGCGTCGAACTCCACGCCAAGCCGGGCGACTCCGTCGTGGCGGGCCAGCCCCTCATGACGCTGCACACGGACACGCCGGAGAAGTTCGCATACGCCCTGGAGGCGCTGCACGGCGGGATCCTGGTGGGCGCGACGGACGCAGCGTTCGAACCGAAGCCGATTGTTTTGGACCGGATCGCCTGACGGTGCGGGTGCGTGGGCCGGCCGGGGGCCGGTGACTCCGGGGGTGGGGTTCGAAATCGACTATTTACGGTCCCCCAACCTTCGGTCGGGGGTGCCCCCAGGGGCCCGCAAATAGCTCGGCAGCATTTCGAACCCCACCCCCTCCGCCCCCGTCCCCCTCTGCTCAGGCGTCGGGGAACTCGCCGTACCCGACTGCGGCCGCGAACGACCGCCATGCGTCAGCGGTGAAGACCAGTGCTGGCCCGTGCGGGTCCTTGGAGTCGCGGACGGCCATCGAGCCGTCCGCCAGGCGGGCGCCCTCGACGCATGCACCGCCCTGGTTGTCGCTATAGCTGGATTTGAACCAGGCGGCGTCGTTGAGGGTGTCGGCCTTGGTGGTCATCTGTATCAATGCTCCTTGATCGCTTCCTTGATCATGCTCAGGGACTCCTGCGGTCCCGGAGCAAGGGCTTGCAGTTCGGAGAACGCGTCCGCGTATCGCTCGACGGCACCGTCGCTGCGTTTGACCACCGCGTCCGTCAGGTTCTCCATGTAGACCATCGGCTTCAGAGCGAGCCGTTCCGGAAAATGCAGGACGAAGAACGACCCGCTCATTCCCGAATGAACCCCGGCCCGGAACGGCACGATCTGCACCCGTACGTTGGGCCGGGACTCCGTGACGTTCACGATGTGGGTGAGTTGCTCCCGCATGACCGTCGCTCCGCCAACGCAGCGACGCAGCACGGCCTCGTTGATGATCGCTGTGAACTTCAGCGGTGTCTTCGCGCGGTGCAGAACTTCCTGCCGGGTCGTCCGAATGGCGACCAGCCGATCGATGTCATCGGCCGAAAGGGCCGCGTCCGCCTGATAGATCGCGTGGACGTACGCTTCGGTCTGCAACAGGCCGGGCACGAATTCGGCCTCGTAGTTCTGGAGTACCGCGGCGGTGGCCTCCAGGTCGAGGTATGCCTTGAAACCGGGCCGGATGACCGGCCGGTACTCCGGCGGCAGCCACCAATCCTTCTTCGTTTTGGTGACGCCCGCGTATCCCTGCAACCGGGCGCGGGTCTCCGGGTCTGCGCCATAGATCTCGCAGAGGGCCATCACATCAGCGGTCTCGACGGACGAGTTCTCCCCGGTTTCCAGCCGGGTGAGCTTCGACGGACTCCAGATCAGCTTCTTGACCACTTGGGCGCCCTTGAGGCCCGCAGCCAGCCGCAGTTGGCGCAGTTCGCTGCCTAACTGGAGACGGCAGAGAGCGGGCGTCGCCGCCTCCACGTCTGTGATCATCTGCTTCTCCTCCGCGCAGTGTTCCAGTGTGTGGGGGAAGGTTCCGCGCGTGCAAGGAACCTTCTGCGCCACAGCGGGAGATGTCGTCGTGGGGTGTGAACTCCCTGGTGGGACAAGGAAGTTCACGCGAAAAGTTGACGGCAGAATTCCGCTGGAGCGCTATCACCGTAGCGCCGGGAGTGCCACGCTTGCATGCGGTTGCTCGCATAGAGCACGCACGACTTCGCCGAGAGTAACGGCTCCGGAATGACGGAGGCACGACGATGCAACAGGTACCGCTCAGTCGCGGATCGCGCGGTGGAACGGCCGTGGTGACGACGCGGTGGCCGTCCTCGCCCCGCTCGGTCGGCCAGGCGCGGCACATGATGGAGGGCACGCTCAACGACTGGGGGTTGACCGGCCTCGCCGAACCGGCCGTGCTCGTCATCTCCGAACTGATGACGAATGCCGTCGTGCACGGACGGGTGCCGGGGCGGCGGGTCGAGACGCGGGTCATTCGGCTGGCCGGCGGCGTGCGCATCGAGGTTCATGACGCGAACCGGAAGCGGCCGGAGATGCGGCAGCCGTCCGAGGACGACGAATGGGGCCGCGGCCTCGCGCTGGTGCAGGAGCTCACCCGCGGATGCTGGGGCGTGAACACCCGCCAGGGCGTCGGCAAACTCGTCTGGGCCCAACTCACAGCCGACGGCAACCGCACCCGATGAGTGCCCGCGGTGAAGTTCGGCGATCCGATCGAGCTGCCCGAGCCTTTCGCGATCACGCTGGAGACCGGATCGTTCCCCGTCGGATGAACGCCGCGCTCAGCCGACGCCGGGGCTTGGACGGAAGGGGGACGGGGCTGGAGGTGTAGGGGTCCGAAATGCTGCCGAGCTATTTGTGAGCCGCCAGGCTCGTAAATAGTCGATTTCGGACCCCTGCACCGGAAGGCCCGGCGCCCGGCCCACCACCGGCCCGAGCATCAAGCGCAGCCCGGCGCGTGGCGTACAGGGTGATCGAGGCGACGCCGACGAGCGCGGCCAGGCTCAGGGCCACCGTCCCCTCCCACCCCGCCGCGTTGAACGCGGAAGCGCCCACCGTGCCGCCCACGCTGTTCCCGATGTAGTACGCCGTCAGGTACAGCGCCGAGGCCTGCGCCCGACCCGTCGTCGCCGTGCGGCTCACCGCGGACGACGCCACGGCGTGGCCGGTGAAGAAGCCGCCGGTGATCAACACGAGGCCGGCCAGAACCAGAACCAGCGACGCCGACAGGCTCAGCAGCAGACCGGCCGCGGCCAGGCTCACCGCGACGTACAGCGCGCCGCGCCGGCCGACGCGGCCGAGCAGGACGCCCGACCCGGCCGACGCGGCCGTCCCGACCAGGTACACGAGGAAGATCAGACCGACCGCGGTCTGGGAGAGCCCGAACGGCTCGGCCATCAGCCGGTAGCCGAGGACGGTGTAGACCGCGCCGAAGACCGCCATGAAGAGCAGGCCGATCGCGTAGAGACGGCGCAGCAGCGGGTTGCCGAGGTGGTCGGTGACGGTGCGCAGCAGGGCCGCCGGGTTGACCGGGCCGGGCTGGAAGTTCCGGGCCGCCGGCACCAGCAGCCGGAACGCGACCGCGCAGGCCAGCGCGACGAGCCCGACGACGAAGAGCGCGGTGCGCCAGCCGAGTGCCTGCGAGACCGCTCCGGAGAACACCCGCGAGCTCATGCCGCCGATGCTGTTGCCCGCCACGTAGAGGCCGATCGCGGAGGCCACGGCCTTGGGGTGGATCTCCTCGGCGAGGTACGCCATGGCGGTCGCGGGGAGCCCGGCCAGTGCCACGCCCTGCACAGCACGCAGCACGACGAGCGTGGTGAGGTCCGGGGCGAACGGGATCACGAGGGCCAGCAGCGCGGCGCTGAAGACAGAGGCGGTCATGACCGCCGTACGGCCGTACTTCTCGCTGAGCGCGCTCACCGGCAGCAGCGCGACGGCGAGCGCGGCGGTGGTGGCGGTGACCGTGAGGCTCGCCTGCGCGGGGGTCAGCGCGAGGTCCGCGGAGATCGCGGGGAGCAGCGCCTGCGTGGAGTACAGGAGCGCGAACGTCGCCAGACCGGCGGCGAAGAGCGCGAAGTTGGCGCGGCGGTAGCCGGGGCTGCCGGGGCTGAGCTTGGCGGTGGTGTCGGGGGACGGCGGAGCAGAGGCGCCCGCGCGCGGTGCGGCGGACGCCTCCGTATCGGCGGGAGGCATGCCATGAATCTAGGTCCGCAGGTTTTATGCGTCCAATGCACAAACAGTGCAGAATCAATCCCATGGCGCATGAAGCGAGGTCAGCGGTACCGGTGTCACCGTCCCGCAACGGAAAAGACACTTCCGTGACAAGCCGGCCGCAGGCCGCCGATCTGGACAGCGAGTCCTGGGCGGCGGTGCTGGCGCCGCGCCTCGCCCAGTTCGCCGCCGTGGCGCGGCACGAGCACGTGACCCGCGCCGCGCAGCAACTCGGCATGCCGCAGTCGACGTTGAGCCGCGCGATGGTCCGGCTGGAACAGGATCTGGGGGTCGCGCTCTTCGCCCGCCGGGGCCGCAACGTCCAGCTGACCCGGGCGGGTCACACGTTCCTGGCGTCGGCCGAGCGGGCGCTCGGCGAGGTCGAGCGGTCCGCCGAGGCGGTGCGGGTGGACGCAGACCCGCACACCGGCAAGGTCGCGTTCGGCTTTCTGCACACGCTCGGGTCCGAGACCGTCCCGTCGCTGCTGCGCGGCTTCCGCGCGGACTATCCGCGCGTGCAGTTCCAGCTCGTGCAGAACTACGCGGAGGCGATGCTGGAGCGGCTGCGCGCCGGCGAGCTGGACCTGTGCCTGACGTCGCCGCCGCCCGACGCGCCGGACCTGGTCGTACGGCGGCTCGACGAGCAGCGGCTGCGGCTGGTGGTCCCCGCCGATCACCGGCTGGCGACGCGGAAACGGGTCCGGCTGGACGAGGCCGCGGGCGATCTGTTCGTCGCCCTCGAACCGGGGTATGGACTGCGGCGGATCACCGACGACCTGTGCGCCGAGGCGGGCTTCGTGCCGCGGCTGGCCTTCGAGGGCGAGGAGGCGGAGACGTTGCGGGGGCTGGTGGCGGCGGGGCTGGGGGTGGCGCTGCTGCCGCCGCCGGCGGTGCCGCGGCCGGGGGTGGTGGAGTTGACGGTGTCGGCGCCGCGCGCGGTGCGGTACATCGGGGTGGCGTGGTTGGACGGGCATCCGGATACGGCGCCGGTGGCGGCGTTCAAGAAGTTCTTGCTGTCGCGGCGGGGTCAGCTGCTGCCGCGGTAGGTGGTGCGGTCGGGGGCCGGGCCCTCCGGGGCGGGGCTTCGAAATCGACTGTTTAGGGCCTAGCGGCCCACAAATAGCTCGGCAGCATTTCGAAACCCCACCCCTGCGGACCCGGCCCCCTCACGTCACGACCCCCCGTGCCCCCGGGCCCGACGCCAGGGCGTCAGGCCCGGAGTGACTGGCCGAAGCCGGAGGCGAGTGGCATTCGTAGGCCCAGCGGCGGCGGAGCCGCCAGTGCGTCGGCTACGGGGCGGGCGTAGGGGCGGCCGAGGAGGGAGCCCAGGGCGAAGTCGGTGGTGAGGGCGGAGATTTCGGCGCGGTGTTGGTGGAGGGTGTGGCCGTCGGTGTGGACCTCGAAGCGGCAGACGTCGCGGTTGACCTTCTTGGCGCGTTCCGCGAGGAGGTAGGAGAGCTCGGGGTCGGTGGCGTAGTCGTCGGTGCCGTGGGCTATGAGGACATGGCGGCCGATGAGCTGCTTCACCGGATCGGGTTCTCCGCCGGGCGGCAGCCAAGGGGAGAGCGCCACAACGGAGTTGACGGCGGGGTGGCCCGCGGCGTGCAGGGCCGCGCGGGCGCCCATGTCCATGCCGACGAGGCATACCGGTACATCGCCGTAGCGCCGGACGATCTCGCCGACGGCCCATTCGGCGTCCGCGGCCGGATGGGCGTTGCCGCCGTTCCAGCCGCGGTAGCGGTAGTGGACGACATGGGCGGCGAGACCGCCCTCGCGGCCTTCGCGCACCAGATGGCGCGCGAGCGGCCACATGAGGGCGGCGGCCAGTGGGGAGCGGCGGCGGGTGCTGGTGGCGTCGCCGCCGGGAAGGACAAGGACGACGGCGCGGACCGTCTCTCCGGTCTCGCGCCGCGGGGCGGGAACGAGTCCCGGCGCGACCGGCCGGCCGAGCCGGGCACCTCGCGCCGTTAATGCTTGCGAAGCCATGGCCCAACGATGGCAGACACAAGGGTGTGCGCTACATGTCGGTGCGGAAAATTATCTGTCCCGGGAGGTGATCTACGCGCGTAGGCGGTATCGTTCGTGGATGCAGAGCCAGAAAACGAGCACCCCGACCCCGGACCAGATCCGTCGCGCGCCCAAGGTGCTCCTCCACGACCACCTCGACGGCGGGCTGCGTCCCGGCACGATCGTCGAGCTCGCCCGCGAAATCGGCTACGCCGGTCTGCCCGAGTCCGATCCGGACAAGCTCGGCACCTGGTTCCGCGAGGCCGCCGACTCCGGCTCCCTGGAGCGGTACCTGGAGACGTTCGCCCACACCTGCGCGGTCATGCAGACCCGCGAGGCGCTGGTGCGGGTCGCCGCCGAGTGTGCCGAGGACCTCGCGGCCGACGGTGTCGTGTACGCGGAGATCCGCTACGCCCCCGAACAGCACCTCGAAGCCGGACTGACCCTCGAAGAGGTCGTCGAAGCGGTCAACGAGGGCTTCCGCGAGGGCGAGCGGCGGGCGCGCGAGGACGGCAACCGTATCCGCGTCGGCGCCCTGCTGACCGCGATGCGGCACGCGGCCCGCTCGCTGGAGATCGCCGAACTCGCCAACCGCTACCGGGACCTGGGCGTCGTCGGCTTCGACATCGCGGGCGCCGAGGCGGGCTTCCCGCCCACCCGGCACCTGGATGCCTTCGAGTACCTCAAGCGGGAGAACAACCACTTCACGATCCACGCCGGCGAGGCCTTCGGGTTGCCGTCGATCTGGCAGGCGCTCCAGTGGTGTGGTGCCGACCGGCTCGGCCACGGCGTCCGTATCATCGACGACATCCAGGTGGCCGAGGACGGCACGGTCAAGCTGGGCCCGCTCGCCAGCTACGTCCGTGACAAGCGGATCCCGCTGGAGATGTGCCCGACGTCCAACCTGCAGACGGCCGCGGCCGTCTCGTACGCCGAGCACCCCATCGGGCTGCTGCGCCGGCTGCACTTCCGGGTCACGGTGAACACCGACAACCGGCTGATGAGTGGCACGAGCATGAGCCGCGAATTCGACCACCTGGTCGAGGCGTTCGAGTACTCCCTCGATGACCTGCAGTGGTTTACGGTCAATGCGATGAAATCAGCATTCATCCCTTTCGATGAACGTCTCGCGATGATCAATGACGTAATCAAGCCCGGATACGCCGAGCTGAAGGCGGAGTGGCTGTTCCAGCAGGCCGCCGCCACACCGGCGCTGGCCAGCGGTTCTGCCACGCCGCAGGCCTGATCGGGAAACCTTCGGGCGTGGCCGTGACCCCCGGGTTACGGCCACGCCCGTACATGTTTTCCCCGCTTGCACCCTTCGTGAGGTCATGACTACGTTCCGGAGCCATGACGACCCGAACCATGAAGACCCTTGGTGCCGCCGCTCTCGGCGTCGCCTTCGCCGCCGCTGCCGCTGGCTCCGCCTCGGCCGCCGCTCCCGCTCTCCCCGCCCTCGACGCCCTGGGCACGGTGGGCTCGCTGGCCGGCCAGCTGCCGACGGGCCAGGTCACCAACACCCTGCCCGGTCTCAGCACGGCCACCGACTCCACCAAGACGGTGCTCACCGGAAGCGGCTCCACGCTGCCGGAGGCCCAGAAGGACCCGGTCGCCGGTCTCCTCGGCGGCCTGCCGGTCGGGAAGTCCCTGCCGACCGGCCCGGTCTCCAGCAACGCGCTGCCCGGCGGCCTGCTCGGCGGCTGATCCTCCGCGCACCCGCACCACCCGCGGTGTTCCACCGCGGACCGACCAGCGATCGCCTCGCCCAGCGTGGCGCGACGACGGGCCGTACCCTGCCTTCCCGGCGGGGTACGGCCCTTTGCTCTTGCTACGCTCCGCGCGTGCACATTCCCCAGAGGATCGCCGGGTTGGCGCTGCTCGCGCCCCTGTTGCTGGTCGCGGCCTGCAGTGGATCGTCCGGCGGCGACACGGCCGGCGCCTCCACCGGGCCCGGCGCCACCACGCCGGCGGCGCTGCCCGCGCGCACCGCGCTGGAGCGGAAGGCGCTCGTACCGGGGGACGTACCGGGCTTCACGGTGACCGCGGGCGACGCGGCCGGCTCCGGCGCCGACGCGACGGCGGCCGACAAGCGCGCGTGCCAGCCGCTCGCCGATCTGCTCTCCGGCCGTCCGCCGGCCGGCGCCAAGGAGACCGTCCCCAGGACGCTCGCCCCCGCCGGCCAGAAGATGCCGGGCGCGGGCGTCACCGTCACGCTCTCCGCCTACGGCGGTGGGGGAGCGCAGAAGGCGATCACGACCCTGCGGACCGCGGTTCGCACGTGCTCCGCGGGGTTCAAGCCGGTCATCGGCGGTGTCACCGGGGTACCCGTGGCGGTCGCCACGCGGCCCGCGCTCAAGCTGGGCGACGACGATCTGCGGTTCGCCCTCGGCTTCGCGGCGGGCGGCAGCGGCGCGCGGCAGGACTTCGTCGTGATCCGTACCGGCTCGACCGTCAGCATCTTCCGGGCGGCGGACGTCACCCTGGCGAAGAGCTACGACGTGCCATCGGCCGTCGTGACCGCGCAGTTGAAGAAGCTGGGCGCGTCGGTCACCAAGCGGCGGTAGCGGACTTCTCCGCCGGGAGCATCACCCACAGGGCGATGTAGAGCAGGAACTGCGGGCCGGGAAGCAGGCACGACAGCAGGAAGATCACCCGCATCGTCGTGGCGGAGGTGCCGAACCGGTTGGCCAGCGCGGCGCACACGCCGCCGATCATGCGGCCGTTGGTGGGGCGGGCGAGGGCGCTCATCTCGTACTCCTGTCGGGAGGTCGGCGGCCGGCTGATTCCGGCGTTCCGATGACTCCACGCTACGAGCACATACCCAGGCAGATCATCGCTCTACGGGGCGATCCCGACCCTGGGAGTCGTCGGGGACGACCCCTGAGAGCGGGCCGGGGGTCCGGGTCGGGTCAGGGCGCCGAACCCGCGGCGGCGCAGCCGCCGCCGGGCCGCGGGGACGACCGCCAGGTAGGTCAGGGCGACGCCCGCCGTGTTCAGCAGCAGGGCGTCGATGTCGAAGATCTGGCCCGGCACCACCGTCTGCAGGAACTCGACGGACAGCGACACCATCAGTCCGGCGAAGACCGTACGGGCGAAGGACCCGACCCCGGAGGTGCGGATCCGGCCGCCCGTCATCGGCAGCAGGACACCGAGCGGGGCGAGCAGCAGCAGCCCCGCGAGGAGCCGCCGGGCGGCCTCGAACGGCTCCATGGCCAGGTCGGCGTGGATGGTGCCGAACGGGCGCAGGTTCGGCGCCGACACCCAGGGAACGTAGTGCGGCCGGAGCATCAGCCATCCGACGAAGGACAGATGCACGGCGGTGAGCATCAGGCCCATCGCGCGTGCCTTCAGAATCGGGGCTTCAGGCTGCACGAGAGGAATGACGCCATTCACTTGACGGCGGTTCCCGCGGTGTCCGCCGCATCCGGCCTGGTGCGCAGCGCGGAGGTGCAGCTGTAGCGCTTGACCTGGTCCTCCGGACCCGGGCCGCCGAGGAGCACCGAGTGGTCCGCCGAGCTCACACCGGGCGCGGCCGCGAAGGTGCACACGATCTGGGCGAGCGCGAAGGACGGCAGTTCGTCCAGTGGCAGGCTCAGCCGCAGCGACTCCCTGGGATCACCCGGCGACGGGCCGGTGATGTCCAGATTGCCGGGCACTTCGGTGGTGAACCCGGCCTCCGTCTCCCTGCTGGACGGACGGCGCTGCAATTGGCCGAGGAGCTCGTGAGCACCGGCCAGCCGGCTCGTCGGAGCGGGCCGCGAGCCGGTGATGTCGGGGGTGGTGACGGTACGCGTGACCTGCGCGGCCAGCGCGCTGCACACCAGGTACACCTTCACGACGGTCGCGCCGGGGGTCTCCGGCGGGACGGTCGCCTGTGGCACGGCGCACGACACCCGGGTCGGCGCGGGGCCGGCGTCCACCGGCACGGTGGTCGTCCGGATGCCGCAGCCGCAGGTGGCGGCCGTGACGAGGGCCGCGAGCAGCGCGACGGTACGGAACGTACGGCCCCGCGAGGAGCGGGCGCCGTTTCTCAGAAGGGATGCCACGGTCGTCAGGGTCGTCACGGTCGGCCGTCCTCGTCGCCCTCGGGCAGTGCCTCGGCGGGCCGTACCGGCAGGTACAGGGTGAAGACGGCTCCGCCGCCCGGCGCGTTCGCGGCAGTGATGTCGCCGTCGTGGATGTGCGCGTTCTCCATCGCGATCGACAGGCCGAGCCCGCTGCCCTCCGAACGGGCGCGTGAGGCGTCCGCCTTGTAGAAACGGTCGAAGACGTGCGGCAGCACGTCCTCGGGGATGCCGGGGCCGTTGTCCGCGACCTCGACGACCAGTTGGTCGTCGGCGGTCCGCACCGAGACCCGGACCGGGGAGCCGCCGTGCTTGAGCGCGTTCCCGATCAGGTTCGCCATGATCACATCGAGCCGGCGCGGGTCGAGGCGTACGAAGATGCCGCGCGGCGCGTCCAGTTCGACGGAGTCCAGCCATGCCCGTGCGTCCATGCACGCGGTCACCATGTCGGCCACGTCGACCTCGTCGAGCAGCAGCCGGGCGGTGCCCGCGTCGAAGCGGGTGACCTCCATCAGGTTCTCCACCAGCTCGTTGAGCCGCCGGGTCTCGCTGACGACCAGGCGCACGGCGGGCGCGATCATCGGGTCGAGGGAGTCGGCCTCGTCCTCCAGCACCTCGGTCACGGCGGTGATCGCGGTGAGCGGGGTCCGCAGCTCGTGCGACATGTCGGCGACGAAGCGGCGGCTGGCGGCCTCCCGCGCGCTCAGCTCATCCACCCGCGTCTCCAGGGCCTCCGCCGCCTTGTTGAACGTCCGGGAGAGCTCCGCCAGCTCGTCCGTGCCCGACACCTTCAGCCGGGTGCCGAGCTGCCCCTCGCCGAGCTGCCGCGCCGCGTCGCCGAGCCGCTGCACGGGCCGCAGCACCGTCGAGGCGGCGGCCTGCGCCAGCAGCGCGGAGCCGATCAGCGCGAGAAGGGTGGCGATCCCCAGTGACCAGGCGAGGGAGTTGAGGTCCTTGCGCTCGGCGTCCAGCGACTTGAGCATGTAGCCGGTCGGACCGTCGTCCATGATCTTCGCGCCGGCCACCAGGTACGGCGTGCCGTGCAGCGAGATCCGCAGCCAGTGCAGGTGGTACTTGTTGTCCTGTTGCTTGTGCCGGGTGTTCACCGCTTCCTGCAGCGCCCTCGGCACGTCGTCCAGGGTGAAGAGGTCCCGGCTGGACGGTGCCGCGCACGGCCCGTTGTCCGGGGTCCTGTCGATCAGCAGCACCGCGTAACTGCCGGGGCCGCCCATCTCGTCGGCGGCGTTCTTCAGCCCCTCGCACGGCGGGTTGACCGGCAGCGAGGCCGCGTTGCGCTGCAGCGAGTCGCGGAAGTCGTTCAGCGCGGAGTTCTGGGCGCGGGTCAGCACCGCGTCACGGTTCAACCAGTACGCGATCCCGGAGGCCGACACGGCGGCCGTCAGCGCCACCAGGGCGAAGACCGCGACCAGCCGCAGCCGCAGGCTGGTCCAGCGCAGCAGGCCGGAAGCCCAGCCGAAGAACCGGTCCGTCACTGCGGCGTGTCCAGGCGGTACCCGACACCGCGGACCGTACGGATGAGGGTCGGTGACGACGGAACGTCCTCGATCTTCGCGCGCAGCCGCTGCACGCAGGCGTCGACCAGCCGCGAGTCACCGAGGTAGTCGTGCTCCCACACCAGCCGCAGCAACTGCTGCCGGGACAGGGCCTGACCGGGGCGGCGGCTCAGCTCCAGCAGCAGCCGCAGCTCCGTCGGCGTCAGCTGCAGATCCTCGCCGTCCTTCGTCACCGTCATCGCCGAACGGTCGATCACGATGGAGCCGAAGGCCGCGGAATCCGTGCTGTCCCGCTCACCGCGGCGCAGCACGGCGCGGATCCGGGCGTCGAGCACCCGGGGCTGGACGGGCTTGATGACGTAGTCGTCGGCCCCCGACTCCAGCCCCACCACGACGTCGATGTCGTCGCTGCGGGCGGTCAGCAGGATGATCGGCAACTGGTCGGTGCGCCTGATCCGACGGCACACCTCGAAACCGTCGATGCCCGGCAGCATCACATCCAGCACGATCAGGTCGGGGCGCTGCTCCTTGAGCAGCTTCAGGCCGTCCTCGCCCGTCGCCGCGGCAACCACACGGTGGCCCTGGCGGGACAGGCCGAGTTCGAGGCCGGTACGGATGGCGTCGTCATCCTCGATAAGCAACAGGAAAGGCACGCCGGTCATTGTGACCTACCGGAAGCCCATGTATCGAGCACGGGGGGATCTCACCTCACCGATCGCCCTCCGGCTCACTCTGCGTGTACCGGAAGTCTCTGTGACGGGCCTGTGACACTCGGCGGACAGCGCCATGAAACTGGCCCGGCAGTCTTATGGACCTAAGGCAGGCATCCACACGGAGACCGACGCCGAATATCACCAAGACGGTTCCACCGACGGGGGCGCGACATGAACGCACTGCACAGCACCACCACCACCGCAGTCCTTCAGCCGCGCCAGCACACCGCCGGCCGGAACGACGCGAAGTCCGGTGCCGCGAGCGGACGGGGGTGCGCACGCGGCACCGGACGACAGACGGCACAGAGCACCGGCCAGGTGACCCGCAACCGGCCGCCGTACATGACGGCGATCGAGGGCGGCGCCGGCGCCACGGCCACCACGGCCACCGCCACGATTCCGGTACCGCGGCACGACAGCCTGGCGGAGGCGGAGTTCACCGCCTACGTCAAGGAGCGCCGCGCCTCCCTCTACGCCACCGCCTACCACCTGACCGGTGACCGTTACGAGGCCGAGGACCTGCTGCAGAGCGCGCTGTTCTCCACGTACCGCGCCTGGGACCGGATCAGCGACAAGGCGGCCGTCGGCGGCTACCTGCGCCGCACCATGACCAACCTGCACATCAGCGCCTGGCGCCGCCGCAAGCTCAACGAGTACCCGACCGAGGAACTGCCGGAGACGGTCGGCGAGTCGGACGCGATGGGCGGCACCGAGCTGCGCGCCGTGCTGTGGCAGGCGCTGGCCAAGGTTCCCGAGACCCAGCGCACCATGCTGGTGCTCCGCTACTACGAGGGCCGGACCGACCCGGAGATCGCCGACATCCTCGGCATCAGCGTGGGCACGGTCAAGAGCAGCATCTGGCGCTCGCTGCGCCGGATGCGCGAGGACGAGGCGTTGAGCTTCGGCCGCGACGAGGAGGAGTCGTTCGGCGAGCTGGTCGCCTGACGATTCGGACCGTCCACAGAACGCCGGTCGGGGGACCGGTGGGGGGAACGGGGTACGGGGGAAACCGGGGGGAACGGGGGAAAACCGGGGGGGTACGGGGGAAAAGCCGCGGTCGGGGGAGCGCGGCGGGTGCGGGGCTGGGCAGTCCGGGGGGACTGCGTGGCCCCGCACCTGTGTGTGCGGGTGCGGGGGTCGGGCCCTCCGGTGCAGGGGTCCGAAATCGACTATTTACGGTCCCCCAACCTTCGGCCGGGGGTGCCCCCAGCGGCCACAAATGGCTCGGCAGCATTTCGAACCCCTACACCTGCGGTCCCGTCCCCCTCACGTCCGATCCAGCGTGCGGAGGGGAGCGCCTCCGGTAGAAGGTCGGCGGACAGCGGCAGCGCGGCGATTCGGCGCAGTGCCTCGTCCTGGTCGCACGGGTACGCGCCCAGCGCCGTCTGCCGGGCCACGATCGCGCGCTCGCCGCGCATCAGCCGCCAGCCCCTGCGCAGCAGGACCGTCACCGACTTGCGGCCCTCCGCCAGATCGCGCCGGAACCGCCGCCAGGCCGTGACGGCCGGACGGCCGCGCAGGCACAGGGTGTCCGCCAGCAGGCCCAGTTCGCGGCACTGGTCGGTGATGTCGGCCGCGAAGATCCCCTCGGCGACGAAGACGGGGGAGCCGGCCAGCTCGACGTGGATCTCGCCGGTGATGGAGCTCGACGCGATGTCGTACTGGGGTACCGAGGCGCTCCCGGTCGCGCACAGCGCGCCGATCGCGGCCACCGCCGCGCCCGCGTCCCAGGACAGTGCCGAGTCCCAGTCCGTTCCGGCGCCGTGCGGCAGCTGGGGGAGGGTCGGGTCGTCGCTCTCCTTGTAGAAGTCGTCGAGGTGCAGAACCGGCAGTCCGGTGCGGGCGGCCAGGGACGACTTGCCGGACCCGGAGGGGCCGGTCAGCAGGATCACGCGTGCGGCGGGGAGGGCGGCGCGGGGAGAGGAACTCACGAGACACCAGTGTGCGGCATTGCGCCGACCGGGTGACCCCCCGGTCGACGGTTTGGACGCTGCGTGTCCGTCCAACTACCTTGTGTAGTCGAATGGGGATTCTCCGTCGTCCCGCGTCGTGAAGAGCCCCCGAGGTGCTTCCCGGCACCGTGCTCCGCCCGATCGCCGTACTTCTATGCCAAGCAGGTGGCCATGCCGAACCACGCCCGTCCGAAAGTGAATCCCCTGCTGCGTGCCGCGGCCGGTGTCACCGTCGCCGCGGCGGCGGTCGCCCTCGCGGCGAGCGGCTCGGCCTCGGCAAGCTCGGAGCCCGCCCTCACCGACGCGAGCCTCGGTTCCGACTCGGCCGTCGGCTCCGCGCTGGGCTCCGACTCTGCCCTGGGTTACGCGCTGGGCCCGATCAAGCACCTGACGATCAACCCGCTGGCCAAGACCGGGGTGGACCCGCTGGACAACGTGGTCACCCCGCAGGTGGCGGACTTCCGGCCGGTGTCGACGGGCGCGGTGACCGGACCTCTCTCCCAGGGCGACTCGCTGTCAGAGCTGCCGCTCGTGGGCCAGGTGTCCGGGCTCCTGCCCGGCTGACGAAGCCCCCGCCTGCGCCGCGGCTCTCGCCCTCGGCACGGCCGCGGCCGGGGTCGCGACACCGACCGAGACCGTCGCGACGGCCACTTCCGCATGCCGGCCGTCGGCGTCGTCGGCGCACAGGCAGCTGGTGTCGGCGGCCTTCGCCACGTACAGCAGGGCGTGGCGCACCTCTTGGGGGTCGCCGGACCGGACCGCACGCAGCAGGGTGCGGACGACGCGGGTGGCGGTCACGGCGCGGTGCACGACGCGCGCGGCGGCCCCCAGGGCGGTGAGCGCCGCCAGGACGATCCAGCCGGTGGCGCCGCTGTCGTGGGTCCACAGGTCGCGGAGGAGCACCAGGGTCAGGCCGAGGAGGGTCAGCCCGCCGAACGAGACGCCGTCACGGACGGCCAGTTTCCGCAGAACGGAAACCCGCCACCAAGGCGAGTCGTGGAAGTCCGGCGGCAGATGGAGGCGGCGGGCCAGCATCCGGTCGAGGGGCCGCGCCAGGGACAGCACCGGATCGGTGGGCGCCCGGGTGGGCTGCTCGGGCGTCGTGACGGCGGCCGGGACGGCCTCGGAGGGCCGCCAGTGGCGGCGCCACCGCAGCTGGGAGAGGCCGGTGCCCAGCGCGCTCACCAGCAGCTCGGCCGCGCAGAGCGCGCCGAGGATCGGCAGGCTGTCGGTGTCGAAGGCGTTGCCGCGCAGCGGCCGGGGCAGGGCGATCACGTCAAGGGCGTCACCGCGCCGGTAGTGCCCGTCGTCGGCGCGGATGCAGTCGACCTCGGCGGCCCTGCGGGAGCCGTCCCAGGGGTCGGCCCAGCCGACGCCGCAGTAGTCGTCGCCGGTGTTCGACGTGACATGGGCGGTCACCTGCCGGCCGAAGACGGCGATCGAGGCCACCGGTACGGCGCCGAGCAGCGCCAGGACGGCCAGGACGGCGCACCAGACGGGCAGACGGGCCGGCAGGCGGTGCGGGGCAGGCCGTCCCGTGGGGTGCGCCTGGAGGGCAGCCCGCAGGGCGCGGCTGTCCCCCCGGGCCGTCTCGATCCGCAGGGTGCCGCCCGACGGCGTCCGGTGGACGAGCGCGGTCCGCACGATCCGCCGGCCCGAGCCGGGGGCGGAGCCGGCGCGGGCGTACAGGGTGCGCTCGAAGGTGCCGCCGGGGGGCAGTTCCAGTACCGGTCCTTCGGACGACAGGAAGTACAGCGGTCCGCCGGGCAACGCCACCAGCTCACCGCGCTCGGACGTGCTGGGCGGGGCGGAGGGGGTGGAGGGGGCGGAGGTCTGCGTCAGCGGTGCGTCGGGGTACGGGGATGGGTGCGGGGACGCGTACAGGGGCTTGTGCGGGGACGCGTGCGGGGGCTCGTCGACGCGCAGCCGGCTGCGGATCCGTATCGGCCGGCCCATGGCGGCCGCGCGGGCTTTGCGGCGCCCGAGCCACACCGGGACGGACGGCACCAGGAAGCACAGGAACGCGCTGAAGGCGACGTAGGGAAGAACCCCGGTGAAGCCGTCCCACACAGGGATCCTCCGACGGTGGCGCACTGACGCGGGGAGTCACGGCGGCGCGATGAACGGGTACGTAGAGCGCAACACCCCCCGCGGGTCAAGCCTGCCCCGCGAGGGGTGTCGGTGGACGGAGACCTTGCTCACACGTGTGCGAGCCGCCGCCCGGAGGCCTTCAGCGGGCCTGTCGCAGGCCGGTCGGAAGCCGCCCGGTCGAGACCGGTCACACGCCGATCGGGTGCCAGACGGTCTTGGTCTCCAGGAACGCCTTGAGGCGGTCGAGGCCGGGGTCGCCGGACCAGTCGCCGTCCTTCGCGCCGCGGGGGCGCAGGACGCGCTTCATGTTGTCGGCCGCCGCGATCTGCAGCTCCTTCGCCAGGTCGGCGTCGGCGCCCGTCAGATCGATCGCGTTGACGTCCTGGTGGGAGGCGAGCGACGGAGTGATCTCCGCCGTCCGCCCGGACAGGATGTTGACGACGCCACCGGGCAGGTCCGAGGTGGCGAGCACCTCGCCCAGCGCCAGCGCGGGCAGCGGAGACTTCTCGCTCGCCACGAGGATCACCGTGTTGCCGGTGGCGATCGCGGGGGCGATCACCGAGACGAGGCCGAGGAACGACGACGCCTGGGGGGCGAGGACGACCACGACGCCGGTCGGCTCGGGGGTGGAGAGGTTGAAGAACGGCCCGGCGACCGGGTTCGCGGAGCCGACGATCTGGCCGATCTTGTCGGTCCAGCCCGCGTACCAGATCCAGCGGTCGACGGCCGCGTCCACCTGCGCCGCGGCCTTGGCCTTGGAGATGCCCTCGGCGGCGGCGACCTCCGCGGTGAACTGCTCGCGGCGCCCGTCCAGCATCTCGGCGACGCGGTAGAGCACCTGGCCGCGGTTGTACGCGGTCGCGCCCGACCAGCCGCCGAACGCCTTGCGGGCGGCGACGACCGCGTCACGCGCGTCCTTGCGGGACGACAGCGGCGCGTTGGCGAGCCATTCGCCCTTGGAGTCGGTCACCTCGTACACCCGCCCGCTCTCGCTGCGGGGGAACTTGCCCCCCACGTAAAGCTTGTACGTCTTGAAAACGCTGAGCCGCTCGGACTTTTCAGATTTCTCGGACTTCTCAGACATCGAGGTACGCCTCCAGGCCGTGACGGCCGCCTTCGCGGCCGAAGCCCGATTCCTTGTAGCCGCCGAAGGGCGAGGTCGGGTCGAACTTGTTGAACGTGTTGGCCCAGACGACGCCCGCGCGGAGCTGGTTCGCCATCCACAGGATGCGCGAGCCCTTCTCCGTCCAGATGCCGGCCGACAGGCCGTACTGCGTGTTGTTGGCCTTCTCGACGGCCTCGGCCGGGGTGCGGAACGTCAGCACGGACAGCACCGGGCCGAAGATCTCCTCGCGGGCGATCCGGTGCGCCTGGGTGACGTTCGTGAAGAGCGTCGGGCGGAACCAGAAGCCGGCGGACGGCAGCTCGCAGGCCGGGGCCCAGCGATCGGCGCCCTCGGCCTCGCCGGCCTCGGTGAGCTCGGTGATGCGGGCCAGCTGCTCGGCGGAGTTGATGGCGCCGATGTCGGTGTTCTTGTCCAGCGGGTCGCCGACGCGCAGGGTCTGCATGCGGCGCTTGAGCGCGTCCAGCACCTCGTCGGCCACGGATTCCTGGACCAGGAGGCGGGAGCCGGCGCAGCAGACGTGCCCCTGGTTGAAGAAGATGCCGTTGACGATGCCCTCGACGGCCTGGTCGATCGGCGCGTCGTCGAAGACGATGTTGGCGGCCTTGCCGCCCAGCTCCAGCGTGACCTTCTTGTCGGTGCCCGCGATGGAGCGGGCGATGGCCTTGCCGACCTCGGTGGAGCCGGTGAAGGCGACCTTGTTGACGTCCGGGTGCTCGACGAGCGCCGCGCCGGTGGCGCCGTCGCCCGTGATGATGTTGACGACGCCCTTGGGCAGCCCGGCCTGGCGGCAGATGTCCGCGAAGAACAGGGCGCTCAGCGGGGTCGTCTCGGCGGGCTTGAGCACCACCGTGTTGCCCGCGGCGAGCGCCGGGGCGATCTTCCACGCGAGCATCAGCAGCGGGAAGTTCCACGGGATGACCTGGCCGGCCACGCCCAGCGGGCGCGGGTCGGCGCCGTAGCCGGCGTGGCCGAGCTTGTCGGCCCAGCCCGCGTAGTAGAAGAAGTGCGCGGCGACCAGCGGCAGGTCGGTGTCGCGGGTCTCGCGGATCGGCTTGCCGTTGTCCAGCGACTCCAGCACGGCCAGCTCGCGGGAGCGCTCCTGCACGATGCGGGCGATCCGGAACAGGTACTTGGCGCGCTCGGCGCCCGGCAGTGCGGACCACTTCTCGAACGCCTTGCGGGCGGCCTTCACCGCCCGGTCCACGTCCTCGGCCCCGGCCTGCGCGACCTCGGAGAGGACCTCCTCGGAGGAGGGCGAGACGGTCTTGAAGACCTTGCCGTCGGCGGCCTCGGAGAACTGGCCGTCGATGAAGAGCCCGTACGACGGCGCGATGTCGACGACCGCGCGGGACTCGGGTGCGGGTGCGTATTCAAATGCCATGTCGGTCAGTCCACCGTCACGTAGTCGGGACCGGAGTAACGCCCGGTGCTGAGCTTCTGGCGCTGCATCAACAGATCGTTGAGCAGGCTGGACGCACCGAACCTGAACCAGTGCGGGGACAGCCACTCCTCGCCGAGCGTCTCGTTGACCATCACCAGGTACTTGATGGCGTCCTTCGTGGTGCGGATGCCGCCGGCCGGCTTCACTCCCACTTGTACACCCACCGCGTCGCGGAAGTCGCGGACGGCCTCCAGCATCAGGAGCGTGTTCGGCGGGGTCGCGTTGACCGCGACCTTGCCCGTCGAGGTCTTGATGAAGTCGGCGCCCGCGAGCATCGCGAGCCAGGAGCAGCGGCGGATGTTGTCGTAGGTCGACAGCTCGCCGTTCTCGAAGATCACCTTGAGGTGGGCGGCACTGCCGTCCGGCCTCCGGCAGGCGGTCTTTACGGCACGGATCTCCTCGAAGACCTGCATGTAGCGGCCGGAGAGAAAGGCGCCACGGTCGATGACCATGTCGATCTCGTCCGCGCCCGCGGCCACCGCGTCCGCGGTGTCGGCGAGCTTCACCGGCAGCGCGGTACGGCCGGCGGGGAAGGCGGTGGCGACGGAAGCGACATTGATGCCGGATCCGTGCAGCGCCTCCTTGGCGGTCTTCACCATGTCCGGATAGACGCAGATCGCGGCGACCTTCGGGGCCGTGCGGTCACTGGGATCCGGATGGATGCCCTTGGCGCACAGTGCCCGGACCTTGCCGGGAGTGTCCGCGCCTTCGAGCGTGGTCAGATCGATCATGGAGATCGCCAGGTCGATGGCGTAGGACTTCGCCGTCGTCTTGATCGAACGAGTGCCGAGCGTGGCGGCGCGGGCTTCGAGGCCGACGGCATCGACACCGGGCAGTCCGTGGAGGAAGCGGCGGAGTGCGGTGTCCGAGGCGGTCACGTCCGCCATCGTCGCCAGCCGGGCCGCGGCTTCTGGGCCGAAAGCGGGAACAGTGGGCATGGTCACCACATGAGCATATCTACGCGCGTAGCGACCTGTCACCACCACCCCCGGGATTCGTTCGCCACACCCGGCCTCGCGCGACCGGGTGTGCGGCGGGTCTGCCGCCGGCCTGCCGCCGGGTCGCGCGGGGGTACGGGGCCCGCGCCGCAAGGCCACGGAGGGGCCGGTCGGTCTTTTTCGCCCCTCCACCGCTGATTCCTTCGATTTCCTTCGATCCCTGCCGATGCCGTACCGCAACCTGTGCGCGACCGGGAGTGCGGCACCCGTCAGGCAGAATCGGGCCCTATGACGAGTTCCGACAATCCCACGCCGGCCCCGCAGCCCGACCGGCCGAAGTACGACGACCGCTCCTACCGGTCGATGGCCGGCATCGTCACCGGCGTGCTGCTGATCGCGCTCTCCCTGTGGCTGGGCGGCGACGCGGTCCTCAACGGCTCGGGACGCACCCCCTGGCTGACGCTCGCCGGACTCCTGGCGGCGCTGCCCCTGATGGCGGCCTTCACGATCCGGCCCGTCGTCTACGCGGGGGAGGAGCGGATGCGCATCCGCAACCCGTTCCGGACGATCACCGTGCCGTGGTCGGCGGTGGAGCACCTGCGGGCCGGCTACTCGACCGAGGTCCTCGCGGGCGGTCGCCGCTTCCAGCTCTGGGCCATCCCGGTGTCGCTGCGCGCCCGCAAGCGCGTCGCCCGCCAGACCGCCCGCGCGGCGACCGCGACCGCCCGGCAGTCCAGCGCCCTGGGGGCCACCGACGTCCCGACCCGCGCCTGGTCCGACCAGGCCGTCGACGAACTGCGCGAACTCGCCGAGACCAACGCCACCAAGCCCAGCGCCCAGGGCGAGGTCAGCGTCCGCTGGGCCTACGAGGTGATCGCCCCGATCGCCACCGGCACCATCGTCCTGGCCGTCCTCCTCGCCATCGGCTGACGGCCCGGCCGGTCCGGCCGGCCGGGAGGCCTGTACGCCGCGGATTCACATGGCGCGCAAAGCGGCCACGCCGGTCACCGCGACCGGCGGTGCCTGTGCTCCGGCACCAGGTCGGCGTCGACCCGCAGCACACCGGGCGGCGTGCGGCCGGGTCCGCCCCGGCCGCGGTCGGCCGGGGCGGGGCGCGCCCGGCGTCATCGTCGAGCATGGTCCGGCGGACGCCGTGTTCAGCGGCCCCAGGGCCCCGCATCTCACCCGACTACGTCAACGCGCACCACCGACGGCGTCAACGGCCGCTTCGGCCGGGTCAGATGCCCGCTGCTGCCGCCAGGTCCTTCTTGATGGCGGCGAGCACCGTGTCCGTGGTGGTGCGGGCGTCGGTGAGGGTGGTTTTGGCCGTGACGGGGACGACGACCTCCAGATAGCACTTGATCTTGGGCTCGGTGCCGCTCGGGCGGACGATCACCCGGGCGGACTCGACGCCCGAGGCCGTGTCGCCGGCCAGCGTGTAGCGCAGGCCGTCGGTGGGCGGGAGCTGCTCGCTGCCCTCGGCGAGGTCCTCGGCCGAGGCCACCGTGAGGCCCGCCAGGACCGTCGGGGGCTTCTCGCGCAGCCGCGCCATGGCGTCCGCGATGAGGGAGAGGTCGGCGACGCGCGCCGAGAGCTGGTCGGTGGCGTGCAGGCCGTGTTCGAGGGCCAGGTCGTCGAGGAGGTCGTCGAGGGTGCGGCCGTCCTCCTTGAGGGACGCGGCCAGCTCGGCGATGAGCAGGGCGGCGGTGATGCCGTCCTTGTCGCGGACGCCGCCGGGGTCGACGCAGTAGCCGAGCGCCTCCTCGTAGCCGTAGCGCAGGCCCTCGACGCGGGCGATCCACTTGAAGCCGGTGAGGGTGTCCTCGTAGGGCAGCCCGGCCGCGGCGGCGATCTTCGAGAGCAGCGAGGACGACACGATGGAGGCGGCGAACGTGCCGCTCGCGTGCTTGTGCACCAGGTGGAATGCGAGCAGTGCGCCGACCTCGTCGCCGCGCAGCATGCGCCAGCCGGACGCCGAGGAGCGGTCCGGGACGGCGACGGCGCAGCGGTCCGCGTCCGGGTCGTTGGCGATGATGATGTCCGGGCCGAGCGACTGCGCGGCCTTGAAGGACAGGTCCATGGCCCCGGGCTCCTCCGGGTTGGGGAATGCCACGGTCGGGAAGTCCGGGTCGGGCTCCGCCTGCTCGGCGACGGGGGTCGGCGCCGGGAAGCCGGCGCGTGCGAAGGCCGCCATCAGGACCTCGCGGCCCACGCCGTGCAGCGGCGTGTAGACCACGGACACGTCGCGCGGCCCGCCCGGCGCCACGACACCGGTCGCCCGCGTCAGGTACGCGTCGATGACGTCGTCGCCGAGGACCTCCCAGCCGTCGGCGGCGAGGGGCACGTCGGCGAGCGCACCGACCGCCTCGATCTGGTCGGCGATCTCCGCGTCGGCGGGCGGCACGATCTGCGAGCCGTCGCCGAGGTAGACCTTGTAGCCGTTGTCCTGCGGCGGATTGTGGCTCGCGGTCACCATGACACCGGCCACCGAGCCGAGGTGCCTTATGGCGAAGGCGAGGACGGGCGTGGGCAGCGGCCGGGGCAGCAACGCCGCCCGCAGGCCCGCGCCGGTCATCACGGCCGCCGTGTCACGCGCGAAGTCGTAGGACTTGTGCCGGGCGTCGTAGCCGATGACGACCAGGCCACCGGTCTGCCCCTGCGCCTTCAGATAGCCCGCGAGGCCCGCGGCCGCCCGGATCACCACCGAACGGTTCATCCGCATCGGGCCGGCCCCGACCTCGCCGCGCAGCCCCGCGGTGCCGAACTGGAGCGTCCCGGAGAACCGCTCCGCCAGCCCGGCCGCAGCCGCCTCGTCGCCGGCCTCCACCGTCGCCAGGAGCGTCTCCAGCTCCGCCCGGGTGTCCGGGTCCGGGTCCTCGCCGAGCCAGGTACGCGCGGCGTGCGTGAGCTGAATCCTGTCGGTTCCCATAAGAGCTCCTGATCGGGGAGAGGTGCGTACGGATGGTGCCGCGCCGAGGGTGCCCGCGAGCGCTCCGGGACGGAGTCCGGGAGGCGCCGCCGGGCAGGCCTGTGCTTCAAGCCTGCCCGGCGGCCGCGGGCATCGACCCGTTCGGGCCGGTAAGAGCTGGACGCGGTCCTACAGTCGGCCGAGGACCTGGCCCAGCAGGCTGCCCATCCGCGTGGCGGACTCGCGGCCGGCTTCGAGGACCTCTTCGTGGTTGAGCGGCGCGCCGGTCATGCCCGCCGCCAGGTTGGTGACGAGGGAGATGCCGAGCACCTCGGCGCCGGCCTCGCGGGCGGCGATGGCCTCCAGCGTCGTGGACATGCCGACGAGGTCACCGCCGATGGCGCGGACCATGCCGATCTCCGCCGGGGTCTCGTAGTGCGGGCCGGGCAGCTGGACGTAGACGCCCTCCTCCAGGGTGGCGTCCACCTCCTTGCACAGCGCGCGCAGCCGCGGGGAGTACAGGTCGGTGAGGTCCACGAAGTTGGCGCCCACGATCGGCGAGGTCGCCGTCATGTTGATGTGGTCGCTGATCAGGACCGGCTGGCCGGGGCGGAAGTGCGGGCGCAGCCCGCCGCAGCCGTTGGTGAGGACGACGGTCTTGCAGCCCGCGGCGACGGCGGTGCGGACACCGTGCACGACGGTGGCGACACCGCGGCCCTCGTAGAGGTGGTTGCGGCCGAGGAAGACCAGGGCGCGGACGCCGCCGATCGTGACCGAGCGGACCTTGCCCGAGTGGCCGGCCACGGCGGGGGGCGGGAAGCCGGGGAGCTCGGTGATCGGGAATTCGGCATCGGCGGTGCCGAGCTGGTCGGCGGCGGGGACCCAGCCCGAGCCCATGACGAGGGCGACGTCATGGGTCTGGGCGCCGGTCAGCTCGCGCAGGCGGGCGGCGGCGGCATCGGCGGCGCCGTACGGGTCGGGGTTAACAGAAGCGTTCACGCGCACGAGGGTATCCGGTTCCGGCCTACGCGCGTAGACGTCCCAGCGGAGCGTCCCCAGGATTTCGGATGATCCGCTGATTGACGCACCTGCGGGAGGGAAGTTAGGACACCGCCGAGACGGGTGGCGGGCCGCGGTGCCGGTGGTTCAGCAGGGGCGCTTGCGCAGCTCCATCACGTAGTCGTGGGGTGCGCCGCACGACTCCGCCGCGTCCGCGATCTCACCGAGGTAGCGGGCGTTGGGCAGGCCGCCCTCGTAGTCGTTCAGCACATATGTCCAGGCGGCGACCTCGCCGTCCAGCGTGTGCACGCGCACGGTCGTCCGCCGGTAGATGCTGAGTGGTACGCCCTCCCAGCGGTCCATCGACTCCTCGTCGATCGGCGCGATGTCGTACAGCCCCACGAAGACCTGCCGCAGCGGGTCCTCGACCAGGGTCGCCAGGGCGCCTTCCCAGCCCATCTGCTCACCGCCGAAGGTGAGCCGCCAGCCGTCCAGCCAGCCGGTGCCGCGCAACGGGGAGTGGGGGGCGCGGCGGGTCATGAGCCGCGCGTCGAGGTTGCCTGCGTAGGCGGCGTAGAGCGACATGAGGACGAGAGTACGGGAGGGAGGTGAGCCCCCTGTAAGTGAACGCTTGGCGCGTGCGGGACAATGGGGTACGTGACTCGGATCGTGATCATTGGCGGCGGACCCGGCGGATATGAGGCAGCGCTCGTTGCCTCGCAGCTCGGCGCGGAGGTGACCGTCGTCGACTGCGACGGTCTGGGCGGGGCGTCGGTGCTCACCGACTGCGTCCCGTCGAAGACTTTGATTGCCACCGCCGAGGTGATGACCACCTTCGACTCTTCGTACGAAGAGCTGGGAATCATCGTCGCGGACGACACCCCGCCGCTGGAGCAGGCGGCGCGTGTGGTGGGCGTGGACCTGGGCAAGGTGAACCGACGGGTGAAGCGCCTCGCGCTGGCCCAGTCGCACGACATCACCGCCTCCGTCACCCGTGCGGGCGCACGCGTCATGCGCGGTCGCGGCCGGCTGGAGGGCTGCCAGACCGCAGGTGGCACACGGTGTGTCGTCGTCGAGGCGGCGGACGGCACGACGGAGACGCTGACGGCCGACGCGGTGCTCATCGCGACCGGCGCGCGCCCGCGCGAGCTGGCGGACGCGCTGCCCGACGGCGAGCGGATCCTGAACTGGACGCAGGTCTACGACCTGGACGAGCTCCCCGAGGAGCTCATCGTGGTGGGCTCCGGCGTGACCGGCGCGGAGTTCGCCGGCGCGTACCAGGCGCTCGGCTCCAAAGTGACGCTTGTCTCTTCGCGCGACCGCGTGCTGCCGGGCGAGGACCCGGACGCCGCCGCCGTGCTGGAGGACGTCTTCCGGCGCCGCGGCATGAACGTGATGGCTCGCTCGCGCGCCGAGTCCGCCAAGCGGGTCGGCGACCGGGTGGAGGTCACCCTGGCGGACGGCCGGGTCATCACCGGCTCGCACTGCCTGATGGCGGTGGGGGCCATCCCGAACACCACCGGCATGGGTCTGGAGGAGGCGGGCGTCAAGCTCAAGGACTCCGGCCACATCTGGACCGACAAGGTCTCCCGCACCTCCGCGCCCGGCGTGTACGCGGCCGGCGACGTCACCGGCGTCTTCGCCCTCGCCTCGGTCGCCGCCATGCAGGGCCGGATCGCGATGTACCACTTCCTGGGCGACGCGGTCGCGCCGCTCAACCTCAAGACGGTCTCCTCGAACGTCTTCACCGACCCGGAGATCGCCACCGTCGGCTACACCCAGGCCGACGTCGACAGCGGCCGGATCGACGCCCGCTGCGTCAAGCTGCCGCTGCTGCGCAACCCGCGCGCGAAGATGCAGGGCATCCGGGACGGCTTCGTGAAGCTGTTCTGCCGGCCGGGTACCGGGATCGTGGTCGGGGGCGTCGTCGTGTCGCCGCGCGCCAGTGAGCTGATCCACCCGATCTCGATCGCGGTCGACAACAACCTGACCGTCGAGCAGATCGCGAACGCGTTCACCGTCTACCCGTCCCTGTCGGGCTCGATCGCCGAGGTGGCCCGCCAGCTGCACACCCGCAAGACCGCGAGCGAGCTCTAGCCGCCAGTCCCGGCCGGGGGTTTGTAGCCGGGAGATGACCGGACGGTAACCGGGTGGTGGCGCCGTAAAGGCTCTACCACCCGATGGTCTCTTTTGTGCACGACTTCGGTTAAGTGGCGCAAAGTGCTGAAAGCAGACGGTCGTTGGCGTTACTGTCAGTTTCGTGTTCGCTGCAGAACGTCGCCAATTGATCCTCGAAATGGTGCGTGCCAACGGAGCGGTGTCGCTCCGTGAGCTCGCCCGTGTCGTCCAGACCTCCGAAGTGACCGTACGGCGGGACGTGCGCGCTCTGGAGGCCGAAGGACTGCTCGACCGCCGGCACGGCGGTGCGGTTTTGCCGGGTGGTTTCACCAGGGAGTCCGGCTTTCCGCAGAAATCCCATCTAGCGACCGCGGAGAAGACGGCCATCGCCGATCTCGCGGCGAGTCTCGTCGAAGAGGGCGAGGCCATCGTGGTCGGCGCCGGGACCACCACGCAGGAGCTGGCCCGCCGGCTCGCGCGGATCCCGGGGCTGACCGTCGTCACCAACTCCCTGCTGGTGGCGCAGGCGCTGGCACACGCGAACCGGGTCGAGGTCGTCATGACCGGCGGCACTCTGCGCGGATCCAACTACGGCCTGGTGGGCAGCGGCGCCGAACAGTCCCTCCAGGGACTGCGGGTGTCGCGGGCCTTCCTGTCCGGCGCGGGACTGACCGCTGAACGCGGCCTGTCGACGTCCAACATGCTCTCCGCGAGCGTGGACCGGGCGCTGGTGCAGGCGGCGGCGGAGGTCGTCGTGCTGGCCGACCACACGAAGCTGGGCTCGGACACCATGTTCCAGACCGTGCCCACGGATCTGATCACGCACCTGGTGACGGACGAACCGCCGCCCGGTGACGATCGCAGCGCGACCGAGCTCCAGGCCCTCGCGGACCGTGGGGTGCAGGTCGCCGTCGCGACCCTCGTCGGGGCCGACGCCATCGCGGCCGGTCGGCCGCGCCGCGAGATGCCGATGCCCGCGCCCCGGCGGCACCCGCACCCGGGACAGCCTCCGCTGCGCAGCGCGACGCCGCTCGGGGCGGATCAGCAGGCAGCCAGGATCGCCGACCTGCGGCGCCGCTAGGGACGGCCGCGGGGAGCTCCCCACGGACCCGGAGCCGGACCTAGAGCCGGACCCGGAGCCGGAGCCGGACCCGGGTCGAGGAAGGCCCGGCTTGCGAAGGTCCAGGTCACGCATGGTCCGGGTCGTGACGGCCCGGGGTATGGCAGGTCCGGGTCGTGACGGCCCGGGGGTATGACGGGTCCGGGTCGTGACGGCCCCGGGCATGACAGATCCGGGTCGTGACGGCCCGGATCACGCCTGCGCGGTGATCCCCGCCGGGGTGCGCAGGCCGTGCAGGGCCAGGTCCATCAGCCGGTCGAAGATCGCCCGGTGCTCCGGGTCCTTCTCGGCCACCAGCACGATGGCGTTCGTCAGCTTGAGCAGGTCGGCGATGTTCGTGTCCGTCCGCACCTCACCGGCCCGCTGGGCGCGCTCCAGCAGCGCCCCGCCCGCCGCGCGCAGCGGCGCCTTGCACGCGACCATCTTCGCGTCGCCCGCGGCCATGATGGCCGCTGCCAGCCCCCGGTACATGGTGGAGTGGACGGCGACCATCTGCAGCCACCTGACGAGCGCGTCGGTCGGTGAGTCCGCCGTCAGCAGCTCGTGTGCGCGCGCCGTCAGCAGCTCGACCTCCTGCTCGAAGACCGCGTTCATCAGCGCGTAGCGGTCGGGGAAGTGCCGGTAGAGGGTGCCGATGCCGACGCCCGCGTGGCGTGCGATGTCCTCCAGCGACGCGTCGGTGCCGTGCACGATGAAGGCCTGTCGGGCCTCGGCCAGCAACCGGTCGTAGTTGCGCTGCGCGTCTGCCCGCATCGCCACCTGCCTCCCAAGGTCCGGATCCCGGAATTCCAGGATCCCCAGAATGGCATTGTAGAACCGGAGGCGTCCTCCGTATAGTTTACGGAGGCACCCTCCGTTTCTCTCCGCTGGAGGTCTACTCACCATGTCCACATCCTTGAGCACCGCTCCGGTCACCACCTCCGCCCAGTCCCGGCGGCACCACCCGTTACTCGCTCTCTCCGCCATCGTCGGCACCCAGCTGATGCTGCTGCTGGATGCGACCGTGGTGAATGTCGCCCTGCCGGGCATAGGCGCCGACCTGGGCTTCTCCTCCACCGGTATGTCCTGGATCCTGAATGCCTACATCCTCGCGTTCGGCGGTCTGCTGCTGCTCGGCAGCCGGATCGGCGACCTCATCGGCCGCCGCCGCGCCCTGATCATCGGGGTGCTGGCCTTCACCGCCGCCTCGGTGGCCGGCGGATTCGCCACCGACGCGACGCTGCTGCTCGTCTCCCGCGCCGCCCAAGGAGCCGCCGCCGCACTGGCCGCGCCCAGCACGCTTGCCCTGATCACCACCACCTTCACGGAAGGCACCGAGCGCAACCGCGCGCTGAGCGTGTTCTCCGCGATCTCCGGCGCCGGCTCCGCCGTCGGCCTCATCCTCGGCGGGATGCTCACCGAATGGGGCTCCTGGCGCTGGGTGTTCTTCATCAACATCCCCGTCGGGCTGGCCATCGCCGCGCTCGCCCCGCGCCATGTCGCCGAGACGACCCGCCACCCCGGCGGCCGGTTCGACGTCGCCGGAGCGCTCACCGGCACCCTCGGCATGGCCTCGCTCGTCTACGCCTTCATCCGCGTCGCCGACCAGGGCTGGGGCGACACCCGCGCCCTGACCACCTTCGCCGTGGCGGCCGCGCTGCTCGCCGCGTTCCTGGTCAACGAGGTACGGGCCGAACGGCCGCTGGTCGTCCTGCGGCTGTTCGCCGACCGCAACCGGGCCCTCGCCTACGGCTGCATGCTGCTCGTTCCGGCCGGCATGTTCGGGGTCTTCTACTTCTCGACGCAGTTCCTGCAGGGCGTGCTGGGCTACAGCCCGCTGCGTACCGGCTTCGCCTTCCTCCCGCTGGCGGTCCCGCTCTTCGTGGCCGCTCGCACCGCGCCGCGCGCACTGGCCCGCTTCGGCGCCAAGCGCGTCGCGTCGATCGGCGCCCTGCTCTCCGTCGGCGGGACGCTGTGGCTCTCGCAGCTCGACGCGGGTACCGGCTACGCGGCCGCGCTGCTCGGGCCGCTGGCCCTGATCGGGGTGGGTGTCGGCTTCACGTTCATGCCGCTCACCACCCTCATCCTGACGGGTGTCCAGCCGCGTGACGCCGGGTCGGCCGCCGGACTGCTGCAGACGATGCAGCAGATCGGCGGCAGCCTGGGCCTGTCGATCCTCGTCACCGTCTTCGGCACCGCGTCCCGGCACGCCGGCGGAGGCGCGGCGGAGGTCTTCACATCGGGCGCCACCGCTGCCTTCGCGGCGGCCGCCGTCTTCACCGGCCTGGCGCTGCTGCTCGTCCTGGCCGTACGGACCCCCTCGAAGGGGCCCGCCGGCCGGGGTTGAACCGGGCGGGGACAGCGAAATGCCGGGCGGGCCCGAGGGGCCCGCCCGGCATCGTCATGTCACCGGTCCGCGGATCAGTCCTTGATCTCGCAGATCAGGGCGCCGGAGGTGACCGAGGAGCCGACCTCGGCCGTCAGGCCCTTGATGGTGCCGGAGCGGTGCGCGTTGAGCGGCTGCTCCATCTTCATGGCCTCCAGGACGACGACGAGGTCGCCCTCGTTGACCTGCTGGCCCTCCTCGACCGCGACCTTGACGATGGTGCCCTGCATCGGGGATGCCAGGGAGTCGCCGGAAGCGGCCGAACCGGCCTTCTTGGTGGTGGCGCGGCGCGGTGCCTTCTTGTTCAGGCCGACCGGCATGGACGCGACACCGAGCGACGCAGGGAGGGAGACCTCCAGGCGCTTGCCGCCGACCTCGACGACCACCGTCTCGCGGGCCGGAGCCTCTTCGTCCTCGCCACCGACGGGCGCGAACGCCGTGATGGTGTTCTCGAACTCCGTCTCGATCCACCGGGTGTGGACGGTGAACGGCTCGGTGGATCCGCCCAGCTCGGGGGCGAACGCCGGGTCGGTCACGACCGCGCGGTGGAACGGGATGGCCGTGGCCATGCCCTCGATGCGGAACTCCGCCAGCGCACGGGCCGCACGCTGCAGCGCCTGCTGCCGCGTCGCGCCGGTCACGATCAGCTTGGCGAGCAGCGAGTCCCAGGCCGGGCCGATGACCGAACCGGCCTCGACGCCCGCGTCCAGCCGCACACCGGGGCCCGACGGGGGCTGGAAGGTGGTGACGGTGCCGGGTGCGGGCAGGAAGCCGCGGCCCGGGTCCTCACCGTTGATGCGGAACTCGATCGAGTGGCCGCGCAGCTTCGGGTCGTCGAAACCGAGCGCCTCGCCGTCCGCGATCCGGAACATCTCCCGGACCAGGTCGATACCGGCGACCTCCTCGGTGACCGGGTGCTCGACCTGCAGACGGGTGTTGACCTCCAGGAAGGAGATCGTGCCGTCCACGGCCACCAGGAACTCCACGGTGCCCGCGCCGATGTAGCCGGCCTCCTTGAGGATGGCCTTCGACGCCCGGTACAGCTCGGCGTTCTGCTCATCGGTCAGGAACGGCGCCGGAGCCTCCTCCACCAGCTTCTGGTGGCGGCGCTGCAGCGAGCAGTCACGGGTGGAGACGACCACGACATTGCCGTGGCTGTCGGCCAGGCACTGCGTCTCGACGTGGCGCGGCCGGTCCAGGTAGCGCTCGACGAAGCACTCACCGCGCCCGAAGGCGGCGACCGCCTCGCGGACCGCGGAGTCGAACAGCTCCGGGATCTCCTCGATGGTGCGGGCGACCTTCAGACCGCGCCCGCCACCGCCGAAGGCGGCCTTGATGGCGATCGGCAGGCCGTGCTGCTGGGCGAACGCGACGACCTCGTCCGGGCCCGAGACCGGGTCCGGGGTGCCCGCGACGAGCGGGGCACCGGCGCGCTGCGCGATATGACGGGCCGCCACCTTGTCGCCGAGGTCGCGGATCGCCTGCGGCGGCGGGCCGATCCAGGTCAGCCCGGCGTCCAGCACCGCCTGGGCGAACTCGGCGTTCTCGGACAGGAATCCGTATCCGGGGTGGATCGCGTCCGCCCCCGATTCGGCTGCGGCGGCGAGCACCTTGGCGTAGTCCAGATAGCTGGACGCCGGGGTGTCACCACCCAACGCGTAGGCCTCGTCGGCCGCGCGGACATGCAGCGCGTCCCGATCCGGGTCTGCGTAGATGGCTACGCTGGCGATCCCGGCATCCCGACAGGCGCGGGCGACGCGGACTGCAATTTCACCGCGGTTGGCGATGAGCACCTTGCGCACGATGGCTCCCTCCTTGAAACAAGCCGAGTTTAGTTACTGACGACACTTCATGCCGAGTCACCCCTACAGGTGAGCTTGCCCACACGGAGGGTGATTCGAGCGCCGGTCGAGCGTCCTGGTGCCTGCTAAATCCACGGTACGACCCCATTCGTCCGGGTGGTTCAGGGTCCTTGGTGTGGTCCATGTCTCTCTGCGTAATCAGGGGCAGGATGCCGGATCCTTTGTGGGTTCTCCACGAATAGGGGGTGGAATCTTTGCTGGTCCGCCACCCCGAAAGGGTGGTGGGGTCATGGACCTTGCCGCGAGGCGTACCCGTTAGTAGCGTTCGCGATGCGTGATACCCGGGGTAACGGTTGCAGGTTGAAGGGGGCAAGGTGCGCAGAGGTCTGGCGGCGACCACAGCTGTAGTGCTCGTCATCGAGGCGATCGGCATCGCCTTCATCCATCTGGTGCTCGGTCTCGCCGTGCGCAACCAGAACATGTCCGTCGCCGGTCTCGACTCCGACGGCATGGCCATCGGCACCTGGGTCGGCGGCGTCCTGTTCGCGCTCTTCCTCATCGGCTGTGCCCTCGTCCCCGCGCGGATGGCGCTGCGTGACCGCCCGGCCGGCCGGTTCGGGCAGATCCTGCTCATCGTCAGCGCGGTCGTGCACGGCCTGCTGGGCGCGCTGGTGGTCGGCCTCGTCGGCTGGCCCGCCTTCATCTTCATGATGGTCGTCCTGGCGCTCCTTGTCGGCACCTTGCTGATGTACCCGGACACCGAGGACGCGGTGAGCGCCGCCGGTACCGACGGCAAGGTCCCGCCGCCGACCGCCCCGGCCGCAGCCTAGGACGTCACGGGCGGGACCGGGACGATTTGGACGGGTTACGCCGTCCAGAGGTCGGTGATCCGCACGTCCAGGTCGCCCAGCAGCCGCCGCAGCATCGGCAGGGAGAGGCCGATGACGTTGCCGGCATCCCCGTCGATCCCGTCGAGGAACGGGGCCGAGCGGCCGTCGAGGGTGAACGCCCCCGCGACGTACAGCGGCTCGCCGCTCGCGACGTAGGCGGCGATCTCGGTGTCGTCCGGCGACCCGAAGTGCACCGTGGTCGACGCGGTCGCCGAGACCTGCTTGCCGTTCGCGGTGTCGATGACGCAGTGACCCGTCTGCAGCACGCCCGACCGGCCGCGCATCGCCATCCACCGGGCGGTCGCCTCCGCGGCGTCGGCAGGCTTGCCCAGCGCCTCGCCGTCCAGGTCCAGTACGGAGTCGCAGCCGACCACCAGCTCGCCGCCGGTCAGTCCCGCCGCGACCGCCGACGCCTTCGCCTCGGCCAGCACCCTCGCCAGCTCCGCCGGGTTCGCGGCCGTCAGGGCGTCCTCGTCGACCCCGCTGACCACGACCCGGGGATCGAGTCCGGCCTGCCGCAGCAGGTTGAGACGGGCGGGGGAGGCGGAGGCCAGGACGAGGGGGCGGCGGGGGCTCATCGGGCCATCGTAATTCGGGCCGGCGCCGCGCCGGTGCCGGGGCGGGGTACCCGGGCGGGATGCCGGACGGTCAGCCGTGCCAGCCCACCAGCAGCATCAACAGGGGCAGGGTCAGCGCGATGACGAGGATCGCTCGCCGCAGCATCTCCTGTACCTGCCGCATGTCCTCCGGCGGCTCGTCGCGCCGGTCGCGGTCCGACCACAACATGTCTTCCAGGTTGCGCCCAGGAAAAGGCCCGCGCCTGAGTACGGGTACTCAAGCGCGGGCCGGCAGATGACTATTTCTTCTGCGGAGTCCTCGGCGGAATCCTCAGCGATGTCCTCAGCGGGGCCAGTACGACGTGCGCCACGCGCCGGGGCCGGGGCTGGGGACGGAGCGGGGCACGTTGTGGGCCGGGTCGGCCCACTCGTCCGTCCGCTGCGGGCCGTCGGCGCTGCCCGACGTGGCGGCGGCCCGCGCCTGGACCAGTGCCACGACGGCGGCAAGCTCCTCCGGGGTCGGATTTCCCCGCTCTACCTTGATCACCACGGGACGGCTCCTTAGAGGGGGATGTTGCCGTGCTTCTTCGGCGGCAGGCTCTCGCGCTTGTTGCGCAGCGTCCGCAGCGCCTTGACGAGGTGCGAGCGCGTCTCGGACGGCATGATCACCGCGTCGATGTAACCGCGCTCCGCGGCCACGTACGGATTCAGCAGCGTGTCCTCGTAGTCGGTGATCAGCTGCTGGCGCAGCTCCTCGACCGCCTCCGGCGTCTTCGCCTCGGCCAGCGTGCGGCGGTGCAGGATGTTCACCGCGCCCTGCGCGCCCATGACCGCGATCTGCGCGGTCGGCCACGCCAGGTTGAGGTCCGCGCCCAGGTGCTTGGAGCCCATCACGTCGTAGGCGCCGCCGTACGCCTTACGGGTGATGACGGTGATCAGCGGGACCGTCGCCTCCGCGTAGGCGTAGATCAGCTTGGCGCCGCGCCGGATGATGCCGTTCCACTCCTGGTCGGTGCCGGGCAGGAAGCCGGGCACGTCCACGAAGGTCACGACCGGGATGTTGAAGCTGTCGCAGGTGCGGACGAAGCGGGCGGCCTTTTCGGACGCGTCGATGTCCAGACAGCCCGCGAACTGCATCGGCTGGTTGGCGATGATGCCGACCGGACGCCCCTCGATCCGGCCGAGGCCCGCGACGATGTTCGGCGCGAAGAGCGCCTGCGTCTCCAGGAACTCGCCGTCGTCCAGCACGTGCTCGATGACCTTGTGCATGTCGTACGGCTGGTTGGCGGAGTCCGGGATCAGCGCGTCCAGCTCCAGGTCCTCGGCGCTGGTCGACAGGTCGGCCTCGACCGGGTAGGCCGGGGCCTCCGTCAGGTTGTTGGACGGCAGGTACGACAGCAGCGCCTTCACGTACTCGATGGCGTCCTTCTCGTCACCCGACATGTGGTGCGCGTTCCCGGACGTCGTGTTGTGCGTGCGGGCGCCGCCCAGCTCCTCCATCGCGACGTCCTCGCCCGTCACCGTCTTGATGACGTCGGGCCCGGTGATGAACATGTGCGAGGTCTTGTCGACCATCACCACGAAGTCCGTGATGGCCGGCGAGTACACCGCGCCGCCCGCGCACGGGCCCACGATCAGCGAGATCTGCGGGATCACACCGGAGGCGTGGGTGTTGCGGCGGAAGATCTCGCCGTACATGCCCAGCGAGGCCACACCCTCCTGGATGCGGGCGCCGCCGGAGTCGTTGATGCCGATGATCGGGCAGCCGGTCTTCATCGCCCAGTCCATGACCTTGACGATCTTCTCGCCGTAGACCTCGCCCAGGGCGCCGCCGAAGACGGTGAAGTCCTGGGAGAAGACGGCCACCGGGCGGCCCTCGACCGTGCCGTAACCCGTGACGACACCGTCGCCGTAGGGCCGGTTCTTCTCCAGGTCGAAGTTGGTCGACCGGTGCCGGGCGAGCTCGTCCAGCTCGACGAACGAATCCTCGTCAAGCAGCAGTTCGATCCGCTCCCGGGCGGTCAGCTTGCCCTTGGCGTGTTGCTTCTCCACCGCGCGCGCGGAGCCGGCGTGCGTCGCCTCCTCCATACGGCGGCGCAGATCCGCGAGCTTGCCCGCGGTGGTGTGGATGTCGTGCTCCGGCTCGGCCATGGAGGCGGCTCTCCTGCTCTCGTGGGTCCTGTCGGGTCCTACTTGACTGGCGAGTAACGCTGTTTCGTAGCGTAACGGCGGGACTGGTTCTCCAGCAGTGCGGCGTTGGACACACTCCGCTGCCGGGACATCTCCTAATCTGGGCAAATGACGACTCCCAACCGCTGGTCCGACCTGGAGCGCCCCCCTCTCGGCGAAGCCGCGCTGCGCCGCGCGGTCATCGCGCCGGACTCTCCCTGGACGTCCCTCGACGTCGTCGAGGCCACCGGTTCCACCAACAGTGACCTGGCGGAACGTGCCAACGCCGGAGCGCCCGAAGGCGCCGTGCTGGTCGCGGAGGAGCAGACCGCGGGGCGCGGCCGGCTCGACCGCCAGTGGTCGGCGCCGCCGCGCTCCGGGCTGTTCTTCTCCGTACTGCTGCGGCCGACCGACGTACCGGTCGAGCGCTGGGGCTGGCTGCCGCTGCTCGCCGGGGTCGCCACCGCCACGGCGCTCTCGCGGACGGCCGGCGTCGACACGGCGCTCAAATGGCCCAACGACCTGCTCGTCACCATCGACGGCGAGGAGCGCAAGACCGGCGGTATCCTCGCCGAGCGCGCGGGCACCGACGGCGTCGTCATCGGCATCGGCATCAACGTGTCGCTGCGCACCGACGAGCTGCCCGTCCCCGCCGCGGGCTCCCTCGCCCTCGCCGGCGCCAAGGGCACCGACCGCGACCCGCTGCTGCGCGCCGTGCTGCGCTCCCTCGCCGACTGGTACGGCGAATGGCGCGCGGCCAGCGGCGACCCGGCCGCCTCCCGGCTCCAGCAGACGTACGCGGCCGGCTGCGCCACCCTCGGCCGCGAGGTCCGCGCCGAGCTGCCCGGCGGGCGCGAGCTGGTCGGCACCGCGGTCGGCGTGGACGAGGACGGGCGGCTGGTGCTCGCCACGGCAGACGGGGAGCAGGCGGTCGGCGCGGGCGACGTCGTACACATCCGCCGCGCCTAGGGCGTTTCGTCAGAGTGCCTCCCCCCAGCTACCGCTGAGAGGTGCCCCCGGGCCGGGCTTTCGTACGGCGTGTCGCGATCTGGCACCCCCCGGGCGGAATCCCGGCCGCCGCTTGCCTTGCCGCACTCGCTACCATCCCTGGAACCGATCAGGACGGTTCACCCGTCCGATCGATCAATGACGTCGGTTCACGGGGGAAGTACATGGGAACCAATGATGATGCTGCCCAGCTGAAGATACGGGCGCAGCATTTGCGCGACTGCGCCAAACAGGCGCGCTCGCTCGCCCGCACGCTGGGCCAGTTCCTCGACGGTGTGGTCAAGAAGGCCACCCCGCGCGCCGCCAATCCGGCCGCGAACCCGGGGACCGCGATCTGGCAGGGGCCGTTCGCCGACCAGTCCACCCAGGCGCTGGTCAACCGGCAGCGCACCCTGCAGGGCATGGCCACAGCGCTGATGGCCGACGCCGGCCGCTGGGAGAACGCGGCGCAGCGGCTCGACGAAGAGGCGAAGTCCAAGGACAAGACCAAGGCCCCGGCGGGTGGTCACTGATGGCGTACCAGGGCTTCGACCCCGTCCAGCTGAAGGCGCTCGCGGGGGATCTCGACTCCCTCGCACAGCACGCCGGCGGGTTGCACAGCAAGCTGGCGGGGCTGCTGACCACCGCCCAGCAGAACCTGCCGCCCGGCACCCGCGCCTCGGGCGACCCGAACCTGCAGAGCCTGGTCGGCGATCTGATCCCGATGCCGTTCTTCGGCCGCAGCCGGCTGCCGGGTCTGCTCACCGGCGAGCTCGGCGACATGCAGGGCTCGATGAAGCGCCGCATCACGCAACTGGAGGCGCTCGTCGCGTTCCAGAAGCAGGGCTACCCCGTCGACCCGAGCATCGTCTTCCTGGACGAGCCGCCGCCGGACGGCAAGAAGGTCGACGCGGCCCTCAAGGAGCTGCAGGCCCTCAAGGGCAAGGACTTCGGCACCAACGGCAACCGCGACGATCTGGAGAAGGTCTCCCATCTGCTCGACGGGCTGACCGGGGCCGAGCTGGACGCGCTGGTCACCAAGGCGGACCCGGAGGACCTCGCGCGGTACGGAAAGCTGGCCGACTGCACCGACGACTCCGCCTGGAACCCGTTCGACCACAACGGCCTGCCGACCCAGGAGCGCCTCGACACCCTCGGCAAGATGCTCTCCAAGGTCGGCTGCGAGAACATGGTCAAGCTCACCACGGCCTTCCCCGGTGTGCAGCCGACGTTCACGAACACCGAGGCGTACAAGAACGGCGGCAACTCCCAGAACGGCCAGAACAACTCCGGTATCCACTGGCAGGTTCCGACGGACCCGCTCTTCAACGGCGAGCCGTCGGCGGACGACATCAACCAGCGGCAGTTCGGCGACTGCTGGTACGTCGCCTCCCTGTCGGCCGTCGCGCTGAAGGACCCGCAGTTCATCAAGGACGGCATCAAGCAGAACGCCAACGGCACCGTCAGCGTGCGGATCTGGGACAAGAACGGCAACAACCACTGGGTCACCGTGACCCCGGACCTGCCGACCGACACCAATGGCAACCCGATCAGCACCTACGGCAACGGCGACACCTGGCCGGCCTACTACGAGAAGGCGTTCGCCCTGGCCTACACCGGCGGTGAGGGCGGCTACGGCGGTATCGAGGGCGACGACCCGAAGGCGTCGGCGCCCTATCTGACCGGCCACGACGGCAAGGACGTCACCAAGAGCGTCTTCCTCGGGCTCGGTTCTGAGGACAACAAGGACCTGAACAACCTGAAGAAGGCGTTCGACTCGGGGAAGGCCCTGACGGTCTCGACGCCGAACGACGAGGGCCTGGACAAGAAGCACCCCAAGGAATGGGGCAACACCTACCACAGCAACCATGCCTACTACGTGCGCGGATTCACCAGCGACGGGAAGATCATCCTCGGCAATCCGTGGGGCACGTCGGGCTATCCGCCGCTCACCGTGACCCAGGAGCAGTTCAACAAGTACTTCCAGTCGCCCGAGGCGTACGACGTCCCCTGACGAACACGGTGAGCGAGATGACCGAGCACGTGAAATACCCCTTCGAAGTGGACGGCCGGTGGCCGGTCCGCTATCACATCCCCTACACCGTGGAGCACGACGGACACTCCTTCGGGATCGTCGCCACGATCTTCGCCGAACCGTCGGTGCACGGCCGGCTGCAGGTCAGCCGTGAGGGCGTGCCCTTCGCCGAGTTCGACGACCTGACGGCGGGCGATGTCGTGGAGATCACCGGTGACGCGTGGCGCGTCACCGAGGTGGAGTACCGGACGCGCATCGTGCTGGAGCGCGCCGACGCCGTCTCGGACGGCAGCGGGAGCGGAAGCGGGGAGACGGCCGATGCGTAGGCAGACGGCACTGGCGGTCGTGGCGCTGCTGGCACTGGCCGGCTGCGGCTCCGAATCCGCCTCCGGCGGCGGTACGGACACCCCCACGTCCTCCGACGGGGGCACGACGTCCGTAGCGGCGCGCGACAAGGGCCCGGTCTGCGCGGGCACGCCGACGGCCGACGGGCTGCATGTGCTGCGCGGCGGCGGCTACAAGCTGCCGGGTGGCGGAGCGGTCCGGTACGAGGCGGCGCAGGCGGACGGGACGTCGCGCACCGCCACCCTCCGCGAGGGCGCGACCTACCAGGACGGGCAGCCGAGCCAGTCGGTCAAGCCCGGCCAGCAGGTCACGTACGCGGGGCATGCGTTCACGGTCAGCCAGATCTGCTCCTACCGGGTGGTCCTGGAGCCCAAGGACGCAGCCGACCGGACGGCGGCCGCGGCCGCTCCCGCGTCCATGAAGTCGGTCGGCGGAGCCGCCGACACCGGGCTCTGCTTCACCACGAACGCGGCCGTCCGCGCCGCCGCCGCGAAGGGCTTCCCGGCGAAGGGCGGTTCCGTGGCCCTGATCAACAACGGCGGCCTGAAGGTGTTCCCGACCGGCTGGTCCGTCGCCGCGATGGACGTCGACCCGGCCGCGGGAACCGCCCACTTCACCGCGAACTGCGGGGCGGTGCCGGTGGCGGACTACCAGGACGCGGCGGTCGGCGACCCCGTCGAACTCGCCGGGGTGGAGTTCACCGTCGGGAAGATCTCCGGGAATGTGGTGGCACTGACCCGGACGAGCGCCTAGGGCCCGGCCCAGGGCCCGGCGGGTCGCGCCTCGTCGCCTCCCGCCCGTCGCCTGCTCGACCGTCACCTGCCCGGCCTGTCGCCTGCCCGTCCCGTCACCCGTCCGGCCCTGTCCCCCGACCGGCAGGTTGTGCGGGAAGGCGCCGGTGACCCGGTGGTGCGGGCATGGACAGGTGACGTGAGCTACGGCACACCTGCCGTATCGTTGAGGCGGCGCGTCGGCTTGATGATCGGAAGGGCTCGGACGGGCATTGCGCAGGGATCTGACAGGGGGCGGAGGGTGAGCGTGGCGGACGACGCGGACCTTCCCTCGTACGCGACGGATCCGGGCACCGGCCCGGACCCGGACGGCGTCGACCCCGACAATCCGACCGATCCGTCCGTCCCGGCCAACCTGGTGGCGCCCGCCGACCCCGGTGGCGGCCCGGATTCGACCGATCCCGCCGAGCATCCGCTGGCGCTGCGCCTCGAACATCTCATCCTCGGCGCAGGCCGCCAGTACACGCCCTTCCAGGCCGCCCGCACCGCGGGCGTTTCCATGGACCTGGCCTCCCGCTTCTGGCGCGCGATGGGCTTCGCCGACATCGGCCAGGCGAAGGCCCTCACCGAGGCCGACGTGCTCGCGCTGCGCCGCCTCGCGGGGCTCGTCGAGGCCGGGCTGCTGAGCGAGTCCATGGCCATCCAGGTCGCCCGCTCGACCGGCCAGACCACCGCCCGGCTCGCCGACTGGCAGACCGACTCCTTCCTCGAAGGGCTCACCGAGCCGCCCGAGCCCGGTATGACGCGAGCCGAGGTCGCCTACCCGCTCGTCGAGCTGCTGCTGCCGGAGCTGGAGGAGTTCCTCATCTACGTCTGGCGGCGCCAGCTGGCCGCCGCCACCAGCCGCGTCGTCCAGTCCGACGACGAGGAGGCCGTCGACCGGAGGCTGGCCGTGGGCTTCGCCGACCTCGTCGGCTTCACCCGGCTCACCCGGCGCCTGGAGGAGGAGGAACTCGGCGAGCTCGTCGAGGCCTTCGAGACCACGGCGGCCGACCAGGTCGCCGCGTACGGCGGCCGGCTGATCAAGACGCTCGGCGACGAGGTGCTGTACGTCGCCGACGACCCCGGCACCGCCGCCGAGATCGGGCTGCGGCTCATCGAGACGATGACCGGCGACGAATCCATGCCCGCGCTGCGCGTCGGGATGGCCTTCGGCACCGTGACGACGCGGATGGGCGATGTCTTCGGCACGACCGTGAACCTCGCCAGCCGCCTCACGTCCATAGCGCCACGGGATGCCGTCCTCGTCGACGGTGACTTCGCGCAGGCGCTCGGCGCGGCGGGCGACGCGCCCGTCTCCGAGGTCGACGCCTCCGAGGACGACAAGTACCGCTTCGCCCTGCAGCCGATGTGGCGTCGCCCGGTGCGCGGGCTCGGTGTCGTCGAGCCCTGGCTGCTGACCCGCCGAAGCTGACCCGCCGGAGCCGACCCGCCGCGGCCGACCTGTTGGAGCCGACCCCCCGCAGCCGACCCCACCTGCACTGCCGCGCGGCGGGCGCGGCTGGCATGATCCGGGGCATGACGGAGTCTGAAGTGCGGTTCGGGGAATGGGTCGCGGTGCGGCGGCACGGCGCGCGCGTGGCGGAGTTGGTGCTGGATCGCCCCAAGGCGATGAACGCCATCTCGACGGAGATGGCGGGGAACGTGGCGGCGGCGTGTGCCGCGCTCGCTGCCGACCGGACGGTCAGCGTCGTGGTGCTGACGTCCACGCACGAGCGGGCGTTCTGCGTCGGCGCGGACCTGAAGGAGCGCAACTCCTTCACGGACGCCGACCTCGGCCGGCAGCGCCCGCACACCCGGGCCGCGTACACCGCGGTACTGGAGCTGCCGATGCCCTCGATCGCCGCGGTGCACGGCTTCGCGCTCGGCGGCGGCTTCGAACTGGCGCTGTCCTGCGACGTGATCGTGGCGGACGCCACCGCGGTGGTGGGGCTGCCGGAGGTCTCGGTGGGCGTGATCCCGGGCGGCGGCGGCACGCAGCTGCTGCCGCGCAGGGTCGGTGCGGCACGCGCCGCCGAGCTGATCTTCACGGCGCGCCGGGTGGTGGCGGAGGAGGCCCGCGAGCTGGGACTGGTCGACATCCTGGCGGCGGCGGGCGAGGACCGCGCGGACGCGCTGGCGCTCGCGGAGCGCATGGCGGCCAACTCGCCGGTGGGGCTGCGGGCCGCGAAGCGGGCGCTGCGGCTGGGGCACGGCCTGGATCTGCGGGCCGGGCTGGACGTCGAGGACGCGGCGTGGCGGACGGTGGCGTTCTCGGGGGACCGGGCCGAGGGCGTGGCGGCGTTCAACGAGAAGCGGACGCCGCAGTGGCCGGGGGAGTGACCCCAGTAGCCACCCGAGCGGTGCCGGCGGAGTGCCCGGGGCCGGCGGAACGGTAAATTCGCTTCGGGAGTAGTCAAACAGCCCCAAGTGCGACATTTCTTCTTAACCTGGTGTGATGGGTGACGGGACGGCCGATCGACGGCTGCGAGCGGTCGTGGAGTTGGCGCAGGCGATGGCGGCCGCTCAGAACCCGCGCGAGGCGGTGCGGGCGGCCGCCGCGAAGGCGCGGCTCGCGATGGGCGGTTCGTTCGCGGCGCTGTCGTCGTGGGAGCGGGGCTCGGGCCAGCTCCGGGTGCTCGTCAACGACGGCGACCTGGCGCCGGGCGAGGACCCGGAACCGCGGGACGAGACCTACCCCGTGCACGACTTCCCGGAGATCGTGGAATTCCTGCACGGGAAGTGGGCGGGCGGCGGGGAGCCGCACGCCTGGGTCGAGACGGCGGACGGCGCGCCGCAGGGACCGGGCGCGTACTGCCACCAGCGGGTCGCCGCGCTGCGGCGGCGCGGGCGCGGCTGCTGCGTCGTCGCGCCGATCGTGCTGCACGGGCGCGCCTGGGGTGAGCTCTACGTGGCGCGGGGCACGGGGGAGCCGGTCTTCGACCGGGCGGACGCGGACTTCGCGACGGTGCTGGCCGCCGTGATCGCGGCCGGGATCTCGCAGACGGAGCGGCTCGCCGAGGTCCAGCGGCTGGCCTTCACCGATCCGCTGACCGGGCTCGGGAACCGGCGCGCGGTCGATGTCCGGCTCGACGAGGCGCTGGAGCTGCACCGGGTCACCGAGGCCGTGGTGAGCCTGGTGGTGTGCGATCTGAACGGTCTGAAGAAGGTGAACGACCGGCTCGGGCACGCGGTCGGCGACCAGCTGCTCGAACGTTTCGGCTCCGTCCTGTCGCTGTGCGGCGCGCTGCTGCCGGGGAGCCTGGCGGCCCGGCTCGGCGGCGACGAGTTCTGCCTCGTCGCGGTCGGCCAGAGCTCGGACGAGGTGGTGGACGCGGCGGAGGAGCTGTGCCGGCGGGCCACCGAGCTGGAGGTGGGCGAGGGCGTCGCGTGCGGCGTCGCCTCGACGGGCGATCCGATCGGGCCGGTACGGACCGCCCGGCGGCTCTTCCGGCTGGCGGACGCCGCCCAGTACCGGGCGAAGGCGCTGCGCTCGACCACTCCGGTCGTCGCGGGGCGCGGCGGCCCGGACGACCCCGTCGTGCGCCTGGCGGACCAGCCGCCCGCGCCCGAGGGCGAGCGACGGCGGATCCGGGGCGGCCATCGGTCCTGACGAGCGGCCCGCGAGTCGGTCTTGCCGGGACCGACCGCCGGGCCGTGCCGGGCCCCGAGCCCTTGCCGTGCACGGCCCGCGAAGATCCACCGGGAAGCCGGCGGAAGATCGTCGGCGAAGGTAAGGAGTGACAGGCGGCGATTCACTCTCTAGGGTGCGTGAATATGAATATGCATAACGTGGTCATCGGCGCCGACGGCGCGAGCGCGGACGACGTCCTGGCCGTGGCTCGCGGCGGCGCGAAGGTCGAACTGTCGCAGCAGGCACTGGCCGGCATCGCCGCGTCGCGGCAGGTCATCGAGGCGCTGGCGGCCAAGCCCGAGCCGGTCTACGGCGTCTCCACGGGCTTCGGCGCGCTGGCCGTCCGCCACATCAGCCCGGAGCTGCGCGCACAGCTGCAGCGCTCCCTGGTGCGCTCGCACGCCGCCGGCATGGGCCCGAGCGTCGAGCGCGAGGTGGTGCGCGGGCTGATGTTCCTGCGGCTGAAGACGCTCGCGTCCGGCCGCACCGGCGTGCGTCCGGTCGTCGCCGAGACGATGGCGGCGATCCTGAACGCCGGGATCACCCCCGTCGTGCACGAGTACGGCTCGCTCGGCTGCTCCGGCGACCTCGCACCGCTCGCCCACTGCGCGCAGGTGCTGATGGGCGAAGGCGTGGCCGAAGGCCCCGACGGAACGATTCGTCCGGCCGGCGAGCTGCTCGCCGAGGCCGGCATCGAGCCGGTGGAGCTCCGCGAGAAGGAGGGCCTGGCCCTCATCAACGGAACCGACGGCATGCTCGGCATGCTGGTGATGGCGTGCGCGGACCTCGCGCAGCTCTTCACCGCGGCCGACATCACCGCCGCGCTCTCGCTGGAGGCGCTGCTCGGCACCGAGCGCGTCCTCGCGCCCGAGCTGCACGCCATCCGCCCGCACCCCGGCCAGGCCGCGAGCGCCGAGAACATGCGCCGCGTGCTGGAGGGCTCCGGCTTCACCGGGCACCACCAGGACGACGCCCCGCGCGTCCAGGACGCCTACTCGATCCGCTGCGCGCCGCAGGTCGCGGGCGCCGGCCGGGACACCCTGGCGCACGCCCGGCTGGTGGCCGACCGCGAGCTGATCTCCGCCGTCGACAACCCCGTGGTGCTGCCCGACGGCCGCGTGGAGTCCAACGGCAACTTCCACGGCGCGCCTGTCGCGTACGTCCTGGACTTCCTGGCGATCGCCGCCGCCGACCTCGGCAGCATCGCCGAGCGGCGTACCGACCGGCTGCTCGACAAGTCGCGGTCGCACGGGCTGCCGGCGTTCCTCGCCGACGACCCGGGCGTGGACTCCGGCCTGATGATCGCTCAGTACACGCAGGCCGCGCTGGTCAGCGAGATGAAGCGGCTCGCCGTCCCGGCCTCCGTGGACTCCATCCCGTCGTCCGCGATGCAGGAGGACCACGTCTCGATGGGCTGGTCCGCGGCGCGCAAGCTGCGTACCACCGTCGACAACCTGGCGCGGATCATCGCGGTCGAGCTGTTCGCCGCGACCCGCGCCATCGAGATGCGCGAGAAGCTCACCGCCGGCGGCCTGCGGCCCGGCCCGGCGACCCGGGCGATCGTGGCGGCGGTCCGTGAAGCGGGTATCGACGGGGTCGGCCCGGACCGTTTCCTGTCGCCCGACCTCGAGGCGGCGTACGCCTTCGTCCGGGCCGGAAAGCTCACGGCGGCGGCCGAGTCCGTTACGGGGCCGCTGGCCTGACGTCGGATCAGCGGCTTGGCTGCTGAGCGTGACGACGGTGAGGGGCGCACGCCTTCGGGTGTGCGTCCCTCAGTGCGTCACAGCGCCTGCGCGCGGGAGCGGCGGCCGGCGTTCAGCACCAGCCCCGCACCGCCGACGAGGAACGCGGCCCCGCCGATCAGAAAGGGCGTGTTGTGCACCGTGCCGGTGGCCGCGAGATGGAGCGTCCCGGTCGTCGACGTCGTCGGTCCTGTCCCCGTCACGGGCGCTTTGACCTGCGAAGCAGGCGCAGGATCCGGGCTGGCGGTGGCGGACGGCACGAAATACAGCGCTGCCAGCACGGAGGCCGCGGCGGCGGCGACGAACGGGCGTGGAGAAGCCAGAGGCGAGGTCAACGGATCCCCCATTGGGTGCGGCGACTTGACCGTAGACGCCGATGTTAGTGACCTGGTGTGCCTGGTGGGAAGCTGGCGCTCCGGCGTTTACGCTCCGTCGCATGAGCACTACTGAGATTCCCCGTGGCGACAGCGGCCCGCGCTATGTACGACTCCAGGTCGAGCTCGTTCTCGAGGTCACCGGACAGCAGGAAGTGACCGCCGCCGCACTGGCCCACATCGCCGCCGACGCGGAGATGCCCGCCGAGGAGCGGACGCACGCCGAGGCGGCCGTGAAGCAGGACGAGTCCGAGGCGCTTGCCTATCTCGTCGACCCGTTCGACCTGGTCACGACGGTCCCCGGGATCGAACTCGTGCAGGCCTCGTGGTCCTGCGCGCACACCGAGTACGACCCCGACTCCGAGGAGTGGGACATGTACGGCGACGACGATGCCGCAGAGGAGGACTTCGAGGACGGCGTTGAGGAGGCGTCCACGACGGTGTGAACCCGGTCTGAATCCGGTCTGATCGGATCTCCGACCCGGTCTGGCCGGTCTGATCCGATCTCTGCTCCGGTCTGACCGGTCTGACCTGCACTTTCCCCCCACCCCGGGCCGTTCGCGGCCCGGGGTTTCCTACGTGGGCCTCGACACACTTTCCGGACAAAGGGAACGGACCTCTGGCCACGCATGTTCCTCTGGTCATGGATGAGGTTCGTTTCCGGATCCATCGCGTCCGGATCCGTCGCCCGCAGGGACGCGGGCAGGACTCGCTGGGAAGCGAGCAGGGAACGTGCTCCCGTAGGCATTGGAGATCTGTGTGAAGTCGCCCGACACCGGCACCGCGACCGGCCCCGTCAACGGCATGACGCCCGACCAGCACCCGCGCCGGGGACGCCGGCGGCGCGCCGGCCTGGCGGCCGTCGCGGTCGTGCTCGGCGGTGCGGTCGCGCTGACCGCGTGCGGCGGCTCGGACAAGGGCGGCGCCGCGACGGACAAGGGCAAGACACAGGCGGACGTCGACGCGGCGGCCGCCAAGGACGCCTCGGACGCCAAGATCGTCATCACCCCGAAGACCGGGACCAGCAACGCGAGCATCAACAGCGGTGCCAAGGTCGCCGTGACCGACGGCAAGCTCACCGCGGTCGCCATGACCGAGGTCGTGAGCGGCAAGGCCGTCAAGGGCGCGATAGCCGCCGACGGCACGAGCTGGACACCGGACGCGTCCCTCGACCGCGGCAAGAAGTACAAGGTCGCGGCCACCGCGCAGGACGCGAAGGGCCGCACCGCCACCGAGACCTCCAGCTTCGGCACGGTCTCCGCCAGCAACAGCTTCATCGGCTACTTCACGCCGGAGGACGGCTCCACGGTCGGCGTCGGCATGCCGGTGTCGATCAAGTTCGACAAGGCCGTCACCAACAGGAAGGCCGTCGAGTCGGCGATCAAGGTGGCGTCCAGCAGCGGCCAGACCGTCGTGGGCCACTGGTTCGACGCCACCCGGCTGGACTTCCGTCCCCAGGAGTACTGGAAGGCCGGCTCCAACGTCACCGTCAAGCTGAAGCTCGACGGCGTCGAGGGCTCCAACGGCGTCTACGGCGTCCAGAACAAGGACGTCAACTTCACCGTCGGCCGGTCCCAGGTCTCGACGGTCGACGCCAACACCAAGACGATGACGGTCGTCCGCGACGGCAAGACGATCAAGACCGTCCCGATCTCCGCCGGCTCGGCCGAGAACCCGACCTACAACGGTCAGATGGTCATCTCCGAGAAGTACAAGCAGACGCGCATGAACGGCGACTCGGTCGGCTTCAAGGGCGAGTACGACATCGCCGACGTACCGCACGCCATGCGGCTGAGCTCCTCGGGCACGTTCATCCACGGCAACTACTGGGGCAACAAGTCGATCTTCGGCTCGGCCAACACCAGCCACGGCTGCATCGGCCTGAGCGACACCAAGGGCGCCAACGACCCGGACACGCTGGGTGCCTGGTTCTACGACAACTCGCTGATCGGCGACGTGGTCGTCATGAAGAACTCGCCCGACAAGACGATCAAGCCGGACAACGGGCTCAACGGGTGGAACATGACGTGGAGCGCCTGGACGGCGGGGTCGGCGCTGGGGGCGACGTCCGGGGCCACGTCCTGAGCCGCGTCCTGAGCTACGTCCTGAGCGACGCCCTGAGCCACGGCTCTTCTTCCTGGGCCACGGGTTGCTGTGCGGGTTGAGCTGGGGCCTGTAGGGACCCCGGCTCCCAGGTAGGGGCCCGAAGGGTCCCCTAACGGGCGGTCCACTCCTGCGGGTCGTCCAGGACCGCCCGCACCGCGCTGTACGCCGCGCCCAGCAGCACCCCGTCGCGGCCCAGCCGTGACTCGACCACCAGCGCGCCGCCGCCCGTGACCCGCCGGCCCAGCTCCCGCCGTACGCCCGGCAGGAGCCACGGGGCCAGCTCGGAGAGCGGGCCGCCGAGTACCACCGCCTGCGGGTCGAGCAGGTTCACCGCGCCGCTCAGCGCGATGCCGAGCGCCCGGCCGGCGGCCTCCAGGGCCGCCAGCGCGGGCGCGTCGTCGTCCGCGGCCGCCGTCCGCAGCGCCTTGAGGCGCCCCGGCAGCTCCGGGGCGATGCCCGCGGCCCGCAGCACCGCCTCCTCGCCCGCGTACTGCTCCAGACAGCCTCGGGCGCCGCACGAGCACCGGGGGCCGTCCGGGTAGACGGGGACGTGCCCGAGCTCGCCCGCGAAGCCGCGCGCTCCGCGGAAGAGGCTGCCGTTGATGACGAGCGCCGCGCCGATACCGATCTCCGCCGAGACGTGGATGAAGTCGGTGAGGGGGGCCCGGGCCTGCTCCTGCTCCTGCTCCCCGCCGGTCAGCCACAGTTCTGCCAGCGCGCCCAGGTTCGCCTCGTTCTCGACGGTCAGGTCGGTGTGTTCGTCCTGCCAGCCGAGGTTCGGTGCCCGCAGGATCGTGTGCCGGTCCTGGCCCACCAGGCCGGGGACCGCGACGGTCAGTCCGGCCGGGCGCAGCCCGAGGGCCACCGCCTCGTCCGTCACCTGCCGGACGAGTCCGTCCAGCTCGCCGAGTGTCTGCGCGGCCGCCCGGCCGCGGTTGCGGGCCTCCACGGTCGCTCTGGCCCGTACGGTGCCGCGCAGGTCCACGACGCAGGCGGCGAGGTGGTCCACGCCCACCTCGGCGCCGATCCCGGCCGGGCCGCGCGCGCTGAGCGCCAGCGCGGTGCCGGGGCGGCCCACGGTGCCGGGGCGCTGCGCGCCCAGCTCGGTGACGAGGCCCGCCGCGATGAGTTCGTCGACGAGTGTCGAGACGGTGGCCCGGGTGAGGCCGACCTCGGCGGCGACCGCCGCCCGGGACGGGTGGTCGCCGGCGGCGACGGCGTGCACGACGGCCGACAGGTTGCGGCGGCGTAGCGCGGCTTGGGGGCCTGTGCCGTTTGCCACGGTGGCTCCGTTCTGTGGGGGGCGGGGGCCGGTCCCTCCGGGGTGGGGGTCCGAAATCGTATATTTACGTGCCTGGCGGCCCACAAATACACGGCAGCATTTCGGACCCCCACCCCTGCGGGCCCGTCCCCCTCGCGTTCGAGCCACCCGATGGGGTTGAGGGTGGGTGAAACTGCGGCCCAGGCTTCAGGTGGTGCTGAGTGCCGCCGCCAGGCTGTCCAAAGCGGCTTCGTCCCTTTCGATCGGATCGTAGACCGGTCCTGCCGACGTGCCCCAACGTGCGGCGATGTCGGTGGGTGTCTCGCCGGTGAGCAGCGCGGCTGCCTGCGCCGCGGCGCCGAGGGCGACGAGGTCGTCCGCGTCGGGGATCTGGACCGCTCGTCCGGAGAGCCGGCGGACGGTCTGCCGCCAGGCGGTGCCGCGGGCGCCGCCGCCGATCAGGAGGAGGGGTTCGTCGGAGGGTCGGTCGTCCACCGCCAGGACCAGGTCCAGGGCGGTGAGCAGGGCGTACGTGGCGCCGTCGTAGGCGGCCTGCAGGATCTGGCCGGGGGTGGTGTCGTGGCGCAGGCCGGTGAGGGTGCCCGAGGCGTGGGGGAGGTTGGGCGTGCGCTCTCCGTCCAGGAAGGGGAGGAGGACGACGTTCTTGCCGGGTTCTACTGCTTCTCTGGTGATGCTGAGGAGGCTGGCGATCTTGTCCACTGCCTGGGTGCAGTTCAGGGTGCAGGCCAGCGGGAGCCAGCCGCCGTGCGCACCGGCGAAGCCGGCGACCGTGCCCGTGGGGTCGGTGGGGCGGTTGGTCGATGGGGTGTAGACCGTTCCTGACGTGCCCAGGCTGAGCGCGGCGCGGCCGGGGGTGAGGCCGAGGCCCAGGGCGGCCGCAGCGTTGTCGCCGGTGCCGGAGGCGACCAGGACGCCAGATGGGAGCGGGAGGCCGGGGAGTGTTGTGCCCGCTGTCTCGCCCGGCCCCAGCACGCGGGGGAGGAGGGACCTGTCGAGGCCGACCGAGGCGAGGACGGCGTCGTCGTAGGTCTCGGTGTCCGAGGCCCACCAGCCGGTTCCCGAGACGTCCCCGCGGTCCGTGACCGCCTGGCCCGTCAGGCGCTCGGTGAGGAAGTCGTGCGGCAGGCGCACGCCGGCTGTCGCGGCGGCGACGTCCGGTTCGTTCTCGCGCAGCCAGGCCCATTTGGCGACGGTGAAGCTGGCGCCGGGGACCGAGCCGAAGCGTTCGGCCCAGTGTTTCGCCCCGAAGCGCGCGACGAGCGCGTCGGCCTGGGGTGCTGATCGCACGTCGTTCCAGAGCAGGGCCGGGCGCAGTGGCCCACCGGATTGGTCGAGGGTGACCAGGCCGTGTTGCTGTCCCCCGATGGAGATCGCTCCTGCGGCTGTGGTGTGGGCCTGCAGTTGGGTCAGGGTTGTCCTGAGGGCCTGCCACCAGACTTCCGGGTCTGTTTCGCGGGTTCCGCCCGTGCTGACCGTGTGGGGCGATCTGGCCCGCGCCAGCACCTCGCCGGTGTCCACCCGGACCGCCAGCGCCTTTGTCGACTGGGTGGAGCTGTCCACCCCGATCACGACCGTCGGTTCCATTGAGCGACCCCTTCTCTTCCCATCGCGGCCTTCGCATACTAATTTGTTCAACGGTCTTACGAATAGGAGCCGGCGCAATGTCTCTCACCCCCACCCCCGAGCACAAGTTCACCTTCGGCCTCTGGACGGTCGGCTGGCAGGGCCGCGACCCCTTCGGTGACGCCAGCCGCCCGGCCCTCGACCCGGTCGAGTCCGTCACCCGGCTCGCCGAGCTGGGCGCGTACGGCGTGACGTTCCACGACGACGACCTCATCCCGTTCGGCGCCACGGAGGTCGAGCGCGAAACGCACATCAAGCGCTTCCGGCAGGCCCTGGACGCGACCGGGCTGGTGGTGCCGATGGCCACCACGAACCTCTTCACGCACCCGGTCTTCAAGGACGGCGCCTTCACGTCCAACGATCGTGACGTGCGGCGCTACGCGCTGCGCAAGACGATCCGCAACATCGATCTCGCCGTCGAACTGGGTGCGCAGGTCTATGTCGCGTGGGGCGGGCGGGAAGGGGCCGAGTCCGGGGCGTCGAAGGACGTACGGGTCGCGCTGGACCGGATGAAGGAGGCGTTCGACCTGCTCGGCGAGTACGTGCTGGGGCAGGGGTACGACCTGCGGTTCGCCGTGGAGCCCAAGCCGAACGAGCCGCGCGGCGACATCCTGCTGCCGACCGTCGGCCACGCGCTCGCCTTCATCAACGAGCTGGAACACCCGGAGCTGGTCGGGGTGAACCCCGAGACCGGGCACGAGCAGATGGCCGGGCTCAACTTCACGCACGGCATCGCCCAGGCGCTGTGGCACGGCAAGCTCTTCCACATCGACCTGAACGGCCAGACCGGCATCAAGTACGACCAGGACCTGCGCTTCGGCGCGGGCAACCTGCGGGACGCGTTCTGGCTCGTCGACCTGCTGGAGACCGCCGGCTACGAAGGGCCGCGCCACTTCGACTTCAAGCCGCCGCGTACCGAGGACTTCGACGGCGTCTGGGCCTCGGCGGCCGGGTGCATGCGCAACTACCTGCTCCTCAAGGAGCGCGCCGCCGCGTTCCGCGCCGACCCGGTCGTACAGGAGGCGCTCCGGGCGTCGCGGCTGGACGAGCTGGCCAGGCCGACGCTGGGGGAGGGCGAGTCGTTGAGTGATCTGCTCGCTGACCGGGCCTCGTTCGAGGACTTCGACGTCGAGGCGGCGGCGGTGAAGGGCATGGCGTTCGAGCAGCTCGACCAGCTGGCGATGGACCATCTGCTCGGCGCCCGCTGACCTTTCTCATCGGGCTCTCACCCCGGCCTCACCCGTTCATCACCGCTGATTCCTACCGTGACGGCGCAGCGGGAGTACGAGGGACCACGATCCACTCGTACTTCCGCCGTCCCCACTCATCCCCCCGCATCCTGGCCGGGGCGGCAACGGCGAGGAATCGCATGTTCTTTACGTATCTCAGGCGCGAGCTGCGACGTCGCAGGAAAGCCGCGCTGGTCATCGCCATGGGGCTGGCCCTCGGCATCGGGCTCGTCATCACCGTCAACTCCGCATCGGCGGGTATGCAGGTGGCGCAGGGGAAGGTCCTGCAGTCCCTGTACGGCCTCGGGACCGACATGACGGTCACCAAGGCCGCCGCGGCGCAGGGCAGTACCGGGGCCACCGGGCGACCGAAGTTCAACTTCGGTGCCACCACGGACTCCAAGGAGCAGAGCAGCGACCAGGTGATGGTGCAGGGCTTCGAGTCCCTGCCCACCTCGGTCGTCTCCCAGGTCGCAGGGCAGAAGGGCGTGGACGACGCGGTCGGCGGGCTGAGCCTGCGGGTGCTGAAGGTCAGCGGGCAGTTCGCCCGGGGGCAGGTCAAGGAGGGCCAGGCGTCCGGTGGAGGCAGGGCCGGTGGCGGTGGGCAGCCGCCGGCCGAGGTGCAGGGCGGTGGCGCGCAGTTCGACGTCAACAACTACTCGGTCTACGGCGTGGACGTCTCCAAGCCGACGCTCGGGCCGCTGACCTCCTCGAAGATCACCTCGGGTACGTCCTTCACGACCGCGCAGTCCAATGCCGCCGTCGCCGTCCTCGACAGCTCCTACGCCAAGGAGAACAAGCTCGCGGTGGGCGGCACGCTCACCATCAAGAGCGTCAAGTACTCGGTCATCGGCATCGCGACCGCCGACAGCGGCGACTCCGCGGCCAACGTCTACATCCCGCTGACGCAGGCCCAGACGCTGGCCGCCGCCAAGGACAAGATCACCACGGTCTATGTGAAGGCCTCGGACTCGCAGCAGATCAGCGGCGTCAAGTCCGCCATCCAGAAGAACGTGCCGGGCACGACGGTCACCACCTCCGCCGATCTCGCCTCCACGGTCTCCGGTTCGCTCTCCACCGCTTCCGACCTGGCGACGAACCTCGGCAAGTGGCTCTCCATCGCCGTGCTGATCGCCGCCTTCCTGGTCGCGGGACTGCTCACCTCCTCCGCCGTCAGCAGGCGGGTGCGGGAGTTCGGCACGCTCAAGGCGCTCGGCTGGAAGAGCCGCCGCGTCACCGGCCAGGTGATGGGCGAGGCCCTGGTCAACGGCCTCATCGGTGGTGTCCTCGGTATCGCGCTCGGCCTCGGCGGCGCGTACCTCATCACCGCCATCAGCCCGACGCTGACCGCGTCGGTCGCCTCCTCCGGCGGGGGTGGCGGCGGTGGCGGCGGCTTCGGCGGCGGACCGGGGCGGCAGGCCGCGACCAAGGCGCTGAACATCGCGCTGACCGCTCCCGTCAGCCTCGGCACCATCGGCCTGGCGGTCGGCCTCGCCGTCGCCGGCGGCCTCATCGCGGGCACCTTCGGCGGCTGGCGCGCCTCCAGGCTCCGCCCGGCGGACGCCCTGCGCCGCGTCGAATAGCCACCCACCTTCAATTTCAAGGGAGTTGACCATGTACAAGCTGACCGGCGTCACCAAGCGCTACCGTCGCGCCAAGGACACCGTCGAGGCCCTTCGGGGTGTCGATCTCACCATCGAGGACGGCGACCAGCTCGTCATCCAGGGCCCGACGGGCGGCGGCAAGTCCACGCTGCTGCAGATGCTCGGCGCTCTCGACCGTCCGACCGAGGGCTCGGTCGAGTTCGACGGCGTCGACCTCGCCCGGCTCGGCGAGGCCAAGCTCACCAGGATGCGCGCCGAGAACATCGGCTTCATCTTCCAGAGCTTCAACCTCATCCCGACGCTGACCGCCCAGGAGAACGTCGAGACGGCCCTCGTCCCGATGGGCATCAAGCCCGCGGAGCGCCGCCGCCTCGCTGTCGAGGCGCTGGAGTCGGTGGGCCTCGACGAGCGCCTGAGCCACCTGCCCTCCGAGCTCTCCGGTGGCCAGCAGCAGCGCGTCGCCATCGCCCGCGCCCTCGTCAAGAAGCCGAAGGTCCTCCTCGCCGATGAGCCCACCGGCAACCTCGACGAGGTCACCCGCGACGACATCATGGGCCTCCTCGAAGGCCTCTGGAAGGAACGCGGGCTGACCTTCATCCTCGTCACCCACGACTCCGCCATCGCCAAGCGCGCCCCGCGCCTGGCAACGATCCGCAAGGGCCGGGTCACCGTGACGGAAAGGGTCCCGGCGACGTAGGGACCAACGGTTCGAACGTGAGGGGCCGGGCTCTGGGAGCCCGGCCCCTCACGTTCGCTAGTGCTCTGGCCGGAAAGGTTTGCCTGGTTCGCGGCGGCCGGCGCGGTGCATCGCAAGGCGGAGGATCGTCCTCGTACCGGGCGTACTCGGACGACTCCGACAACGCAGCGAGGTGCCGTGCCGGGCGTCGCGAACCGGTGAACCTTTCCGGTCAGAGCACTAGGGTCGCTGCATGGGTGTCGCGATAGCCGCAATGGTCACTGCCGTCGTCGGCGTACTGGGCACGCTCCTCGCACCGTTGGTCGCCCACCGGTCCGCCGCCCGCCAGCGGGCCGAGGACGCCGCGGCCGCAGAGAAGCGGCGCGGTTTCCTGGAGCGGCGCGACGCGTACACCGCGATGAACCGTGCGTCCCGGCAGTTCCACACCCTGCTCAAGGACGCCCTGCACCGGATCCGCGACGGCGTCTACACCCAGGAGGAGCGCACCCTCGTGGAGGAGACCCGGCGCGACTACCGGGACCGTTACGCCGAGGCCCAGATGATCGTCCCGCAGCGCGTACTCGCCGCCTCCCGCGAGCTCAACATCGTCCTCGCCCTGGCCGACGCCGCGGCCAAACGCCTCGACCGCGGCATGGCCTCCCCCGACGAGACCGCCGAGTCCGCCCTCGAAGACCTGCGCGCCGCAGACCCCAAACTCACCGAACTCCAACGCCTGATGCGCGCCGACCTGGGCATCGAGGACTGACGAGCCGCCGGGTCAGCCGCCGGCCGGGGCGATGCCCGTCGGGCAGGAGCGGCCCCAGTTGGTCTCCGACGGGGAGTCGAGGTTCACGCCGGTGCCGCCGATGCCGCAGTAGCCGTCGGGGTTCTTGTCGAGGTACTGCTGGTGGTAGGGCTCGGCGGGGTAGAAGGGGCCGGCCGGGAGGATCTCGGTGGTGATGTCGCCGTAGCCGGCGCCGGTGAGGATCTGCTGGTAGGCGTCGCGGGAGGCCTTGGCGCCGGTGAGCTGCTCGGGGGAGTGGGTGTAGACGGCGGAGCGGTACTGGGTGCCCGAGTCGTTGCCCTGGCGGTTGCCCTGCGTGGGGTTGTGGGACTCCCAGAAGACCTTCAGCAGCTCCGCGAAGGACACCAACGCGGGGTCGTAGACGACGCGGACGGCCTCGGTGTGCGCGGTGAGGCCGCTGCAGACCTCGTCGTACGTGGGGTTCGGGGTGTGGCCGCCCTGGTAGCCCACGAGGGTGGTCCAGACGCCCGGGGTCTGCCAGAACTTGCGCTCGGCACCCCAGAAACAGCCCATGCCGAAGTCCGCGACCGCGAGATCGGCGGGATACGGGCCGGTGAGCTGCTTGCCCAGCACGGTGTGCCGCGCGGGCACGGTGAATTCCGGCTCCGTGCGGCCCTTGAGGGCCTCCTCGGCGGAGGGCAGGTGGTTCTTGTGGCGGTTCAGGAACATGGGGGTTACTCCTCCGGGATCGGCTCGCTACAGGGGAACGTACGGGCGGGCCGCAGGATTCCGTGCGGGCGCGGCAGCCGGGTACGGCAGGCGGTCACCGGGCCCGGGCGACTACCCTCGGCGGAATGAGCGACCACGACCAGCAGCACCAGAATTTCGAAACCCTCGCGATCCACGCCGGTCAGGCGGCCGACGCGCAGACCGGCGCCGTGGTGACGCCGATCTACCAGGTGTCGACGTACAAGCAGGACGGAGTGGGCGGGCTGCGCGGCGGCTACGAGTACAGCCGCTCCGCGAACCCGACCCGGTCCGCGCTGGAGGCGAACCTCGCGGCGCTGGAAGGCGGCCGGCGCGGGCTGGCCTTCGCGTCCGGGCTGGCGGCGGAGGACTGCCTGCTGCGCACCATCCTTTCTCCCGGCGATCACGTGGTGATCCCGAACGACGCGTACGGCGGCACGTTCCGTCTGTTCAGCAAGGTCGTCGAGCGCTGGGGTGTCCAGTGGTCGGTGGCCGACACGTCCGACCCGGCGGCCGTGCGGGCGCAGCTGCGGCCGAACACCAAGGCCATCTGGGTGGAGACCCCGTCCAACCCGCTGCTCGGCATCACCGACATCGCGGCGCTGGCGGAGATCGCGCGCGGCGCCGGCACCGGCGTGAAGCTCGTGGTGGACAACACCTTCGCCAGCCCGTACCTGCAGCAGCCGCTCTCGCTCGGCGCGGATGTCGTCCTGCACTCGACGACGAAGTACATGGGCGGGCACTCCGACGTCGTCGGCGGCGCGCTGGTGACCGGTGACGCGGCGCTCGGCGACGAGCTCGCCTACCACCAGAACGCGATGGGCGCGATCGCCGGGCCGTTCGACGCCTGGCTGGTGATGCGCGGCGTCAAGACGCTGGCGGTGCGCATGGACCGGCACAGCGCCAACGCCACCCGCATCGCGGAGATGCTGCAGTCGCACCCGAAGGTGTCGCGGGTGCTCTACCCGGGGCTGCCCGAGCACCCGGGACACGAGGTCGCGGCGAAGCAGATGAAGGCGTTCGGCGGCATGATCTCGTTCCAGGTGACAGGGGGCGAGGAGGCGGCCGTCGCGGTCTGCAACCGCGCGGGCCTGTTCACGCTGGGTGAGTCGCTGGGCGGCGTCGAGTCGCTGATCGAGCACCCGGGCCGGATGACGCACGCCTCGGTGGTGGGCTCCGCGCTGGAGGTCCCGGCGGACCTCGTACGGCTCTCGGTGGGTATCGAGTCGGTCGACGACCTGCTGGCGGACCTCACCCAGGCGCTCGGCTGAGCCGTAGCAAGGGACACCTGGTGGGCGGCTCGGCCCGCTACCAGGTGTCCACCGGCGGCGTGGTGTCGAGCGGCGCCTGATCGGGCCACGCCAGCACCGCGAACACCACGCCCGCCACGATCGCGGCGAAGAGCAGCAGCCACATCAGCCGGTGGACGACGCGCCGCCGCCGCAGGATGCGGCGGCCCCGCTCGACGGCCCGTTCTGACAGGTCGGCCGGGACGTACGGGTGCGGGGTGTCGAGGACCCGGCGGACCTCCTCCTCCTTGCGGTCCGGGGGCATCATGGCGCGGCTCCGCGGATCTCCTCGGCCACGGACGGCTTCTCCGACGGCTTCTCCGCAGGCTTCTCCGGCGGTGTCTGCGAAGGGCTCCCCGGGGAGGTCTCCGGTGGGTTCTCCGCCGCAGCCCGTTTCCGGGCCTTCTCCGCCGCCGCACGGGCCTCGGTCACCGATCGGGCGGGCGGCTGCGCGGGGCGGCTGCGCAAGGTGGCCGTGGCACGGTTGCAGATGGCCCGGACGCGCTCGACGGGCAGTCCCAGCTGCGCGGCGGCCTGTTCCTCGGCAACGCCCTCGAACAGCCGCAGGACGACCACCAGCCGCTCCTGGGCGGTGAGCCGGTCCAGCGCCCCGCCGTGCGGCCGACGCCACCACGGCCGGTACGCGAAGCGCCGTACGAGCTCGGTGCGGGCCTGGTCGTACGGGTCCTCGGCACGCATCCGGAACCAGTTCGCGTACGTCTGCGACAGGACTGTGACCAGCAGTTTCTCCGCGGCGGCCGGGTCGCCGGTGAGCAGGGTGGCGGCGTGCAGGAGTCGTCCTGCCGCTCCTGCGGTGAACGCCTGAAACTCGACGTCCCGTTGGTACTCCGCTGCCGCCCGGCGCGTGCCCACGCCGCCAGTGGACGTCAAGCAGGCGGTTCAGGTCAAGAGCCCTGCGCATGCGGGGCGCGCGCAGCGGCCGGGTGGGACCGGATCAGGCGCCGGCCAGGGCTTTTGCCGGCCGGGCCGTCGGGGATCTGTCAGGACCTAGTCGTCGGACGGTCCTGACTGCACCGTGGTCGCGTGCCACTCCGACAGTGCCAGGTTGAAACGCCCGAGCAGCTCGCAGAACATCTCGCGTTCCCCCTCGCTCCAGCCCTCGGTGACCTGGGCCATCAGCTCCTTGCGCGAGCTGCGCACCTCTTCGAGCCGGCCGCGGCCGCGCGGCGAGAGGGCGAGCACGACGGCGCGCCCGTCCTCGGGGTGCGAGGTGCGCTTGACCAGGCCCGTGTCGACCAGCGGCGCGACCTGGCGGGTGACGGTGGAGGAGTCGATGCCCATGCCCTCCGCGAGCGCCTTGACGCCCATCGGGCCTTCGTGGTCGAGCCGGTTGAGCAGCAGGTACGCGGCCCGGTCCATGGAGTTGCGGGCCTTGCCCACACCGCCGAGGCGGGTCTGCTCCGCGCGCCGGGCGAAGAGCGCGACCTGGTGCTGGAGGCGCTCGAAGAGTTCGGTGGGCCCCTCCTCGTCGAGGGGGGGAGAGGAGGGCGTCTCCGATGGATTGGGCATGGCCGGAAGCTCGCGTTCTGTCGGTCCTGCGGAGGTTGGGAGAAGAGTACGCGGAGAGGGTCACCATGAGACCCATCCCGCACAAACCGGGGTCCGGCGGTGATGGTGGACGGGAACTGGGAGACTGGGCGCATGGACAGAGCGGCGCCCGCAGTACACCACCCGATCACGCTCGACGACGTGCGCGGGGCGCACAAGATGCTCTCCGGGGTGGCCCGGGTGACCCCGATGGAGGGCAGCCGGTACCTGACCGGTCTCGTCGGGTCCCCCGTGCACATGAAATGCGAGAACCTGCAGCGCACCGGCTCGTTCAAGGTGCGCGGCGCGTATGTGCGGATCGCCGGGCTGACCCAGGAGGAACGATCCGCCGGGGTGGTCGCCGCGAGCGCCGGCAACCATGCGCAGGGCGTCGCGCTGGCCGCGTCGCTGCTCGGCGTGCGGTCCACGGTCTTCATGCCGGTGGGCGCGCCGCTGCCGAAGATCGCGGCGACCCGCGACTACGGAGCCGAAGTGCGGATGCACGGGCAGGTGGTGGACGAGACGCTGCGCGCCGCCAAGGCGTACGCGGAGGAGACCGGTGCGGTCTTCATCCACCCCTTCGACCACCCGGACATCATCGCGGGTCAGGGCACGGTGGGCCTGGAGATCCTGGAGCAGTGCCCCGAGGTGCGGACCATCGTGGTCGGGATCGGCGGCGGCGGGCTCGCGGCGGGTGTCGCGCTGGCGGTGAAGGCGCTGCGCCCGGACGTGAAGGTGATCGGTGTGCAGGCGGCGGGCGCGGCGGCGTATCCGCCCTCGCTGGCGGCGGGCGAGCCGGTGGCGCTGGACGGGGTGGCGACGATGGCCGACGGGATCATGGTGGGCCGGCCCGGGGACATCCCCTTCAAAATCATTCGCGAACTGGTGGACGAGGTACGTACGGTTTCCGAGGACGCCCTCTCCAGCGCGCTGCTGCTGTGTCTGGAGCGGGCGAAGATGGTCGTCGAGCCGGCCGGCGCGAGCCCGGTGGCGGCGCTGCTGTCCGATCCGGAGTCCTTCGAGGGCCCGGTGGTGGCGGTGCTGTCCGGTGGGAACGTGGACCCGCTGCTGATGCAGCGGATCCTGCGGCACGGCATGGCCGCGGCGGGCCGCTACCTGTCGCTGCGGCTGCGGGTGACGGACCGCCCGGGGGCGCTGGCGACGCTTCTGGCGGTGTTGTCAGAGGCGGACGCCAACGTCCTCGATGTGAGCCATGTGCGGACCGATCCGCGGCTGGGGCTCACGGAGGCGGAGGTCGAACTGCACCTGGAGACCAAGGGACCGGAGCACTGCGAGGCGGTGGAAGCCGCCCTGCTGGGAGCCGGCTACACGGTCATCTGACTTCCGCTCCGGGCCGAGGTGCCCGAAGATTTCGGGAGTCCCGGTCTTGACGCGATATATCGCATGCGCAATGCTCGCGATGTGTCGCGTTTGGACTCTCTGTGTGCGGGCCCGGACGTCGGCCGATATGGTTCGCGGCCGCCCGCGAACCTCGCGAACATCGTCACCAGAGACCTATCCCCGGATTGGGAGTAGTCACATGCCAGGCGCGATCTACGCCGAAGGTCTGGTCAAGACCTTCGGTGACGTACGGGCATTGGACGGAGTGGATTTCGACGTCCCGGAAGGCACCGTTCTGGGACTGCTGGGCCCGAACGGCGCCGGCAAGACCACCGCCGTACGAGTTCTCACCACCCTGCTGCAACCGGACAGCGGCAGAGCCGTCGTGGCCGGTATCGACGTGCTCAAGCACCCCAACGAAGTCCGCCGCCACATCGGCCTGTCCGGCCAGTTCGCGGCGGTCGACGAGTATCTGACCGGCCGTGAGAACCTCCAGATGGTCGGCCAGCTCTACCAGATGAAGAGCCGTGACGCGAAGCTCCGCGCGGCCGAACTGCTGGACCGCTTCAACCTCGCGGAGGCGGCCGACCGGCCCACCAAGACGTACTCCGGCGGTATGCGCCGCCGGCTGGACCTCGCCGCGGCGCTCGTCGTCAAGCCGCCCGTGATGTTCATGGACGAGCCCACGACCGGCCTGGACCCGCGCAACCGGCAGGTGATGTGGGAGGTCATCCAGGACCTGGTGGCCGGCGGCACGACCCTGCTGCTCACCACCCAGTACCTCGAAGAGGCCGACCAGCTCGCGCACGACATCTGCGTGATCGACCACGGCAAGGTCATCGCCCGCGGCACCTCCGACCAGCTCAAGGCGCGGACCGGTGGTGAACGCGTCGAGGTCGTCGTCCACGAGCGGGACCGGCTCTCCGAGGCGGAGGGCATCCTGCGCGGCTTCGGCAAGGGCGACACCAAGACCGAGGAGCACACCCGGCGGATCACCGTCCCGGTCGACGGCGGTGCCAAGCTGCTCGCCGAGGTCATCCGTGATCTCGACGCCCGGGGCATCGAGATCGACGACATCGGGCTGCGCCGCCCGACGCTGGACGATGTGTTCCTCTCGCTGACCGGCCACGAGGCCGAGGTCGCCGCACCGGAAGAGGAGGCCAAGTGATGGCCATCATCGACGCAAAGCCCACCACCACGCTGGCCCCGCGGTCCGGCGGCGGGGTCATGCAGTCCGTCCGGGACTCGCTGGTCATCGCCAAGCGCAATCTGATCCGGATGACCCGCATCCCGGAGATGATCATTTTCGGGCTGATCCAGCCGATCATGTTCGTGGTGCTGTTCACCTACGTGTTCGGCGGCTCCATGAAGGTCGGCGGCAGTACCGACCCCGCCACGTACAAGGAATTCCTGATGGCGGGCATCTTCGCCCAGACCGTCACCTTCGCCACGGCGGGCGCCGGCGCGGGCATCGCCGACGACATGAACAAGGGCCTCATCGACCGCTTCCGGTCACTGCCCATGGCACGCGGCGCGGTCCTCACCGGACGCACCCTCGCCGACCTGGTGCAGACGATGCTGACCGTCATCGTGCTGGCCGTCGTCGCCCTGATCGTCGGATGGCGCGTCCACGAGGGCATCCCCAAGATGCTCGGCGCCTTCGGGCTGCTGCTCCTGCTGGGCTACGCCTTCTCCTGGATCGGTGCGCTCATCGGCCTGTCGGTCCGCACCCCGGAGGCGGCCACCTCCGGTGGTCTGATCTGGCTGTTCCCCGTGACGTTCATTTCCAACGCTTTCGCGGACACCACCAACATGACGCCCTGGCTGCGCCACATCGCCGAATGGAACCCGTTCAGCGCCACGGTGCAGGCCTGCCGGCAGCTGTTCGGCAATCCGGGCGTCTCGCAGTCCGACGCCTGGCCGATGCAGCACGCCGTATGGGCGTCGTTGCTCTGGTCCGTCCTGATCCTCGTGGTGTTCCGCACCCTGGCGGTGCGCAAGTACCGTTCCGCGACCGCCTGACCCGGACGACCGCCGAGTCACCCCGTAACGCAGGACGGGCTCCCCGCCGTACCCATGGCGGGGAGCCCGTCCTGCGTTCGTTCGTCCCGGGAAGGTCGGCCCCGGGCGGGAAGGTCAGCCCCGGTGCGGCTTGACCGAGAGGATCTTCACGGAGGACTTCTTGCCGTTCGGCAGCTCGTAGACGGCGTCCTCGCCGGCCTTCTTACCGCTCACGCCCTTGCCCAGCGGGGACTGGGGCGAGTACGTCTCCAGGGTGTCGCTCACGTATTCGCGCGAGCCCACCAGGAAGGTCATGGTGTCGTCCGGGTCGCCGTCGAAGGCGATCGTCACGACCATGCCGGGCGCGACCACGCCGGTGTCGGCCGGCGCCTCGCCGACCTTGGCACGCTCCAGCAGCTGGGTCAGCTGGCGGACCCGCAGCTCCTGCTTGCCCTGATCCTCGCGTGCCGCGTGGTAACCGGCGTTCTCCTTGAGGTCGCCCTCCTGGCGGGCTTCCTCGATCTTGGCGATGATCAGAGCGCGTGCCGGACCCGACAGGTACTCCAGCTCGGCCTTGAGCTGGTCGTACGCCTCCTGGGTCAGCCAGGTGACGCTCTCGCTGGTCTGGGTCACTGGTGCTCCTCGTAGGTACATGGGTCTGCGTCGAAGTGCCTTGCCATCGCGTGGCGGGGCGAAACCTGGAGCCTAACAATTCCGGCACCCACACGGGAGCGGGAAATTGCCAGTGTGTCGTCGTAGCAGGTCAGCGGCAGGTCAGCCCTGGTCCGCCGGCTTGCAGCCGAGCAGCTCAGCGGTCTCCCCGCGGTGCGTGGTGCGCATGGTCACCACGGTATCGACCTGTTTCTTGTGGTCGCGCAGGGTCACGTCCATGCGTCCCACCTCAGTGTGGTCCTCGTCCACCGAGCGCAGCGTGCACACGGCGACCGTTCCGGCGTCCTTGCGGACCTCCAGATGGATCTCCACGGCCTGGTCGGAGACGGCCCGGGACTTGATCACTTCGCCGCTCACGTCCGTGCCCGCGACCGAGTGCCAGCCGAACCAACCGACCCCGCCCAGTGCCAGCACGCCCAGCACCAGGCCGATGATCTTCAGTCGCCGGTCGGCCCGCGCGTCGGCGCCGCGTCCGTAGCGCCCTTCGGGCAGCCCCTCGCGCACCGCAGCCATGATCGTTCCTTCCGGTGGGGGCCATGGAATTAAATGCCCCCTCGCTTCGGTCACTATAGGAGGCGCCCTTTACACGGAACGAGGGGGCCACTACTGATGACTAGAGGATCCAGCCTTGACTGAGCAGCTGCGACTGATGGCCGTCCATGCCCACCCCGACGACGAGTCGAGCAAGGGCGCGGCCACCATGGCCAAGTACGTGTCCGAGGGGGTGGACGTACTGGTCGCCACCTGCACCGGCGGAGAACGCGGCTCGGTGCTCAACCCCAAGCTCCAGGGTGATCCTTATATCGAGGAGCACATTCACGAGGTCCGCGCCAAGGAGATGGACGAGGCCCGCGAGATCCTGGGCGTCAAGCAGTCCTGGCTCGGCTTCGTCGACTCCGGCCTCCCCGAGGGCGACCCGCTGCCCCCGCTGCCCGACGGCTGTTTCGCCGTACAGGACGTCGAGGAGGCCGCCGGGGCCCTGGTGAAGCTGATCCGCGAGTTCAAGCCGCAGGTGATCACCACCTACGACGAGAACGGCGGCTACCCGCACCCCGACCACATCATGACCCACAAGATCTCCATGGTCGCCTTCGAGGCGGCGGGCGACCCGGAGCGCTACCCCGACGCCGGCGAGCCGTGGACGCCGCAGAAGCTCTACTACAACCAGGGCTTCAACCGGGCCCGCACCGTCGCCATGCACGAGGCGCTGCTCGCCCGCGGCCTGGAGTCCCCGTACGCGGAGTGGCTGGAGCGCTGGAAGGAGTTCGACCGCCCCGAGCGGCAGATCAGCACCCACGTGCCCTGCGCCGACTTCTTCGAGATCCGTGACAAGGCGCTGCTCGCGCACGCCACCCAGATCGACCCGGACGGGGCCTGGTTCCACGTCCCCATGGAGATCCAGCAGGAGGTCTGGCCGACCGAGGACTACGAGCTCGCCAAGTCGCTCGTGGACACCTCACTCCCCGAGAACGACCTCTTCGCGGGCATCCGGCAGCTCTAGAGCCCCGCCCGTGTTCCGCCGGACAGGCCCTAGCGCACAATGGGTACCGTGATTGCCTCCCACGCACTGACCCAGTACGTCCCGCTCGCCGCTCAGGAGCTGGACAACAACAAGGTGACGCCCGGTCTCATCGGCTTTGTGATCTTCGCGGCGATCGCGCTGTCGCTGTGGGCGCTGATGAAGAACATGGGCAAGCAGTTCAAGAAGATCGACTTCGAAGAGGCCCCGGACCCCACCGGCGCGCCGGCGGCCCCGAAGCCGTCGCGGGGTCTGCGGGCGCACCGGGAAGCGCAGGCCGCGGCCCAGGCGTCCCAGGACCACCAGGCTTCGTAGCGCGCCCGGGCGCCGGCCGGGCCGGCCGCACACCGGCCCGACCGGCGCTTCCGCGTGCCGCCCTCAGGGCGTGATCGGCAGCAGGTCCATGACCATGCGCGCGGAGCGTCGCGGCATCATGCCCAGCCGCCACGCCTCCCAGCTGCCGCCGGGCGCGGCCGTACCGCGCTCCAGCAGCACCGAGTAGGCCTCGGCGTACTCCTCCAGGTCCGGGTCGCGGCCGGGGTAGTGCGCGGCCAGCAGGGTGCGCAGCGTCTCCAGGGCCTGGCCGGCCCCTGGCTCGGACAGCAGGGGCTCGACGGTGCAGCGCAGGAAGACCGCCCAGTCCTCGCCACGCCGGTCGCCCAGGTCGGCGAAGAGCTCGCGGGCCTCGTCCAGCAGCGTGAGGGCCTCGACGAAGCGGTTGTTGCCCGCGTCGATCACCGCGAGTTCCACGCAGGACCACGCCTCGCCGTGCTCGACGCCGATGCGCCGGAAGTCCTGCCGGGCGTCCTGGAGCAGCTGGCGGGCGAAGCCGCTGTTGCGGAGGTTGCCGGTGCGTACGGCCCGCTGGTCGCGGGTGACGCGGGCCGAGTGGTGGCGGGCGCAGGCGAGCCCGTACACGTCCCGCATCCGGCTGAACATGGAACGGGCCCGCTCCAGGGTGCGCAGCGCCTGGTCGCTGTTGCCGGACTCCTCCAGGGCGTGCCCCAGGTAGTACAGCGTCCAGGCCTCGCCGCGGGCGTCCTCGCAGGCCCGGTGGCGGACGAGTGCCTCGTCGAGCTCCCGGGTGGCCTCCTGGGCGTCGCCGCGCTGCAGGGTGGCGCGGGCGAGCTGGGTGCGGGTCCAGGCGGCGCCGCGCTGGTCGCGGGTGAGCGCGTAGCACTGGCCCGCGCTGCGCAGTTCGGCCTCGCCCTCGTCGACCGCGCCGAGCCGCAGATGGACCTGCCCGAGCTGGAGATGGGCCCAGGCCTGCCCGCTGACGCTCTCGTTCTGCCGGTGCAGTTCGAGGGATTCGAGCAGCAGCGGCAGTGCCTTGCCGAGCTGCCCCATGTCGCGCAGCACGGCCGCCAGCGCGTGCAGCGTCCAGGCCCGGTCCTCGCCCAGCTCCGGCGCCGCCTGCAGCACCAGCGCCTCACGGAGCTTGACCTCCGCCTCCCGCAGATTGCCCTGGTGGTGCAGGGTGATGCCGAGGCTGCCGAGCGCCCGGGCGGCGCCCGCCGGATGCTGCGCCTCGAAGTACAGGTCGACGACGGAGCTGAGGGTGGAACGCGCCTTGTCGAGCTCGCCCAGCTGCCGGGCCGCGATGCCGGTGCGCCACTGCACGGACCGCACCAGGATGTTCTGCTCCTCGTCCGGGTCGGCCTTGGACGCCTGCGCCAGCTCGCTGATCTCCCCGAGCCGGTACAGGTCGCCGCGCAGCAGGCAGTAGTCGCACAGCGCGCCGAGCAGAGCCTGGACGACGGTACGGTCCACGCCCTCGGCGTGCCGCAGCGCGGCGGTGATGAAGCTGGACTCGTCGTCGAGCCAGCGCAGCGCCATTTCGAGCGAGGCGAAACCGTGGGCCCCGAAACGCCCGGCCCGGGTGGACGTCTTGCCCTCGACGAGGCGGATCACGGCGTTGGCCAGCTCCGCGTAGCTGCGGATCAGCCGCTCGTGGGCGGCGGCGCGCTCGGCCGGGTCCTCCTCGTCCAGCAGCCGCGCGTGCGCGAAGCGGCGTACGAGGTCGTGCGGCTTGTAGCGGCTGCCGCGGATGTGCTCGATCAGTCCGGCCCGCGCCAGCTCCTCCAGCCGGCGGGCGGCCTCCTGCTCGTCGGTGGCCAGCAGCGCGGCGGCGGCCGCCGCGCCGAAGCTGGCCCGCCCGGCGAGCGCGAGCCGGCGCAGCAGCTTCCGGGTCGGCTCGGGTTGGTCGCGGTGGCGCAGCGCGAGGATCCGCTCGACGGCCTCCTGCGGGCCGTACGCCTCCAGGTCGGCGGCGAGCCCGGCGGCCGTGCCGTGGTCGGGCAGGGCCGCGCCGGCTATCCGCAGCGCGAGCGGCAGGCCGTCGCAGAGCCCGCGCAGCCGTTCGGACTCCACGGAGGTGGGCTCGGGCGCCTTCGCGGTCCTGGCCAACTCGCCGAGCAGCTCGTAGGTCTCGTCGGCGCCGAGCGGGCCGACGGGCAGGCTGTGCACCCACGCGTTCGGCAGATCCAGCGAGAGCGGCTCGCGGGCGGTGACCAGCACCAGCGCCTCGGACCGCTCGGGGACCAGCATCCGTACCTGTTCGGCGTCGGAGGCGTCGTCGAGCACGATCGTCACCGGCGTACCCGTCAGATGCTTCTGGTACTGGTCGGCGAGGCGCCGCAGGTGCTGCTCGTGGTTGGGGCGCTCCCGGAACAGCAGCTGCTCGCGGGGCGCGCCGAGCCGGTTGAGCAGGTGCAGCAGCGCGTCCCGGGTCGGCAGCGGGCGTTCGTCCAGGGCCCCGCCTCGCAGGTCCACCACGCACGAGCCGCGGAACTGGTCGCGCAGCTGGCGGGCGGCGCGCACCGCGAGGGTGGTCGCCCCGGCGCCGGCCGGTCCGTGCAGGACGACGACGGTCGGCTTGCTCTCCGTGGACACCCGCGCCTGGTGCACCCACTGCGCGATCTGCGCGACCTGCTTGCGGCGGCCGGCGAACGGGCCGTCCGCGGAGGGGAGCTGGCCGAACGACTGCTCCAGCACCGCCCGGGTCCTGGCGGCGGCGCTGCGGTCGGTGCGGCGGGGCGCCGGGACCTGGTGCCGGTTGCTCGCCGCGGCGCTGGGGGCGGTCCGCGAGGCGGCGGCCGCCGCCGTCGCCCGGCTCCGGTGCTGTTCGAGAAAGGGCCGGATACCGCGCTGCTCCACCGCGTCCAGCCAGCGCAGCCGGTACGGGGCCGGGTCGTCGGCCGCCGCGGCGGAGTCGGGCCGCGGCCGTGCCGTGCCCCTGAGCCCGACGGCCACCGCCCCGACCGCCCCGGCGGCCAGCCCGGTGGTGAGGGACGCCCCGGCCGACAGCTTCTGGCCGATCACGTCCACCGCGAACGCGGTCGCCCCGACCGCGCCGGCGGTGATCGCGCCGGTCGTGACCGTCTCGCGGCTGAACCGTCCGGCGAGCCGGGCCTGCCCGGCGGGCCCGGCGCCGGTGGCGCGCAGATAGAGCGCGTACTCCTCGGCCGCCTGCGCCATGATCTCGTCCAGCGAGGCCAGCGCCCGCTGGAGCAGCCGCTCGGCGTCCGCCGGCGTACTGCCACGCGCCTCCTCGACCACGGCCAGCTTCAGCCGGTTCTCGACCTCCGCCCGGTCCCTCCCGGACGGCTTCGCCGGCTCTGGCGCTTCATTCACGTAGCTCCCCCTCGGTCGCCCGCCCGCCCCAAGTGTCCTGCCGTACACGTCGCGGAGCGACACCGTGTGTGAGGGTGGGTACATGGCCAATCGACTCAGCCGTTCCACCTCTCCCTACCTCCTGCAGCACGCCGACAACCCTGTGGACTGGTGGCCGTGGGGTGCGGAGGCGTTTGCCGCGGCTCGCGAGCGGGGGGTGCCGGTGCTGCTCAGCGTCGGTTACAGCAGTTGCCACTGGTGCCATGTGATGGCGCACGAATCGTTCGAGGACGAGACGGTCGCGGCCTACCTCAACGAGCACTTCGTGCCGGTGAAGGTGGACCGCGAGGAGCGGCCGGACGTCGACGCCGTCTACATGGAGGCGGTGCAGGCGGCGACCGGGCAGGGCGGCTGGCCCATGACGGTGTTCCTGACCCCGGGCGCCGAGCCGTTCTACTTCGGCACGTACTTCCCGCCCGAGCCGCGCCACGGCATGGCCTCGTTCCAGCAGGTGCTGGAAGGCGTGCAGGCGGCCTGGCGGGACCGCAGGGACGAGGTCGACGAGGTCGCCGCGCGGATCGTCAAGGATCTCGGCGAGCGGCAGAGCGCCTACGGGGCGTCGGTGACACCCGGCGCCAAGGAGCTCGACGCCGCGCTGCTCGGCCTGGCCCGGGAGTACGACGCCGACACCGGCGGCTTCGGCGGTGCGCCGAAGTTCCCGCCGTCCATGGCCGTGGAGTTCCTGCTCCGCCACCACGCCCGCACCGGCTCGGACGACGCCCTGCGGATGGCGGCCGACACCTGCGAGGCGATGGCCCGCGGCGGCATCTACGACCAGCTGGGCGGCGGCTTCGCCCGGTACTCGGTGGACCGGAATTGGACCGTGCCGCACTTCGAGAAGATGCTCTACGACAACGCGCTGCTGTGCCGCGTCTACGCGCACCTGTGGCGCTCCACCGGCTCGGAGCTCGCGCGCCGCGTCGCGCTCGAGACCGCCGACTTCATGGTGCGCGAACTGCGCACGGAGGAGGGCGGGTTCGCGTCCGCCCTCGACGCCGACAGCGACCGCGCCGACGGTTCGCACGCCGAAGGGGCGTTCTACGCCTGGACGCCGGCGGAGCTGCGGGAGGCGCTGGGCGAGCAGGACGCGGCGTTCGCCGCCGCGCACTTCGGCGTGACGCCGGAGGGCACCTTCGAGGAGGGCGCCTCCGTACTCCAGTTGGCGGCGGACGGAGCGGCGGCCGACGCGGACCGCGTCGCGTCGATCCGCGAGCGGCTGCTCGCGGCGCGCGAGGAGCGGCCGCGCCCCGGCCGCGACGACAAGGTCGTCGCCGCCTGGAACGGCCTGGCCATCGCGGCGCTCGCCGAGACCGGCGCGTACTTCGACCGCCCCGACCTGGTCCGGGCCGCGCTGGACGCGGCCGACGTGCTGGTGCGGGTCCACATGGACAACTCCGGCCGCCTCTGCCGCACCTCGCGCGACGGCGTCGCGGGCGACAACTCCGGGGTGCTGGAGGACTACGCGGATGTCGCCGAGGGCTTCCTCGCGCTCGCCGCGGTCACCGCCGAGGGCGTCTGGCTGGACTTCGCGGGGCTCTTCCTCGACTCGGTGCTGCACCACTTCGCCGCCCCCGACGGAACGCTCTACGACACCGCGGACGACGCGGAGGCGCTCATCCGGCGCCCGCAGGACCCGACCGACAACGCCACCCCGTCCGGGTGGACGGCGGCGGCCGGGGCAATGCTGTCGTACGCCGCCCACACCGGGTCGAGCGCCCATCGCGAGGCGGCGGAGCGTGCCCTGGGCGTCGTGGGGGCGCTGGCGCCGCGCGCGCCGCGCTTCATCGGCTGGGGGCTCGCCGTCGCCGAGGCCGCTCTGGACGGCCCCCGGGAGATCGCCGTGGTCGGTGCGCCCGACGACCCGGCCACCGCCGCGCTGCACCGGACGGCGCTGCTGGCCACGGCCCCCGGCGCCGTCGTCGCGCCCGGCGCGCCCGGCAGCGGCGAGTTCCCCCTGCTGCACGAGCGGCCCCTCGTCGGGGAGCTGCCGGCGGCCTACGTCTGCCGGCACTTCGTCTGCGACGCGCCGACCACGGATCCGGCCGCGCTGGCCGCGATGGTGGGAGCGCCTCCCGGAGGGTGAGGCCGCGCCCCCGTAGCTCCCGCTCAGAGGGTGAGGCCTCGCTCCGGTAGGCCTTCGCTCAGAGGGTGAGGCCGCGCTCCAGCACGTCCAGGGTGCGCTCGACGACGTCGATGAGTTCGCCCTCCTGGTCGTGCTCGCCCCAGTGCATCATGGCCTCCTGGAAGGCGCCGAGCACCGCCCCGGTGAAGATCCGCAGCTCCAGGTCGTCCACCGGGCGGCCGGTGCGCTCGGCGAGGACGCCGGCGAGGATCCGGCCGGTCGCCGACATGCTCTCCATGGAGCGGGCCCGGACGGCCGGCACGTCCCGCAGCAGCTTGGCCCGCGCGCTGAGGTCCGCGCGTTCCTGCGGGTCCTCGCAGATGGCACGCAGCGATTCCAGGAAGGCGTGCCGGATCGCCCGGAGCGGGGACTCGGCGGCCGGGCGGGACCGGATCGCCACCTCGATCATCGGGTCGTACTCGTCCGTGAGGACGATGTCCTCCTTGGTGGGGAAGTACCGGAAGACGGTGCTCGGGGAGACGTCGGCGGCCTCGGCGATCCGGTCGACGGGCGTGGCGTCGTACCCCTGCTCCTCGAAGAGCCGGTACGCGGCCCTGCGGATCGCCTGGCGGGTCTGGATCTTCTTCCGCTCCCGCAGGCCGATCTTCGGCGGGGCGGCGGGAGCGGTGGCGGCCGTCGTACGTGCGGACATGCCCATCATTGTCCGGCATCGGCGGGCAGCGCGGCCACCGGCGGTACGGCCCCGGATCCGCTCCCGGCACCCGCGTCCGCACCCGCGTCGGCACCTGAGTCGGCGTCGGTTCGGGAACCGGCACCCGCACCCGCGCCCGAGTCCGAGTTCGAGTCCGAGTCGGCGTCCGTTCCGGTCCCGGTATCGGTCGTGGTGTCGGCGGTGGGCCTGGGCAGCAGCGTCGCGGTCAGCAGCGCCGCTACGAGGGCGGTGATGCCGCAGACCAGCAGGACGGTCGACATGCCGTGGACGTACGCGGCGTCCGCCGCGGCCGCGAGCCGGGTGTCGCCCAGCTTGCCGGCCACCGCGTGGGCCGCGACGACGGAGTCGGCGGCGGCGCGCGGCGCCCCGGCCGGCAGCCGGTCGGCGTAGGCGCTGACCAGCAGCGAGCCGAGCAGCGCGATCCCGATCGCGGCGCCCACCTGCCGTACGGTGCTCAGCAGCCCCGAGCCGCTGCCCGCCCGGTCCCCGGGCAGTGCGCTGAGCGCCGCCGTCATGGCGGGGACCACCGCGAAGCCGAAGCCGAAGCCGACGACGGACAGCCACAGGGCGGTGAAGCCGTAGCCGCTGTCCACGGTGGTGCGGCTGCCGAGGAACGCCGCGAAGGCGAGCACCACCAGCCCGGCGCTGATCACCGCGCGGGCGCCGAACCGCTGGATGACGGTGGCGCTGCCCTTGGCGGCGAACATCACGCCGCCCATCATCGGCAGCAGCCGCAGGCCGGTGCCGAAGGCGTCGTTGCCGAGTACCGCCGTCAGGTACGGCGGGAGTACGAACATCAGCCCGGAGAAGATGAACATGCCCAGGGTCGCGGCGAGCGTGTTGAGCAGGAACGGGCGGTGGCCCAGCAGCGTCATGTCCAGCATCGGCCGGACCATGCGGCGTTCGCGCAGGACGAGGGCCGCGATCAGGACGGCGGCCCCGGCCAGCATCCCCACCACGACCGGGTCGGACCAGCCGCGGGCGGGCGCCTCGATGATCCCGTAGATCAGCGCGCCGAGACCGGCCGCGGTGAGCGCGGTGGAGACCGCGTCGACCTTGGGCGACGCCGGGTCGCGGGTCTCGGGCAGCAGGAAGACGCAGGCGATGATCCCGAAAGCGGCCATCGGGACGTTGATCAGGAAGACCGAGCCCCACCAGAAGTGGTTGAGCAGGAAGCCGCCGATGATCGGGCCGAGCGGCATCCCGAGCGCGGAGGCGGCGGTGACGATGCCGACCGCCTTGGCGCGCTCCTGGGGGGCGAAGAGCGACGGCAGCACGGCGAGGGCGAGCGGCATCACCAGCGCGCCGCCGATGCCCATGACCGCACGGGCGGCGATGACCGGTTCGACGCTGGTGGCGAGCGAGCCGACGAGCGAGCCGGCGAGGAAGATCCCGAGTCCGGTGACGAGCATCCTGCGGCGGCCGAAGCGGTCGCCCAGCAGCCCGGCCGGGAGCATCAGCGCGGCGAAGACGACGACGTAGGCGTCCGCCATCCACTGCTGCTCGCCGGTGGTGGCGCCGAGCTGGCCGGCCATCGTCGGGAGTGCCACGTTCAGGATCGTCATGTCGAAGCCGAGCACGAGCATGCTCGCGACCATGGCGCCGAGCGCCCACCAGCGCCTGGGGTCGAGCTGTGCGGTCATGACACTCCTCCGTCACATCTTTAAGAGTCGCTATCAAGTGATAGTAGCTCGCAAAAGATGGAGTCTGTCAATATCCGAAATGTAAGGGGTACGCAAAGGCGCCCGCGACCGGATCGGTCGCGGGCGCCTGCGATGAGTCTGCGGCGGGCCGTTGGGCGGTGCCTTGAGCGGGGCTTGAGCCGGGGTCCAGGGGGCACGTGAGGCGGGCTCCAGGGGGCCTGGCCGAGGTGGTGGGACAGGGTGGGGGCCCGGCCGCGGTTACGCGTGCTGGTACGCGACCAGCGAGATCCCGACGTAGTGGATGACGAACGCCGCCATCGTCAGGGAGTGGAACACCTCGTGGAAGCCGAACCAGCGGGGTGACGGATTGGGCCGCTTGAGGCCGTAGATGACGCCGCCCGCGCTGTACAGCAGTCCGCCGACGACCACCAGGACCAGCACCGCGATACCGCCGGTGCGCATGAAATCCGGCAGGAAGAAGACGGCCGCCCAGCCGAGCGCGATGTAGCAGGGGGTGTAGAGCCAGCGCGGGGCGCTGACCCAGAAGACCCGGAAGGCGATCCCGGCCAGCGCGCCCGCCCAGACGAACCACAGCAGCGGGGTCGCCTTGCTCGACGGCAGCAGCAGGATCGCGAGCGGTGTGTAACTGCCCGCGATGATCAGGAAGATGTTGGAGTGGTCCAGGCGACGCAGGATCGCCTCGCCTCTCGGGCCCCAGTTTCCGCGGTGGTAGAGGCCGCTCACGCCGAACAACGCGCAGGCGGTGACGGTGAAGACGGCGCACGCGATGCGACCCCGGGTGCTCTCCGCGAAGGCGGTCAGAACCACTCCCGCGATCAGTACCGCGGGGAACATACCCGCATGAATCCACCCTCTGAGCCGGGGCTTCAAGAGGGCGGGCGGGTCGAGCTCTTCTACGGCTTGGGGCACAGCGGAAGTCTCCTCGACGAGGTCCATAGCGTCAATGCTACCTACGGCTCCGTAGGTTACGGCGCCGTAGGTATGGCAGGTAGAAGTGGCGATGCTCACCCTTCGCGCCCTGGACAGATCGGGTTTTCTCCCCCGACACTCATATGAGTGAGGTCGGCACCGGATGAGCGGCCACGTGGCGTCCGGGTCGCAGCCCCCAAGGGGCCGAGGTAGTTCCACCATGCGGACAGCAGGACCAGAGTCCGCAAAACCCTCAAATCTGACGCCGAATCTGTGCAAATTCGGCGGGACGGAGCGATCGTGGCGCGCGAAATTGCGGCTCCCACCAATCACAAGGACCTGATCGCCTGGGTCGGCGAGATCGCCGAAATCACCCAGCCGGACGAGATCGTGTGGTGCGACGGCTCGGAGGCCGAGTACCAGCGCCTCTGTGACGACCTCGTGGCGAACGGCACCTTCAAGCAGCTCGACCCCAACAAGCGCCCGAACTCCTACTACGCCGCCTCCGACCCCACCGACGTCGCCCGGGTCGAGGACCGTACGTTCATCTGCTCCGAGCGTGAGCAGGACGCCGGCCCGACCAACCGCTGGAAAGCCCCCGCGGAGATGCACGAGATCTTCTCGGGCGACAAGGGCCTGTTCCGCGGCTCCATGCGCGGCCGCACCATGTACGTCGTCCCGTTCTGCATGGGCCCGGTCGGCTCGCCGCTCTCCGCCAACGGCGTCGAGATCACCGACTCCGCGTACGTCGCCGTCGCCATGCGCACCATGACCCGCATGGGCAAGGCCGTTCTGGACGACCTCGGCGAGGACGGCTTCTTCGTCAAGGCCGTGCACTCCGTCGGCGCGCCGCTCGCCGAGGGCCAGGCCGACGTGCCGTGGCCGTGCAGCACCACCAAGTACATCTCGCACTTCCCCGAGACCCGCGAGATCTGGTCCTACGGCTCCGGCTACGGCGGCAACGCCCTGCTCGGCAAGAAGTGCTACGCGCTGCGCATCGCCTCCGTCATGGCCCGCGACGAGGGCTGGCTCGCCGAGCACATGCTGATCCTCAAGCTGACTCCGCCGACGGGCGAGGCCAAGTACATCGCGGCCGCGTTCCCTTCGGCCTGCGGCAAGACCAACCTCGCGATGCTGCAGCCGACCATCCCCGGCTGGACCGTGGAGACCGTCGGTGACGACATCGCCTGGATGCGCTTCGGCGAGGACGGCCAGCTCTACGCGATCAACCCCGAGGCCGGCTTCTTCGGCGTCGCGCCCGGCACCGGCGACGACACCAACGCCAACGCCATGAAGACCATGTACGCCAACACGGTCTTCACCAACGTCGCCCTGACCGACGACGGTGACGTCTGGTGGGAGGGCATGACGGACGAGCCGCCGGCCCACCTCATCGACTGGAAGGGCAACGACTGGACGCCCGAGTCCGGCACCCCGGCCGCGCACCCCAACGCCCGGTTCGCCGTCCCGGCCTCGCAGTGCCCGACCATCGCGCCCGAGTGGGAGGACCCCAAGGGCGTCCCGATCTCCGCGATCCTCTTCGGTGGCCGCCGCGCCAGCGCGGTGCCGCTCGTCACGGAGTCCTTCGACTGGCAGCACGGCGTCTTCATCGGCTCCAACATCGCCTCGGAGAAGACCGCCGCCGCCGAGGGCAAGGTCGGCGAGCTGCGCCGCGACCCGTTCGCCATGCTGCCGTTCTGCGGCTACAACATGGGCGACTACTTCGGCCACTGGATCAAGATCGGCCAGCAGGCCGACGCCGCCAAGCTGCCGAAGATCTACTACGTCAACTGGTTCCGCAAGGACGCCGGCGGCCGCTTCGTGTGGCCGGGCTTCGGCGAGAACAGCCGCGTCCTGAAGTGGATCGTCGAGCGCCTCAACGGTGAGGGCGAGGGCGTCGAGACGCCCATCGGCATCCTCCCGGCCGCGGGCGCCCTCGACACCGAGGGGCTCGACATCTCGCAGGAGGACCTGGACCTGCTGCTCTCCGTCGACCTCGACGTCTGGCGCGACGAGGCCGGCCTCATCCCCGCCCACCTGGAGACCTTCGGCGACCACACGCCGAAGGAGCTGTGGGACGAGTACCGCGCACTGGTCGCGCGGCTCGGCTGACCCGCCTCCGGCGCGGCTCCCGTCTCACGGGGGCCCGTCGGGCTCGGCAAACATGAACTCGGGCGGCCCTCCCGCATGTGCGATGCGGGAGGCTGCCCGGTGGCGCGGCGCGCCCATCCGGTAGGCACCCCGACCAAGACCGTCTGCCGGACGGACCGATGCCAACCCTCACGCCGAGGGCCCGGTCACGACTCACGTCGTGACCGGGCCCTCGGGTGTTTTTTGGCGGGGCAGGCGGGGTACAGAAGGGGGTCGACGGCCGCGGCCGACACACCCCGCCGCCGGCGCGAGGGTTACGGCTGGCTGTAGCCGTCCAGGAAGCGGCCGATGCGGGTGCACGCCTCGGTCAGGTCGTCGGCGTACGGCAGCGTCACGATGCGGAAGTGGTCCGGCTCGTGCCAGTTGAAGCCGGTGCCGTGCACGACCATGATCTTCTCGGCGCGCAGCAGATCGAGGACCATCTGCCGGTCGTCCTTGATCTTGTAGACGTTCGGGTCCAGCCGCGGGAAGAGGTAGAGCGCCCCCTTCGGCTTGACGCAGGTGACGCCCGGGATCCGGGTGAGCGCGGCATGCGCGGCGTCGCGCTGCGCGAGCAGCCTGCCGCCGGGCAGCACGAGGCTGTTGATCGACTGGTGGCCGCCGAGCGCGGTGGCGATCGCGTGCTGGGCGGGCATGTTGGCGCACAGCCGCATGTTGGCCAGGATCGTCAGACCCTCGATGTAGCTGGAGGCGTGGGACTTGGGACCGCACACCGCCATCCAGCCGCTGCGGTACCCCGCCACCCGGTACGCCTTCGACAGCCCGTTGAACGTCAGTGTCAGCAGGTCGGGGGCGATGGCCGAGGTCGGGGTGTGGGTGGCGCCGTCGTACAGGATCTTGTCGTAGATCTCGTCGGAGCAGACGATCAGCTTGTGGCGACGGGCGATGTCCGTCAGGCCGCGCAGCATCTCGTCGTCGTACACCGCGCCCGTCGGGTTGTTCGGGTTGATGATGACGATGGCCTTGGTGCGGTCGGTGACCTTGCGCTCGATGTCGGCGAGGTCCGGCATCCAGTCGGCCTGCTCGTCGCAGCGGTAGTGCACCGCGGTGCCGCCGGCCAGCGAGACCGAGGCCGTCCACAGCGGGTAGTCGGGCGCGGGGACGAGCACCTCGTCGCCGTCGTCCAGCAGCGCCTGCATCGACATCTGGATGAGCTCGGAGACGCCGTTCCCGAGGTAGACGTCGTCGACATCCAGCGGGATGCCCTTGGTCTGGTAGTGCTGCATCACCGCGCGGCGCGCGGAGAGCAGGCCCTTCGCGTCGCCGTAGCCATGCGCGTCGCCAAGGGTGCGCAGCATGTCCTCAAGGATCTCGGGCGGGCACTCGAAACCGAAGGGCGCCGGATTGCCGGTGTTGAGCTTGAGGATGCGGTGGCCCGCCGCCTCGAGCCGCATCGCCTCTTCGAGGACCGGGCCCCGGATCTCGTAACAGACATTCGCGAGCTTCGTGGACTGGATCACCTGCTGCATGCCCGTCACCTTACGGGCGCGTACGGCTGCCCGCCCGGTGTTTTTCGCCACGTCGGGACGGCCGGAGCCCGCGCTGCCGCCGCACGGGGCTCCACACCGTTCACCCTGGCGGTCGACGCCGGCCGGGGGATGGGCAGGAACAGCCCGATGCGGCTGCGTCACACCCGCTCCCGCCGTACCGAGCGTCCGGCCAGCACATCCGTCCGGCGGCCGTCCTCGATGACGAAGCGGCCGTCGATGAGGACGTGCGGGATGCCCGTCGGCAGGACGCGCGGCGCATCGAAGGTGGAGCCGGCCGCCACCGTCGCCGGGTCGAAGAGCACCAGGTCCGCGCGGTAGCCCTCGCGGACCAGGCCCCGGTCGGCCAGCCGCAGCCGGGCGGCCGGGCGGGAGGTGAGGTGGGCGACGCACTCCTCCAGGGACAGGATGCCCAGATCGCGCACGTACTTCCCCAGGTACTCGGGGAAGGTCCCGTACGCGCGCGGATGCGGCTTGTCGCCCATCAGGATGCCGTCGCTGCCGCCGGTGTGGACGCGGTGCCGCATGATCGCCCGGACGTTCTCCTCGTGGCCGACGTGCTGCAGGATCGTCGACCCCAGCCGGTCGTCGATCAGCAGCCGCCGGGCCGTCACGAACGGCTCCTCGCCGCGCTCGGCCGCGATGCGCGCGACGGTCCTGCCGACGCAGCCCGCGAGTCCGGGGTCGCTCACCCCGGAGATCTCGATCGTCGACCAGTCCATCGGCACGCCGTGGCAGCCGTCCGCCCCGTCGACCTCCATGACGTGCCGGATCTTCTCCGCCGTCACGTCGTCCCGCAGCCGGGCGAGCGTCGCCTCCGGGCCACCCTCCGTCGCCCAGCTCGGCAGCATCGCCGCGAGCGTCGTACAGCCGGGGAGGTAGGGATAGGTGTCCAGCGAGATGTCGGAGCCCGCGTCCAGGGCCTGGTCCAGCAGTGCCAGCAGATCCGGCGCCTTTCCCTTGTTCACACCGAAGTTCATCGTGGCGTGCGCCAGGTGCAGGGCGCAGCCCGCGTCCCGGGTCAGCGCCACCATCTCCTCGTACGCCTGGAGCGCGCCCGCCCCGTACGAGCGGTGGTGCGGGCAGTAGTAGCCGTCGTACGCGGCCACCACCCGGCACAGCTCGGTGAGTTCGGCGTCCGACGCGTACATCCCCGGCGTGTACGTCAGCCCGGACGACAGGCCGACGGCGCCCTGTTCCAGCCCCTCCGCCACCAGCCGCTTCATCGTGGTGATCTCGGCCGCCGTGGCAGGGCGGTCCTCCCAGCCGAGCGCCAGCATCCGAACGGTGCCCTGCGGGACGAGGTACGCGGCGTTCACCGCGATGCCCCGGTCGAGGCGGTCCAGGTACTCGCCGACGCTGCGCCAGTCGAAGTCGATGTCCGAGCCGTCGCCGTTCCAGCCGGTGATCTGCGCGCGGACCTCGGCGAGGGTGCGGTCGTCGACCGGTGCGTACGACAGGCCGTCCTGCCCCAGCACCTCCAGCGTCACGCCCTGCGCGGCCTTCGCGGAGTGGTCGGGGTCCCGCAGCAGGGCCAGATCGCTGTGCGCGTGCATGTCGATGAAGCCGGGGGCGAGTGCCAGGCCGCCGGCATCCTCGACGCGGGTTCCGGTCAGCCGGATGTCCCCGAACCGCGCTTCGTCCTCGCGGCGGATCCGGGTGATCCGGCCCGCGTCGATGCCGACGTCGGCCCGGTAGGCGGTCTCCCCGCTTCCGTCGATGACGCTCACGTCGCGGAAAACGAGATCCATGCCGGTGCCTTTCCCGTGCTCGGTCTGCTGGTCGGGCCGGTGGGCTAGAAGAACGTGCGGATGTATTCCGTGACGGTGCCGTCCGCCTCGACCAGCGGCAGGAGCTTCCACTTGTCGAACGCCGTGCAGGGGTGGGAGAGGCCGAGACCGACCCACTCGCCGATCTCCAGCGCGGCGCCGGCGGCGATGGCGACGAACGCGTGCTGGTCCGACAGCGCCGTCACCGTCAGCCCGGTGGCGGGCCGCAGCGAACCGTCCGCGCCGCGGACGACCTGCGGTTCCGGCAGCCCGAGGTCGAAGGAGGCGTCGCGCTTGCCGGCGTTGAGGAAGGCGAGCGCGCCTTCCGGCTTGGAGATGACCTGGGCCCACAGCCGGAACGCGGGCTGGAGGGCGCCCTCCTGGGGGATGCGGTCGTGGAACGGGGTGATCTCGCGGTAGTGGCCGTCGTCGTGGGTGATGTAGGCGCCGGAGCGCAGCAGCTTGAGCAGCGGCTTCGAGAAGGCCGTCGCCTCGACCGGCTGGAACACCTCGGCGACCGTGTCGAACCAAGCGCTGCCGCCCGCACTGAGGATGATCTCGTCGGCGTCCGCGAAGCGCCCGGCGGCGTCGAAGTCCCGGGTGAGGGCGACGAGCCGGTTCAGCCAGTCACGGACGGTCTTCTGGGTCTTGACGGGGAGCTCGCCCTCGTACCCGGCGACACCGACCAGCCGCAGATGGCGGGCGGCCCCGACCGCGTCGGCGACCTCGGTGGCGGCCGCCGCACCGCGTACGCCGGTACGGCCGCCCTCCTCACCCAGCTCCACGACGACATCGACGGGGCGGACGGCATCCGCCAGTGCCGCGTCCATCAGTTCCACACCGCGTACGGAGTCGACGTAGCAGACGAAGCGGAAGTCCGGGTCGGCGGCGAGTTCGCCGGCGAGCCAGCGCAGCGCCGCGGCGTCGACCAACTCGTTGGCGAGGAAGATGCGTTGGACGCCGAAGGCGCGGTACACCCGGACCTGGGTGGGGACGGCGGCGGTGATGCCCCAGGCGCCGTAGGCGAGTTGGCGGGCGAAGAGCTGTGGCGCCATGGATGTCTTGCCGTGCGGGGCGAAGGCGAGTCCGTACTTCTCGGAGTAGCTCTCCATCAGCGCGAGATTGTGCTCCAGGGACTCGGCGGAGAGCGTGAGCACCGGAGTGGTGAAGCCGCCGTCGAAGAGCGAGCGCCGCTCGGCCGCCAGCTCGCCGAGGGTCAGCTCCGCGGCGTCCGGCGGCAGTCCCTTGAAGCGGTGGCCGACCCGCTCCTCGTGCAGCAGCTCGGTCGTCTTCGCGACGTCCATGGAACCTCCTGGAGAATCTCTGCGCGGATCTTTGCGTTGCAACATGTGCAACGTCCATTGCATGTCTTGCTTCGTGCTGTCTAACATCCCGGCAAGCACCGGGTCAACGGTGTGTGAAACACCGGCCGACCGGAACAGCAGTCGCTGGCCGATCCGAACGGCCATCGTCCGACAGACCCATCCGACGGACCCACCCGACAGCCCCATGAGGAGCGAGAGCGACCGTGACCGCAGTCCCGAGCGGCCCGCAGTTCGACGTAGCGTGCCTTGGCGAATCCATGGTCACCTTCGTGCCCTCGCAGCCCGGCAGCCTCGCCGACGTACCCGCCTTCGACCGCGGCATCGGCGGCGCCGAGTCCAACGTCGCCTGCGCCCTCGCCCGCTCCGGCCACAGCGCCCGCTGGATCAGCCGCGTCGGCGGCGACGGCTTCGGCGACCATCTGATCCGCGCCGTCGCCGCGACCGGCGTCGACGTCACCGCCGTCCAGCGCGACGCCGCCCGCCCCACCGGCATCTACTTCAAGGAGCAACTGGCGGACCGTACCGCCGTGCTCTACTACCGCGCCGGCTCCGCGGCCGCCGCCATGTCCCCGGAGACCGTGCACCGCCGTGACGCCTGGTCCGGGCGCATCCTGCACCTGTCCGGCATCACCGCCGCGCTGTCGCCCGAGTGCCGCGCCCTCATGCGCTCCCTCGTCACCCGCGAGCCGGGCCGGCCGCTGGTCTCCTACGACGTGAACTTCCGCCCCGCCCTGTGGGGCACCGGCGACGACCCCTGGCTGCTCGCCGAACTGGCCCGCGGCTGCGACATCGTCTTCGTCGGGGAGGACGAGGCCCAGGACGCCTGGGGCCTGACCGACGCGGCCGCCATCCGCACCGCGCTCCCCGAGCCCGCCGTCCTCGTCGTCAAGCAGGGCAGCGCGGGAGCCACCGCCTTCACGGGCGACACGGCGACCTTCGTTCCCGCCCTCGACGTCGACGTCGTCGAACCCGTCGGCGCCGGCGACGCCTTCGCCGCCGGTTTCCTCTCCGCCACCCTCCGCGGTCTGCCCCTGGCCGATCGGCTCCGCCACGGGCACGTCATGGCCGCCGCTGCCCTCACCGTCCCCGGCGACCTCGGCACACCACCCGCGCGCGCCCACGCCGACGCCCTTGTCGCCCTCGACGAGGACGCGTGGGGGACACTGCGGCTGGACCCCGGATGGACGGACCGGGACGGCGGGACGGATCGGGCTGGATCGACGGATCGGGCCGGGTCGACGGATCGGGCTGGATCGACGGATCGGGCCGGATCGACGGATCGGGCCGGATCGTTGGATCGGGCCGGATGGACGGAGAAGGACAGATGAGCCAAACAGTCGACCGCGCGTTGCGCATCCTGCCGCTGCTCGCGGAGGGACCGGCCAACCTCGAACAGGTCGCCACCCGCCTCGACGTCCACAAGTCCACGGCGCTCCGCCTGCTGCGCACCCTGCACGAACACGGCATGGTCTACCGCCAGGAGGACCAGCGCTACCGGCTCGGCGCCCGGCTCTTCGCCCTCGCCCAGCAGGCCATGGAGACCCTGGACGTACGGGAGGTCGCCCACCCGCACCTCGTCGCGCTCAACGAGAAGATCGGCCACACCATCCACCTCGCGGTCTACGAGGAGGGCGAGGTCGTCTACATCGACAAGGTCGAGAGCCGCTACCCCGTACGGATGTACTCGCGGATCGGCAAGCCCGTCGCGATCACCGTGGCCGCCGTCGCCAAGCTGCTCCTGTCCGACCTCCCCGAGGCCGAGCGCCGCTCCATCGCCGAGCGCCTCGAATACCCCAAGTACACGGCCAAGTCGACACCCGACGCGGCCGCCTTCCTCACCGAGCTCCTGCGGGTGCGCGACCAGGGCTGGGCCACCGACCTCGGCGGCCACGAGGAATCCATCAACTGCGTCGGTGCCCCCATCCGGGGCGCGGACGGCAGAATCGCCGCGGCGATGTCCGTCTCCGCGCCGAACGTCGTCGTCACCGCCGACGAACTGCTCAAACTGCGCCCGCTGATCCTCCGTACCGCGGAGGCCATCAGCCGGGAGTACTCAGGAAACACCGTTTCGAAGGACACCCCATGAGCGACAACCTCCAGACCCCCGGATCCCCCCTCCAGAAGACCGCCATCACCCCGGCGACCCACGCCACACCGCCCGCCAGGTTCTCGCACGGCGTGCGCAAGGGGAACCTCCTCCAGGTCGCCGGCCAGGTCGGCTTCCTGCCCGCCGTGGACGGCCAGGCCCCCACACCCGTCGGCCCGACGCTCCGCGACCAGACCCTCCAGACGTTCGCCAACGTCAAGGCGGTCCTCGAAGAGGGCGGCTCCTCCTGGGAGGACGTCATCATGACGCGCGTCTACCTCACCGACACCGCGCACTTCGCCGAGTTCAACGAGATCTACAACGAGTACTTCGCCGGCCTGAAGGAAGCCCCGTCGGCCCGCACCACCGTCTACGTCGGCCTGCCGGCCGGCCTGCTCATCGAGATCGACGCGCTGGCCGTCCTCGGCTGACGATCCCCCCGATCGCCGCCCGATCCCCCCGACACCGCTGATCTCCTTGCCGCACCGCACCACCAACCCCCAGCCGCCGCACGGTGCGGCGCCCCCACCACGGGCGCCGTGCCGCGGTCCCCCCTGCCCTCATCCGAATACGGAGTCCCCACGTGTTCTCATCGCTCGCCACCCTCGCGGCAGACCCACCCCCACCAACGCCGCACACCGGCGGCCTCCTCCTGCTGATCCACGGCACGGCCGGGCTGCTGACCGTCGCCGCCCTCGGCATCGGACTGCTGCTCGTCCTCATCATCAAGGCGCGCGTCCAGCCGTTCGTCGCACTGCTCGGCGTCTCCATAGCCGTCGGCCTCGCCGCGGGCCTGTCCGTCACCGAACTCTTCGGCACGGTCCAGAAGTCAAGCGCCACCTCGCTCATCGAGACCGGCATGGGCGGCACCCTCGGCCATATCGCGATCATCATCGCGCTCGGCACGATGCTCGGCGCGATCCTGGAGATATCCGGCGGCGCCGAGGCCCTCTCCGCCCGCCTGCTCAACGCCTTCGGCGAGAAGCGTGCCCCGCTCGCGATGGGTCTGACCGGCCTCATCTTCGGTATCCCGGTCTTCTTCGACGTCGGCATCTTCGTCCTCGCGCCGATCGTCTACGCGGCCGCCAAGCGCGGCGGCAAGTCGATGGTCCTCTACTCGATGCCGCTGCTCGCGGGCCTCTCCATGACCCACGCCTTCCTGCCTCCGCACCCGGGCCCGGTCGCCGCCGCCGGCCTGCTGCACGTCCAGCTCGGCTGGGTCATCCTGATGGGCGCCGCCGTCGGCATCCCGTCCGTCATCGCCGCCTGGGTCTATGCCGCCTGGATCGGTAACCGCATCTTCGTCCCCGTCCCGCAGGACATGGTCGACGCCGCCGACGAGGCCAAGGCCGCCGTCGCCGCCGAGCAGCAGGCCGCGGGCGTCACCCCCGTCGAGACACCGGTCTCGCTCGGCACGGTCCTCGCCATCATCGGCACCCCGCTCCTCCTCATCCTGTGCGCGACGTTCTCCTCCATCGCCCTGGACCCAAGCACCGGCCGCTCCGTCATCGAGTTCTTCGGCCACCCCTTCGTGGCCCTGATGATCGCGCTCTTCCTCGCCTACTACCTGCTCGGCATCCGCCGCGGCTGGTCCCGCAAGTCCCTGGAGACCGTCTCGACGGCCTCGCTCAAGCCGGTCGGCAACATCCTGCTGGTCGTCGGCGCGGGTGGCGTCTTCGGCGCCGTCCTGAAGGGCAGCGGGGTTGCTCAGGCGCTGGCCGACGCCTTCGACAGCGCCGGCCTGCCGGTCATCGTGCTGGCCTGGCTGATCTCGGTGGTGCTGCGCGTCGCCCAGGGCTCCGCGACCGTCGCCATCGTCACCACGGCCGGAATCGTCGCCCCCATGCTCTCCGCCGGCGACTTCTCCCAGGCTCACCTGGCCCTGGTCATCATGGCGATCTCCGCCGGCTCCATCTTCGCCTCGCACGTCAACGACGGCGGCTTCTGGATGGTCTCCAAGTACTTCGGCATCTCAGAACGCGACACCCTCAAGTCCTGGACGGTCCTCGAATCCGTCCTGTCGGTGGCGGGCTTCGCCGTGGCCGCGACGCTCAGCCTCGTCATCTAGCGGTCGGGGTGCTGGATGGGGGTGGCCGGCCCGCCGGGGCCGGCCACCCCCATCAGCCGTCCAGGTCGGCCGGAATGTCGTCGGAAACCCCCGCCCACCACCCGTCCTCGTCATCCGCCCGCACCTTGATCCCGTGCACGAGCGCATCGATATCGGGCATGACCTGCCCGAGCCGCACAAGATCCCCGGTCGAGGCGAACACGACGACGTCCACTGCGTGGTGCTCGTCGCGGAAGGCGTACCAGAGGTTGGCGACGATGTCGTTGTCGTCGAGCTCGACATGCCCCAGAGCTTTTAGGCCCTCGCCGAGGTGGCCGGAGTGGAAGGTTTCCACGGCGGGTGGGCGCAACAGTTCTGGGTCCTCGGCGCGGACCAGGCGCCGCAGCGCGCGGCTGCGATCGCCTTCGGCGGGGCAATACGACACTTCGACTGGGAACGGATCGTCTCTAAGGTCACCAAGGTGAACGTATGTACGCATGCCGAGGCCATGCCGTGAGTAGACGTCGTAGGCGCGGATGAGCGTCTTTGCCAAGCGTCGTGTGGCTAGCCACCGATGCGGCTGCCTGCGCAATGTCAGGACGGTTTCAGCTGTTGAGCAAGCCCACTCCCGCTGGTTGTCCCAGACCGTATCCGCCCAAGTGCTCCGCGGAGTGATGTCGGCCCAAAGGTCCAGCGGATAGTAGATGTCCACCCAGCTCATGTGCGTGCTCCCGTCGTCAGATCCGGGTCCAACCAGCTTGTGGAGTAGCGGAGACTTCCCTTGCCCGAGTCGTAGCTCTTGAGGCTCGGTTTCGCGGCGAAGAGGTCACTGCTGCCAGCGGATTTGTCTGCAACGTCAGCCGTTGTGCCTACAGCGAAGGCGCCAACATTCTTCACGGCATGCGCGTCGAGGTGCCGTGATGCAGCCTGCACTTCTGCACTATCCGGATGCTTTGCGAACTCGTGAGCGCCGACCTTCCGCGCAACGGCCGTATCGCGCGAACCTCCGGCGAGCAGCACCTCACGCCGTGAGACCTCGGGTGTGTGCTGGGACGGATAGCGCGCTGCTGCCCGTGCCTCCCGATTCATCTGCTTCAACTGGCCTTCCAGGAACTGCCGTCGCGGCTTCGGGATGCTCCGATTCCGCAGCTCGCGCACGATCTCCTGCCGGGCTTCGCCCTGCCCCGCTCGGGCTGCCGAGACGGCATCTTTCGCCGCCTGCCGCGAGGCAACCCGCGTGGCGTCCACCCCCGCCGAAACCCCCTGCTCCGCAGCCTTGCCCATGCGCAGCGTGAGGATGGCGATGACGTCCAGGCCGACGTCGGCCCATGTGCCGTTGCCTGTGGCGGCGAGGGCGGTGTGGACGATGGCGGTGCCGTACGTGGCGGCTTCCGCTCCGGCGATGGCCCAGGACGCGGCGAGGGCCAGCCAGGCGGGGGCTGTGGGGGCGCAGGCGATGAGGACGGCGGCGATGGCCACGACCGTGGCGATCCAGCCGATGATTTCCAGTGCTTCGTTGATCCAGGCGGCGTTGCGTTCGAAGAGGTTGGAGGTCCAGCTCCAGCACGAGTCCTCCAGCGAGTCGTCGAGGAGGTCCTCGATGGCGGCGGAGATGCGGCGGGCGTCGGACTCGTAGTCGCCGACGGCGCCGTCGAACGCGGCCTGTGCACGGACGAGTGAGGCGCGGGCGTGGTCGAGTTCGCTCTTTTGGGTGGGGGTGAGGTCGGCTTCGGGGAGGGCGTCGAGCGGGGCGAGGACGTCGTGCGCCGCTGTGGCGGCGCGGTGGGCGTCGACCGTCTGGTGCTGGGCGTCCTCGACCGCTTCGGCCCAGGCGGAGACCTTGACGGCGACAGCCTCATAGCGGTCGGCGACCTTGCCGAGTTTGTCGCGGAGGCGGTCCGCGCCGTCCGCGAGGGCGTCGGCGTAGTCGCCCTTGAGGCCGGTGCCGTCGGAGAGGGCGCGGAGCCGGGTGATCTGGGTGCGGATCTCGATGGCGGTGTCGGTCATGGTCCGGCGGCCGGTACGGATGTCGGCGGGGGAGCCGGGGGTGGGGTCGGCGTAGCGGTCCTCGGTGCGCAGGGGGTGCCAGTCGCGGGGGTGGAGGGACATCGGGAGGGCTCAGCCCTTCGCTCGGGCGGCGAGGTCACGGTCGACGGCCGCGAACGCCGCCTTCGTCGCGCGGACGAGGTTGAGGACCTGGCCGAGGTTCCAGAGGGTCTCCTTGCGGTTGTCCTTCCAGTTGTCGGCGAAGGTGTGCATGACATCGGCCATGCGTGGGGCGCCGACGGCGTGGGCGAGGGCGTCCTGGGTGGCGGGGCAGCGCTGGAGTGCCGTTCGGATGGAGCCGAGGGAGTGCTCCGAGGCGTCGAGGAGGCGGCCGTCGACCTTCAAGTCGGCGGCGCTGGTGCATGTGTTGGACATTTGTCCGGACTCCTGTGGGGTTGTGTTCCTGTGGAACGATCCGACCGGGCATAGGTCACAGGCATGGATCAGCGACGGAACAGGGTGAGTTGTGATGGTTGGCGGATACCGGCTGGTGCTGCCGCCCGGCTGGGGGCGGATTCCGTTGCGCGAAGGGACCGAGGACGCGATCCGGGGGATGGTGACGTCGGCCTTCGACGGTTCGCGCGGCGACCGGGTGGCGCAGGTGCGGGTCCGGTTGGAGGGCCGGCTGCGGGAGTTGGCCGTCCGGGCACGCCGGGACGGCGCCGGGCTCGACCTCTACCTCCCCGTACGGCCGCGCAATGGTGCCGCCCCGGTGCCGGCGTCGTTCGTCGTGTCGGAGCTCGCGGTGGAGGGCAGGCGGGAACGGCGGGAGTACGTCGTGGGGGAGGCCCGGCGGGTGGATTACGTACTGCCCGTCCCGGACGTCCCGGGGCGCTGTCTGGCCGCCGCGTTCTCGACGCCGACGGCCGCGGCGGAGCCCCGGCTGGCCGATCTGTTGGTGGAGCTGTTCGACGCCGTCATGGGGACTTTTCGCTGGAACAATGCGGACGGAACCTGACCGCATCGAAGTGGCGATATGGAGAGACAGAAGAACATCCGTCCCTACCGCGTCGACTTCCCGCAGCCCGACCTCGACGATCTCCGGGAGCGGCTGTCCCGTACCCGCTGGCCCGACGAGCTGACGCGTGCCAACGCGACCTGGGAGTACGGCGTCTCCCTCGCCTGGGTGCGCGAGCTCGTCGAGTACTGGCGGACCGGCTACGACTGGCGCGCCCAGGAGGCGCGGTTGAACGAGCACCCGCAGTTCATCACCGAGATCGACGGGACCGACGTCCACTTCCTGCACGTCACATCACCCGAGCCGGACGCGCTGCCGCTGCTGCTGACGCACGGCTGGCCGGGCTCCGTCATCGAGTTCCTGGAGATGATCGGCCCGCTGACCGACCCCCGCGCGCACGGCGGCGACCCGGCGGACGCGTTCCATGTGGTGGTGCCCTCCCTGCCCGGCTACGGGCTCTCCGGTCCGACGCGGGAGGCCGGTTGGGACCGGACCCGGGTCGCGCGGGCCTGGATCGAGCTGATGACGCGGCTGGGCTACAGCGGGCGCTGGGGAGCCCACGGCGGCGACATCGGTTCGCTCGTCGGGCGCGAGCTGGGCGTCCTGCGTCCCGAGGGGCTCGTCGGAACGCATGTCACGCAGATCTTCGCGTTCCCGAGCGGGGACGAGAAGGAGTTCGCGGAGCTCACGCCCGAGGACCACCGGCGGCTGGCAGTGCTGGCGAAGTTCTCGACCCGCAACGGCTACCAGGTGATCCAGTCCACCCGGCCGCAGACCCTCGCGTACGGGCTGACCGATTCGCCCGCCGGGCAGCTCGCCTGGAACGCGGAGCTGTTCAACAACTTCGGCGACGTGGTGGACATGGTCGACCGCGACCGGTTCCTGGCGAACGTGACCCTGTACTGGCTGACCGGTACGGCCGGCTCCGCCGCGCGGATCTACTACGAGGACAGCCGGTCCGGCGCCTGGGAGAAGGAGGAGCCCAACACGGTGCCCACCGGGGTCGCGGTCTTCCCGGACGACTTCCTCTCCATCCGGCGCTTCGCGGAGCGGGCGAACAACATCACGCACTGGACGGAGTTCACGGACGGTGGCCACTTCGCCGCACTCGAAGTCCCCGAACTGCTGGTGGATGACATCCGGGAGTTCTTCGGTTCCCTCCGCCGACGGAACGCGTGATGAACTCGCGCTGAAGCAGACGCGTCGGGTGAACGGGCACTTCGGGTCAAGGGGCGCATCCGGGTTTTCGGCGGGTTAGCGTCCTTTCGGAGGAAGCCATGCCGACGAAGGAAGCCGCCCTGAAAAGGGCCGGTGACAGCGCCACCAGCGATGCCAGTGACACCAGCGACAGCACCACCATGCGGGCCGGGGACCGGGGACCCGCACCGCACATCCGCCGCCGCGCCACCGCCCTGGCCGCGTTGATCACCGCGCTGGCGTTCTGCGTCGGCGACGCCGTCGCGACCACCTTTCCCTTCGGACGCCACAGCCGGAGCGTCAGCGACCTGGGCAACCAGTTCGTACCGTTCCACGCGCACCTGTGGGACCTGCTGCACGGCAGGGCCGACGGCGGGCTGCTGGTCAACTGGCAGTCCGGGTACGGCTCCAGCTTCCTCCCCGACCTCGGCACGTATCTGAGCAGCCCCTTCGCGCTGCTGGTCGGGGTCTTCCCCCGGGACGAGATCGACCTCGCGGTGTACGTGATCACGGTCCTGAAGATGGCGTCGGCAGGTGCCGCGATGGCGTTCCTGCTGCTGACGCTCCGCAAGGGCCGCTGGTGGACGGCCGGGACGCTCGGCGCCTCGTACGCGCTGTGCGGCTGGTCGATGGCCGAGGCGTCGTACAACCTCATGTGGCTGGACGGGCTCATCGCGTTCCCGCTGCTCTGCCTGGTCGGCGAGTGGGCGCTGACGAACCGGCGGCCGGTGCTCGGCCCGCTGGTCGTCGCCCTCGCCTGGACGGCCAACTTCTACACGGCGTACATGGCGACGATCGGCGCCGCGCTGGTCCTGCTGCTGCGGCTGCTGCTCGGCCGGGAGGACGTACGGCGCAAGCTCGCCGTGCTGGGGCGGGCGGTGCTGGCGACGCTGCTCGGCATCGGGCTGGCGGCGCCGCTGATCCTCGTCGTCTTCAAGGCGACGAAGCTCGCGCACCCGGGCCGCGTCAACGAGTTCGCGCCCGCCGCCCTGCCCGACGTGTTGGCGAGGCTGCTGCCCGGCACGTACACCTTCGGGACCCCGGCCGTCTGGGTCGGCACGGCCGCGCTGCTGCTCGCGCTGTCCCTGCCGTTCAACACGGCGGTCGCCCGGCGCGAGCGGGCCGGCTGGAGCGCGCTGGTGGTGCTGGTGCTGCTGTCCATGCAGTGGAAACCCACGCACCTGGCCTGGCACGCGTTCGCCACCCCCAACGGCAGTTCCTACCGGCAGACGTTCGTGCTCTGCGGGGTGCTGGTCATCGCCGGCTGGCTCTCCCTCGCGCAGGGCGTACCCCGGCTGAAACCGCTGCTGGGCGGGGCCGGGCTGCTCGTGGTGGTCGCCGCGATCGGCAGCACCAGCGTCGTCGCGGAGTCCTGGACGGTGCCGCTGCTGGCGCTCTCCCTGGCCGCGGTACTCGGCAGCCTGGCGCTGCTGCGGTCGGTGGAGGCGCGGCGGCGTACCGCCCGCTGGATACCCGTGCTGGCCGCCGCGCTGCTGGTGGGAGCGCAGGTGGGAGAGTCGGCGGTTTCGGAGGCGTCGTACGACAAGGCGCGGCTCGGGCGGCTCGACGACTACGGGCCGTGGAGCCGGCGCCAGGACGTGCAGAGCGCCGCGGTCGCCCGCGCCGACGGCTGGCCCGCGTACCGTACCGATCCCGGCATCTGGCAGACGGTCGGCAACGACCCGCTGGTCGTCGGCGGGCAGGGCGCGCAGTACTACAGCAGCCTCACCTCGGAGGTGTGGGCGAGCACCCTGACCGCGCTCGGCGGCGGGTACTCCTCGCGCGGCCGGTCGCCGCGCAGCATCGACGGGCCGGTCACGGACGCGATCTTCTCGGTCGGCGCCCGGCTGCACTCCAACCAGGACCCCTTCCGGCATCCGCTGCGCGGCCCGTACACGACGACGGTGTCGGTCTCGCGGATGGACGTGCCCCCGCTGGTGACCGTCCGCCCGGCCGGCGGGCCGCAGTCCTACGGTGACAACACGTTCCGCAACCAGGAGGCGCTGCTCGGCGCCCACGTCTACACCGTTCCGCGGGTCGAGGTGCGCGACGCCGACGGCAGCGTGCCGAAGCTGACGCTGGACGGCCGGTACGGGGTCAGGGCGCGCGAGGCCGGGAAGAGCGGGCCCACGCAGCTGCTGCGGGCCCACTGCCCGGCGGGCAGCGAGGTGTTCCTTTCGGTGCCGGACTTCGCCGGCCAGGGCGGGCTGCGCGGGGTGTCGGACGGTGTGCGCTTCGACGCCCGCCCGCCGCAGAACCGCGCGACCGTCCAGCCGATGGGAACGGTGCCGGCCTCGGGCGATGTGCGGGTGGACCTGATAGCGCTGGGAGCCGGGGCGCTGCCCAGGGAACCGATCGGCTGCCTCGACCGGGCGAAGCTCACCGCCCGGGTGGCCGAGCTGAAGGCCACCGGCGCGACGCGGGTGTCGGTGTCCGGCAGCCATCTGAGCGCCGAGCTGCCGCCCGGCAGCACGGGCGTCGCCGTGATCGCCGCCCCGGCGATCGAGGGCTGGAGCTGTTCGACGGGCGGTGGCGCCGCCCGGCCGGCCGGCAACCACCTGGGGCTGCTGTCGGTCCCGCTGGACGGCAGTTCGCGGTCGACGATCAGCTGCGACTTCGTTCCGCCGGGCCTGAAGGCGGGGTCCGCGGTGGGCGGCGCGGCGGCGCTGGGGATCGTCGTACTGGCCGGGTACCGGTGGTGGTCACGCAGACGCCGTAACGGGTCCAACGCATCAACGGACGGGGCGGCGGCATGACACCGCGCCCGCCGGGAGGCTGCGAGCCGTCCCGGGGGCGCGGTGAGTTGTGCGGTGGGTGATCAGGCGTTACGGCAGGGCGTGCACGTGCGTGCCGACCGAGTTGGACCACTGGTTGCCGTTAGAGGCGTCCCAGTTGGTCGACCAGGCCATCGCGCCGCGCAGCGTCGGCCACGTGGTCGTCGGTTTGAAGGTGCCGCAGCCGGTGCCCTTGGTCAGGCAGTCGATCGCGTTGTTGACGACCGTCGGGGAGACGTAGCCGGAACCGGCGCCGCTCGTCGAGGCCGGGAAGCCGAGGCCGACCTGGGACGGGTCGAGGCCGCCCTTGATCACCGTGCAGGCCTGTGTGGTGATGAAGTCCACCGAGCCCTGCGAGTAGACGCCGCCGTCACAGCCGTTCATCGAACCGCTGTTGTAGTACTGGGTGTTGACGACGGTGAGGATGTCCTTGATCTTGAGCGCGGTGGCGAAGTAGTCGCTCGACGGGGAGAGCATGTCGATCGTCTGCGGCGCCATCGTGATGATGAGGCCGGAACCCGCCTTGCTGCTCAGGCTGCGCAGCGCCTGCGACATGTACGTGGAGTTGAGCCCGTTCTCCAGGTCGATGTCGACACCGCTGAACCCGTACGTCTGCATCAGCGAGTAGACGCTGTTGGCGAAGTTGGTGGCGGAGGCCGAGTCGTTGATCGACACGGTGCCGTTCTGGCCGCCGATGGAGATGACGACCCGCTTGCCGGCCGCCTGCTTCGCCGCGATGTCCGCCTTGAACTGGGCGACGGAGTAGTTCAGCGCCGGGTCCAGGTTGAAGGTGACGGCGCCGGGCGTGCCGGTGGCGTCGGCGAACGACACGGCGATGATGTCGTACTGGCTCTGTACCTGGGCGATCGTCTGGACGGTGGCGCCGTTGTTGAAGTTCTGCCAGTACCCGGTGAGGACGTGCTTGGGCAGGCTGCCGCTCGGGGGAGTTGTCGGCGGGGTGGTGGGAGGCGTGGTCGGCGGTGTCGTGGGGGGAGTCGTCGGCGGGGTGGTCGGGGGTGTCGTGGGCGGGGTCGTCGGGGGCGTGGTCTGGGTGCCGCCGGGGCCGCTCAGGACGACGTCGTCCGCGAAGTACGCGGGCTGCGCGTACCAGCCGTTGAGGTAGACGGTGACCGAGGTGGTGCTCGCGCCGGTCGTGAAGTTGGTGCTCAGCTGCTGGTACGAGCCGGCGGACGGGGTCCAGGTCGAGACGTCCGAGGTGCCCGTGCCGCTCGCGCCGAGGTAGACGTAACTGCCCTGCACCCAGGCGCTCAACGAGTACGCGGAGTTGGGCTTGACGCTCACGGTCTGCGAACACTTGGCGTTGTCGGAGCTGCTCGGGGTGCCCTTGAGGGCCTTGGTCCCACCGTGCACCGGGGTGGAGACGGCCGCACCGCTGCCCGCCGTGCACGTCCAGCCGGTCAGTCCGCTCTCGAAGCCGGCGTTGGTGACGAGATTGGTGTCGGCGGCCTGCGCGGTCCCGACGTTGGCCATCGCGAAGCCTGCGGCCACGAGCGAGGCGGCTCCCACGGTGGCGAGAGCCGTACGCGCGACCTTTGGTCTCCGATAAGCATGCGATGCACGTTCCACGACTGCCTCCTGGGGGCAAGGAGTTGGGGGGTGGTGGGGAATGCGCATGAGGGTTGGGCGGCGTGCCCTGCGTGCGACCAAGTTGGTCCAGACCAATGAGGTTGTCAAGACCTCTGGCCTTCACTTGTCGTTCATGAGGTCCATCCATTCGTTTACCGATCCTGATCCGCGACTTTCCGCACTCATTCCGCTACACATCGATAGGCTGGCGCACGCGATCCGGCGGGTGAACGGTCCTTGCGCAGGACAGGAGGGCTGCGGATGTCGAGCGTCATAACGGTCACAGCGGACGATCTCGCGCTTCCGCTGGAGCAGCATGTCGCGCGCACCTCAGCCGCGCTCGACGCCTACGGGCACCTCATCGCCCTCGCCCCGCCCGATCCCACCGATCCCGGCCGGCGCCGGTTGCACACCGTGCGCGCCGCGCTCGAAGCGGACCGGATGGCGATCGTCCCGGTCGATCTGCCGCCGCTGGCCGCCGCGCTGCTCGCGGAGCAGCTGCGCCAGCTGGCCGGCACCGACCTGGGGCCCGGCGTGCTCGCGGGCGCGGCCCGGCTGCTCTCGTACTACCTGTACTCCGGGGCCCTGCTCGCCTCGGTCAGCAAGCTCGACCGGGTGCCGGTCACCGTCGGCAAGCACTTCAAGTCCCTCGTCCCCGGCCGGCACTTCGCCGTCATGGCCCACCCGGAGCCGGGACTGTTCGAGGCCGGCCCCGACGCCGTCCCGCCGGGGCCGGCCTTCCTCACCCAGCTCGCGGTCGCCGGGCACGGCCTCGACCCCGGCTGGGTCACCGGCCCGCTCGCCTCCGGCTGGCGCACCCAGCACATCCGCGAGGTGCCGCTGCCGGACGGGTCGGCGCGCTGGTGGGGCACCGGCCGGCTCGTCGAGTTCACCGCGTACATCGCGGACATCGGCATCCTGTACCAACTGGTCACGTCGGTCCGCCGGGACACCTGCCCGTGGTGCGGCCTGGAGGTGATCGGCGACCAGTGCCTCTTCTGCTCGACGCGGCTCGGTGACCGTGCCGATCGTCCTGACCGTTCCGACCGTTCCGACCGTACGAGGCAGGTTGCGGCCCAGGAGCAGCCGTTACGCCGGCCGCAGCAGCAACGCCCGCCGCAGTACCAGCCGCAGCACCAGCGGCAGGAACCGCCGTCGCGGGAGCTGCCCACCCCCAACCGCCCCCAGCTCGAACCCCATAAGCGATAGGTCTGCCTGCCGATGAATTCACGTCAGCGACGCGGTGTCGTCCTCCTGGTGGTCTCCGTGCTGTGCGCGGTGGCGGCCTTCGCCGGAGTCGTCACGGTCATCGGCAACGCACGGTCCGAGGTCGGCCCGAAAGTCACCGCGTACCAGCTGACCAAGGACGTGCCGGCCTACCAGGCGGTGACCTCCGGGCAGTTGGAGAAGGTCCGCATACCGGAGAAGTGGCTTCCCGACACCGCCGTGCGCGATCTCGCCTCCGTCCAGGGGATGGTCGCGGCGATTCCGCTGAAACGCGGCTCCCTGTTGGAGTCCGGCATGGTCGCGGCCCGGCCGGTGCTCCAGGCGGGCCAGATGGAGATCGCCATCATGATCGACGCGGAGACCGGCGTCGCCGGCAAGATCACCCCGGGGTCGAAGGTCAACATCTTCGCCACCTTCGCGGGCAAGAAGGACACCGACCCCGACATCTCGAAGATCATCGTCACCGGGGCGCGGGTCATCGACGTCGGCGAGATCAAGGCGTTCGACAAGAGCCAGGACTCCCAACGGCAGGCCGCCCAGGGCGTACCGATCACCTTCGCCCTCGACGCGGCCGACGCCCAGCGCGTCGCGTTCTCCGAATCCTTCGCCCGTCACGTCCGGCTGGCGCTGATCGCCCCGGGCGACGACAGTGCGCCGGCTGCCGGCGACCGCACGTACACCCTGGCGGGCGACACGGGAGGCAAGCGGTGATGGCGACGCGCAGGCACCCCGGCCGGTCCGCCGGACGCATCTCTCTCCGGGCCGCCGTCGTTCGGACGGTGTTCCACCAGGCCGCCGTTCCGGCGGTGTTCCACGAGGCCGCCGTCGTCCGGACGGTGTTCCACCAGCCCGTCGCTGCGACGGCCGCTGCTGACCGGGGAGGCCGCCCGTGATCGTGAGGATCCTTTCCGGCACCGGTGACCCGGATGCCGCCCGCGCGCTGGCCGGCCTCCTGCACCAGCTGCCAGGCGCGGAGCCGGGCCCCGCGCTGCCCGACTCCACGCTGCTGCTCGACACGCTCGCGCGAGCGGCCGAGGCGGGGATAGACGAGCTGCCCGAGGTCGTCATCGTGCACGACGGCATCACCCCGATGCCCGCGCTGGAGCTGATACGGGAAGTCGCGCTCCGGTTCCCGGCCGTCGGCGTCGTCCTGCTCACCGCCGACCCCAGCCCCGCCGTGCTCTCCGCCGCGATGGACTCCGGGGCGCGCGGCGTCATCGGACTGCCGCTGTCGTACGACGAGTTGGGCGCCCGGGTCGAGGCCGCAGCCGCCTGGGCGGGCGGCGTCCGCCGCCATCTCAGCCCGCAGCGCGCGCTGCCCGCCGTGGCGGGCGGCACCCTCGTCGCCGTCGCCGGCGCGAAGGGCGGCGTCGGCACCACCGTCACCGCCATCCAGCTCGCGCTGGCCGCGCACGCCGCCGGACGGTCCACCGCGTTGGTCGACCTGGACCTGCAGGGCGGCGACATCGCCTCGTACCTGGACGTCCAGTTCCGCCGCTCGATGGCGGACCTCGCCGACATCGGCGACATCTCGTCGCGCGTCCTGCACGACGCGATGTACGTCCACGAGTCCGGGCCCGCCCTGCTGCTCGCCCCGGGCGAGGGCGAACGCGGCGAGGACGTCACGGACCGCTCGGTGCGGCTGGTCCTGCACGCGCTGCGGCAGCGGTACGAAGTGGTCGTCGTCGACTGCGGCACGCAGCTGACCACGGCCAACGCCGTGGCCGTCGAGACCGCCGACACGGCGCTGCTGGTCACCACCCCGGACGTCGTCGCCGTCCGCGCGGCCAAGCGCATGGTCCGGATGTGGGACCGGCTGCAGATCCGCAAGCCGCAGGACACCACGGCCGTCGTCAACCGCTACACACGCGGCACCGAGATCCAGCCGTCCCTCGTCGCCCGCATCACCGGCACCAAGGTCGCGGCCTCCGTCGTCCCCGCCGCGTTCAAGGAACTCCAGTCCGTCATCGACGCGGGACGCCTCCACGACCTCGACAACCGCTCCACGGTCAAGCAGGGCCTGTGGGCGCTGGCGGCCGAACTCGGCCTCGCCGTCGGCGGCCACGCACTGCACAAGGCGGCCAGGCGCGGCAGGCGAGGCAGCCTGCGCGACGACCGGGGCCAGGTGATCCTGGAGACCCTCGGCATGACGCCGGTCATCCTCATCACCCTGATCCTGGTCTGGCAGGCGGTGCTCGCGGGCTACACGTTCACGCTCGCCGGTCATGCGGCGGACGAGGCGGCGCGGGCGGCGGCGGTGGGACAGAACGCTGAGGCGGCGGGAATGCGGGACCTGCCGACCGCGTGGCGCGGCAGCGCGCACGTCGACCCCTCCAAGGACGGCGGCACGGTCACGGTCACGGTCACCCTCCACGTCCCCGTCCTGTTCCCCGGCGCCATCGACTTCCCGTTGACGGTGCACGGCCACGCCTCCACGGTGGACGAGGAGGCGAAGCGATGACCGGACGGCGTACTGGGAGTACCCGGAGTACCGGGAGTACCCGGAGTGCCCGGCGTGCCCGGAAGCGGCGTGAACGCGGCTCCGCGTCCCTGGAGTTCCTCGGCATCCTGCCGATCCTGCTGCTCATCGCCCTCGCCGGAATCCAGCTCGGCTTCGTCGCCTACGCCGCCAACCAGGCAGGCACGGCAGCCCGTACCGCCGCCCGCACCGCGGCGCTGCGCGCCCCGCACGCGGACGCGGCGGAGGCGGGCCGCAACGCGGTGAGCGACTGGCTGCGGGACGGCACGTCCATCTCGCCGTCCTCAGACGACCGTGACGCCGTCACGATGACCGCCACCATCAACATCCCGTCCGTCATCCCCGGCGTGAGCATCTTCGGTCCGGTGCGGCGCAGCGCGACCATGCCGAAGGAATCCGTGACCCGATGAGAGACATCACGCCATGAGCCTGCGCGCCCGCCTCGCCATCACGGAAGAGGCCACTCCCCAGACCCAAGAGGGTCACATGGTGGCCGTCTACCGCACCAAGCTGCTGCAGGAGATCGACCTCGCCGAGATGTCGGCGCTCGCCACCGCCGAGCGCCGGGCCCGGCTGGAGCGCGTCCTCGGGCACATCATCAGCCGCGAGGGCCCGGTCCTGTCGACGAAGGAGCGCGCGGGCATCATCCGCCGCGTCGTGGACGAGGCGCTCGGCCTGGGCATCCTCGAACCGCTCCTCGAAGACCCGACCATCACCGAGATCATGGTCAACGGCCCGGACAAGATCTACGTCGAGCGCGGCGGCCGCGTCGAGCAGGTGGCCGTCCGCTTCTCGTCCGCCGAGCAGTTGCTGCAGACCATCGAACGCATCGTCTCGACCGTCAACCGCCGGGTCGACGAGTCCAATCCGATGGTCGACGCGCGGCTGCCGAGCGGGGAGCGCGTCAACGTCATCATCCCGCCGTTGTCGCTGAGCGGCCCGACGCTCACGATCCGCCGCTTCCCGCGCGCCTACACGCTCCAGGAGCTGATAGCCCTCGGCACCCTCGACGAGCACATGCTGATGCTGCTCTCCTCGCTGGTCCGCGCGAAGTGCAACATCATCGTCAGCGGCGGCACCGGCTCCGGCAAGACGACGCTGCTCAACGCGCTGTCCGGGCTGATCCCGGAGGGCGAGCGCATCATCACCGTCGAGGACGCCGCCGAGCTGCAGCTCCAGCAGGACCACGTCATCCGGCTGGAGACCCGGCCGCCGAACGTCGAGGGCGAGGGCCGCATCACCATCCGCGACCTCGTACGCAACTCCCTGCGAATGCGCCCCGACCGCATCATCGTCGGTGAGGTCCGCGGCGGTGAGACCCTCGACATGCTCCAGGCGATGTCCACCGGCCACGACGGTTCGCTCGCCACCGTCCACGCCAACTCGGCGGAGGACGCGGTGCTGCGACTGCAGACGCTGGCCTCCATGAGCGAGGTCAAGATCCCCTTCGAGGCGCTGCGCGACCAGATCAACAGCGCCGTCGATGTGCTCGTGCAGCTCACCCGGCATGTCGACGGCACCCGCCGGATCGTCGAGATCGCCATGCTCTCCTCCCGCGGCCGCGATGTCTTCCGGCTCACCAGCGCCACCCGCTTCCGCGCCGAGCCGCTCGGCGCCGACCGCATCGTCCGCGGCTGGTACGAGCACCATCCCCTCCCCAGAGAGCTGGCCGAGCGCCTGTACCTGGCCGGTGAACACATCCCGGCCGCCTACGGCGTCGGCTCCAGCGAACTGGAACTCGACATCCGGGAGGCCAAGTGAGCGACCGGCTCCCGCTGATCGTCATCGGCTCCACCCTGCTCGCCCTGACCCTGGGCGTCTGGGGCCTGCACGCCTGGTCCGGCGGCCGCGCGGAGCGCGCCGCCCTCGTCGAACGCCTCGCGGGCGAGCCGGGGTCGGGTGCCGGGCGCCACGTCCCCTTCGCCGCCCTCGACCGCCGGGTGCGCAACACCGGCTGGGGCCGCCGGCTCGCCGGCCGGCTCGCCGCCACCGGCACCGACCTCACTCCCGGCCAGTTCACCGCGGCGGCCGTCGGCGTGGTCGGCGGCGCCTGGCTCATCGCCGACGTCGTCCTCGCCCCGTTCTTCGGGCCGATCGCCGGGATCCTCGCCTTCTGGTCCGCCTACTCCTTCCTGGAGTGGCGCCGCCGGGTGCGCACCGAACGCTTCATCGCCCAACTCCCCGAACTGGCCCGCGTCCTGGCCAACGCCACCCAGGCCGGCCTGGCGCTGCGCACCGCGGTCGGCATGGCGGCGGACGAGCTGGAGGCCCCGGCGGGCGAGGAGCTCAAGAAGGTCGCCGACGCGATGGCGATGGGCCACTCCGTCGAGGACTCGCTGGCCGAGCTGCAGGAGCGGCTGCCCAGCCGCGAGCTCATCGTCCTGGTCTCCACCCTCGTCCTGTCGAGCCGCGCGGGCGGCTCCGTCGTGGAGTCGCTCCGCAACCTGACGGTCACGCTGGAGGAGCGCAAGGAGACCCGACGCGAGATCCGCACCCAGATGTCCCAGGTCACGGTGACCGCGTACGCCGTCCCCGTCATCGGCATCGGCTCGTTGTTCCTGCTGAACCAGATCATGCCGGGGTCGCTGAGCGCGATGACCGGCTCCAACCTCGGGCGCATCTGCGTGCTCATCTCGCTGAGCCTGTACGTGGTGGGTTTCTGGATGATCCGCCGGATGTCGAGGATCGACGTATGAAGGGCGGCCCCTGCTCATGCTGATGATCGGCCTGGCTCTGGCCGCCGCCATGGCGCTGTGCGCGGTCGGAGTCGTCCACGCGGTAGCCCTCCTGCGCTCAGACGCCAAACTCCCCGACGACCTGATGCTGGCCCTGGAAGTCGGCCGCACCCGAACCACCCGCACCGGCAACGCCGTCGACCAACTCGGCATGCGCTGGTCCCCGATGGTCATGCGCTGGATGGGCCCCACCCGCGTCGCCAAAATGCGCATGAAGATCGACCACGCGGGCCACCCGCACGGGTTGACGGTGGAACGGTATGCGGCGCGGCGGGCGGTGTACGGGGCGCTGGGGGGATTGGCGGCGCTGGTCTTGGTGATCAAGGGGCACTGGTTCCTGGCCCTGGTGCTGGCCGGATACGCATGGGGCTGGGCAGACCTTGGGATCTGGCTCGCCGTTCGAAAGCGCAAGGAAGACATCGAGCGCACTCTCCCCGATTTCCTCGACGTGCTCGCGGTGGTGGTGAGCGCGGGACTGGGCTTCCGCCAGGCCCTGGAGCGCGTCAACACGGTCTACAAGGGCCCGTGGTCGGACGAGATCCGCATCGCGCTGCGGCAGATGGATGTCGGTGTAAGTCGTCGCGACGCTTTCGATCAATTGCGGAGTCGAAATCGAAGCGATCAGGTAAGCCAGTTCGTGAGCACTTTGCAGCAGGGCGAAGAGTTGGGCGCACCGATCGCGCGAACTCTTCTTCAGATAGCCCAGGACATGCGCAGGACCGAGGCCCAGAACGCCCGTCGGCGCGCGGCGAGGGCCGTTCCCAAAGCAACCGGCGTGATCACCACTTTGCTTGTGCCCGCAACCATGATCCTGCTGCTCACCGGCACGATCATGGGTTCCCAGATCAACTTCAACCAGATCATGGGGAATGGGTGATTCCGCACATGCGTCATGTACGGAACCGCCATATTGGATGCGCCAGTTGGCGCGTAAAGGGATGCGGTTGCACGGGGTTCGGGTGTACCTTTGCAGACGCAACCATATTTGCACCTGCAATCAAGAACGGATCACTACGGACCGAACTGGTGAGAGGCGGTGCGCCGTGAAGGGTGGCGTCGGGGTCTGCGGTCGTAGTGAGCGTGAAAACGAGGGATCGGCCGTCGCATCGGGCGCGGCCGGCGTTCGTCAGGTGACAAAGGATGGGGCGATCAGACATGAGCAGGTGGGCAGTAAAGCGGCTCGTGGCCACGCAGATCTGGATGCGCGAGAAGGCGACCGACCGAGGGCAGACGTCGTTCGAGTACCTCGGCATCGCGGTTGTGATCGCAGTGATTATCGGCGCGTTGGCGACGACGGAGATCGGAACCACGATCCGTACGGCCATCGTCAACGCGATCGGGAAGATCGCGGGCGGCAACGGCAAGTAAGGAGCCGCGATCACGACGAGGGGCAGACCTTCGGCATCTACATCGTTGCCGTGGCGGCTCTGTTCTTCCTGGCGTTCGCGTTCTTCGCGGTGGGCCAAGCGTCCGCCAAGCGCAATGGTGCCCAGACCGCCGCTGACGCGGCGGCTCTGGCCGCCGCGCGGGAGACCCGTGACGAGGTGAAGGGGGCCTTCGAGGACGCCTTGATCGCGGGGGACCTGGTGAAGCTGGGCCAGTTGCTCGAAGGGATAGGCATGAACGGAGGTGTATGCACCGACGCAGAGGCCTTTGCAGCGAAGAACGACGCTGTCGCCACATGTGTGCGCTCGGGCGGGTTGCCCGGTTCGACCGTCACTGTCATCACCAAAGGGACCGTGGGTAAGTCGGTGATCGACGGCACTGAGAACATCCACGCAAAGGCCGATGCCACGGCTGTTGTCGAAGCGCGCTGCGTCGTGGACGGCAAGGACGGAAAGGCCGTCAAGTTCAAGTGCAACGGCGAGGATCTCAGCGTCGACGCGACGGAGAGCGGGTTCGTCCTGGATCTGTCGATGTTCTTCACTGTGCACCTCAGCACATGATGGCCAAGCAAGAGATGATCGGGGAGCAATGGGAATGCAACGCAGCACGGTAGGCCGCCGGGCGGCGGTGGCGCTCGCGGCCGGCGTCGCCTTGACACTGGCCGGCTGCGGCGGAGGGGGCGACGACAAACCTTCGGACAACAAGCCCTCGTCCAAGTCCGCTGCCCCCAAAGGCGGCTCCTCGTCCGGAGGTGGCTCGACGACTCCGGCGCCGGAGACCACCCAGGTTCTGGCGCAGATCAAGGGTGAGAAGAACATCGTCGTCACCATCAATTCCGCTGTCAGGGACGCGGGCGGGTTCGTCACGGTCTCCGGCACGGTCACCAACAATGGCGACGAGGTATTCACTGCCGGAAGCTGGCAGGGCACGGAGCTGGCCCTGGTCTCGTCCGGGTCCTCCGTTGCCGGGGCCGTCCTCGTCGATCAGGCAGGCAAGAAGCGGTACTACGTGCTCCGGGACACTGAGGGGAAGTGTCTCTGCACCATGGGACTCACCCTGATCCAGCCCAAGGAGACCCGTCCCATCTTCGCCCAGTTCCCCGCCCCGCCCACCGGTACCACCTCCGTGGAATTCCAGCTCCCCACCATGCCGCCCGCCAAGATCCAGATTTCGGAGGGGTGAGCGATCATGCCCCGTACCAAGCGACGTGCCGCCGGTGCGGTAGCGCTCACGCTTTCGGTTGTGTCGATCACGTTCGCCGGGCCCGTCGCGATGGCGCGGGCGGATGGGGGGCCTTCGGCTTCGCCCGCTACGGCGGTGCCGTCGGCGCCGGTGAAGGTCGATCCGACGTCGCCGCGGCTCAAGTTGCCCGAAGGGGCAACTCTCGCTCCGGCGAAGGTGCTGGACATCGTGGCCGTCACGGACCAGTCGTCGACCAAGGCGAGTCAGCCCGAGCAGCGGCATGAGGAGTCCAACTCCACGATCACGTACGCCCTGCAGTCGGAGGTGCTCTTCGAGATCGACAGTGCGGTGCTGTCGCCGGCCGCGGCAGCGCGGATCAAGGCCATCGCGGGCGACATCAACGCAAAGAACGTTTCGTCACCCATCCGGGTCTTCGGGTTCACCGACAACCTGGGCAGCAGTGAGCACGGCGATGTGCTGTCGAAGCAACGCGCCGACGCCGTGTACAAAGTTTTGGCCCAGGCGCTCGGCTCCGCCGGTGGCGCAAGCCACAGTTTCCAGGTGCGTGGGTACGGCGAGGACTACCCAATTGCGGACAATTCAACCGAAACGGGTCGTCGTCAGAACCGTCGGGTGGAGATTACGTTCACACCGTCCGCCGCGTGAGGTGCTGAGCACGCGCCCTTAAGCGGTACGGTGTAACTCCCCCCCTCGGGCCGGTTCGCTCTCCCCCCCTGCGAACCGGCCCGTTTTTTTGTGCCCCGAATTCGGGGGTCCGGCGGAGCCCCGGAGCCCGGGTCTCCGGAGCCCGGAGCGTCAGAGTCGGCAGCCGCCCGTCGCGTCGACGACCTGGCCGGTGATCCAGCGGGCGTCGTCGGAGGCGAGGAAGGCGACGGGGGCGGCGATGTCGTCGGGGAGGCCGACGCGGCCGAGGGCGGTGTCGGCGGCGACCATGTCCTGGGCCTCCGGATTGCCGCGCAGCCAGAAGGCGTTGGCGTCGGTGTCGACGGTCGCGGGGGCCACGGTGTTGACGGTGATGTTGCGCGGACCCAGTTGCTTGGCGAGGGTGTGGCCGAGGACGTCGAGGGCGCCCTTCGTCATGCTGTACGCGATCGTCTCGGGAAGCGCGATCCGGGTGACGGCGGAGCTGATGTTGATGATGCGGCCGCCGTCGCGGAGCAGCGGCAGCAGGCGCTGGATGAGGAAGAACGGCGCGCGGACATTGACCGCGAAGAGCCGTTCGAAGCGCTCCGGCGACTCCGTCTCGATCGGCCCGCCGGCGGCGTTGATCGCGGCGTTGTTGACGAGGATGTCCAAGCGGGGCGCCTGGCCGGTGTGTTCGCGCAGCCCGGCTTCCAGGGTGTGCACCAACGTGTCGACGTCGCCCTCGACGCCAAGTTCGGCCTGCAGGGCGAAGGCCCGGCCCCCGGCCGCGAGGATGCCATCGACCGTCTCTTTGGCCGCCGCCTCGTTGCTGCCGTAGTGGACCGCGACGAGGGCGCCGTCCGCGGCCAGGCGCTGCGCGATGGCGCGCCCGATGCCACGCGACGCTCCGGTCACCAGTGCGTTCTTGCCGGTCAGATCTCCCATGGCGGGCTCCTAGTCAGGGGTGGCGCTGTTGCGGGGTGGGACGACCTTCGCGCGGCGTGCTGACCGGGTGCGCACCGCGCGCTGACCCTAGATTGACGCGATGCGGGCAAAGAGGATTTTGTGGGGCGTTGCGGGCGTTGCGGGCGTTGCGGGCGTTGCGGGCGTGGCCGCCGTGGTGAGTGGGTGCTCCGCCGGTGAAGGGGCGCCCGAGGGGTGGAAGGTGATGCGCGGCGGCTCGGTGGCGGTCGCGCATCCCAAAACGGGGTGGGAGGAAATGCGGCTCCCGGGAGCAGCCGACGGAGTTCAGGCCTCAGCCGTGCTCCGAGGCCCGGACGGTCGGCCGCTCGGCGGGATCACCGTGCGGCCGGGCGGCGCCACCCGGCGCGGCGTCCCGGCGCGGGTCATGACGATCGACGGGCGGCCCGCCAAGCAGGTGGGGTACGTGGAGCGGGCGGCGGACGGCGGCAGGAATCGTGCCGTCGAGGTCACCACGACGGACAGCCACGGCCGGCCGGTCCTCGTCCGCGTCACCGGGCCCGACGTCGACGGCTGGCCCGCCGAGCTGCGGCAGATCGTCAACAGCATCGACGTCAGCTGACGTCGTCACCACTAGACGTCACCATTGGACGCCGTCACCAGACGTCGACACCCCGCGTCAGCCGGCGTCGATCTCCACCCGCACCCCGCGCCGCAGCCCCCAGCGCTCCATCGCGCCCGCCTCCGCCTCCAGCACGTGGCGCGCGCGCAGCCGGGGCCGGCCCAGGCGGCCGGGCGGCATGGTGCGCACGGCCAGTACGCGCAGCCGGCGGTCCAGGTAGGCGACGTCGATCGCGAAGCGCATCCGTACGGTGTGCACGCTCGTCGCGGGCGTGAGCAGCAGCGCTCCCGTCAGCCCGTCCCGCCCGAGCAGCCCGCGGGTCCTGGCCCGGTACGACGCCGCGATCTCCAGCGGCACGGGCGGGAGCGGCTCGGGGTCGCGGCCGTTCGCCACGTCATGAGTGGCGGGCCCATCCGCCTCGGCGAGCCCATCCGGCGCGGCGACCTGTTCCGACCCGGCGACCTGTTCCGACGTGGTGACGTCTTCCGCCGCAGTGCCGTCTTCCGCCGCGGCGAGCCGCAGCGTGCCTCTGCCGTCCTGCCACCTGCCCATCCGTCCAGCACCTCCGTGTAGCCTCGGCCCCCGAAACCCCGCAGGGCCGCGCCTCCCGCGCCGTGCCGAATCCGTCCCGCACGGGAGGACACCGGATGTCTGTCTACCTCACCGCAGTCGCCGCCGTCTGGGGAATCGTGGCAGGCCTCGCGCTGCCGCGTACGACCCACCGGCTCGCGGTCGCGTCCGGGGAACCGGTCCGCGGGGACGACGAGGACGGCCGGCCGTACCCCACGGGCCCGCGCGGTTGGATCGGCGGGAAGGGCGCGCAGGGGAGGCCCTACGGCACCGTGCTCCTCTGCGTCACGGCCTGCGCCGCGCTCGCCGCGCTCGTCGGGGCGCGTCCCGAACTGGTGGTGTGGCTGCTGCTCGTGCCGCTCGGCGTGCTGCTGGCCCGTATCGACCTGGCCGTCTTCCGGCTCCCCGACGTCCTGACGCTCCCGGCGATGGTCGGCACGGCCGCCCTGCTGGGCGCCGCCGCCCTGCTGCCGGGCCACGAGGGCTCCTGGCCGCGGGCATTGCTCGGCGGGGTCGTCCTGGGGGCCGTCTACTTCCTGCTGTTCCTCATCAACCCGGCCGGCATGGGCTTCGGCGACGTGAAACTCGCCCCGACGCTCGGCCTCGCCCTCGGCTGGTACGGCTGGCCGGTGCTCTTCGCGGGCACGTTCGCGGGCTTCGTCCTCGGCGCGGTCGCCGGACTCGTCCTGCTGGCCACCCGGCGGGCGAACCGTAAGACACCCATGCCCTTCGGGCCGTTCATGCTGATCGGCGCGCTGGGCGGGGTGCTGCTGGCGGCAGCCGCCTAGTGAGGTGGTTTTGAGGTGGTGGCTCGCCTCGTGTGTCGCCTTTCGTTTCAGATCTTGGCGGTCTGCTGCGTGAGTCCGTGAGTCGGCGCTG